>NC_010581.1:0-682500 GCF_000019845.1 Beijerinckia indica subsp. indica ATCC 9039 | reverse complement strand
TGGTGGAGCCAGACGGGATCGAACCGACGACCTCATGCTTGCAAAGCACGCGCTCTCCCAACTGAGCTATGGCCCCTTATACCTTGCCTCAGGCCTAAGTAGCTTGAGCTTCGGCGCAAAGCGCCGCAAGGCCAAAGGCCGCCGCGCCTGATGCGCGTAAGCCAAGTGGGCGGAGGCCCACGCCGGCGTTTGAGGCTGCTTATAATGGTGGGCCTGGGAAGACTTGAACTTCCGACCTCACGCTTATCAAGCGCGCGCTCTAACCAACTGAGCTACAAGCCCGAACCGTTGAACACACTAGCTGCCAAACCCATAAGATTTATGAATTCAAAGCAGGTAGCGCGGGCTCGTCCAGGAAGAAAGAGAAACGAAGGCGGCGAAATCCCGCGAATTTGGCCTGACTGGCCATTTGTTCCAAGTGATCCGATAGAATGGGGAAAATCCCAATCCTGAAGGATCATCCTTAGAAAGGAGGTGATCCAGCCGCAGGTTCCCCTACGGCTACCTTGTTACGACTTCACCCCAGTCGCTGACCCTACCGTGGTCGCCTGCCCCCTTGCGGTTAGCAAAACGCCTTCGGGTAGAACCAACTCCCATGGTGTGACGGGCGGTGTGTACAAGGCCCGGGAACGTATTCACCGTAGCGTTCTGATCTACGATTACTAGCGATTCCAACTTCATGCACTCGAGTTGCAGAGTACAATCCGAACTGAGACGGCTTTTTGAGATTTGCTGAGGGTCGCCCCTTCGCATCCCATTGTCACCGCCATTGTAGCACGTGTGTAGCCCAACCCGTAAGGGCCATGAGGACTTGACGTCATCCACACCTTCCTCTCGGCTTATCACCGGCAGTCCCCCTAGAGTGCCCAACTGAATGATGGCAACTAAGGGCGTGGGTTGCGCTCGTTGCGGGACTTAACCCAACATCTCACGACACGAGCTGACGACAGCCATGCAGCACCTGTGTTCTCGCCAGCCTAACTGAAGGAAACCATCTCTGGTAACCAAACGAGACATGTCAAAGGTTGGTAAGGTTCTGCGCGTTGCTTCGAATTAAACCACATGCTCCACCGCTTGTGCGGGCCCCCGTCAATTCCTTTGAGTTTTAATCTTGCGACCGTACTCCCCAGGCGGGATGCTTAAAGCGTTAACTGCGCCACTAAGCAGCAAGCTGCCTAACGGCTAGCATCCATCGTTTACGGCGTGGACTACCAGGGTATCTAATCCTGTTTGCTCCCCACGCTTTCGCACCTCAGCGTCAGTACCGGGCCAGTGAGCCGCCTTCGCCACTGGTGTTCTTGCGAATATCTACGAATTTCACCTCTACACTCGCAGTTCCACTCACCTCTCCCGGACTCGAGATCCCCAGTATCAAAGGCAGTTCCAAGGTTGAGCCTTGGGATTTCACCCCTGACTTAAAGATCCGCCTACGTGCGCTTTACGCCCAGTAAATCCGAACAACGCTAGCCCCCTTCGTATTACCGCGGCTGCTGGCACGAAGTTAGCCGGGGCTTATTCTCCTGGTACCGTCATTATCTTCCCAGGTAAAAGAGCTTTACAACCCTAAGGCCTTCATCACTCACGCGGCATGGCTGGATCAGGCTTGCGCCCATTGTCCAATATTCCCCACTGCTGCCTCCCGTAGGAGTTTGGGCCGTGTCTCAGTCCCAATGTGGCTGATCATCCTCTCAGACCAGCTACTGATCGTCGCCTTGGTGAGCCATTACCTCACCAACTAGCTAATCAGACGCGGGCCAATCCTTCGGCAATAAATCTTTCCCCCGTAGGGCGTATCCGGTATTAGCCCAAGTTTCCCTGAGTTATTCCGAACCAAAGGGTATGTTCCCACGTGTTACTCACCCGTCTGCCACTCCGTATTGCTACAGCGTTCGACTTGCATGTGTTAGGCCTGCCGCCAGCGTTCGTTCTGAGCCAGGATCAAACTCTCAAGTTAAATCGAGAATTCAATGCCGGCTGGTCACTACTCTATTCGACGAGTCCCAAGCACACCTGCCTCAAGCTTCTCAGCTCAAAACTCGGTGAACTTGATCCGTGACCGCCAGAGTTCTCTACACGTCCATCCCCTCTCGGAGACGAACCGCAAGGATCCCGCCGACCACGTTTCTCTTTCTTCCGATTCAATTGTCAAACAGCACAGTCCAAAACAGCAGAAGCAAAAACTCCCTAACCCAAAGACACCAAACCACCCAGCCTCTCAGCCAGGGCAGCCTAAACCCGATAAAATCAGGAAAAGTGTCTCGCGTCAGCCACTCAATTCAGCGGCGCCGTCGATGAACGCCTTATAGATCTCCCCCGTTCCGACTGTCAATCCAATTTCTTCAAAAAAGAGACATAGAAACAAAAACCAAGGAAGCTCAAAAGGTTATTCATCGATCGATATAGAGACTAACGCTAGCCGTGCGCCCAACGGCGTCAATGACCATCAGAATAGAAAAGCCGTCCCCGTCAGGCACCCATTGGCTCGTGCGGCCCCGGGATAATTCCGGCAGCGGTTTGCCATTGGCGAGCCATCGAAAAGGCGCCAGCCCTCCCTGTAATTTCAAAACCAGCGGCATGCCATCAGGTTCCGCGCCAAGATCCACATGCGCGCCCTCGGGTGGGTAAACGATTTGTGGCGGCGGCTCCGCTACGAAGAGCGAAGGCAGACCATCCGCAGTGCTCGCGAATCGTCGCTGGCTGATCGGCAGATTCGTCAGGGCAAGCCGCCCGACTCCAACTGGCGCCGGCGGCAGAGGCGTTGCGGCAACGCCGGAACGCGTGAAGGCTTCGAAGAGAATCGGGGCGGCGGTCCCATAGCCGGTGAGGCCCGGAACCGCCCCATTATCCGGTCGGCCAACCCAGACCCCCAAGACATAGCGACCGTCGAATCCAATCGACCAAGCATCACGATAGCCATAACTCGTGCCGGTCTTATAGGCGATGCGCCGTGGCGCGGCGCCGACCGGTGGCAAGACGCCGGACAGAATATCGGCGACATTCCAGGCAGCGGCTGGTTCCAGCAAGGGCGCTCCCTCGATTCGTTCCGGCTGGCCATGGATGCGATCACCGAGCCGCATCAGCCGCTCACGATCGACAAGCCCCGCATAGAGTTGCACCAGATCCATCAGCGTGATGCCGACTCCGCCGAGACCGATCGCAAGGCCCGGCGCTTCATGCGCGGGCAAGGCGAGCCGCACGCCCGCGCGGCGAAACCGCACCAGCAAGCGGACCGGACCGAGCGCATCGAGCAGCCGCATCGCTGGCACATTCAAAGAAAGTTGCAGCGCTTGGCGGATACTCACATCGCCCTGATAGCTCAGATCGAAATTGCGCGGCCTGTACCCAAAAAAATCGGCGGGCCGGTCTTCGATAAGGGTCTCCTGCGCGATCAATCCTTCCTCGAAGGCCAGCCCATAAATGAACGGTTTCAGAGCCGAACCGGGCGAACGGGGCACGCGTGTCATATCAATCCAGCCGGACCGGACGGCATCGAAATAATCCGCCGACCCCACCTCGGCCACGATGTCGCCCGAATGCACATCGGCCATGACCATAGCGAGAGAGAGCTTTGCGCCAATTCTCGCCGCGGCGTCGCGAGCGACGGCTTCAAGCCCTTGCTGGATCCGCCGCCGCAAACTGGTGCGATGTTGCCACGCCTCTGGCGCTTTGCGGAGAGCCGCCTCGGCAAGATGCGGTGCGAAAGCGGGCAGGTTCAAACGCCGATCCGGCAAAGCGACTAGCCTTGCTTGCGCCACATCCTCCGCGTCCACCCCCACGGCTCCCCGTTCCAGCACACGTTGGCGGGCGGCGAGAGCCTCGGCGGGATGAAGATCGGGCCGGCGCTTTTCCGGCATTTGCGGCAAGGCGACGAGCAAAGCCGTCTGCGCCAGGGTCAAATGGCGCGGTTCCTTGCCGAAATAGGCAAGGCTCGCCGCCCTGACACCTTCCAGATTGCCGCCATAAGGCGCGCGCGTCAGATAGAGTTCGAGAATCTGACGCTTGCTCAACCGCCGTTCAATCTGAAGGGCCCGCGCGATCTGACGCAATTTGGCGGGCACCGAACGCCCTTCACGCGGCTCAATCAACCGCGCCACCTGCATGGACAGAGTGGAACCGCCAGAAACGATATGGCCATGGGCAACCAACTGCATCAAGGCACGGCCGAGCGCCAGCGGATCAATGCCTGGATGGTGCCAGAAACGCTGGTCCTCATAAGAGATCACCATGCGAATCAATTGCGGATCGACATCCTCGATTCGCGTGCGCAACCGCCAACGTCCTTCCTTCATGGTGAAGGCGCGCAGCAACAAACCGTCCGCGTCCAGCACTTCCACCGAGGCAATATCAGCTTCATCAAGCGGCGGTGGAAAGGCCAAGTCGGCCAACAGGAGCCCGGCCAAAACCATTCCGACACAAACACAACCGGCAGCAACCCTCGTCGCGATCTTGTGCCAGCCTATCATTTCTGCCCCGCCACGACCTCCATCCGCCCCGTGGATGTCTGCGCGGAAAATTGTGGCCGATACATATCCTCGACCGTCGCCGCCGGATGATCATAAATGCCCGGCGTCACCGCGCGCACGATATAGGCGAGCGTGATGTCATCGTGATCATTGCCTAAATGATCAAAGGCGGCAATGAAACGATCATTCCGAAATTCCGTATGCGCCGCATCCACTTCGTCGAGCCAATCAAAATTCGAAAGCTGCGCGCTGTCGACGAGACTGGGATTGTCGATCTCGAAACCAGCAGGCAGCAGATCATTGATCAGAATTCGCTGTGGCCATTGATTGGTCTCGCTCACATGCAGCACGACGACATAGCGCTCGTTCTGCTTGACCCTGGTCACGGAGGTTTCCTTGCCGCCGAGTGTATAATATTTGCGATCAATCAGGAATCCATTGCCGCCGGCTGGCAAGGGTCGAACCGGAGCCGCGACCGTCGTGACGGTGGCTGTGACTGGAACTGCCGTTTCATTGGTCAGTTTCACCGGATGATCAAGCAAAGCATCGCCATCGAGGTGTGCCCGATATCCGCCCTCGCGCGGCACCCCGTTGACGGTCAGCGCAAGATCCTTGTCTGCCCCCTGGAGTCCGCGGGCCGCGAGCAACATCCACGTCAATTCCTGTGTGCTCGCTGCGGGTTTTTGTTCCCATTCCTGGCTGACGATCTTGACCAAGGCTGGAACGATCGGCGGCACCGGGCGACTTTCCGAGGCCAGCGCCAGCACGGCGGCCGCATCGCGGAGTTGAGAGCCATAATCAGCACGCGCCAGACTCACCTTGGACACAAGCATCTGTTGCGACAGGCCCAGCGCATCCAGGAAGGTGGCCTTTGAGCGTTCCGCATCGCCATAAAAGGCCAAAGCCGCGGCAAGATGCGCCTTGGCAAGCGGAGTCGAAAAATCGGCAAGTTTCGTATCGGCATAATAGCGTAAATCGCTCAGCACGGCCCGGCGATTGCGCGCCAGAACATAGAGCGCGTAAGCGATTTCATTGCCTTTGTCCTTGAGATTATCGTCATAGGCCAGGGAGTTTTGGAGGTTTTCGAGCGCCTGCGCCAAGGCCTCCTCCGGCACATCAAATTTCTGCTCGCGGGCGCGGGTCAGAAAATCACTAATATAGGAATCGAGCCAGAGATCGCCGGAACCCGCCGCCCAGAGCCCGAACCCGCCGCTCGAGCCCTGATAGGAAAGCACTTTGTAGATCCCCTCCTGTACCCGTTGGTGCACATCCCCTTCCTCAGCAAGACCATATTGTTTTGCTAATTCACTGAGATAAAGCAGCGGTAGGGCTCGGCTGGTGATCTGCTCGGCGCAACCATAGGGATAACGGTCGAGCGCCATCAGCAGGGCCGGGACATCGAAGGCTGCCGCGCGCGAAACATTGATGCTGACCGATGCCCCTTGAAGCTGGAAATCGGCGAGCAATTGACGATCGATCGTCAGGCTGCTTTTCGGAATTAGAGAAATGACATGTCGCGCCGTCATGGGAAGGATCGCCGGGCGAACCGGCACATCCAAGGTCTGCGCGAGGGACAATTGGGGAGCGTCATTCACCCCATTCGACACAGTGACAGATACTTCTCCATTGCCCGGTTGAAAGGCATGGATCGGGATCACGAGACTGGATTTTTCGCCTGCGGCAAGGTGAATTGTGCGTGAGAAGGGACTTGTCTCGAAACCAATCGCGGCATTACCCTCAGCCTTGATGTGATAGTCACCCGGGGGTGCATCGGTATTGGCAATATCAAGCCGCAATTCGGCCTTGTCTTCCGGCGCAAGGAACCTTGGCAGGCTCGCCGTGACAACCACGGGATCGCGGATGATGACATCGCCAACCGCATGTCCAACGCCAGATTTCGACCAGGCGACAGCCATGACACGCGCCGTGCCGTTGAATTGGGGAATGTCGAAAACGACATGGGCCTTCCCCCCGGCATCCAGTTTCACTGGACCTGAGAAGAAAGCCACGAGCTTTTGCGTGGGCGGGCTACCTTGGAGCGCCATTTGCCCACCATCGCCACCGGTCCGCAAACGGCCCGTCACACCGAGCGAGCCATCGATCAGCCGCCCATAAAGATCGCGAATCTCAAGCCCGAGCCGCCGCTGACCAAAATACCAGCCGTCCGGATTCGGCGGCTCATAGCGTGTCAGATTCAAAATACCGACATCGACAGCCGCGACAGTGACATAGGCATCCTCCCTCACCCCGGCGCCCGCCACTTCGAGATCGATAGCCAGGGGCTGCCGGGGCTGCATTTTGGCGGGAAGATCTAGCTTGACAAGCAACTGGCGGTCGCCGGGATCAACCCGCAACCATTTGATACCGATGGCGCGCATCGGCATGCGATTGTCGCGTGCATCGCCTGGTCGGAACAAAGTCGCGGTGATATAGGTCCCCGCCCCCCAATCCGCCGTCACGGGAAGCGCGATCTCCCCACCTTTGTCGCCGAGGCTCGCGGTTTTAACAGCGATCAGCTTTTCCGCGCCGACCGCCACCAGAGCTTCACCCGCGTAACGCGACAATATTTTCAATGTCGCGGTTTCGCCGACCTTATAGCTCTGCTTATCGAGCGCGATCTCAAGACCATCCGGGGTTTCCGTGGAACTCGCCTCGACGAACCATCCGGCATCGAAAGCGACGCTCGAACTCGGCCCCTCGGCCTCGCTGGTCTCAATCTCCAGCCGATAGCGCCCGAAAACGACGGGTACGGAAATTCTGGCACCGTCAGCACCAATATCAAGCATGCCGGCAGCGACCTGTTTCGTGGCGTTGACGGGTTCATATTTCCAGGCCGAGCCCTCGCGATACCATTGATAGCGGCGCTCCACGCTCACGAGTTTCCAGGTGAGCCCATGCATGGCCCGTTTATGGCCATCGGGGGAGACTCCGATCACATGAAAATTGGCGATTGTATTTTCGCCAAGGTCCCCGCTGAATTCCGGCTTGATGCCAATCATCGGCCCCTTGGCTTTCACCGGCAGATCGAGCGCACGTTCAATGGCGCGCCCGTTCCCCTCCCGCATACGCACGACGATACGGGCCGAAAGCCATTGCGTCGTGGAAGGGAGGTCACCCAAAGTGACATTGAACGTCGCCTTGCCCGCCTCGTCGAGAACCGGCAAGTCCTCCAGCGCAAGCTCCTTGCCGTCACCCATCTCCTCATCAGCCAGGCCGAAAACATAGTCCTTGAACAGCGCATTCTCGCGGGTCGGCTTGACATTGACATCCCCTTCCAGGGAGAGCCCCGCGGCTGGCGCGCCATAGAGAAACCGTCCCTCCACGCTGACGGGAACAGAGGCTGAAGGCTCGATCTCCTTCACCTTGCTGGTCAGGCTGAATTCGGTGCGGTCCGGGATGAAATCATCGACCAAAAAGGTTCTTTCACCAATCGCCGACCTTTTGGGGTCCACGAAGACCTTCATCGTCCAGGTGCCGCGCAGAGCATTGTCGGGCAAGGGCAAATCCAGCGTATAGCCGCCAGCCGTCCCCCCATCGCGCACGAAACGGCGATCCTCGACCCCATCAGGACGTGTGAAGACGAAGGTCAGGGGAAGGTTCGCGATGGCCACGCTTCTGTCATCTCGCGCGAGAGCCGTCGCGTGTACGGTTTCGCCGACACGGTAGATCCCACGTTCTGTCCAGGCGAGAAGATCAATCGCGCCGGGCGATTCCCGGCCAGCCACGCCACGGTCGGAAAGATCAAATCCCGCGCGCGTCATATCCAGAAAGACGAAATCAGAGCCGCCTGCCCGGGCCATGATGATTGTGGGCGCCAATCCGCCAGTGCCGCGCATGAGCCCCGCGGAGAAAGTGGCGCGCCCTTCGGCATCGGTCTTGGCCGTGCCGAGAATTTCGTTGTTTTTCGCCAGGAGTTGCAAGTCCACGTCCGCCATCGGCTTTGCGGAAGCGAGCGAACGAACGAAAATGGAGAGAGCATCGGTCCCGGCATAAGTGGTAATGCCAAGATCCGAAACGACAAACCATTGTGTGGCCTGTGTATCCGAATCCTCCTTCGCCGTATGCGGCGAAGCCGCGGTCAGGACATAAACGCCGGGTTGGCGTTTCGGCAAGGCCTCATCGACGGGAAAGCTGGTCACGACCTCCTTGTTGAGATCCTGCTGTATATCGATCGCGCCCTGCCAGACGAGTTCACCACTTTCGTCCTGAATACGCTGCGCGCTGTAACGATCGAGTTGGGTCAGGAACTGCGTATTCGTCAAAAGCCCGGCGAGACCACGATCACCGATCCGGTAGAGTTTCAAATCGGCTCTGTCAGTATTTACCGACACGATCGGAATGCCCCGCCGCGCAGAGCCCGGCAAAACGAAATTATCTCCAGTAAAACGCACAAGCGGCGAGCGATCCCGGACATAGATGTCGAGGCTGACCGGTGCTTCCAAAACCTCCCCGACGGAAGATGGCAGGCCGCTTCTCAAACCCAGTTTATAGTGTTGGCCATGGGCAAGGCCCTCGACACAAATTTCATGATCCTTGGCCTCGAAGGCCTTAGGGGCTTTTCCATCGAGCGTGAGGAACGGGGCATAATCGACGCCCGCTTTCACCAAAGCCTCGGAGAATTGGACGCAAGCACGGGGCGAGATGGTATCTTTATCGATGCTATGATCGATGATCCGAAATCCGCGCCGCGCCTTGAGATCGAGATAAGCCGCCTCAACGGATTTCGCGTTCACAAGCGCAAGGCTCGCCTTATAGGCATTGAGCGCGGCGCGATAATTTTCTGACTTTTCCAGCGCGACCGCGAGCTCCACCAGCGCGCTGGCACGCATCGACGCCGTCCGCGTCACGGCATAGCCATTGAGTGCCACAAGCGCCATCTGGCTCGCCAGAGAGGTCGTCTTGCCAAGCTCATTGCCAGCGCGCGCCACTTCGCTCCACAGCTCCGGCTTGTCGGGAGCGGTTGCTAGTGCCAAACGCAAGCTCTCCAACGCCGCGTCGCTCTTTCCGTTCGTAAGATCCTTGCGCGCTTGCTGGATCAGTGCCGGCGCTCCACCACCCAAAGGGGCCCTGCCCCGCGGCAAATTGGCTTTGAAGTCGCGTGCCTGTCGGATCAATTCATTGGAGATGAAATCCAGCTTCGGCGCAGCGCCGAGATCGGCTTCACGGCTTTCGGAATCGATTATCTTGCCAGCGATCGCGCCCGGTGCCTGGTTCATCCGATCGAAGTCGGATTTCAAGAAACACCATTTCACCTTGGGATTATAGGTAAAAGCCTTGCAAGCCTTATTGCCAAGGCAAGAAGCCTGACATTGATCGAGCGTGACATTTTGCTCTGTCCGCAGGTCAAAACCGAAATAATCGACATCCTGAGTGAGCACAGCCTCGCGCTTGGCATCAGCGATAGCGGGAAGGAGAGACACGAGCGTGACAAGCAGCCCGGCGACGAATACGCGAATCGCTGAGACGGACATGCCCCCTCCGTATCATGATCGTTAACTCGGCCGAGATCTTGAATGTTTCAATGACATTGTCAAATCAACTTGGTCAATTCAACTCGGCTGAATGCGTCTGGATCTTGGGCGCATCGACGATTTGACACATTGTCATGTAACTCTCATCATACCGTTTCACCGGAATGGATAGCGAGCGTCCGTTTAGCTTGCACAATGTTACGCTGCGGGCTGCGGCGGATCGAAGGGATGGATGGTTGCTGGTTCGACCTCCCCCCTGTTATGATCAAACTGGAAGAGCGCGTGTTTCTCGCGGCATTCGAGAGGCTATTGATGCCGGATCTGGAAAAGCCCCTCCACCCGAGCCAAGACAAGACAAACACCATCCGGAAGGATGAAAATGCGGAACACCGAGAACGCCGGCTGGAACTGCTGATCGACCGATTGCCGCCACGGCTGCGCCAGGTGATACGCGGGCTCCGTCAGCCTGGCAGGCCATGGCGACGACGCACCGCCGGCGTCCTGTTCATCTGCGGTGGTTTCCTCGCCATTCTGCCGATCCTGGGGCTGTGGATGCTTCCGCTCGGCCTGCTGCTTCTCGCGGAAGACATTCCCCTCCTGGCTCGAGGTTGCGATCGTGCGCTGGACTGGATCGAGCGTTACCGACCGCATTGGTTAAACGATAAAAAGCCGTGAGAGGAGCACTCCACTCGTCGGGGAAAGATTCCATAAATTTCGTGAGAAGGGTTTCTTTGAAATCGAAAATTGGGCAAAAGATTATGCCTAGGTTTTCGGAGATTATGCTGATGCGAACCAAGCTGCTGCTTTCTTCCCTCACGCTCATGCTCGGCATTGGCATCGGCACTGCTTTCGCGGAAGAAGCCTATACGGACGAAGAACAAGAGGCTTGCCAAGCCGACGCCATGCGTCTGTGCAGCGACGCCGTTCCCGATGTCGATCGCGTAACGGCCTGCATGAAGCAGCATATTTCAAGCCTCAGCCCGCCTTGCGCCAAAATGTTTGATAGCGAAAGGCCCCGGCCGCATCGGCATAAATAGATCTTTCTCGTTTTTTCAAAATTGGAATCGGCGCTTGGACTCATCCAGGCGTCAATCCTCTTCCTCCTCGCGGTTCCCTTGATCGATGATTGCGAGAAGACGCAGAGCGCCCATACGATCCTTGAGATCGAGTTCGGCGACTTTCAGCAAAGCCTCGCGGCCTTCCGCAATGCGCCGCAGGCGTGCGAGCAGCCAGCCATAAGCGCGTAAAGAAAAGAGAAAAACCCGCGGTTCTCCGTCGAAATTATTGAAATCCGCATGCGCGCCGGTCACTTGCCGCCAATCTTCGGGAAAGGCATTACGACGCAGGGCATCGACGACCCAGGCCTCGACATGCGGCAGGGCCTCTTTCAGCCGGCGCCGGTAATAATAAAATTTATAGGCGCCGAAATGGACCGCGAGATGGTTTGGCGCCAGGGCGAGAGCCTCCTGGATATAGGCTTCCGAGACTTCCTCATTCTCCCAATTCAGCCCCACCGCGTGCAAGGCTCTTTCGGCCGCCGCCGGCAAATCGCCTCCATAATAGCGCCGCTCGAGCCATGCTTCGTCATCCAACATCCACAACCATCCTATTTCCGTCAGACCGGCTTTTCACCGACAAAGCCAGCGCGATAAAATCCGCTCGGGCGCTAAGCAGCCTTGCGTGGTTAAAACCACAATTGGTTTTGCTTCAAAAGAAGCAAAACCAATGCTGCCAAGAATTTTAAATGTAAGCAAACTTGGAAAAGTTTGCTTAGTGTCAGTCGACGAGGCTCGAGCCGAATCCGATCCCCCTTGCAACCAAGGATTATGCCCGTCAAGACACCGGCATCCACAGGGTCACCGCGTCGAGCGGCCCATTGCCAGCCGAGCATCTTTCACGCGACATTCAGCAAAATTTCCCAAAGGCACAGCAGAAGGAACGGGAAGCCATCATGGCCCGATTAATCGAGGAAAAAGACGCTTCCGAGGAAGTCCGGACGGTCTATGAAGACATCAAGGCGACCCGCAAGACCGATTGGATCAATAATTTCTGGAAGGCCATCGCCTTTCACCCGCCAAGCCTGCGGCTCCTTTGGACTCAGGTCAAACAGGTCATGGCACCTGGCGCGCTCGACCCCTTGACCAAGGAAATGATTTACGTGGCCGTGAGCGTCACCAATAATTGCCGCTATTGCATTAGCTCGCATACGGCAGCGGCACGCGCCAAGGGCATGACCGATGAACAATGGGCTGAATTATTGGCCGTCGTCGCCCTCGCCAATGAAACCAACCGTCTGGCCATCGGCTATGACGTGCCCGTCGATGAAAAATTCCTGCAGGAATGAGGACGGATTGAGTGAAACCGCGTAGCGAGCGAGGATGCCCAGGGCAAAAATGGGAAATCCGTTTGGAAGCACGGTCGGGTTCCCGCTGATGCCAGCTCGCTCGTATGCCGAGTTCACTCATGGCAACTCTTGGTTTCTTTCCGGAATTTCCAATTTTTCGACAGTGCCAGCAAAACTCGAAAGGGTCCAACCGTCATTTTTCATGGCCGTTGGGGAAGGAGAGGCCCATGTTCATCATCGCGCGCAATATCGAAGGTCCCCGCCTCCATTGCGAGGCGCTCATGGTCGACAAGAAGACGTTTTCCCCCTGGCCTCCGGAAGCCGAGGATGGCTGGCGCCGTGTCTATAAATTCCGCGACCGTCTGCAAGCCGAAGTCGTCCGCTTGGAACTCGATCCCCTAGGAGAACAGCTCAGGGTGATCGATGCCGTTTATATTCCCTGATCCAGGGGTCTCCACCGACCCAAATCCCGCCAAGGCGGAGGTTTTATGTTTAAAATCAACATAATCCCGATAAACGGGTGAATGCCTGCAAACCAGCCATTCCACCCGTCGAAAGTCAGATATCACTGCTGAAAATTTTTGCTTTTCAAGCCTTGCGATATTTTGTGATATATTGGTCAATAAGGTTGTTGGCTTCGGTCGTGTCGAGCCAGCCTTCAGTCATTTCCTCGGTCTTGAACTCGCGGCCGAGATTGAACGGTTCATCATAGCCGTTCAAACGCAGGAGTGCGCCCCATTTGCCACTCGGCAATTTGGCGACCGTGACTTCCTCACCTGGATTCAGGTTCATAACGATAGTTCTCCATCAGACGTCTAGGAGTTAGGCGAAAAGCCCTGATCCTAATCAAAAAACGAGCCAGTTGCCCCACACTGGCCTGAGTTACCCACACGGCCGACTCAAGCCTTCCGTAACCGGCTCGCAATTTATGCTCTTTCGACGACTCTTCCGCGACTCCCCTTTATTCAGAGTGCGGAACGCGTACCGCTTCTCGTGGGAAAGATGCTTGATCCCCCAGAACGAGAAGCTTGCCAGCGAAACGGGCAATCTGGGACGGCCCGCTTTTGATCGGTTGAAAGTTCTTTCCAAGCTCAAGAAATTGATTTGGCCTCGATCGCCTAGGATCTTACCGTCCGGGCTCCTTTGCGGATGTGAAGGTGCCTTCTGTCGATCGGGCGAGCAATGGTATGAATGGATCTCGATGGAGCCTTGGGCTCGCGGCTTTCTTTTGCGTTGTCAGCATCGGCGCGGCTGGCGCTCAAGACAAAGGAACGCATGCTAAACCAAAGACAACGTCCTCTTCAGGCAAGTCCAGTATCTCTGTGACCACCGAGAAGCCTCCACAAACAACCATTCCTATGGATTTTTCAGGGATGAGCAAACGTGGAGTGGATCTGCCGTCGGACATCAGTCGAAATGCCCGTCGCGGCGCTCCACCAACGGGCGCAGGGATACAACCCAATGGGAACGGTGGCTTCTCGCCAGGAATGAATATCAATTTCTGACGAACAGACAGAGCGATGAGCCGCAGACGCAGCGGTCACAGCCAAGCCTGAGGCCAAAATTCGGACTGCGCTAAATTGTCAGGACATCGAGAATCGAGGGCCCATGCTCAGGGTCCTATTCCGTGACCCAAGCAGCCACGCGGAATTTTCTTTCCTGAAAGCTGAGCGGCAAGGGCGGCGCGCGCATGGAACTCTGGGCCAACACGAAAAACATGACCTTGCCTGAGTATGGCTTTTCAGCGGCCTTCCGGCTTTTGCACAAGTATCGATGTAATCATCTACCGCCTCTTGAAAGGCCGATTTCAGACCGGCGACTTTGTCGGCGTGAAACCCAACGACATCATTAATGCCGGCAAGATGTCCGACAAAAAGCATATCCTCAGGATTAAACTCGACCCTGGCAAAATATCCTTTGTAGTTCATCGTGTTCATGGCCTGCCCCCTAGTTTCGTCAGAAACTTCCCGCATCCCCACTTGGGCCCGTCGGCTCGTTCGCGCCGCTCGAAACCGTCTCACATAGCGGCGTCTTCTATCAGGAGGCTTGACCATGCCGACAAGCCTCCCACCGCGCGAGGAATCTCCCCCAAAGAAATCCGTGGCCTTACCTGGGCAGCGACCCATGCCAGCCGGGAGGCCTGTGACGCATCCGAAGCGGCGTGCTCTGCCATCGTCGATTGGATTATCGCCCGGCAGGAGGCAGAAGCCAGGAATGATGAATCGGGAAAGGGGACCGAATGAGCCTCGCTGTCAACATCAAAGCCATGGTCAAGCAGTGTTGCACGGCCGGAGGATGGTATGTCCCATCCGAACGGCCATCTGACAAGAACGTGTTGGAGGCCTAACGCATGCGGCAGATTTTGGGGATAGGGCGATTTTACACCGCTGTTACCCAAGCCATCCGTGAATTTTTGGATTTAGCTCAGCCATTGTTTTTGATGGTGGGCGCACACAGGCTCGAACTGTGGACCCGCTGATTAAGAGTCAGCTGCTCTACCAACTGAGCTATACGCCCATCAAAAACACCATGTTTCCCTAAACACCGTGGGTGTCCGAAACAGGTGAACGCGCATTTAGCAAACGCGGGCTCACCTGTCTAGCCCTTCTTGAAGGTTTCAAGACCTTATCGCACAATCTCAACCGGCGAGGCTGTCGTCGGGGCGGCTCTTGTGTCGCCGCACGACCAGTTTATTCAAGGCGGCAATATAGGCCTTGGCCGAGGCGACCAGCGTATCCGGATCGGCGCCACGGGCCGTCACGGTCTTGCCATCCTCGCTCAAGCGCACTGAGACTTCCGCCTGCGCATCTGTGCCCTTGGTGACGGCATGGACCTGATAAAGTTCCAGCACGGCCCCATGCGGCACCAAGGCCTGCACGGCATTGAAAATAGCGTCGATTGGGCCATTCCCCGTCGCCTGATGGGTTTGCTCCACCCCGTCGATCGTCAGCGTTAAGGCCGCCGATTGCGGACCCTTGGTTCCGGCGATCACGGTGAGGGCCACAAGCTTGATTCGATCATGCGCGTGAATAATTTCATCATCCACCAAAGCGATCAAATCTTCATCGTAGACGATCTTCTTGCGGTCAGCGAGATCCTTGAATCGAGCGAAAGCTTCCTCGAGCGCGTTTTCACCGAGCTCATAACCAAGTTCCTTCAATTTTTCCTTGAAGGCGTGGCGGCCCGAATGCTTGCCCATGACCAGTGAGGTTTTATGCACGCCGACACTTTCCGGCGTCATGATTTCATAGGTCTGCGCATTTTTCAGCATGCCATCCTGATGAATACCGCTCTCGTGAGCGAAGGCGTTCCGACCAACGATCGCCTTGTTATATTGCACCGGGAAGGAGCTGACTGCCGAAACGAGCTTCGAGGCTCGCGTCAACATGCGTGCATCGATATTGCTGTGATAGGCCAAGGCGTCTGCCCGCACCCGCAAGGCCATGACGACCTCTTCCATGGCGGCATTGCCAGCTCGCTCGCCAAGACCATTGATCGTGCATTCCACCTGCCGCGCGCCACCCTTGATACCGGCCAAAGTATTGGCCACGGCAAGGCCGAGATCGTTGTGACAATGGACCGAGAAGATCGCCTGGTCGGAATTAGGAACGCGCGTCCGCACTGTTTCGAACAAAGCCTGATATTCTTCCGGAATCGTATAACCGACCGTGTCAGGAATATTGATCGTGCGTGCGCCGGCCTTGATCGCCGCTTCCACGCAGCGGCACAGAAAATCGATCTCCGTGCGGGTGCCGTCCTCAGCCGACCATTCGATATCATCGATACGATTGCGCGCCCGTCCGACATAGGTCGAAATCATGTCAAGGACTTCGCCCGGCTCCTTCTGCAATTTATATTTCATATGCAGCGGAGAGGTCGAGATGAAGACATGCATGCGGGGCCGTACGGCATCACGCAGGGCCTCGGCGCAACGATCGATATCGCGCGCTGCAGCGCGGGCAAGACCGGCGACACTCGCCCGCTTGACGCGGCGGGAGATGGCCGAAACGGCCTCGAAATCCCCCTCCGACGTGACGGGAAAACCCGCCTCGATCACATCGACGCCCATCGCGTCCAAGAGTTCGGCTACTTCGATCTTCTCGTCGAGATTCATCGAGGCACCGGGCGATTGTTCGCCATCGCGAAGAGTCGTGTCGAAGATGATGATTTGTTCCGTATTGGCGGTTTCCTGGATGGCGGACCCCATTGCCGGTTCGGAAGACTTATTCGTGGTCATGATTTTGTCCTGGGTGAGGAGAGATGCTGAAACTTCGATCGATCCCCTGAGTGCCCAGGCAAGGCCCGGCCGGCTCTCAGGGGCAACTAAGAAGCAGCAACGAACCGGACAGGAGAGCGGCAGCGCGAGCCGAGGCGAGAACATGTCCCGTCCCTTTAGCCAGCGAAAGAATTGTGCCGCAGTTCACGTCTGTGATCCCACTTTCAAGAAAGCGCTTCCGGTATGGACCTCAGATGGATCCTGTTTCCCTAACGCCCTTGGACGTCTTGTCATAAACGCAAACTTGTCCAAAAGCAACCTGAGCCGCCGGCCTCGCGCCAGTCCCGTGCAAGTCAACAGCGATGCTTCGAGTGATTTCGACAATAAATATAAATAAATCAATTGCTTTTAGCAAAATCAGACCTTCGATGCGGGCAACATGACAGCACGAATATTGACGTGACCTTCACAAACTGGTCTATGTCCCGACACCGAGGCACGGATCGAAACGGATTCCGAAGTCCGGCCATGAATGGACCTTTCGCTGAGTTCTTCAAACACGGCGAGATTTTTGTCTTTCCTGCACTTATGGAAAAACAAAAGTCGGGTTCTGGCTTAATCGATCACCACTACTGGAGATGGAGATCCCTTGGCGGCGCATATGACTTTGGCGAGCCCGCTTTTCAACGCCTGGCATTTTCGTGAATTGATCCGGGCGGTGGTGCGGCGGGAATTGGCGGCAAGGTTCCGGGGTTCGATCCTCGGCTGGCTTTGGGCCGTCTTCGGCCCGCTCGTTATGCTGAGCGCCTATACGATCATTTTCTCCAATGCGGTCGGCGTGCCGAATTCCGCCAAGGGCGGTGGACTGGGGACCTACGCCCTGTCCATTTTCTCCGGCCTGATCGTCTTTAATTTGTTCAGCGAACTCGCCTACCGTTCGCCCGGTCTGCTGCATGAGCATGTGACCTTTATCAAGAAATCGATCTTTCCCAGCGAGACCTTGGCCTGGACCGCGACCATTCGTGCCCTCGTCTATGCGGCGATCAGCACCGCAGTCCTGCTCGTCTTCCAGATCACCTTGACCCATCAGCTGCCCTGGACGATTCTGTTCGCGCCACTCGTCCTCATACCCTTCACGATGTTTCTGCTCGGGACCTGCTGGTTCTTGATGGCGCTCGGGTCTTTCACGCGCGATGTAGCTCATCTGATGATTTCGATCGTGCCGGTCTTGATGTTCGCGACGCCGATTTTCTATTCGATTGATGACGTGCCGCCCCATTTGCGCCGTATTGTCCACTGCAACGTCGTCGGCAATTACGTCGAGATCTTCCGCGATCTGGTCGTCCTTGGACGCCTGCCCGGGCCTTATCTCTGCCTTGGCACCTTGATTGTTTCTCTGCTCGTCTTCTATTTCGGCTATCGCATCTTCATGCAGTACAAGGCTGTTTTCGTCGATGTCATCTGATCAAGTCATTTCCTGCGACCATGTCGGCAAAGCTTTCCAGCTCTATTTGCGGCGCAATGATCAGATCATGCAGACGCTGTTTGGTCATTGGAAACAATATTATCATGAGCATTGGGTCCTGAAGGATATCAGCTTCAAGGTCGCGCGGGGCGAGAGTTTCGGCATTATCGGCCGCAACGGCGCCGGTAAAACGACCTTGCTGCAGATCCTGTGCGGCATCACCACGCCGACCCATGGCACGGCGACTGTGCAGGGCCGTATCGCGCCAATCCTCGCTCTGGGTACCGGCTTCGACCATGAATTGACCGGCCGCGAGAATGCGCTGATCGGAAGTGCCATCCTCGGCATGAAACGGGCCGAGGCGCTCGCCCGCATGGATACGATCGCCGCTTTCGCCGATATCGGCGAATTCTTCAATCAACCTCTGAAAATGTATTCGAGCGGCATGGTGGCGCGGCTTGCCTTCGCGGTCTGCGCCCATGCCGATGCCGATATTCTCATCGTTGATGAGGCGCTTTCCGTTGGCGACGCGGCCTTTGGCGCGAAATGTGACGCCTTTATCCGTAATTTCGCAAAGCATGGGACGATCCTCTTCGTCTCGCATGATCTCATCACCGTCGAGGCGCTTTGCGATCGCGTTTTATGGATCGATGACGGACGCGTGCGCGGGCTCGGCAAGCCGCATGAGGTTGTCCCACATTATCGAGCGACACTCGAGGGTCAGTCCACGCCGTCCGTGCGGCCGGCCGAGCCGACCTATCTCAGCGCATAGAGCAGAGAATATCGGGGCCAAAAGATCAAAAGAGAGTGGCAAATCCTAAAGTATCACCCGCTTTAGAAGCATTTTGACATGTCTTCGAAGCACCGGTGCATGGACGCCACTCCATGAACGTCCTCACCCGTCTCACAGGCCGGTTCACGCGCCCTGATATTCCTCGGCACCTTGTTGATAGTCCGTCGCTGCGCGCCGCTGAATAAGGAAATTGGCATTCTTGCGGTAGAGGAGATAGCAGCCCACACCCAATTCCGCCGCGATCGCCAAACCGACCAGCCAGACGAGGCGCGGATCTTGCCGCACCAGGGTTTCAGCGCCGATCAGGATCAGAATATGGGCGAGCGGCACGACGATGAAGGCGGTCAACCCCGCCTTGGTGCTGCGCCCCGTTGCATTAGCCAAAGTCAAGACGAGACCCATGGCAAGTATGGTATGGCTGAGGGCAAGAAAAGGAACGGCGAACCGTTTCGTCGCTTCGCTCGTCCATTCGGAGAAACGGCGCGGATCGTCGGCCTGCTGCGGCCTTTCCCGAAAAAATTCCAGAGCTGGGACTTCGAAGACGCCGCGCCAATTGCGTTTCGGCATGCCGCCCGTTCCCTGCATGTCGATGGGGATGACATATTCATCGAAATGGGCCGTATGGATGGCGGTGGCGCCTTCGGGCCGGCTCTCAATCGAGCCGTCGCTCAAAACCAGCATGACCCCATTCTCATTGCGGCGGAATTCCGCGATTGAAGCCGTGATGATCTCTTCTTCTTTCTTTTCGTCGGAAAATTGGTGAATGAACATGCCCGAAACGACATCGGACGATCGCCAGCGCTGGAAATAGAGTGTCTTCGAGCCGTTATCGAACGTATAGAAATGGGCGGGCTCGAGCATGCGGTGATTGAGCGAATTACGGATGACGTGGACCACATCATGCATCTGTCCGACATAATTCGGAGCAACGAAGGAAGCGACAAAATAGCCGAAAAAGACGCAGACCATGGCGATGACAATACCCGGCAGGCAGATCGACCAGACCGAGAGCCGCAGGGAATAAAGGACAGCGATCATCCCTTCCGAGGCCATGCGATAGAATTCTAACGCGATGGCGATCCCAACCGCCATGGGCAACGCGATATAGAGAACGGTCGGCAAGGTTCCGAGCAGAGCTGGCCAGATAAGGCCGCCACGCACCGCCGCCGGAGGCAAAGCGCTGAACAGCGAGGTCATGACGAGCGGCAGACAAAGGCTCGCCTCTATCATCAGAACCGAGAGAGCGATCCGCCGGGTCAGATAAAGCGTCAGCAAACGGGGCATGAATCCTCGATCTTCATCATCGCTCGCGGCCATTGTTCAAAGGGTTTGGCATGACCCGCGTCATGGGAACACTAGAGCATAACCCCCGCAAGTTGAAAACATTGGGATAGGATCGGGCGCCTACGGTGATTGTGCAGACGGGATCTATGCGGCCAAACTACGGCTAGAATTTCGCCCGGGCATGAGCCTTTTGCGAAAAATCGCGCCAAGCCGCATCGAAAGCCCGCTGGCCCATCAAATGCGCGTCCTTCATACCGGACCAATGGGCGAAATAAATTTTATTGCCACAATGATCGCGAGGACCTTCCGCATCGAAAGTCACGCCTTCAGCCTTGTAGAAGCTCTCGCCCGAGGCACCCTCGACCCAATCCCAGAACGACAGGACTTTCAGTCCCTTCCGATGGACGACGAAATTGGTCACCGGCTGCGCATAAAGGCCGCCGCGCTCGCGCACGCGGTGGAAGATCTTTTCGTCGCGATCGATGATGTCGTAAAAATCCTGCAAGGAAAGCAGACGGTTCGATGTGAGAAAAAACCCGTCATTGAACGTCAGGGCTTCACGCAGAAAATCATAATCCGCCCGCTTCTTATTATAGACGAAGTCATTTTCACTGGTTTGCGCGGCAACGATGAATTCCGCCTTGCCCGCTTCGAGCCGGCCGAACATCTCCCGCATGTCCCGGAACAGGACGATATCGACGTCGAGATAAATCACCTCGTCGAGCGGCAGGGCAAGCGACAGGAATTTGCGCAAACGACGACGATGACCCGGCGAAAGCGGATAGAGCCGTTTGGCCAGAGCGTCGAGCGCGACACTATCGGGATCGACGACCGTGACCCCGTAAATTTCCGCCGCCTTCCGCGTCAGGGAGATGTTATCGTCGTAGGGGATGATATAAAGTGGAAGTGTCGCGTTCGTGGCCAGATAACTTTCGAGAAAAGGAAGCAGCCAGTCGATGATCTTGTCGTTGGCGATGACGGCTATGCCATAATTTTTCTGCGTCGGGGCTTGAAGCATGGATCTCTATTCGGCAAGGGACATGAAGCTGCGGCAAACGTGCGCCACACATGCCGCGTTCTCGGCGGCTTTTCAAGCCGAGCCTCTACAGGCGCGCAATCTTGCCAGAACATGAACTTTTCGAAAGGATCACAGGCCCTTTTGGAGAAACACGCAAAATTTACCCCTATAGGTCTGGTTCTATAGGGGTTTTTGAGTCTAGTTCTCAGAAAAAGATGCGCTATCTGAGATCAAGGGTCGAAGATTGCGAATCTTTCATTCTCTTCTGAGCGTTTTCGCTTGTATAGATTGGCGGAAATTCGAAGATGCTCCATCGGTCGCCTCTTATGACCGATGGTATCGAGAAGCCGTGTCGGAATCAGCGAGGCAGCACGCCCGGGCTTTAAAACAAGACATTTATTGAGCCAAAATGTGGTATGCGCCTTGGACAGATGCTCTCCGGCATTGCCGTTGATACGTTCGGACACCATGCTTTAAATTTTAAAAGGATCAGAGTGATCCAAAAGGGATCCCTTTTGGATCACTCTGATCCTCTAGGCAGCATTGATTTTGCTTTGGAAAACAAAATCAACCGTGGCTTTGACCACACCAGACTGCCCAGTCTTTCTTGGCAACCCGGTACTCCTCTTTGTCGAGAGCACCTTTCGAATCGGCGCGCGCGAATGAAACGCTCTCGGACGGAACACATTATGAACATGTACCCTCCCTCGGATCATTTTTTCGACCGCCCTCTGGCCAGCGTCGGGGAGGCATTGCAACTGCCCCTCGTGAGTGTGATCATCGTCAATTATAATTATGGCCGATATTTGCGCCAAGCCGTGGCCTCGATCCTTGAGCAGACCTACGAGCGCATTGAATGTATCATTGTCGATAATGCCTCGACCGATGAAAGCGGCCAAATCCTCGATGAGATGGAAGCCGACAACAGCCCCGTGACGATTATCCGGCGGGCCCATAATGATGGCCAGACACCCGCCTCGCTTGATGGATTCAAGGCGTCCAATGGCGCCTATGTCATTTTCCTCGACGCGGACGATATTCTACTGCCCCGAGGTGTCGAGACCCATATTTTTGTCCATCTCTCCATGCGCAGTCACGTCGGTTTTACCTCCGGCGACATGCTGCAAGTGGAGGGCGATCAGATCGTTGTCACCGGCGGCAATCCTTTCAACGATTATATCCGCAGCGGCAAGGGCATTCGGCAAAATCTCACGCGCCCCTATCATCATCATGCCGATGATCCCTCCACGCGCAACCCTGGTCTCGATGAGATTGTCCTGCACAAGGTGCATTATGTGCGGCCCCTCGCCAAGAATTGGGTCTGGTCGCCGACATCAGGGAATTGCTTTCGGCGCGACGCCTTGAGGCTGTTTGCCGACAACCCGTCCCTGGCGACGCTGCGCACCGGGACAGACATGTATTTTGCGCTCGGCATCAGCGCGCTTTGCGGCAGCGTCCTGATCGACGAACCAGTCTTTGCCTATCGCATCCATGGCAACAATATTTTCACACGCCATGCGCAGTTGAACCGCATTCTCTGCTACGATCCGGGCGGTTCGGGAGACAGCAATGATCAGGCGAAACGGTTCCTCGTCGATCATCTCGTCATTCATGCCAAGCGTTTCACGCAGAACACCTGGCTGCGGCTGAATTTCGTCCTCCTGCTCGCTCGTCTCGACCAGATCGATCCCGATCCCTCGCTTCCCCGCTGGGCCGCCCGTTCCCGCCTCGCACAACGGCTCGTCGAACATTATTCCGAACTCGAACCGATTCTCGGCTTCTGGAAACTGCGTGCCATGCTCTTGTATAAACGGGTACCGCTGTCCATTATTTTCGGTCTTGGGTCACGCCAGATTTAGGCGGCGCCCCCTGCCAAGACTTTTATTGCTTTTTACAGACGAAAAACGATACCAACGCGGTACCGGCGCCATTGTTCTTTAAGACGGTGGCACGGTCCCAAATTTTCAATGAATCACTTTACACGATAAGCTCGGCGAAAGCCTGACGATCATTCTCATTGTGGTCTGGTTCAGTTTCTCTCGTGCAAGCTCAAATGCATTCCAAGCAGAGCCGCCCGGCTATTGCGAAAAAATTCCGTCATGACCCGCTTTTCCGCGATTCCCATTTGGTCAGCATTTAAGATGGCTTTGTGCCAACCCCACAAAATGTTACGGCGTTCGCCCCTTTGTGCGCCAATATAGGCTCATCCAAAAGAGCGGAGAATCAACGAAGGTGATGGACGCCAAATTGGATAAAGCTCCCTTGCAGGGCAAGACGGTCTTGCTCGTCCATCCAGCTTGGCATTCTTGCGGCAGTCACCAGGTCTTTGTGTCCCAGGCTGACGCCTATCGCAGTCTTGGCGCCCGCGTGCTCGATTTGGCCCTCGCCGCCACGCTTGGCAGCGTCGAGGGCTCACCTGCGCACGAAGCCTATGCCGCCGCGACAAGCGATCTCCAGGCCGATACCCGCTTTTTTGCCGGCGTGCCGTGGTCGCGTATCCTATGGCCCTCTTTCCGCGATACCGGCTGGCTTTGGCTGCACGGGAATCTGGCGGCCATGGCGGTTGTCTATACGCGCCTCACACCCCTGCCCAAAAGTCTCCTGAAAGAACCGAAAATCGATTTCATCCATTGCAACCATTTTTTCTGCATGCCCGCTGCGGCAGCCTTGCGGCAACGCTACGGCGCGCCGATCGTGCTTGATACGCATGATATCCAAGCCCACCAATATTTGCTGCGTAACCAGGCGACCTGGGCCATCCCGCCGCGTACCAAATTCGAGAAAATGCTGAAGATCGAGGTGCGGGAACTCGCCAAGGCCGATGTTCTCATCCATCTCAACAATGAGGAAGCGGCGACCTTCAAATCCTACCTCCCCTCATTACGCCACGAGCTTGTTTATCCGACGGTTCCTCCCATCGCCCCCGGCAATGCCGGAGAGGATTTCATCATCGTCGCCAGCGCGAATTACCCCAATTTTCTCGGTGTCTCCTGGTTTCTGGAAGAGATCCTCCCCCGCGTCCCGAATATCCCCATCAAGATCATCGGAAACATAGACAATGAATTGCGCACGCGCGCGCCAGAGCTCCTGAACCGCTACGAGAGCTTATTCACAGGCCGTGTCCAGGATCTCGATGCGGCCTATGCCAATGCAGCCGCCGTGCTGCTCCCAACGACGGAAGGCCATGGAATATCGATCAAGACGATCGAGGCCCTGTCGAGCGGAGCGCCCTTGATCGCGACGCGCCATGCCTTTCGCGGCATGCCGGTCGATCCCAGTCATTTGCAAAATGTCGCCCTTGCTTCGGATGCCGAAAGCTTCGCTGCTTTGCTCACGCAAGCGGCACACTGCAAGCCGCACATCGATCGGCTCAATTGCGCCACGCGAAGCGTCTACAAATCCTATTTCTCCTTTGAAACCTATCGAGCAGAATTGGACAGGATCAGTCATTCTCTGATCGGCACAGGATTAAAGACATAAAGACTTGCTTATATCTTTATTGAACTAGGCGGCGAGCCCTGCTATCAAGCCGGAAATCATTCCGGAGCACGCCATGACCCAATCTTCCCCCGCTGATTATGTGATCGCAGACATTGGTCTTGCCGAATGGGGCCGTAAGGAATTGGCGATCGCCGAGACGGAAATGCCGGGTTTGATGGCGACCCGCGCCGAATATGGACCGAGTCAGCCTCTGAAAGGCGCGCGGATCGCAGGCTCCCTGCACATGACGATCCAAACCGCCGTGCTGATCGAAACCTTGAAGGCTCTCGGCGCAGACATTCGCTGGGCCTCCTGCAATATCTATTCGACGCAAGATCATGCGGCGGCCGCGATCGCCGCAGCGGGCATTCCGGTCTTCGCCATCAAGGGCGAGAGCCTGACTGATTATTGGGAATATACCCACAAGATCTTCGAATGGGGCGATGGCGGCACGCCGAACCTCATTCTCGACGATGGTGGCGACGCCACGCTTCTGATTCATCTCGGTATTCGCGCCGAGGCCGGCGATACAGCCTTTCTCGACAAGGCCACCAACGAGGAAGAGGAAGTCCTCTTCGCCTCCATCAAGAAGCGATTGAAGGAAAAGCCCGGCTTCTACACGAAATGCGGCGAGGCGATCCAAGGCGTCAGCGAGGAAACCACGACCGGCGTGCATCGCCTCTATCTGATGGAGCGCGACGGCAAGCTGTTGTGGCCGGCGATCAACGTCAACGACTCGGTGACAAAATCGAAATTCGATAATCTCTACGGTTGCCGGGAATCGCTCGTCGACGGCATCCGCCGTGGCACGGATGTGATGATGGCCGGCAAGGTCGCGATGATTGCCGGTTTCGGCGATGTCGGCAAGGGCTCGGCCGCCTCCCTGCGCAATGCCGGCTGCCGGGTTCTCGTCTCGGAAGTCGATCCGATTTGCGCCCTGCAGGCAGCGATGGAAGGTTATGAAGTCACGACCATGGAAGATGCGGCGACTCGTGCCGATATTTTCGTGACCTGCACCGGCAATGTCGATGTCATCACCGTCGATCACATGCGCCTGATGAAAGACCGCGCCATCGTCTGTAACATCGGCCATTTCGATTCAGAGATTCAGGTTGCCGGCCTGCGCAATTTCAAATGGGAAAATGTCAAGCCGCAGGTCGATGAGATCGTCTTCCCCGATGGAAAGAGAATCATCCTCCTGTCCGAAGGTCGGCTGGTCAATCTGGGCAATGCGACCGGTCATCCGTCTTTCGTGATGTCGGCTTCCTTCACCAACCAGACCCTGGCGCAAATCGAACTCTGGACCAAAAAGGGCCATTACGCCCGCAAGGTCCATACGCTGCCCAAACATCTCGATGAAAAGGTCGCGGCCCTCCATCTCGACAAGATCGGCGTCAAGCTCACCAAACTCACGCCGGTCCAGGCTACTTATCTTGGCCTGCCTGAAAACGGCCCCTTCAAGCCGGATCATTACCGCTACTGAACGAGCAAAGAGGCCGCCGAGCGCTCACCCTTTAATCGCATGAGACATTGGCACGTTCATCGGCGGGATGAACGTGCCTTTCTATTCTGGTCAGGCTCGCACAAGACCAATTGCCTATTCTGCCTCTCGTTAGAGCATCAGCGGATCGATCCGATGTGTTTGCGAAGATCGAGCATGTCAGATCAAAATCAACGCGAATATCTGATAGTCTAAAAATCGGCAACGAAACCACGCGTCGCCAAGAATTCCACTGAGTACAATTTGTCATTCTGCGTTCAAAAGAAAGCCTTGCCATCGGCGATCCTGCCTGGGAAAGCGGAGATGCGAATGGAACGGCGCAAGGTGCACAAAAACCAGCCCATCAATGAGCCTCGGAGCCCCGCTCTTCGCCTTGTCCGCGGGCTCCATGATCTATTGGCATGCGGATCGTGCTTTCTCTTTTTCTCCCTCGGCCCCGTCCGAGCGGAAACATCGGCTTCTGTCTTCACAATGATGCTTGAACAGGCCAACCTTCTCTGGCCCGTGCTGATCACCGGCCTGTCGCTCGTCGTCATTCTGACCGCCCTTGCCTCGCGCAAGGAAGAGAAACGCGCCCGCGCACGGGAGAAGGCTCTCCTCACTGAAATCCATGCTTTGCAAACGAGGATCGACCGCGCCGAACTTTTCGTCGGCCTTGATCCGCAACTTTTCATCGCCTGGTCCGCTCCTGGGGAAAAGCCGGAGATCGCTGGCGATCCCGGCTTTCTCACGGGGAAGAACCTGGCGACGGGTTCCTCCCCTTCGCCCGATTCCCTCCTGGCATTCAAGTCCTGGATGTCCCTCGATGACGCTCGGGACCTCCAGGCACGCATCGACCTATTGCGCGAAAAAGGGGAAAGCTTTCATCTGTCGCTCGGCGGAAATGGCCAACATCTCGATATCGAAGGGCGTCCTATCGGGGGTCGCGCGGTCGTCCGCATCCGCGATGTTTCCGCGGCGCGACGCGACCTATTGCAGTTGCGCGAGGAGCAAACCCAAATTCTCGCCGACCTCGCCGCTGTGCGCACCCTGCTCGACGCCGTCCCCCATCCAGCCTGGCAACGCGATGGCGCGGGTCATTTGTCCTGGGTCAATCTCGCCTATGTCCGGGCTATCGAAGCGAGGGATCGCCAGGATGCGGTGGTGCGCGGCGTCGAACTCCTTGAACATCCTACACGCGATGCCTCGGATGCCACCCGCGCGACCGGCCATATTTGGCAAGCCCGCGCGGCGGCGGTCGTGGCCGGGGCACGACGCATGTTGGACATTATTGAAATGCCGGTCCCTGTCGCCGCCAATGACATGGGTCAGATCCATGGCCGCCGCGCGGCTTTGCATGCGTCCAACGGCTCACAGGGAATCACCAATCAAGGAACCCTTGACCAGGCGACCATTGGCCAGGAGGCAATTGACCCAGGCACAATCGGCAAGGGTGCCGTCGGCATGGCCAGCGATGTTTCCGAGCTCGAAGCCATGCGCAGCGTCAATGTCCAACAGGCGGAAGCGCATGCGCGCACACTCGATCAACTGACCACGGCCGTCGCCATTTTCGACCGGACCAAACGATTGGTCTTTCACAATACAGCCTATCGCCAACTCTGGGCGCTTGATCAGGCCTGGCTCGATCAAGGTCCAACCGACGCGGAAATTCTCGATCGCCTGCGCATGGCCCATCTTCTGCCCGAACAAGTTGATTTCCGAAGCTGGAAGCAGGATTTGTTCAGTGCCTATCAGGCTCTCGAGACGAGGGAACAGCTCTGGTATCTGCCGGACGGGCGGACATTGCGCAGCGTCATCACCCCCAATCCCCAAGGCGGTGTCACTTATCTCTTCGACGATACGACCGAACGTTTCCATCTCGAATCCCGCTTCAACGCCGCTATCCGTGTGCAGAGCGAAACACTCGACACACTGCAGGAAGGCGTCGCGGTTTTTGGCAGCGACGGGCGGCTCAAATTGTTCAATCCCGCCTTTGCCGCCTTGTGGAAACTGGAACCCGAGGCTCTCGGCGGCGAACCGCATATCGACAAGGTCGCCTCGTTATGCGCGCCATTGCTGGTGGAACAGACAGCCTGGGACAATTTGCGGACGGTGGTCGCTGGCCTGCTGGACGAACGGCTGGGTTTGGAGAATCGCCTGACCCGTCAGGATGGCTCGGTGTTGGATTACGCCGCCGCCCCCCTGCCCGATGGCGCAACCCTGATCACTTTCATCGACATGACTGCGAGCGTCAATGTCGAGCGGGCCCTGACGGAACGCAATCAGGCGCTCCTCGATGCCGAAAAACTGCGCAATGATTTTGTGCACCACGTTTCCTACGAACTGCGTTCGCCTCTGACCAATATCATCGGTTTCATCGAAATGCTGGGCGAGGGCGCGGTCGGTCCCCTGAACGAGAAGCAGCACGAATATATCGGCTATGTCATGGCCTCGTCCTCGGCCTTGCGAGCGATCATCAATGATATTCTCGACCTCGCCTCAATTGATGCCGATGCGATGGACCTTTCCCTCGAGGAGGTCGATATTGCCGAAGCGATGCGTGCGGCCGCCGAAGGCGTGCGGGATCGCCTGCGGGAATCCACGCTGACGCTTGCTGTCGATGCCGCGCCGGATATTGGTGTCTTCCTGGCCGATGGCAAACGCATCCGGCAAATCCTCTTTAATCTTCTGTCCAATGCCATCGGTTTTTCAACGCCTGGCCAGACCGTGACGCTTGCGGCCTCGCGCAGCCACGACGAAGTGATTTTCAAAGTGATCGACGAGGGATGCGGGATTCCCGACGATATGGTGGAGCATGTCTTCGATCGCTTTAAAACCCATGCAGGCGGGTCCAATCATCGCGGTGTCGGCCTCGGCCTCTCGATCGTGCGGTCCTTCGTCCAATTACACGGCGGGAGGGTCCTCATCGAAACCAAGCTGGGCAAAGGAACAACCATGACCTGCATCTTCCCATCACGAGGGGAGGCGAGCGACCCAAAAGCCGACGCGCAAACCGAGCAGAGCATCGGACGTTTACATTGAAGGGTCCAATACTCCTGATCACCGGCGACACCGAACCAAGCGATAGCGCCACCCCAAGAGGGCATCATTCGTATCGATGTGTTCGCCCCAGACGAGAGCAAGCGAACTTTATTCGCTTCACGTAACGAAAATGCATGGATTCAAGAATATTAAATCCGGATGAGCATGACCCATCAGGATTTACCCCGCGACGGGGCAGCGGCTTTCCGCCGGAGCTAGGATCACCGAAGATCGCGACAGGTCGTGATCCTGGAGACTGGGTCTAACCGCTGACCTCACTCGATTTGAACTCGGGTGCTCCATGAGGAATTATTCAGGTATTTCGTGCGAAATAGAATGCTCACCACACCGAATCAGGGAGGTCCTTCCAAGTTTGGAGCTTCAGTCTGGGAGCGGACCATGATCATCAGCGGCCGAACCTGACAGTTTGGGATAATCGCCAGTTCCGGTTAAGGTGTTTTATACTGAGTTCCTTCTACCCAACGGTTTGAATCATCTTCTCGGAGACAGGGGCTCTGCTCATTCCAAGGAAGATCCTGGAAGAAAACCCAAGGGATAAAGGCTCGCGCGCACGACCATGAGTGAGACGGCATGAGTGAATTGGCCTCCGGCACGGGGCGGACGACAGTGGACACGAGCATCTGGCACAAGGAACTGCCCGGCGAGGCCGCCACGGCCGCGCTCGCGGCCGATATCGCCCCCCTGCTCGGGCCTGGCGATCTCCTGACATTGTCGGGCGATCTCGGCACCGGCAAGACCAGTTTCGCGCGCGCCTTGATCCGCGTTCTCGTCGGTGATCCGACGCTCGAAGTGCCGAGCCCGACCTTTACCCTGATGCAACTCTATGAAGGCGAGCGCTGTCCGATCGTCCACGCCGATCTTTACCGGATCAGCCGACCGGAGGATCTTGCCGAACTCGGTTGGGAAGAAGCAGGCGAAGGCGCGATCGTCATTGTCGAATGGCCGGAACATGCCCGCGAGGTCTTGAACAGCGATCGTCTCGACATTGCTTTCTTCCTCGATCCTGCACAGCCGCCCACATTCCGCTCGGCCACACTCACCGGCCATGGCGCGATGGCTGAACGGCTCGCCAATGCCCGGGCGCTCCAGGGCTTGTTCGAACGATCAGGCTGGCACTTCGCCGAGCGTCATTTCCTGTCAGGCGATGCCTCGAATCGCCTTTATGAACGCCTCATCAAACCGAATGGCGATCATGCGATCTTGATGATTTCACCGCCCAAACCGGACGGGCCACCAATCCGCTACGGCAAATCCTATAGTGCCATCGCGAAGCTCGCGGAGACGATTCATCCGTTCCTCGCGATGAGCGAGGCTTTGCGTGCCCATGGTTTTTCCGCCCCGGAGATTTTTGCGGCCGACCCTGTGGCGGGTCTCGCGATCATCGAGGATCTCGGCAATGACCAGATCACTCAGGGGCGCGAAATCATTCAGGAGCGCTACGCCTGGGCAGTGACCGCGCTCGGCGCCATGCATGCCATGCCCCTGCCTGACACGATTCGACAGCCTGACGGCCGTGGAGGTGAAGTCCCCTATCATCTGCCGCTGTATGATATCGACGCCCTTGCCATTGAAGTCGAGCTCTTTGTCGAATGGTATGCGCCCTTCATTGCCGGCGTTCAGCTCGCTTCAGGCCCCAAGGCCAGTTTCGTCAATCTCTGGCGTCATGCGCTGCAAGAAGTCGCGGCGAGACCGTCCAGCTCGGCGAATCTCACCTGGACCCTGCGCGATTATCATTCACCCAATATTCTCTGGTTGCCGGGCCGAGAAGGCATTGCCCAGGTCGGCATGATCGATTTCCAGGATTGCGTGCTGGGTCATCCAGCCTATGACGTTGCCTCGCTCCTTCAGGACGCGCGGGTCACCGTCTCTGACGAGGTCGAGCTTAAACTGCTCGGCCATTATCTACGCTTCCGGCGCGAGCGCGACAGCAGCTTCGACATTGCCGCCTTTGCCCGCGCCTATGCCCTGCTCGGCGCGCAACGCGCGACGAAAATCCTGGGAATTTTCACCCGCCTCGATCGGCGCGATCACAAGCCCGCCTATCTCACTCATCTGCCGCGCGTGCAATTCTACCTTTTGAAAGGTCTCGCCCATCCGGCCCTTGCCGAGATCAAACTCTGGTTTGAAACCTATTTGCCGGTCATTTTCGAGCCCCTGCGCCAAGCTCAAAAGCAGGTTCACCCGCAAAACCCGGAGCCAGAACAAGCCGCGCCGGATGAACCCGGCCAGGACCTTGGGCGTTCAGGCGATCCGTCCTGAACCGCGCAAAGGGGCCCTTCCTTCACAGCCTCTGAACAGCCAGGCCTCCCTTTGCCCAATCCGACTCTGAGGTTTTCTCCCGTCGCCTCCCCGAAAACGGCCCGTCATGTCTTCTCCCCTATCCCCTCCTTCCTTGCACAGCGATCATCCCCGTACCGCGATGGTCTTTGCCGCAGGCCTTGGCACGAGAATGCGGCCTCTAACCGAGAAAACCCCGAAACCCTTGATCAAAGTGGCTGGCAAACCCTTGATCGATCACATGCTCGACCGTTTCGCCGCCATTGGACTGCCAACGGCCATCGTCAATGTGCATTTTCACCCCGAGCAGATCGAAGCGCATCTTGCATCGCGCACCGAACCGCACATTCTTATCTCGGACGAAAGAAGCCTCTTGCTAGACCAAGGCGGCGGCATCAAACGCGCGCTGCCTTTGCTGGGCGAAGCCCCCTTCTTCATCTGCAACACGGATGCTTTCTGGCTTGAGGGACCCTGTTCCAATCTGCAGCGCCTCGCTGCGGCCTGGGACCCGGATCGCATGGACATTCTGCTTTTGATCGCGGCGACGACGAGCAGCCAGGGGGTCGATTGGCTAGGCGATTTCTCCTTCGAGCCAGATGGACGCCTCAAAAAACGGCAGGAACGCATGGTCGCTCCCTTCGTCTATGCTGGAGTCGGCATCGTCAAACCGGAATTGTTCCAAGCCGAGACCCGCGAGGTTTTTCCGCTCGCGCCTTATTTCTTCGCCGCAGCCGCACAAGACCGCCTTTTTGGCCTCAGACTCGACGGTGTCTGGCTGCATGTCGGCACGCCAGAGGCCATTGAAGAGGCCGAATTGACCGTCGCCCGCAGTATTCTATGACGATAATTGGATTAATATCATTTCCAGGATGCCTGTGACATATCCCTCACAGTCGCAACGACAGCGCTGCAGTATCATAACGCATCCTCCGCCAGTCCAAATGTCCGTGATTCCCATGCCCGTCGCGTCCCGTCCTCACGATAATCCCGCGACCGACGCCGCAGATCTTCTGACTCTTCTCGGCCTGACGATTTTGATGATCGGTTTGCCGCTCGCCGGGATTTTCTCGAAAAGCGCGATCTATTCGCTACTCCCGATCGGAGCGGTTCTGGTCTTTCTCGGCTCGGTCCTGGAATCGGCCGAGCATGGCACCCATCATCTGCGCGGCGTCCTGATTTCCCGCGGCAGCGTGGTGGGCCTCTTCCTCGTTGGCTGGACCAGTCTTTCGCTCCTGTGGACACCTTTTCCAGGCGAGGCAAGTGAACATCTCCTGAAAGGGCTCGGCACCTTGGCCCTCGTCGCCTTGGTCGGCATCTTCTTGCCCAGCCGCACTAAGCCCCGGCATCTCTCCTTGCTGCCCATTGGCCTCGGCCTGACGATCGTAGCCGTGCTGGCCATGCTGCTCATCGGCCCGGCTTCTTTCCGCACCGCGTCGGAATTCGATGAATCCCTGTTCGAGCGTTCCGTGCTGACACTGACCGTTTTGGTCTGGCCAGCTCTCGGCGCCCTTGCCTTGCGCGAGCGCTGGATCAGCGCCGCCTTACTTGCCGTTCTCGTCGCCGTAGTGGCAATTGCCGGGCGTGCCCAAATCACGCTCGCGGCGTTGGGCGCTGGCGCCTTCACCTTCGCCATCGCGATGTCGGCTCCGGCCAAAACCGCCCGTGTCCTGGTCTGCCTTTTCGTGCCCTTGATTCTCTTCGCACCGGCCATCCCGCTGCTCGTCCGGCTTCTCCATCAAATCGCCAACCTGCCGCTTGCTCCGCAGAGTTCCCTGGCACTCTGGGCCGAATTACTGGATCACGATGGCATCCGGCTCCTGACCGGCCATGGAGCTGATCTGGCGAGCCGCGCTATGAGCCTTGGCTATCTGCCGCCGAATACCCCCAAAACCCTTTTGTTTCTGATCTGGTATGATCTCGGCATTATTGGCGCCCTTTCCTTCGCTCTCCTGACAGCCCTGGCCTTGCTCAAGGCCAGCCGGCTCTCCATAGCCATCGCCCCGGCTTTGCTCGGCGGTTGCGTCGTCGTTCTGACCATCGCCATTCTGGGCCTTGCCACCATTCAGGTCTGGTGGGTGAGCCTGCTCGGCTGCGACATCATCGCCTTTCTCCTCTTGCTCAAAAGTCCACACCGTCTGACGCGTCCCGTCGCGACCGATATCGAGGCTTTCGCGGAGGAAGAAACGGCCGGACCACCCGCCCCTCCCAATGGCGCTCCCCCGAGCTGGGCGCGATCCCCCTATCCGGTCTGAGGCAAAGATTCACGCCAAGGTCGCATCAAGGGGTCGCGGATCGCGCCTCTTGGCCTCTTCTCGAATTTTTGCTTTTTCAAAGCAGAGCAAAAATTCGAAAATGTCCCATCGACCATTGCCTCTTTCCAGGAAGCTTTATGGCCATTGGCATCACCCGGCGTCTGGCATGATTCCTCTTTCGGCGGATTGCTCATTGGGTAAGCAGCCAAAGCCGCGAACTAATTCTTGCGGGATCAGGCCCTACCGTCTTAACATCCTCCCATGATTGAAGCCGTCATCACCATTCGGGCCGCGCGCGAAAAGGATGCGGAAGGCATTGCCGCCGTCCATGACGCTGCTTGGCGCGACGCCTATCGTGGTATCATTCCCGGGCGCGAGCTCGAGCGGATGATCACGCGCCGAGGTCCCGTCTGGTGGCATTCAGCCATCGTCCGGGGGTCGCGGCTTCTCCTCCTCGAATGGGACGACACCATTTGCGGCTATACGAGCTATGGCCGTAATCGCGTCCCCTCCATGCCCTATGGCGGCGAAATCTTCGAGCTTTACATTGCCCCCGAATTTCAAGGCGTCGGTTTCGGCAAGAGATTGTTCCAGGTCGCTGGCCAGGATTTGGCGGCCCATGGCTATGCGAATTTTCTCGTCTGGGCGCTGGCCGACAATGAACGCGGCGTCCGTTTCTACGAGGGTCAAGGCGGCACTATGGTCCGTCAGGCCAACGAGCGTTTCGGCACGGAAACCCGGCCGCGCATCGCCTTCGCCTTCGACAATCTCCCCTTCAGCCGTTGATCTGATCGCGAAGAGCGGATCGTCCCTCTCTGATTCTGCTTTTAACCTTGTTGGTTTCCAACAAATTCATCGTGATCTGGACATCAAATCGCTTTACAAGAAGGCGTCCTTCCGTCCGCTAAGCGGTTTACGGATGCCATGCAGCATCCGCATGAGCCGCTTTGCCCCTTCTCCCGGAGATAGTTATGCGCCTGGAAGCCATTGCGATCGGTAAAAACCCGCCAGATGAAGTCAATGTCGTCATCGAGGTTCCGATCGGCGGCGAACCCATCAAATATGAACTCGACAAGGATGCTGGCGCGCTCTTCGTCGACCGTTTCCTTTATACGTCGATGCGCTATCCCGGCAATTACGGCTTCATCCCGCATACTTTGTCGGATGACGGTGATCCCTGCGACGTGATCGTCGCCAATACGCGCGCCATCATTCCCGGTGCCGTCATGAGCTGCCGCGTCGTCGGCGTCCTGCTCATGCAGGATGAGGCCGGTGGCGATGAAAAGATCATCGCCGTGCCCTCGAGCAAGCTGACCAAGCGTTATGAAAAGGTCACCAATTACACCGACCTGCCGGAAATCACCCTGAAGCAGATCGAACATTTCTTCACCCATTATAAGGATCTCGAACCCAATAAATGGGTCAAGATCCTGCGCTGGGGTGATGCCGAGGAAGCCCGCAAGATTGTCTTGGCCGGCATCGAAAAAGCCAAAGCCGCGAAATAAGCACGAGAAACAGGCCTAAGCGCAAGCGCCGGCCCTACCGAAGTGCTTGTGCAGCCTCCAAGGACCGGCAACCCGGTCCTTGGAAAAAACATAAGTGACCAGAACAATTCTTGCTTTGGATTAACAGGCGGGCGGAAAGTGGAGCAATCGATAGGAGCGGATGGATCATGAAAGAGTCCATGACCCCTATCGCCCAATTCGAATTGATCCTCGGCCTGATGGTCGCCGTCCTTGGCCTCGTCTGGCTCGCGCAACGCCTGCGCCTGCCACAGGCCGCCATGCTCATCATTGGCGGCATTGTTCTGGCGCTCTTGCCGTGGACGCCGGATGTCGAGCTTGACCCCAATCTCGTCCTGATCCTGTTCCTGCCGCCGCTCCTGCTCAGTTCCGCCTTTTTTACCGCCTGGCAAGATTTCCGGGCCGATCTGCGCATCATTCTCCAACTTGCCATTGGCGCCGTGGCCTTTACGACGCTTTGCATCGGCTATGTCGCGCATTGGGCCAATCCGGCCTTGCCGCTCGCCGCCTGTTTCACACTCGGCGCCATTGTTTCACCGCCCGACGCCGTCGCGGTGAAAGCCGTTCTCCAGCATTTGCGGCTGCCGCCCCGTATGAGCATCATGCTCGAGGGGGAAAGTCTCGTCAACGACGCCGCCGCCCTCGTCCTGTTCCATTTCGCGGTCGCCGCCGCGCTGACCGGAACCTTCGACGCCGGCCATGCCGTCATCGAATTCATCCTGCTCGCCGCGGGCGGCGTTCTGGCCGGCCTCATCTTCGGCATGGTCGCCCTCTTCATCATGCGGCATCTACACGATGAATTGCTGGTCATCGTCTCCGGCTTTTTGACCGCATGGGGCTCTTACATCGGCGGCGAATCCCTGCTGCATGTGTCGGGTGTTCTGACGACCGTCACATGCGGCTTCTTCCTGGGCTGGCGGGCCCATGAGGAAATGGATGCTTCGACGAGGCTGAAAGCCCGCGGCGTCTGGGACATCGCGATCTTTCTGCTCGAGTCCATGGTTTTTATCCTCATCGGCCTGTCATTGCGCGGCGTCATGATGCGTCTCGACAAGGATTGGGACGTTTTCTTCACCTGGCTCCCCGCGATCGGCATCATTACCGGCGCCATGATCATCAGCCGTTTTTGCTGGATTTTTCCCACGACTTATATCGTCCGCTGGCTGCTGCCGTGGCTGCGGCAGCGCGACCCCTATCCGCCAATCGCCGTCCCTCTGGTGATGAGTTGGGCCGGCATGCGCGGCGTCGTAACTCTCGCAGTGGCCTTAGCGTTGCCCGACACTTTCCCGGGCCGCGATTTCATCCTGATCACCGCTTTCACGGTGATCCTGGTCACGGTGCTGGTCCAGGGCACCACGCTCGCGCCTCTGATCCGCATCATTGGCCTCAACGCCAAATCCATGCCGCTCACCAAAACCCTGACCGAGGCAGAAGCACGGGCCAAAATTGCGGCGGTGCAGCTCGCCCTTGTCGAACGCAAGTCCCTTCAGCCGGATGGCACGCATCTCCATCCTCGTCTCGCCGAGCAATATGGCTACCGGGCGAGGGTCAGTGCCCGCTTCGCCCGGGAAACGAAGGAGCTGCTGCCGCATCGCAATGCCCATTTCCAGGTGGTGCAAGAAGCCATCAAGGCTGGGCGGGCGGAACTCCTGCGCCTGCACCGGACCGGCGCCGTGCGCGATGAAACCCTGCGCGATCTCGAACATGAACTCGATCTCGAAGAGATCAATGTCCAGGGCTGGCTGAGCGATTACAAGGATTTATAAGAGGGTCGGGAATGACAGGACGGACTCGGAAAATGGGCCGTCCTGTCGCTGCTATTTTCATGCACGCGGATGCAGGATGTCCTCCAGGCCGATCCGCCGCAGCAACTCGGCCCGGACGCGGTCCGCCACGCCGTTGACGATCTCCGCACCATCCTGCGAGGGATCGATGTGGACCCGAAACGGCCTCCTGCCAAACGGCAAGTCCACGACCCGCGTGATCGCCTTAGCCACCTCACCCGCGTCGGCATCAGCCGGTTCGAGCGCGCTCAACCCCTTCATGGCGACATCGGGAATATCCGCCGTCGGCCCGTTGGCATAGTCTTTTGCCCTCGCCGTATCAGCGGGGGCACCAGCATGGGCGAAGTGGCTGGTACCCTTCGTGAAGGCACCGGGCACAATGATCGAGGTCTCGATTCCCCAGCGCGCCAGTTCGCCGGCATAGCTGACCGCCAGCGAATCCATCGCCGCCTTGGCAGCAAAATAGGGCGCAAGCCATGGTGGTGTGCCGCCGCGCGTGCTGGTCGAGGAGACCCACACGAGCAGACCCTTGCCTTGCCGTCTCAGGATCGGCAGCGCGGCGCGGTTGACGCGTTGGGTGCCCAGCACGTTCACATCATAGAGCTGAGCATATTGTTCCGGAGTGAAGGCCTCGGCCGGGCCAAACACCATGTGCCCGGCGTTATGGACCAAAGTGTCGAGCCGGCTGTTCTCTCGCAGAATCGTCGCGATCGCGGCCTCAACGGACGCTTCGGATTGAACATCCATCTCGACCGTATGGAGATCGACGGCGCGTTCTTTCGCATAAGCTTTGGCGGCTTCGACCTGCGGCGCATTGCGTCCGGCGGTGTCGCGCATACCGGCATAGACAATATGCCCGGCATCGGCGAGGGCTCGAGCCGTCAGCGCTCCGAAGCCGCTGGAAGCGCCGGTGATGACGATAACCTGTCCCATGTCGGTCCCCCTCTCGATCACACGAACATGCCGCCGGAGACTTCGATCCGCTGGGCGTTGATCCAGCGATTGTCCTCGGTCAGCAGCGACGCGACGGCGGGGCCAATGTCGTCGGGCAGACCGGGGCGCCCGAGCGCCGTCACGCTGGCGATGAAGTCGTTCACCTGCTTGTTGTCGCGCACCGATCCGCCGCCGAAATCGGTCTCGATCGCACCGGGGGCGATGGTGTTGACGCCGATGCCGCGCGGCCCCAGTTCCTTCGCGAGATAGCGGGTCAGCACTTCCACCGCGCCCTTCATCGCCGCATAGGCGGCATAACCCGGCAGGCTGAAGCGGGTGAGGCCGCTCGACAGGTTCACGATACGGCCGCCATCGGCGATCAGGGGCAGCAGGGCCTGGGTCAAGAAGAACACGCCCTTGAGGTGGATGTTCATCAACCGGTCAAAATCGGCCTCGCTCGTCTCGGCGAAGGGGGCGTAGATGCCGATTCCAGCATTGTTGACTAGGTAGTCGAAGGTCGAGCGGTTCCAATTGGCCGCGAGCCTTTGCTTCAGATCCACCGCAAAGGAAGCGAAGCTGGCCGTGTTGCTGGTATCGAGCTGGAACATCACCGCCTTGCGGCCGAGCGCCTCGACGGCGGCCACGGTGGCGTCGGCTTCCGCCTTGTTGCTGTGATAGGTCCCAATCACGTCCACACCTTTATGAGCGAGCGCGATGGCCATGCTGCGTCCCAGGCCCCGGCTCGCGCCAGTCACCAAGGCGATCTTCGTCTCATTCGTCGTCATCTTGCCTCTCCCTTTCCGGGCTCGATCGCTCCGGACATGCCCTTAGATGACCATTTTCATCAGCCAGATAATCGGCGATTATTCGCGATCACTATTCGGGAATAGGGAATAATGGATCGGATCGATGCCATGCGTGTGTTCGTGCGGATCGTGGAGCGTGGAAGCTTCGTCCGTGCCGCCGAGGATCTTGGCCTACCCCCTTCGACCGCGACCGACGCCGTCAAGCAGCTTGAAACTCGGCTCGGCGTGCGGTTGCTGCAGCGGACGACACGGCAGGTCCGCACGACGCTGGATGGCGAGGCCTATTACCGGCGCTGCCTGGCGATCCTCAATGATATCGAGGAGGCCGAGAGCGCTTTCAGCGGCGCCCTCCCGCGCGGCCTGCTGCGCGTCGACGTCCAGGGCACGCAGGCCCGACGTTTCATCGTACCGGCCTTGCCTCGTTTTTTCGCGGATTATCCGGATCTCGAACTGTTCATGAGCGAGGGCGACCGCTTCGTCGATCTCGTCGGCGAAGGCATCGATTGCGCGCTACGCACCGGTGAGCCAAAGGAGAGCGACATTATCGCGCGACGCATCGCCATGCTGCCCGAGGTGACAGTGGCATCAGCCAATTACATAGGCCGTTTCGGACATCCCCAAAGGTGGGACGCGTTGGATGGCCATCGGATGATCGGTTTTCGTTCCTCGGCGACTGGCGGCGTCTTGCCGCTGGAATTCATGGTGAACGGCACCCGCAAGACCGTGACATTGCCATCGACTCTCGCGGTCAATGGCGCCGATACCTATAAGGCCGCCGCGCAGCAAGGCCTGGGCCTGATCCAGGTGCCACGCTATTCCGTGGAGCAGGATCTGGCGGAAGGCAGATTGTTGGAATGCCTGCCCGAGACCCCGCCATCCCCGACGCCAGTCTATGTACTCTACCCGCGCAGTCGCCAACTCAGCCTTCGGGTCCGGGTGTTCATCGAATGGGTGGCAAAGGAATATGCCAGCCATAGTGGATCTATAGCGGCAACCAATGATTGAACGGCCGCTCAGATCAAAGCGGGCGACCAAGCTTCATAGATCAGTTCGTAACCGCCGGAAGCGCGTTCGATCCGGCCACACGTTGGCATATTGAAGTGCATCCCGCTGACGAGAAGCCCTTCGCTGCTGGCGCGGTCAAGGATATGGCGTCTTATCGCGGCAGCCTCGGCCGGTTCATTATCGAATGCGATTGTCACCTCCGGCCTTGCAATCTGAACATACGGGAAGTGCACAATATCACCCCAGATGAGCAGCGACTCTCCCTTGTCGGAAATGAGATAGCCTGTATGACCCGGCGTATGGCCGGGAAGCGGCACGGCTTGGATTTTGGGGATCACGTCTTCTCCGGTAAACACGATGATCTGTTCTTTGTAGGCGTCAAACACATTCTGAGCCACGTCAAAGAAAGGCCTGAAACCATCCGGCGCGGCAGCGCGGATCATGTCATTCCTCCAGAAATCATATTCAGCTTTATGAACATACACTTGCTTCACGTTTCGGAAATGGGGTGTCGCAAGCGGGCCAGCCAATCCGCCGACATGATCTGGATGGGCGTGGGTGAGCAAGATGATGTCAATATAGAGAGGATCAATGCCCGCTGCACTCAAGGCGACAGGTAAACGTCCACCCCAACCATGAATCCCTCCAGCGCCTCCATCGATCAGGATCATCTGCTCGCCATTTTGAATGACAAAAACATTGACATTCATTCGGGGCAGAGTCGAAACACGGTGCTGGCTCAGCAGGCTGGCTGCGTCTTTGCTACTGATCCCGTCTAAAAGATCGAAGGAAACGTCGAGAAAACCATCGCTGAGCATAGTGACAATAAGATCACCAACCTTCCGGCGATTGATTGCAGGTCCCTGCGTTTGTATGACGACGTCCATGACCGATGCCCTGTTTAAGTCTGCATACACAAATAGCATGCTTCAGGAAGGGCAATTCGATCCGTTTGAGCCGATGACTGTCGCGTTGAGAGCGACAATCTTTCAGAGAAGACTTCGCTTCAGTGACCTTTCAAGTCGTCTGTCAGAAGGCCAGGCAGGGCCTGAACCAGATGGTCGATCGCATATCGGACCTTCGGTGGCATGAAATGACTTTGCGGCCAGAGGGCGCTGATATCATACGGCTTCAGATTGAACGCCTTTAAAGGCACCAATTCTCCTCGCAAAGCACGAGGGTGCGCCAGCCATGTCGGCAGCGAGGCAATGCCGAAGCCCTGGGCCGTCGCATTCGCCAGCAGATCCAGATCGTCAAATTGCGCTTGACTCATGCCCTCTACGTCTTGGAGCGCTTGTCCGCCCACACCGGCAAAGCGCCAGCGCAGAGTCCGCCCTCGACCATAGGCGAGGATTTGATGCTGATCGAATTCCCCGCAGCTCTTAGGGGTTCCCCTTGCCCCTAAGTAGGAAGGCGAGGCGTAAAGCCTCATGGCTTGGGTACTGAGCTTTCGCCCCGCTATCCCTGTCGTGTTGATCGTGGCTCCAACGCGGATCGCGAGATCAAATCCCTCGTCGATGAGATCAACCGGCCGATCATTCAAAGAGAGTACAAGCTTGAGGTCGGAAAATCGCGACGTAAAATCAAGAAGGAGCGGGCCGATGCAAGACCGCCCCAAACTCATTGGAGCGGTCACGCGCAGGATTCCGCTCGGCGAACGGTGACCGGACGCGAATATTTGGCGCGCCCTATCCAACTCATTGTGTGCTCGCCGGGCATGTTCGTAATAGATTTTTCCCTCTTCAGTGAGGGCCTGATGCCGGGTTGAGCGATGGAAAAGCCGCACCCCCAGCATGTCTTCCAATCGTGCAACAGTTTTGCCGACCGACGAGCGAGAAAGGTTCAGTTTCCTGCCAGCCGCCGAGAAACTCCCCTCATCCGCGCAGACAAGAAAAATATGCGAAAGACTTATATCGTCCATCTGTCTCTGCCTTTCCTTTAAGGAACGCCCTCCTGTCGGGCTGAGCACTGGTTCAATCTGTCAGGCCCAGGTAAGGAAGAAGCGCTTTATGACGCGATGACGATGCCCATCCATGCGCCGTCCAATCGCGACAAGTCCACTCTTTCGCTGCCGCACCCCATGGCTTAATGGCACACGATCTTCTCCGGATGGCCTCTACTCATGATTCGTCTCGATAACATCGGTAAACAGAACGGCAAGCAGCTCGTCTTCATCGAGGCGTCGGCCGCGATTCAGAGAGGCGAGAAAGTCGGTCTGGTCGGCCCCAATGGCGCCGGCAAAACGACGCTCTTCCGGATGATCACGGGGCAGGAACAGCCTGACGAAGGTCAGGTCGTCACCGATCGGGGGATCACCATCGGCTATTTCAGCCAGGACGTCGGCGAGATGTTCGGCCGCAGCGCCATCTCGGAGGTGATGGATGGCACCGGCCCCGTGAGCGCCGTCGCGGCTGAGTTGAAGGCCCTGGAAGCCGATATGGCGGACCCAGACCGGATGGATGAAATAGAAGCCATCATCGAGCGTTACGGCGAGGTGCAGGCGCGCTTCGAGGATCTAGGAGGCTATGCGCTCGAGGGCCGGGCGCGAGAAGTTTTGGCGGGCCTCAGCTTCACCGAGGAGATGATGGACGGCGATGTAGGCGCGCTTTCCGGCGGATGGAAGATGCGCGTCGCGCTCGCCCGCATCCTTCTGATGCGTCCGGACGCCATGCTGCTGGACGAGCCGAGCAACCATCTGGATCTCGAAAGCCTGATCTGGCTGGAGGAATTTCTCAAGGGCTATGATGGCGCGCTGCTGATGACCTCGCATGATCGCGAATTCATGAACCGCATCGTCACCAAGGTGGTGGAGATTGATGGCGGCGCGCTGACGACCTATTCGGGCAATTACGAATTCTATGAACAGCAACGCGCGCTGAACGAGAAGCAGCAGCAGGCCCAGTTCGAGCGTCAGCAGGCGATGCTCGCCAAGGAGATCAAGTTCATCGAGCGCTTCAAGGCGCGCGCCTCCCATGCCGCGCAGGTGCAAAGCCGGGTGAAGAAGCTGGACAAAATCGAACGGGTGGAGCCGCCCAAGCGCCGCCAGTCGATCGCATTCGAGTTCCCGACAGCGCCGCGTTCCGGCGATGACGTGGTGAGCTTAAAAAACGTGCACAAGCGTTACGGCGATCGGAGCATCTATGAGGGTCTCGACTTCGTGGTGAGCCGCAAGGAGCGCTGGTGCGTGATGGGCATCAATGGCGCCGGCAAGTCCACGCTGCTGAAACTGGTGACCGGCTCCACGCAGCCGGACAATGGGACGGTGTCCCTGGGTGGAAGCGTCAAGATGGGCTATTTCGCCCAGCATGCCATGGATCTGCTCGACGGCGAGCGCACCGTGTTCCAGTCGCTGGAGGACACGTTTCCGCAGGCGGGGCAAGGCTCATTGCGGGCGCTGGCCGGCTGCTTCGGATTTTCCGGTGATGACGTGGAAAAGAAATGCCGGGTTCTATCGGGCGGCGAAAAGGCCCGGTTGGTCATGGCCAGAATGCTTTACGATCCGCCAAACTTCCTGGTGCTGGACGAGCCCACCAACCATCTGGACATTGTGACAAAGGAGATGCTGATCGCAGCTTTGTCGCAGTATGAAGGCACCATGCTGTTCGTCTCCCACGACCGGCACTTCCTGGCGGCACTGTCCAATCGCGTGCTCGAACTGACGCCGGAGGGCATTCACAAATATGGGGGCGGCTACACGGAATATGTCGCGCGGACAGGCCAGGAGGCTCCTGGCCTGAGAAGCTGACGGGCGCTCAGGCTTTCGCGGCTGAACGCATCCGGCTGAGCAAGAGCGGCACGGCCCCGAAAGCGAGGCTGCCCAAGCTGACGAACAAGGTGACGCCATCGAAAGTCGGTAGGCTGCCAATGGCGACCCCGAACAGGAAAAGGGCACTGATCAGCGGCCAGAGAATGCCTGTCAGGAGGATCTGCGACGAGCGGAAGCCCCTCCGCAGACACCACGCGCAGGCGAGACAGCTCAGGGCATAATAGAAGGCGATCTGAAAGCCGAGCGCGCTGGCCGATGCCTTCATGATCGCGCTGACACTCGAGAAAGAAGAGGAAAGAAGCAGCAGTCCCAAGCCGATCGCCGTCACCAGAACAGTTGAAAGCCAGGGTGTCTGATGGACCGCATGGACCCTGGCATAACGCCGGGCGAAGACGCCGTCCCGCGCCATGGCGAAAAGCGTGCGCGTGAATTGCAGGATATTGGTTTCCAGCGTCCCGATCGTGCTGAGGACGACCGCGATCACGGCCAGGGAACTCCAAGGCGCGGGCAAGATCCTGGCCGCGACAGTGGTCACAATATCGGTGCCGGCCTTCTGGATATCGTCATCGCTCAGCGTCAAGAGACAAGCGGCGCTGAACCCAATCAGCATGAGCATCAAGGCCAGCATCGCGAGAACGGAAGCCACTCCTCCACTCCGTTTAGGATTGCGCGTCTCCTCATTCAGATTCGCGGTGACGTCCCAGCCCGCGTAAAAATAAACGGCAACCAGGGCACCAGACACGAAGAGAGAGGGCGTGAAATCCTGTCCCAGGAGGAGGCCGAAACTCAAAGCATGCGCCGGATGGGCAAAAGAGGCGAACAGAGCCGCAATGATGAGACCCGCGACGATTCCCACCTCGATCAAGGTCAGGATGACCTGAAAGTGGCTTGAGAGCTTGATCCCTTTCAGCACGATCAGCCCGATCAGAATCATGAGGAATGCCGCGACAAGGGTCACGGCCATCATGTTCTGCACAAAGCCCGGCGCGAGAATCTGCAGCATGGCCGTGGCGGCGGGCACGGTGCCGGACACCATGAACAGGGCGGACATGACCAGCATCGCCCAGCCCGCGAAAAATCCCAGCACCGGATGGAGTGTCTGTTTGACCCAGATATAGGCAGCACCGGCATTCGGATCGAGCCGCGTCAAATGCAGAAAGGCGAAGGCCACACCAAACATGACCAACCCGCAAATCAGCAGGCTCGCGGGCGCCAGGATCCCCGTGACAGCGATCAGCGTCGCCGTCGTCGCCGCCATGCTATAGGCCGGAGCGGTTCCGGCAATCCCCATGATGACGGCTTCGGGCAAGCTCAACGCATCGGGTTTCAGGCCGAGGCCGCCTTCGTCGGTCATTCCGGGTCCGCCACTCTTCGCTCCCTCGCGCCTGCGCATCCCATGCACAGGCCATTCCCCGCGCGATGGCCCCCCTATTCCTTCCGCGTCAGCCGGAACACGCCCTGCTCACCGAATAGATTCCAGATCCAGGGTTCACTGAAACGCAAGGGCGTGCCGAAACGCCCGAGCGCTATGCCCCGCTCGATTCGCGCATCGATTGTCTGCGCGAGCGCTAAAAAATCACTGATCGTGCAGAAATGGATGTTCGGCGTGTCGTACCAGGGCGCCTGAAGATTATGCGTGATCGGCATATGGCCGAGCAAAGCGAGCTGCGCCCTGATCCGCCAATGACCGAAATTGGGAAAGGACACGATCGCATGGCGGCCGATGCGCAGCATATGTTCCAAAACCTGGCGCGGCCGCCGTGTCGCCTGCAAAGTCTGCGAAAGAATCACATAATCGAAGGCGTCATCTGGATAGCCTTCGAGATCGGTATCGGCATCGCCCTGAATCACCGAGAGGCCCTTGGCCACGCAATCATTGACGCCGCGCTGCGAGAGTTCGATGCCGCGCGCATCGACACCACGGTCCTCGCTCAACAGATGCAGCAAGGTCCCATCGCCGCAGCCGACATCGAGCACGCGGCTACGGGGCTCGACCATATCGGCAATCAGCAATTCATCGACGCGTGGGGCGGGAAAGGCCGCGCGGCGCTTCCTGGAATTTTGGCCTTCCGCCATGGCTAGAGCGTTTCCTCTTCTGGCGACTCTGTCCTGGACGAGCCTTTGGCCGGCGGTAGGCCGCGGGCACGAGCCGCTGCGTCGAGAAATCCGCGCGTGGTCGCGATGAATTCCGGCTCGTTCAGCAAAAAGGCGTCATGGCCGCGATCGGTCTCAATATCGACGAAGGACACCGAGGCGCCACCGGCATTGAGTGCATGGACGATGGCGCGCGAGGCGGCGGTCGTATAGAGCCAGTCGGACTGGAAGGAAACGACGCAAAACCTTGTTTTCGTGCCCTTGAAGGCCAAAGCCAGCGATCCGCCGTAATCGGCGGCAAGATCGAAATAATCGCAGGCACGCGTCACATAGAGATAGGAATTGGCGTCGAACCGATCGACGAAGCTCGTGCCCTGGTGGCGCAGGTAATTCTCGATCTGGAAATCCGCGTCGAAGGAAAAGGTCGGCGCCTCGCGTCCTTGGAGCTTGCGGCCGAATTTGCTCTGCAGAGCCTCATCCGACATATAAGTGATATGCGCCGCCATCCGGGCCACGGAAAGCCCTTTGGTCGGAAACACGCCCTCTTCCAGATAGCGGCCCTGACACCAATTGGGGTCGGCCATGATCGCCTGCCTGCCGACTTCGTGAAAGGCGATATTCTGCGAGGAATGTTTAGCCGCGGTGGCGATCGGCAAGGCGGCGAAGACGCGGGACGGGAAACTTGCCGCCCATTGCAGCACCTGCATGCCGCCCATCGAACCGCCGGCCACGCAAAATAAAGTCTCTATGCCAAGATGATCGATCAGCATGGCCTGCGCATTGACCATGTCGCGGATGGTCACGAGCGGCAGGTCGAGGCCGTAAGGACGCCCCGTCGCGGGATTGAGCGAGGCCGGGCCAGTCGTGCCCATGCAGCCGCCGACGACATTGGTGGAAATCACGAAATAGCGATTGGTATCGATCGGCCGGCCGGGTCCGACCATGATCCACCACCAGCCGGGTTTCTTGGTGATCGGATGGTCGCTCGCCACATGCTGATCGCCGGTCAGCGCATGGCAGACCAAAATGGCGTTGGATTTGTCGGCGTTCAGCGTGCCATAAGTCTGATAGGCGATGGTCAAAGGCGCAAGGCTCACGCCCGCATCCATGGCGAGCGGTTGGTCCAGTCCGAACCGGACAACGAGACTATGCGGCTCGTCGGCCTCGCGCTGACTGGCCGCTTTGGTGGTCTGGGCCACAGTCACCCTTGCATCCATCGTTCGATATGGCGAACATAACGTCCGGTATATAGGTGTCCCGGCCGGTTGAAGTCAAGAACAAGAAATAGTCGTGCTTGCCTCCAAAGCAACAGCCCCGCGCAGGCCCCTCTCGGGAAGCCGGGTCTTTTCAAAGGGGGCATGGTCGCGGCGTGGTAAAATCGACCTTTCGGCGCCGGTCTTCCCCCCTCTGCTGCTTTGGATTATAGACCGAAAGTGGCGTCCGATCCCGCCTCTCTCGTACATTATCTAGAAAGCTCGGACCCTTCAGGGGCCGTCCGTCGGCCTCACGGCTTTCCTTTCTCGCAAACCCGAGTTCCATGGCCATTCATCTTCACAAGGGCGATCTTCCGGAAAACGTATCTTTCGGTAGAAGTGTCGCCGTCGATACCGAAACCCTCGGGCTTCTGCCGCATCGCGACCGGCTCTGCCTCGTGCAGCTTTCGGGCGGAGATGGCCAGGCCCATCTGGTGCAGATCAAGCCCGGCCAGACGCACGCGCCCCATCTCGAACGCCTGCTGATCGATCCCAATGTGACCAAATTGTTCCATTACGCGCGTTTCGACATAGCGGTTCTCTATAAAACCTTCGGAACCATGACAACGCCGCTTTATTGTACCAAGATCGCCTCGAAGCTCACGCGGACCTATACTGACCGCCATGGCCTCAAGGATCTTGCACGGGAACTTTTGGGTGTCGATCTCTCGAAACAGCAGCAATCCTCGGATTGGGGCGCCGACACATTATCGGACGCGCAACTGACCTATGCCGCTTCGGACGTCCTGCACCTACACGCCTTGCGCACCAAGCTGGATGGCATGCTGGAGCGCGAGCATCGCACCGAATTGGCGCAAGCCTGTTTCGACTTCCTGCCGACTCGCGCCAAGCTCGATCTCGCTGGCTGGGCGGAAACCGACATTTTCTCACATGCCTGACTTTCCCTGGAGAGATCCCCGCCAAAGACCGGCGCCCTCGCCCAGGACCGCCGATGATGTCCGTGTTCCTTGCCGCGAAGGGTCCCGATGAGCGATTCCGATGGCCGCTCCGCATGGCTCCGCCCCGCCTCTTCAGGGGCAAAGGGCAAGGGGCCACAAAGTCAGCAAAAACTGGTTTACGGCGATTTCGCCGCGGCCAATCGGCATACATCGCGGGTGCGCTGGCTCCGCCGCGCCTTCATCATCGTACCGGTCGTCATCGGCCTCGGCATTTTCGTCATGACGGTTTTCGACCCGTTCCGCCACTTTCCGGGTAATATTTCAATCGGCCGCGTCGATATTGAAGGCAGCAAGATCACGGTCGAAACGCCCAATATCACGGGCCTGCAGACCAATGGGCAACCCTTCGCCATCCGCGCCGCGAAAGCGGTTCAGAATATCGTTCAGCCGAATATCGTCACGTTGACGGATGTAAATAGCGATCTCGGCATGGAAGATAAATCGAATGCTCACATTACTGCCGAAACTGGTGTTTACGATAGCAAAATCGATCGCGTTCAGCTCACCGGCAAGGTCCGTATCAAGAATATAGGCCGCTACGACATGCGGATGCAGCGCTCCGAAATCTATATGAAACCTGGAATCCTCGATGGCTGGGACAAGGTCGAAGTGTTGATCGAGGACGGAATCATCAAGGCCGATAGCATGCACCTGGAAGATAATGGCCATCATATTACCTTCGCCGGAAACGTGTTCTCGCATTTCGACAGCGAGGCCCCGGCGGAGGCTCCCCAAGCGGGAGGTCAGCCATGAGCCCTATCGCCCTTCTGCGACACGCTTGGTGGCGCCCTGCCCTCATCGGATTATTTTTCCTGCAAATGGGTCTGTCACCGACAAGCCTTGCCGCCAAGCCTCCGGTCGCGGCCAAGCCTGCCGCACCAGCGCCCGCCGATCCTTCCGCGGGACGCGTTCTGCCCGGCGGCAATGGCCACCAACCTGTCAATATCGAGGCGACCAAGCTCGATTATTTCGATAAGGAACAAAAGCTCATCTATACGGGCAATGTGGTCGCGACCCAGGGTGAAACCATCCTCAAAACCTCGACGCTCATCATTTATCTGGTGCCGAAGGGGAGCACGGCTAATAGCGCCGGCGGCACCGGCTCAGACCAAGTCCGACGCATGGAAGCACCGAATGCCGTCGTCATGATCTCGAAGGATCAGGTGGGCACCGGCGACAGCGGCGTTTATGAAAAGGCCGAAAACAAGGTCACGCTCAATGGCAATGTCACGCTGACACAGGGGCCCAATGTCACCAAGGGCGACAAGCTCGTCTATGACCTGCACACCAGCCAGGCGGTGGTCATTGGCCATGTCAGGAGTTTGTTCCTCCCCAGTGACAGCAAGTCTGCCGAAGCTCCCGCTAAGCCCGCGGCGCCAAAACCCTGAATCTGACGCCAGCATGAAGCCGAAGCGGGAGCATGTTGTCAGCCGGGTCTTTTCGTGCTTTCTAAAGGATAGGGTCTCGCTCGAGGCCTGGGCTTTCCAACGGAAAAAGTCCCAGGAAAAAGACCGAGACCAAGGAAACAACAAGGAAGGCGCAGGCGAAGGGCAATGTTGCGGCGGACGGGTTTTCCTTTTTCCGGGACGATTCACGGTTCGGTGCGCACCTTTATTGCTACACCTCCTCTCTCGACACGCATTGATCAAAGCCTCGATCTGAATCCACAGGCTATCGGCCAGGACCAGATCGGTAAATGCCGGATCATGGATTTGGCGTCTTTCGATGAAAAGAGAGACGCCCGGAAAATAGTCCGCTGTGAGGGAGAGCCTGCGGCTTGCACATGAAATCCTCCTATTCTTTCAGACGATTCGGCCAATGGATCACCACCCTCAAGGCACCGGGCAGCAGCCGCACGGTGGAAGCCGCAGCGGCCGGTTATGGCGGTGAATGGCTCATGGAGGAAGAACCAGCCCCGGATCTGTTCGAGCCCGTGATCGACACGCCCAACCTTGTGACCAGCACCCTCTCGGAACACGCGAACCCCGAGACCAGCGAGGGGGTCCTGGCCGCCTCGCATCTGCGCAAATTCTACAAAACCCGGCGGGTCGTGGAGGATGTGAGCCTGCACGTCCGGCGCGGTGAAGCGGTCGGTCTGCTCGGCCCCAATGGCGCCGGCAAGACCACAGTTTTTTATATGATCACCGGTCTGATCCGGCCCGATCAAGGCAATATCTTCCTCGATGGCCATGATGTCACGCCATTGCCCATGTATCGGCGCGCCAGGCTGGGGGTTGGCTATCTGCCGCAGGAAGCCTCGATTTTCCGGGGGCTCAGCGTCGAGGACAATATCCGCGCCGTTCTCGAAATCTCGCAGCCCGACAAACACAAACGCGCCGAGGAACTCGAATCCCTCCTCGATGAATTTGACATCAAAAGGCTGCGTAAATCACCCTCCATCGCCCTTTCGGGCGGCGAGCGGCGGCGTTGCGAAATCGCCCGCGCCCTCGCCGGCAAGCCAGCCTTCATGCTGCTCGATGAACCTTTCGCGGGCGTCGATCCGATCGCGGTGAATGACATCAAGGTGCTGGTGCGGCATCTGACCCAACGCGGCATTGGCGTGCTCATTACCGATCATGCCGTGCGCGAGACATTGGGCCTCATCGACCGCGCCTATATCATCCATTCCGGCCATGTCCTGACCGACGGCACGCCCGACGAGATCGTGGCGCATGAGGATGTGCGCCGTTTCTATCTCGGCGCCGATTTCCGGCTGTAATACCAAGTCTTTCTGATCACGACCTATCGCGATCGAAAGGTTCGGCGGAAAGCCGCCGCCCCGCCCGGAAACGGTTCCGGAGCCTTATTTTCTCGAAAAACCTCGCGTGTCGATCCTGAAAGGCCCTTCGCTTTCAGGATCGATATTTGACGCTCAGGCGCTTCAGTGCCTTTTTTCTAGGCGAATCGGCCGATTCAGCGGAAGGAACCGTGACGCTCACAGACTGGCAGGGGTTGTAATAATTTGTGATAACCCCTCTTTGCCGGAGAACCGTGACCTTGTGCGCTCGATGCCGGTAACGCTCTCAATCCAAGTTAATTTAGGATATAGCACGACACTAATGGGGGATTTTTGAGATAAAAAATTCATAGAAGCGCTGGTCACAATATGTTTTATGCTATATGCAAGAAACAGACCTGGACGAAGGCGCTTCCACGCCACCCTCGAGCACCAGCCTCTTTCTTTTGTTGAAACAGCCCTTGAAACACCCGCCCGTCGGCGAGATGTTTCAGCGCAATTCGGAGCCGAATGCCATGGCGCTTTCAACCAAACTCGTCATGCGTCAGGGACAGTCCCTGGTGATGACGCCGCAGCTTTTGCAGGCCATCAAGCTGCTCCAATTTTCCAATCTGGAACTGGCTGCCTTCGTCGAGGACGAACTCGAACGCAATCCCCTCCTCGAACGGGCGGAGGAAGCGCACGAGCCCTACGAGCCCATGCTTTCCACCGCTTATGAGGCAAAGGATGGCCATGATTTCGGCGATCCGGAAGGCCATGCCTTCAACGAATCGAGCGAGGCCGACTGGAATTCCGAGTCTTTTGCCACCGATCGCGGCTCCATGGAAGCAAGCCTCGGCACCGAATTGTCCAACACCTTCGATGATGACCGCGCGCCGACCCCCGGCGACCATCATGACGCCGGCCTCGACGGTTATGGTCTTGAGGGAGCCGGTCTTTCCGCCACGTCCTGGTCAGGCACATCCGGCCTCAATGGCGATGGCGAGGCGACCAATCTTGAAGCCTATGTCGCCGCCGAAGCGACGCTCAAGGATCATCTGGCCGGCCAATTGGCCATCGCGACCTCCGATCCGGTCGACCGGCTGATCGGCAATGCCTTGATCGATTCACTCGATGAAGTCGGCTATCTCACCGATCCCGTCGAGGATATTGCCCAGCGCCTCGGCACCTCCGTGCAACGGGTCGAACGCATGCTCGGTGTCGTTCAGACCTTCGATCCCTCGGGGGTCGGCGCCCGCAACCTTTCCGAATGCCTTGCCATTCAATTGCGCGAGCGCGACCGCCTCGATCCGGCCATGCAGGCGTTGCTCAATCATCTCGGGCTTCTCGCCAAGCGCGATTTTGCGGCCCTCCGCAAGATTTGTCAGGTCGATGAAGAAGATATTCTCGACATGCTGAACGAGATCCGGCGGCTCGATCCGAAACCCGGCCGTGCCTTTGGTTCAAGTTCGATCCAGCCGGTTGTTCCCGATGTCATCGTGCGGCCACTCCCGGATGGCTCCTGGCATGTCGAGCTCAATGCCGATGTCCTGCCGCGCATTCTCGTCAACCACACTTATGCGGCGCGCGTTTCCAAGGTCAAAGCCAAGGAAGCCGACAAGGCGTTCATGTCGAATTGCCTGCAAACCGCTAATTGGCTGACGAAGAGCCTCGAACAGCGCGCCCGCACCATTCTGAAGGTTTCGAGCGAAATCGTCCGGCAGCAGGATGCCTTTTTCGCCAAGGGCGTTGAACATTTGCGGCCTTTGAACCTCAAAACCATCGCGGATGCGATCGGCATGCACGAATCGACCGTCTCGCGCGTGACCTCCAACAAATATATGACCACGCCGCGTGGTCTGTTCGAACTCAAATATTTCTTCACCGCCTCGATCAACGCTCATAATGGCGGAGAAGCCCATTCAGCCGAATCCGTGCGCTTCCGCATCAAGCAGATGATCGATCAAGAAAGCGCCAAGGACATTCTCTCCGACGATGCGATCGTCGCGCGGCTGAAGGAAGCCAATATCGACATCGCCCGGCGCACCGTGGCCAAATATCGCGACAGCCTCAAAATTCCATCCTCTGTCGAAAGGCGCCGTGAGAAGGCGTTGTAATCACCCGCCTCCTCACAACTTCCGCAAATGAAATACACGTTCACGCCGCGAGAATGTGTTCCATGCGCTCGCGTTCACGCAGACATTCCGCGTCACGCCCGATCATGGCCGCGGCAATGACCTGGCCATGGTCGATATAGCGCAAAGTGCCATCGCCCGCCGATGGATCACCGTCGATCTCGATTCTGTCCCAATGCGGAGCATGGCCGATATAGCTCAGTGAAAAGTCGAACTGGCGTGTCCAGAAGAACGGCACATCCGTGAAGGGTGTCGCGAGCCCCAGCATGTTCTTTGCCGCGATTTGCCCCTGTCTTTCAGCGACATCCCAATGTTCGACACGAATACGCCGGCCGCTATGCGGATCAGGCCAGGCCGCGATATCCCCGGCGGCATAAATATCGGGATCGCTCGTCGCCAGAAATTCATCGACCAGCACACCATTTTCGACGACGAGCCCCGACGCCTTGGCGAGATCGAGCCGCGGCTCCACCCCGATCCCGACAAGAACCAGATCGGCCGGAAGCACCGTGCCGTCATCGAGCAGGACACGGTCTGGTTCTACCGAGAGAATGGTACGGCCGAGATGAAAGCGATTGCCGTGATTCTCATGCAGGGCCCGCAGAGTCTCCCCCAATTGAGCACCAAGGGTTTTCTCCATCGGCTGTTCGCTATGGGCGACGATATCGACCTCCAGCCCGCGTTCCCGCAAACTCGCCGCCGCCTCGAGCCCGATGAAACTCGCGCCCAAAACAACCACATGACGCGCATGGGCCGCATGCTCGATCAAGGATCGGCAATCGGCAAGCGAACGCAGGACATGGACATGCGGCAGGTTATAGCCCGGGAAGGTCGGCGCGCGTGGCTCGGCGCCAGTGGCCAAGAGCAGCTTGGCATAACGCAATTCCTGGCCATCGGCGAAGACCACGCAATGGCGGCCGCGATCAATCCGCTCGACCTCGGTGCCGAGATCGATCCGGCCAGCGGATTTGCCGGAGCCCTGACCGAAAGCCTGGCTATGCAAGGGCAATTGATCCTCGCCGAGCTTGCCGCCCAGATAATCCTTGCTCAGCATCGTGCGGTCATAGGGACCCGCGGCCTCGCGTGAGATCAGCACGACCTGACCGACAAAGCCCTCATGGTAAAGCGCCTCGGCTGCCGCAAATCCTGCCGCACCACCGCCGACGATCACGAAGGGATCGCTTGGTGCCGCCGCTTGCAAGGCATGGGTCGGGGTACTGTCTTTGTGATCGACGAACACCATGCCGTCCTCAATCCGCGCGGCCCAGCGCTCGAGCGGATCAAAGGCGGGCGCGGCCAAAGCTTCGCCCGTATGCGCATCGAAACAGGCATGATGCCAAGGGCAGCGTATATGCCCCTCCATTAAAAGCCCTTCGGCGAGCGGGCCGCCAGCATGGGTGCATTTGCCGCTCAGGATCGAAAGCGTCGTCCCCTCGCGGATCAGGATCGCGCTTTGCTCGCCAAGACAGGCTTCGACAATCTGGTTTTCGGGGATCGTTTCGAGTTTGACAGGATGCGTCAGATCAATGAACAGCGGTTTGGCACATGTTTTTTGAGTGTTTACTGCCGCATTTTCTTGCTCGTTGGACGGCATTGATAGTCCTCCCATTGGATAGGAAGGAAACGCCGCCATGGGCGCGGCGTTGCATGACGAGGACCGCCTTCACGTTTATTTGGAGCAGGCCATTAAGCCGCAGTGCGGCGCTGCGCAAGATCGCCGCGATAGGAGAGCGCCTCGGCAAGATGCGCGGCGGTGACCGAGCCGCCGCCTTTGAGATCGGCAATGGTCCGGGCGAGCTTCAAGACGCGATGAAAGCCGCGCGCAGAAAGATGCAATCGGTCCGAAGCCTCCCGCAACAGGGACAGGCCGCCGGAATCGAGGGAGGCGACCTGTTCGATGATCTTTGCCGGAGCCGCCGCATTGGAACCGATCTGCGGCAGATCGAGCGCGTCATAACGGCGCCGCTGGATGGCCCGCGCCTCGGCGACCCGCGCCGCCACTTCGGCAGATCCCTCCGCCGGGGCCGGCAAGAGCAGATCGGCGGCCGCGACGGCGGCCACTTCCACATGCAGATCAATGCGATCGAGCAAAGGACCTGAAAGTTTCGCCTGATATTGCGCCATGCAGCGGGCATTGGGCTGCCGCGCGCAGGCAAAACCCGGATCCATCGCATGGCCGCAGCGGCAAGGATTCATCGCGGCGATAAGCTGGAAGCGCGCCGGATAAGTGATGCGGTGATTAGCGCGCGCAATGGCGACTTCGCCCGTTTCAATCGGCTGCCGCAGGCTGTCGAGTACCGAAGCCTGGAATTCCGGCAATTCATCCAGGAACAGAACGCCGTGATGAGCGAGAGCGACCTCGCCAGGGCGTGCTCGGACACCGCCACCAACGAGCGCGGCCATCGAGGCCGAATGATGCGGAGCACGGAATGGACGCCGATCCGTGAGCGTACCGCCAGCAAGATCGCCCGCCACGGAATGAATGAGCGAGACTTCCAATAATTCACGCGGATTCAAGGGCGGCAAAATCGAAGGCAGACGCGCCGCCAACATGGATTTGCCGGCTCCGGGGGGTCCATTGAACAAGAGATTATGACCACCGGCGGCGGCAATTTCGAGCGCGCGCTTGGCGGTTTCCTGTCCCTTGATCTCACGCAAATCGGGCTGGTCGCTGGGCTCCTTGCGCAAGGCAGCGAAGGGCCGCTGCAAGACTTGCGTGCCCTTGCAATGATTGACGAGCTGGATCAACGATGTCGGGGCGATGATCGGTAGATCCCGGGCCGCCCACGCGGCTTCGGGACCGCACTCACGCGGGCAAATCAACCCATGGCCCCGCGCATTGGCGGCAAGCGCCGCAGCCAGAACACCCGCGACGGGCGTAATCGTGCCATCGAGCGCGAGTTCGCCAAGAATCGTGTAATCGGCCAGCGCGTCAGCCGGCAAGGCACCGATCGCCGCCATAATGCCGAGCGCGATGGGCAGATCGTAATGACTGCCTTCCTTGGGAAGATCGGCGGGCGCCAGATTGACGGTGATGCGCTTGGCCGGCAGGGCCAAACCCGACGCATTCAAGGCCGCGCGCACCCGCTCACGCGATTCCGCCACGGCCTTGTCACCGAGGCCCACGACGGCAAAAACGACATTGCCATTGGCGATCTGCACCTGCACATCGACCGGACGGGCCTCGATGCCCTCAAAGGCAACGGTGGCGATACGGACGACCATGCACAGCCCCAAATTTCGATAAGTAATTCATTTACTGAATTGTGACGCCTCTGCCAAGACTTTCCTACGCCAGAATCTCGAAATGACGGCTCCCAGGCTTTCATCGGCAACCGGAACGGCCGCTGGAACAGCCTCGAAGTTTCGCTCATCCCTTGAACACGGAATACGAAAGAAGAAGAACACGAAAAAATAAAGCTGTTTCTGGCCTCTGTATAAATAGGCATCAATATAGTTTATGCATTATTTTTGAGGCTTTTCGACACATTATAGTATCGGCATGACAGACGGGCAGGTTCTGTTCCGCATTCCGCATGAATCGTGAGAGACATCCCCAAAAAGGGAGAGGTCATTTGCACCGATGAGGACAGGCGGGCTTGAAAGTTTACTACCGACCTATGGTGATATCAAAAAATAAACGTTAGAAATAAGTGGCTATGGAGAAATCGAATCGATTGCTTGCTGAAAATGGAGCGATCCTTCGAATTGTCCGCGCGAGATGTAAGTCCGTGAACATGGGGCCTCATCGGACACACAACGACGGCGTGAAGCGCCGAAAATAAAAACACTTTGTTTGATCAAAAAATCCAACCGGCCCAGTCATCTCAAAAAATGCCGGTGAGGGAGGGAAACCATGAGCATTCTCGTTGCCCTACTCGGGCTCGCTTTTCTGATATTTGTTGCTTATCGCGGTTTCAGCGTCATTTTATTCGCGCCTATCGCGGCGATGATTCCCGTCGTGTTGACAGAACCGTCTTCCGTGCCTGCCGTCTTTACCGGCTTGTTCATGGAAAAAGCGGTTGTCTTCGTCAAACTTTACTTCCCCTTGTTTATCTTAGGGGCCGTTTTCGGCAAGGTCATCGAACTTTCCGGTTTTTCGAAGTCGATCGTCTCGACAGTCATTCACGCCGTCGGTGCACAACGTGCGATTTTGTCGATCGTGCTGGTCGCGGCGCTTCTCACTTATGGCGGCGTCTCGCTGTTCGTCGTGGTTTTCGCGGTCTATCCCTTCGCAGCCGAAATGTTCCGCCAGGCGGGTATTCCCAAACGCCTCATCCCGGCGACCCTGGCGCTTGGCGCCTTCAGCTTCACGATGGATGCGGTTCCCGGCACGCCGCAAATACAAAACATCATCCCCACGACCTTCTTCCAGACGAATTCCTGGGCCGCCCCCTGGCTTGGCACGATCGGCTCTCTGTTCATCTTCATCACCGGAATGCTCTATCTCGAATGGCGCCGTCGCTCCGCTGGCAATGAAGGCTATGGCACCGGCCATATCAACGAACCCGCCCCGGTCTCCACGGAACATCTCGCCCATCCCTTGATCGCTTTCCTCCCCCTGCTCGGCGTTTTTGTTTTCAACATCGTGCTCACGGGGCTGATTCCGAAATTCTTCGGGCCAGTGCAGGAGGTCACGCTTCCTGGCCTGACCGCGCCGATCATCACCAAAGTGCCGACGGTCACGGCGATCTGGGCACTCGAGGGGGCACTGCTTCTCAGCATCTTGCTGGTCGTGGTTCTGGCTTTCCGACCACTCAAGAAAAGCTTCATGGAGGGATCGAAGCTGGCTGTCGCGGGCGCACTCCTTGCAACAATGAATACAGCTTCCGAATATGGTTTCGGTGCGGTCATCGCCGCCCTGCCCGGCTTCCTCGCCGTGCGCGAAGCGCTGCAGGCCATCCCCAATCCCCTGGTCAATGCGGCAATCGTCACGACAACGCTTGCAGGCATTACCGGCTCGGCCTCTGGCGGCCTGAGTATCGCGCTGGCCGCGATGGCGGACCAATTCATCGCCGGAGCTCATGCCGCCGGCATTCCGCTCGAAGTCATGCACCGCGTCACGGCCATGGCGAGCGGTGGCATGGATATCCTGCCGCATAATGGCGCGGTGATTACCGTGCTGGCCGTCACAGGCCTCACCCATCGGCAATCCTATAATGATATTTTCGTCATCGCCCTTTTGAAGACCAGTGCAGTCTTCTTCATCATCGGCGTCTATTACGCCACCGGTTTGGTCTGAAGAAACACGCCCAAAAGAAAACACTTTCTTTTGGGCGTTCACCGGACGCAAGACACAATCGCCTTCATGAAATATCGTCTTCCGGCAAATATACCGAAAATTGCTTATAGCCCTCTCACCCTCGATGCGGCTTCAAATCCAGCAACGGCGTGCCGTCACGGCAGTCGAGACCGCGAACGATGAGACTTGTGCCTTCCCTTCGCACCAGCAAGACAATCGAAGACGCGATCGGATTCGGCCGCACCGGTGAACGCAAGGCAAAGGTCCCGCATGGTTTTTCGGCGCCGCGCGGCCATTGCAATACAAGATCACGGCGCGCCTCGTTCATCCAATAGAGAACCTGAAGGCGCGAATAGGCCTCGATGCCCTCCAAAGCCTCGCGCCAATGCGGGTCGACATCGATCCGGCAATCGGGCCCCGCCTCATCGCCTTGGCGCGGACAATCGCCGCGTTCATGCCAGGGCGTATGGATGGTGCCGATGAACACGAGCGAAGCATCGAAATTTCGCGGTGGATCGACAGCTTTCTCACCCTCTCTTATAGTTGCATCCACTCGAATAATCCCTCGATCGTCCCGCCGCCGAAAATCAAGCCATCGCGGCGCGCATCCTTCTCAGAAGTCTCTCCCATGCAGATTTTTACCTTTTGGCGTTCGCTGGCAAGCTTTCGCGTCCGTATTGGCCTCAATCTCAAAGGCCTCGCGCCTGAACAGATCTTTGTGAATATTTTCACCGGCGAATTGCAGGAACCGGCTTACAAAGCCGTGAATCCGCAAGGGCTCCTGCCTGCCCTGATCGACGGCGACGGACCTCCGCTCGTCCAATCCCTGGCCATTCTCGAATATCTCGACGAGACTCATCCCGAGCCGCCCCTGCTGCCAAAAGATCCACGCGGCCGCGCGCGGGCGCGGGCCTTGGCGCAGATCGCCGCTGGCGATGCCCATTCCCTCGTCACACCGCGCGTGCGCGGCTTCATGGCCAAAACCTACAATATCGACGAGGCCGGACAAACGCTCTGGGCGCGCCATTGGGTCGGCCTCGGCCTGGAAGCCATCGAGGCGCATCTCGCCCAGGAAAAAGAGACAGGCCTGTTCTGCCACGGCGACAGTGTGACCGTTGCCGATATTTCCGTCATCAGCCTTGCCGTCGGCCAGCAGCTTTTCGGCGGCACACTCGAGGCCTATCCATTCTTGTCGGCCATTTTCGACCGCTGCATGGCGCTCGAGGCTTTTGCCACGGCCCATCCCCTGCGTCAGCCCGGTGCCCCGCAACAGGCCTAAGAGCGTATTTCCTCTCCTTTTTCCCGCATTGCCTCCCGTGGTAAAATAAATTATCCACGTAAAATCCAGTCCGAATGAAAGTAGTATCGATCTTCATCGACGAGCAAATCATAAGAACAGCAATCGCGCCATCGGGAGGCGCGGCAAGGGGAGGAATGAAAGTATTATGTGGCAACAAGTCTATGATCCCTTCAACAATCAATTGCTCTCGACAGCAGTTGCCTCGCTGCCGATCATCTGCTTGCTCGGCCTGATCGCTTTCAGCAAGGTTAAGGCGCATATCGCGGCCGTGCTCGCGCTCATCCTGGCCTTTCTCGTGGTGACTCTCGGCTTCACAATGCCCCCGGTGATGGCGGCCAAGGCCGCTTTCCTCGGCGCGATGACCGGCCTGTTTCCGATCGGCTGGATCATCATCAATGTCATTTTTCTCTATCGCTTGACGGTGGAAAACGGGTCCTTCGCCATTTTGCAGGATTCGATCGCCAATGTGACGCCGGACCGGCGGCTGCAATTGCTGCTCGTGGCCTTTGCCTTCGGCGCCTTCTTTGAAGGAGCCGCCGGCTTCGGCACTCCGGTTGCCGTCACCGGCGCCATCCTGATCGGCCTCGGCTTTTCGCCCCTCGCGGCCTCGGGCCTGTCGCTCATCGCCAATACGGCGCCAGTCGCCTTTGGCGCTTTGGGCGCGCCCGTCGTGACTTTGGCCGCCGTCACCAATCTCGATCTCGGTCAGGTCACCGCCATGGTCGGCCGCCAATTGCCGCTCTTTTCCGTCATGGTGCCCTTTTGGGTCGTGGCCGCCTTCGCCGGCTTCCGCGGTACGCTAGAGGTCTGGCCGGCGGTGCTGATCACTGGCCTTGCCTTCGCCATTCCGCAATTCCTGGTCTCCAATTTTCATGGGCCCTGGCTCGTCGATGTCATCGCCGCCCTCGTCTGCATGGCCTGCCTCATCGGCTTCCTGCAGATCTGGCAACCGAAGCGCATCTGGACCAATGCCAATTTCGCCAACCGCTTCGATGTAAGCCTGCGCCCCGTTTCTGTGGGCGCCGCTGCGACTCCGGCGGAAACCACCCGGCTCACTTATACGAAAGGCGATCTCTTCAAGGCCTGGATGCCCTGGCTTATTCTCTGCGCCATCGTCTTCGTTTGGGGCACGGAAAGCTTCAAGGTTCCGGTCAATAACCTGTTCCTGCCGAAATTCACGATCGAAGGCCTGCATCAGCTCGTGCAGAAAGTGCCGCCTGTCGCCCTCAAACCGGCGGTCGAATCGGCGGTGTTCAGCTTCAACATTCTCACCATGAGCGGCACCGGCATCCTGCTCGCTGGCATTATCAGCGGCTTTTTGATGGGCTTTGGCCCGCTTGCCCAGATCAAGGCTTATGGCCGGACGTTCTGGGTCGTTCGCTATTCCCTGCTCACCATCGCCGCCATGCTGGCGCTCGGCACCCTCACACGTTATGCGGGGCTCGACGCGACATTGGGCCTCGCCTTCGCAGGAACCGGCGTAGTCTATCCCTTCTTCGCAGCTCTGCTCGGCTGGCTCGGCGTCGCCTTGACCGGCTCGGATACAGCCTCGAACGTATTGTTCGGCGGTTTGCAGACGGTGACGGCACAGCAACTCGGCCTGTCTCCCATTCTCATGGCCGCCGCCAATTCCTCCGGTGGCGTCATGGGCAAGATGGTCGATGCGCAATCGATCGTCGTCGCCTCGACCGCCACCAATTGGTTTGGTCATGAAGGCACGATCCTGCGCTTCGTGTTCCGTCACTCGATCGTGCTCGCCTGTCTCGTCGGCATTTTCATCATGCTGCAGGCCTATGTCTATCCGTTCACGCTGACGGTCATTCATTAAACCTGTAAAGCCCGTATCCAAACCTGATGGCGGCTCCGCCCCGTAGGGCCGCCATCACGATAAAGTTGAAACACACGCCTTTAATTGACGCGTGATCGGGCGTTTAACTTCCTCCCTGCGTTTCAATGAAGACGATAGACCCCGGGTAGATGAATGCCCGCGATCTTATCGATCCGCTTCTGAACGAGATGGACCGCCATGCAAGCCGCCTCCCCGCACAATCAGCATCAGGACCAAGCCTCCGGCACGCCAAAGGTGGGTCTGTTCGTTACCTGTCTCATCGATCTCGTGCGGCCGCGCATCGGCTTTGCCGCCATATCCTTGCTGGAACAGGCCGGCTGCCTGGTCGATGTCCCGCAAAGTCAGACCTGTTGCGGACAGCCGGCCTATAATTCGGGTGATGACAATCATGCCCGCGCGCTGGCCCGCAATGTCATTGCCGGGTTTGAATCCTTTGATTATGTCGTCGTGCCATCCGGCTCCTGCGCCGGCATGATCAAGAAATATCCTCCCTTGTTCCAGGGCGATCCCGCCTGGCAACAACGCGCGGAAGCCTTGGCCGCCCGCACCTATGAATTGCTCAGTTTTCTTGTCGATGTGCGCGGTTTCAGGCCGAAGGGCGTGACTTTGCACACCAGCGCGACCTACCACGATTCTTGTTCCGGCCTGCGCCAGCTCGGCGTCGAGGCGCAACCACGCGCGCTTCTGGCCTCCGTCGAGGGTCTGAGCCTCACGCCGCTGCCCGGTCATGACATTTGCTGTGGTTTCGGCGGCACGTTCTGCGTCAAATATCCCGCCATTTCCAATGCCATTGTCGATGAAAAAGCGCGCGATATCGAGGACACCAAAGCTGACCTCCTGCTCGGCGGCGATCTCGGTTGTCTGTTGAACATGGCCGGCAAGCTGCACCGGCGGGGCGCTGCGACACGCACCTTTCACACCGCCGAAATTCTGGCCGGCATGGGCTCCGGCCCGGCCATTGGCGAGGAGGGCTGAGTTCCATGAGCCTCACGCATCCAGAGTCCGCGACCTCATCCCGCGCGGACAATCCTTTCGCCATTCCTTTCGACGAACGCGTCCGGGAGGCGCTTGACAACAAAAGCCTGAAAATCGCCATCGATCGCACGACGAATACAGCACGCGTGAAACGCGCGGCGGCGGTCGCTTCCTGGCCGGGCTTCGCACAGGCGCGCGATCTTGGTAAACGCATCAAGGATCATGTCATCAGCCATCTCGACCATTATCTCGTCGAGTTCGAAGCCAATGCCATACGGTCCGGCGCCAAGGTCCATTGGGCCTCAAGCAGCGACGAGGCTTGTGCCATTGTCGTCGATCTCTGCCGCAAGGCCGGCGCCAAAAGCGTCACCCGCTCCAAATCCATGCTCGGCGAGGAAATCGGCCTGCCGCATGCTCTCGAAGAGGCGGGCATTACCCGCGTCGAGACCGATCTTGCCGAACATATCGTGCAGCTCGCCCATGACCGGCCCTCGCATATCATCTGGCCGGCTTTGCATCGGACCCGCGAGGAAGTCGCCGAACTGTTTCGCACTCATCATCATCGGCCGCAAAACAGCGACGATATCGAATCCATGGTCGCGAGCGCGCGCGAGGAATTGCGCGGCCGTTTCCTTGCCGCCGATGTCGGCATTTCCGGCGCCAATTTCCTCATCGCGGATACGGGCGCCATTTGCACCGTCACCAATGAAGGCAATGCCGAGCTGACCACGACAATTCCGCGCGTCCATATTGTCACCGCCGGCATTGAAAAGCTCGTGCCCTCGATGCCGCATGCCTTGGTGCTGCTGCGTCTTCTTGTGCGCTCGGCGACCGGCGCGGATCTCACTCAATATACAACTTTCCATTGTGGCCCCAAACGGCCCGGCGATCGCGATGGACCAGAGGAATTTCATATCGTCCTCGTCGATAATGGCCGCACCAAAATGCTGGGCGAGGGTCTTGAGGAGATGCTGCGCTGCCTGCGGTGCGGAGCCTGCATGAATCATTGCGTGGTCTATCGCCAGATCGGCGGCCATGCCTATGGCGGCGCTTATCCAGGCCCCATGGGTTCTGTGATCACGCCGGTGCTCGACGGGCTCGACAAGGCCCATGATCTTCCTGAAGCCTGTACTTTGAATGGCAATTGCCAGGCAGTCTGCCCGGTCGATATTCCCTTGCCGACCTTGCTCCGTGGCTGGCGCGAAAAAAGCTGGCGCGAGGGGCTCGAGCCACAAGTCGTGCGCCAATCCCTCGGTCTTTGGTCCTTTGGCGCCCGCCACCCCTTTCTCTATCGGCTCGGCACCGCCATAGCCGTGCGCGGCATGCGGCTCCTCGCCAAACAGGGTTGGATCAGTTCAATGCCGCTGGCCTCCGGCTGGACGCGCTATCGCGATTTTCCGAAACCCGCGCCGCGGACCTTCATGGAAGAATGGAAACAGCATCAAAACAAGAAAGCGAGGTCACAGGCATGAGCGCGCGCGACGCCATTCTGGCCCGTATCCGGCAAACAACTATCACAAAGCCCGAAAAGGACGCGACGATCCTCGCGGAAGCCCAAACCTTGGTCGCCGATCCCGCCATCGGCCGGCCCGCTCTCGATGCAGGCGCCCTGCCCGTCCTATTCGAGCAGAGGCTCACGTCTCCCAAGATCGGAGCAAGCCTCGATAAAGCCGCGACGCCCGGCGACGTGCCTGAAGCCGTCGATCGTTATCTCAAAGCCCAGGGGCTTGCGAAAGAGATCGCTTTACAGCCGGATCCCTTTCTCACAAGCCTCGACTGGGCGGGATATACACTCCATGCGGAGGTCAAGTCGGATACGCCGGTCGCCGTTGGCAAGGCGCTCTGGGGTGTGGCCGAAACCGGGACATTGATCTTTCATTCGGGCCCACATTCACCCACTTTGTTCGATTTCTTTCCGCTGCATCATCTTGTCATCATCGAGGCCGCGCGCATCCTTGGCTATCTCGAAGATTATGTGCAAGCGGCCACTGGACAGCCGATCCCGCGCAATGTCAATTTCGTCACGGGCGCCAGCGGTACCACCGATATCGAAGGCCAGCTCGTGAAAGGCGCGCATGGTCCGCGCTTTCTGCATGTCATCCTTGTCGGAGGCGCTTGAACCCTGCTCCCCCTGCGCGACGCCACGAATTTCGTGATCCAACATACAGAATGGTCTCCGGTCCCACTCGTACCGGAGATCCGTTTGCGCATGAGCGAGGATGCGATCGACCTTTGGGAAAAGGCGGAAGCATTTTGTGATGGAATACGATTGCCGCCACCCTTTTGGGCTTTTGCCTGGGCCGGCGGTCAGGCTCTCGCCCGTTATATCCTCGACAATTTCGGCCTGGTCCGAAACCGCAAGGTGCTCGACTTCGCCGCTGGCTCCGGCCTCATTGCCATTGCCGCCGCCAAGGCGGGAGCCGCAAGGGTCGAAGCCAATGAAATCGATCCTTTCGCGCTTGCGGCCATCGACCATAATGCGGCGGAGAATGCGGTCGCCTTAACGATAAGGGGAGAGGATCTCGTCGGGACCGATGAAGGTTGGGACGTCGTGCTTGCCGGGGATGTTTCCTACGAACGCGACATGGCGGCACGCGTCACGGACTGGCTCCAGAAGCTGCATACACGCGGCGCTCTCGTCCTGATCGGTGATCCGGGGCGCTCTTATCTCGCCCGTGAAAAGCTGGAATGTGTGGCGCGTTACAGAGTGCCCGTTTCACGCGCGATCGAGGACAGTTCTGAAAAGGAGACCAGCGTCTGGCGGTTCCGTTCCGTGTGATCTGTCATGACCACGATCGGTCAGAGACAATACAGGACACGGGATCAGCCGCGTCCATGACAAATCAACGTGGCCGGGAGCCCGTTTTGGCATCAATTTCTTCAGGCGGCTTGATATGGCTGAATCCACGATACAGCGCCAGATCGTATACAATCTTCAATCCGCCAGCTAAAAAAATAGGCGCGTTGACAAGGGGAGCAACGCTCAGCAAACCACCGGCCAGGGAGGGCGCCAGCCCGGAGCCAAGGGAACGGACTGTCGCGGTAATGCCGTTCGCCGCTGAATATTCGGAAGGCGCGACCACCGCCATCACATAGGATTGCCTTGCAGGAACATCCATCTGCGAGATCAGATGGCGCAGCAAGAGAAGCCCCACGGCGAGCTGGAAATTCGGCATGAGGGGGACGGCCATCAAAAGCAGGTTCGATGGGAGGTGTGTGAACACCATTGTGTTGACGAGCCCCAGACGCCTGGCCAAAGGCACCGCCACCAGGGCCGAAATACCGGATAAAATATTGGTCGCGAAAAACAGGCCGCCCAGCTCGGTGTTCGTCGCACCAAATTTCAAGTAAAACCAATAGGCTAGAATGCTTTGCACGATAAAGCCGCCGGCAAAGGCATCGAGAGCGAAGAGAGCACTCAGGCGAAGCACGATCGAACGCGATTCATGTAATCCCGTCCAATTGGCGATCAGGCCACGGTTCTTGACCGGGTTATGTTCGACCTCGACAGCATCACTCAAGCGCATGGAAAGAATGACGAGGAGCAACCCCACGCCGGCGTAAACCCCAAACAGATATGTGTAGCTCGAGAGAGCGGGCACACCCTTTCCTTGCCACCAGCCGGACAAAATTCCCCCCACCAAAGCCCCCAGCGCCGTCGCACTGAAACCAGCGACGTTATACCAGGCGACATAATGCGTTCTCTGATGAGGCGTGACGATATGGGCCAAGGCGGCCTGTTCCACGGCGAGGAATGGCCCGACTTCATTGCCGGCTGGACTAATCACCCCGATCGTCATCGCCAAAGCCAAGAGCCAGAAATTTCCCGTAGTGATGACGGCGAGGCCTGCGACGACCATGAGAAGGCCACTAACCATGAGTGTCCGCCGTCGTCCCCAGCGATCCGCTCGTGTCGTCAGGAAGAGAGAAATCACGGCATCGCCGATGAGGGTCAAACTCAAGAGCCATCCCACCTCACTCGTCGTGAACCCGCGTTCTGCGAGAAAGAAGACGAGGATGACAGAAACAAGGCCAAACGCGAAAAGGCGAAGACTCCGCGTACAAAAAAGAATGATCAGATCGCGCATGAGTTAATGGTCTCATCCGAGGCAAGATGGAGGTGAAGTCCGAAATCCGAAACCGGCCAATTTTACGGCATGATCGCGCAATCAACGAGCCCCGCGATCCGCCAACCTGCACTCCACATCCCCGATGTGCTGACAGGAAACCGCCCTCTCCTCAACCCCGATTATAGCGCGAAGCGTCGAAAAAGATTTCGATAATTTTCTATTTAGTATATGGATATTATAAATTAATAATTTTCTTGTTTGCCCTCGCGGAGCCCTCATGCCCGGTCTCTTTTCTTTCAACCGCCGCAATCTGCTCATCGGAACGGCGGCAGCGACTGTTACTTCTTTGCCCCAGATCGCACGGCCTGCAACGGGTGATAGAGCGCCGAATATTATCTTCATCCTTGCCGATGATCTCGGCTATGCGGATGTTTCCATTTATGGACGGCCCGATCTCTCCACACCTAATATCGACGGCATCGGGCTCAAGGGAGCACGTTTGCTTCAGGCTTACGCAAATTCCGCTGTCTGCTCGGCGACACGGACGGCTTTGCTCACCGGCCGCTATCAATATCGCGAGCGGGTGGGCCTTGAGGAGCCGATCGCCGGCAATATCCATGTCGGCCTGCCACCGCAGCGCCCGACCTTGCCCTCGCTTTTGAAAAAAGCAGGTTACACCACGACTCTCATCGGTAAATGGCATCTCGGCACATTGCCGGACTTCGGCCCACTGCAAAGCGGCTATGATCATTTCTACGGCTTTCGCGGCGGTGCCGTCGATTATTATTCACACAAAGGCACCGATGATCAGGACGATCTGTGGGATCAAGATACAAAGGTTCACCAAACCGGTTATTTGACGGAATTGCTCGGCGACCGCGCCATCGAAACCATCAACGCTTCAGCCAAAACCGGCCAGCCTTTCTTCATCAGCCTGCATTTCAATGCGCCCCATTGGCCCTGGGAAGCGCCCGGGGATGAAGCGGAATCCGCGCGTGTGGCAGGGACGCGCCTGTTCGACTTCGATGGCGGATCACAAGCGACCTATCGCGGCATGATCGCAGCGATGGATCTCCAAATCGGGCGCATTGTGCAGGCTCTGCAAGCCAATGGGATCAGCGAGAATACGATTGTCATCTTCACAAGCGATAATGGCGGTGAGCGTTTTGCCGATACATGGCCGTTTACCGGCCGTAAGACGGAACTACTCGAAGGCGGATTGCGCATCCCTGCCCTCGTCTCTTGGCCGGCGCGGATCAAAGCAGATCAAACCATCGATCAGGTCAGCATCAGCATGGATTGGCTGCCGACTCTCTTAGCGGCCGCTGGGAGCGAACCCGATCCAAATTTTCCCTCCGACGGGATTAATCTGCTGCCTTTCCTGAGCGAAAGCAAAGCCGCTATCCCTCGCAAATTGTTCTGGCGCTACAAAGCCAATGCCCAGCGCGCAGTGCGCGATGGCGATTACAAATATCTCAAAATCCGGGACAATGATTTTCTCTTCAACGTGGTCGATGATCCGCTGGAACGCGTCAATCTGAAAGAGCGCCACAAAGATATTTACAATCGCCTTCTCGCCGAATGGCTCGAGTGGAACAGCACTATGCTACCCGAAATCACTGAGAGCTTTACGCACGGCTTCACGGGTCACGAACTTGCCGATCACTATGGCGTGACCGCACCAACCACAGAACCTGACAATCCCGCGCCTCTTCGGGCGATGCGCCGCGATGATTAAGACGATTTTGTTTTCCTCATCGCAAATGAGAAATAATTGTCTGTGTGCGAGGCCTATTACAGAAAATTCGTTTTTCTTCGATGCTACGTCATCTGTGTTTTGATGATCATTTCTAAACTATCCAGTATTTGACAAAGTCCATATTCTAAATATCATTTACTGGCATAGCGCGACACAGATGGCTAACATCGGAGAAGTTTTGAAATGACTCTGGCAACAGTGGTTCTCCCGAAGCATGAAAACGCGCCCATCCCCGACCTCGACATTCATCATGTTGGCGGCCGTATCGGCGCTGAAATTTCCAACGTCACGCTTTCATCAACTTTGCAGCCCAGCATTATCGCCGCTATCCGTCAGGCTCTGTTGCGGCATAAAGTGATTTTCTTCCGCAACCAGACTCATCTGACAGATGTGGAACAAGAAAGCTTTGGCCGTCTTCTCGGTGATCTCGTCCCGCATCCGACGGTGCCATCCCTCGAGGGCACACAGGCCATTCTCGAACTGGATGGCGCGCGCGGCGAACGCGCTAGCTCCTGGCATACAGATGTGACATTCCGCGCTGCTTATCCCAAAATCTCCATTCTGCGTGGTCATGTGGTGCCTGAGCGCGGTGGCGATACGACATGGTCCAACACCGAAACCGCCTATGAAGAATTGCCGGAAGTCTTTCGCGATTTCATCGACAAGCTTTGGGCCGTGCATAGCAACGAATATGATTATGTCGGTGATCGCGGCGGCAATATACCGGAAAGCGCCATAAAGCGGTATAAACAGATCTTCACTTCGACCGTTTACGAGGCCGAACATCCGCTCGTGCATGTGCATTCGGAAACCGGCAAGCGCTCGCTCATCATCGGTCATTTCGTGAAACGTATCACCGGTTTTGGAACGGCCGACTCACAGCGGATCATCAGCATTCTGCATGATCATGCAACGCGCCCGGAAAATACCGTGCGCTGGCGCTGGTCGGTCGGCGATGTAGCGATCTGGGACAATCGCGCTACCTTGCATCGCGCCGTCGATGATTATGATGATCAGCCGCGCATCGTGCGCCGAACGACAATTGCTGGCGAGGTCCCGGTCTCTGTTGATGGCCAACGCAGCCGCGAACGCGTGCAAGGAAGCCCAAGCATAGCGGCTTGAATCATTCGGGCATCAAACGTTTGCAATCATATCGGATGCCCGGCTCTTTTGAGAAGGCAACGGAACCGGCCCGAAAGTGTATGCCACTTTCGGGTGCCGCCCGCAGCCATTAATCTTAGAGAAAGTGGAAAGCCGCCGCATGCCTATCCACAATCGACGAGGCTTCGGGCATAAGCGAGGAGGCGTCTTTTCGACCCTTCTTCCAAGCATAATTCTCCTGGCGCTCTTTTTTGCCTCAATGAACGCCGCCGAAGCGCTAACCATACGCATCGGGGTGGCCGCGACTGGCGTCGGCAACCGCCAATTTGTCGGCTCCGGCACGATCGCCGTTCTTCATTCCGAACATTATCTGGAAGAAGAATTCAAAAACGATCCCGACATCAAGATCGAATGGTTTTTCTTCAAGGGCGCTGGCCCCGCAGTCAACGAGGCACTCGTCAACAAGCAGCTCGATTTCGCGATGCAAGGCGATCTGCCGGCGATTATCGGGCGTGCCAATGGTCTCAAAACCAAGCTTCTCGCCGCCAATGACGTGCGCGCCAATATCTATCTGGCGGTCGCCTCGAAATCCGGCGTAACGACAATCGAAGATCTGAAGGGCCGCAAGGTCGCGCAATTTCGCGGCACGAACATGCAAATCCCCGTCGATAAAATTCTGGCGGCGCATGGCCTAAAGGAAACCGACATCAAGTTCATCAATATGGACGTTGGCACGACAGCAGCGGCACTCGCCAGTGGCGACATAGATGCCGCTTTCGGCCAAGCGGATTTCATCGATTATGAACAAAAAGGCATCGCCAAAATCATTTATTCCACCAAGGGCGATGATCTCGGCTTTACACGCCATTCTCATGTGCTCGTTACGGAAGATTTCGAGCAGGCGCATCCAGAGATTACCGCGCGCATTATCAAAAGTTGGGTCAAGGCAGCGGCCTGGGCCTCGGATGAAAACCACCGCGACGCACTCTATGAAATATGGGGGCGCTCCGGCTATCCCCTTGAGATCTTTCGCGCCGATTTCCAGGACGTCCCTCTGAAATCGCGGCTATCCCCCCTGATCGACGACTTTCTGGTTGCAGCCTATGCAACAAAGATCAACGAGGCAAAAGCCTATCGGCTTTTGCGGAATACGACCACGGTCGACGGTTGGTTCGAGCCGAAATATCTCAAACAAGCTCTTCAAGACCTCGGGCTCGACCATTATTGGACGCCCAATGATGCGGCAGGCCAACCCATCGTCACGCAATAGGGCGACCAAGACATGCGATCAGGCGCTGGAATGCGAAGCGTTGCGGCATCCTTCAGCCCAACGATCCATGGTTTCACGATGCATCCACATCCCCAATTTTGCTGGAGCTTGATATGACAGATCTCCAGATCGCACACCCGGTCGGGCGTCAGAGTGTCAGGACGCGGACGAAAGAAACGGTTCCGTTCCGATCGGTGGTAAACGGCATCGGTAGGCGTCTAAACGGAAAAATCCTTCTCGGTCTTCTCCTGCCAGGCGCTCTGCTCGCCCTCTGGGCCATTCTGGCGCGTCTTGGAACCTTGCCAGAGCAAATCCTGCCGGCCCCTTCCCTGGTCATCGAAACCTTCCAAGACTATTGGGCGTCGGGGGAATTATGGCAACATTGCTCTTACAGCCTGTGGCGGATCGCGGCGGGCTTCAGCGTCGGCGCGAGCCTGGGTCTCATTCTCGGCATTGCCATGGGTCTTTCCCCCGTGGTCGAAGATATTGTCTCGCCTTTCTTTCTGGCTTTTGCCCAAGTGCCGGCCATCGGCTGGGTCCCGCTTCTCATGCTTGTCGCCGGCATAGGCGAGACCTTGAAAATTCTGGTCATCGCCAAGGCCGCCCTTGTCCCTGTGGCGGTCAATACCCAGCGTGGCCTGCATAATGTTCCAAAGAGCTATCTCGAAGTCGGCAGGGTTTTGACCTTCGACCTTAAACCCATGTTGCGGCACATTATCCTGCCCGCCGCAGTGCCCGATATTTTTTCCGGCATACGCTATGGGTTGACCAATGCATGGCTGGCGCTGGTCGCAGTCGAACTGATCGCTTCAGCGGAAGGGCTCGGCTATCTCACGGTCTGGGGACGCCAGCTCTTTCAGCTCGATGTCGTCATCATGGCCATGATCGTGATCGGGACCATCGGCTTTCTGCTCGATCGCGGATTGCAATTGATCGAAAGCCATCTTCTGTCATGGCGGACCCTTTCCCGATGAGCGTGCATTTCGCCGCACCGACCTTACCGACCAGGGCTTCCATTCTTCTCGCGCGCCGGCTCGTTTTGCCACTTCTGGTGCTTCTTGTCTGGGAGACCGCAAGCCATCTCGAACTCGTCAGCCCCAAACTGCTGCCGCCTCTCGAAACACTCGTCAAACGCGGCGGAGAGGAATTCGCTCAGGGCCGGCTGCCACGCGACATTGCCGCGAGCCTCACGCGCGATCTGCTCGGATTTGCTCTTGGTGCCATGCTCGGCACATCGCTTGGAATCCTTCTGGGCCTGTCATCGCTCCTGCGTCACCTCATCAAACCGACTTTCGATGCCCTCAAACAGATTGCGATCTTTGCCTGGATCCCGCTGGTCTCTGTCTGGTTCGGCATTGGCGAGGCGGCCAAAATAGCCTTCATCGCGATTGCGGCTTTTACACCGTGCCTGGTCAATACGCTGACCGGCATGGCCGGGATTCCTCGCCCCTATATCGAAGTCGCCAAGGTGCTCGATTTCAGTCCATGGTCCTTTCTGACGCGCCTTGCCATCCCCGCTGCGTTACCCTCAATTTTCACGGGCCTGCATCTTGGGCTCATCCATTCCTGGCTCGCCACGATCGGTGCCGAATATTTCATGACGGCGGGTCCCGGCATTGGCGGAATGATGATCGCGGGACGTGAACAATTCGAAATGGACCTGGTTCTTCTCGGTGTCATACTCCTGGCCAGCATTGGCGTCCTCCTGAACAATGCCGCGCTTCATGTCGAAACTTATGTTCTTTCCTGGCGAAAGACCTCTGCACAATGACCCACGACCTCGATGCTCATGGCCTCGTCATTCACGCTATCGATAAGGATTTCAACCTTCCTGGCGGCACATTCACGGCCTTACGAAATATATCCTTGTCGATCGCGCCCAATGAATTCGTTTCCATCGTCGGTGCATCGGGCTGCGGCAAATCAACCTTGCTGAAACTGATCGTTGGTCTTGATCAACCCACGCGCGGCGATATTTTTCTGGATGGTCACAAATTGACGACGCCCAGCCTTGATCGCGCGATTGTCTTTCAAGAAGCACGTTTGTTTCCCTGGCTGACCGCCGAGCAGAATATTGCCCTGAGCCTGATCAAATCGCGTCTATCCACCCAGGAAAAACAAAAGACCATCGCGAAACACATCGAACTGGTCGGCCTCAAGGATTTTGCGAATGCCCTGCCTGCTCAACTTTCCGGTGGCATGGCGCAGCGCGTCGCGATCGCACGCGCCCTCGTGACGCGTCCACGCATTCTGTTACTCGACGAGCCTTTCGGCGCGCTTGATGCCTTGACGAAAGCACATATGCAAAATGAACTTCAGCGTATCGTGCAAGAGGAAAAGATCACCACAGTCCTCGTTACGCATGATGTCGAGGAAGCCATTTTTCTCGGAGATCGCATCGTGGTCATGCATCCCCATCCAGGCCGAATCGCAGATATCGTCCCCATCACGCTGATGGATGCAGAACGCAACAGAACGCATCCAAGCTTTGTGCATCTGCGCGAGACCATCCTGATCAAGCTTGGAGAACACATCAAAAACCCATCGCGATCAGCCGGAGCTGGAACCAATCTGCCCACAATGATGCATGCGGGATAAATCAAAACGATTAGCGGCAGTGATTGCAGACATCACATTGCTCAATGTGATGATATGCATCCCTCATTTTCGATTCTTATGACTTCTTGATTGTCTTTGAAAATTTTTATGACGGCCTACTGTATCAAATTTTCTCCAGCAGGTAGATCTCATGAATTTATCTTCTGCAAGAGTATAGGTTTGCCCAAAAGGAGCAATAAAGAGAAAATAAAACCATTATATTTTCTTCATAAGCAATTGATATTTATCAAAATAAGTTTTTATATAGACTAAATGAAATAATTGGTGGCCACGACAGTCCGATCGACTCTCAATCGGCGGCACGTGCAAAAGCTGCAGCCTGTTTTGGCCACCTTTCCGATAGACCAAGAGCCTATTTTGACATGACTTCGAAAGCCCCCACGACTGAGCCTTTCCGTTTTCTTTTTCACACGGAAAATTCAAAAGCGATTTCCGTTGGCATGTTCCGCGGAGGCCATCCGGTCCATTTCAGCTGCTTAACATTCTGCTTGTATATCGCGACAATGAGTGCGGCAAAGACGCAAGAGAGCTCCGCAAATGAAGCGACATTACAGGATGTCGTCGTGACGGGTATCGCGACACCGGATACCGATAAACAGGCGTTCTCGAAGCAACAAGCGACACAGCGTCAATTCGTACCATCCTCATCAACGATCATCACCAAGCAGCAGCTCGACGCCGCTCAGGTCCGCAATGTGTTGGACGCTCAAAGGCTACAGCCCGGTTTACGCATCCGTTTTACCAATGTTCGTAACCTATCTATCAATATACGCGGCTTCGGCGCATCTTCCTCCAGCGCGACCGACGGCATCTTCAACGGTGTTCCCGTCTATATCGATGGCATCCTGCAACCACGTGTCGGTCAAGCGCTTTTCGATGTACCGGATCTCGACGGAATCGAGGTCCTGAAGGGACCACAAGCGACATCCGGCGGCATGGACAATACTGGTGGCGTTGTTAACCTCACGACGACTCTACCGAGTTTCGCCACACATGCATCGGCTGAAGTGTCCTATGGCCGATATAATTGGGCACAATTCAAGGGCAGCCTCACCGGTGCGGTAGGTGATAGCACCACGACCGCGTTTCGACTGGCTGCGTTCGGTTCCGACCGTGACGGTTACGTTTCAAATTACAACGGCGGGCAAAAGCTGAACGACTTCCACGACAAAGGCATGCGTGGCCAGATCTTGTGGCAACCAACGGAAGATTTGACGGCGCGCTTCATCGTTGATTATGCGCAGATCAGTCAAGCCTGTTGCGGCCAGATTTATAATGGCGGTATCGCCTATTATGTAAACGGTCAACCAATTCCCAATAATTTTTATAATCGGGCGGCACGGATAGGGTTGACGCCGCCTCCGGCAAACGCTCTTTCATCCTATATGACCGATAATTTCGGTTATCAAAACACGTCTCAGGAAAGTTATGGCGCGGCGGCAATCGTCGACTACAATCTGCCAGATGGTTACCATTTTAATTCTGTTACTTCTTTTCGGGGTTGGGATTTTCATCCGCACAATTTTGGCGATGCCATTTACGTTGGCCTTCCGACTGATCTGACGACTCGCAACAACAGTCACGTCACAGAGCGATCGGTGCAGCAGGAATTCAAGATTTCCACCCCAAAAGGACAGCCCGTCGAAGGAACCGCCGGTCTCTTCTATCTCTATGAACAGCTCTATAATTGGGGTCTCAGCGCATATGGTTCGCAGGCAGGTCTCTGGTACGGCAAACCGACGGACTCAGCGGCCGTCAACAATACGCTCAACTATACCGCTCGCGAAAGCTATGATAATCCGACGACACACTATATTGCGCCTTATGCGCAGGCGACATGGCATGTCGACCCTGAATTCGATCTGACTGCTGGTCTGCGTTATTCCTATGTCTACAAGACCACCCTTTATAGACAGTGGCAAAACGCTTGGGATACCTCTTATTTGAGCCCTGCCGACCAGGCGGCATCCCAGGCCGCGCGCAATACCTTACTCGGAAGCCCGCGACAATTTACGGCTTCGACGCATCAGGGGCTGATTTCGGCGCTCGCTTCGGCATCTTACAAATTCGCTCCCGATGTGATGGGTTATGTGACTTTCGCTCGCAGCGGTCGTCCCGGTGGTCCCAATCCCGCCAATCTGCCGGTCGGCGCACCCACAACGGTCAAAGAGGAAGAAGTTGAGAATTACGAAGTCGGCCTAAAAAGCCAGTTTTTCGACCAACGCCTGCTGGTCAATGTCGCTGCTTTCTACATGAACAATCATAATTATATCACTAACGTCACCTCTCTGGTCGGCTCCAGCTTCTCCACCTATCTCGCCAACGCGCAACGGGCGGTCTCCCGCGGTGTCGAGCTTGACGTCAGAGCGCAGCCGTTCGAAGGCCTCAATACCTACGCTTCGATGATTTATGATAATGCCTATTATGCCTCCTTTGACAACGGCCCGTGCCCCTTTGAAAGGTCCAATCAGACGTCCTGCAATTTCACGGGTCAACCTCTATCACTGGTGCCGCGCTGGGCGGTGGCATTCGGTGGTGAATACAGTCACCACCTGGGTCTTGTGGAGCCATTTACAAAGCCGTTGATCGGATATGTCGGTGCCGACTTTAACTGGCAAAGTTCTGTCTTCTCGAACACGACGAATTCCATCTATTCGGTGATCGGAGCTTACGGCCTGCTCAATGTGCATGGTGGTGTGAAGTTCGAGGATTCAAGCTGGGACCTCTCCGTTTGGGGGCAGAACGTCTTGAATAAGCATTATTTCATTACCCTCTCGGAAACCAATCTCGGTACCGGCATCGCTGCGGGCAATGTCGGTTTGCCCATGACCGTCGGCTTTACTCTCAGATGGCAGATGTAAATCATCCGACGGACGGCCCGTCTCTCCACCATCACTCACCATTAGTTGGAGATTATCAGGATGTTAAGTGGCGAGGTCATAAGTGAGGGCTCGGGCTCAGTCGAGTTCGATGCCGATGTTCTCGTCCTCGGTGGCGGCCCGGCGGGAACCTGGGCAGCCTGTACGGCTGCCGAGCGCGGCGCTCGCGTGATCCTGGCCGATAAGGGCTTTTGCGGATCATCTGGCGCCACCGCACCCTCTGGAACCGGCGTCTGGTATATCGAGGCGGATGCGGAAAAACGCGAAGCGGCCATGGCCAGTCGGGAAGTGCTTGGCGGCTATCTGCAGGATCGTCTCTGGATGCATCGCGTCCTCGATCGGACCTTCGACAGCATCAATCTCTTGGCGGCACGCGGCTATCCATTTCCGATTGACGCAAACGGACATTCCCGCCGGAATTCTTTGCAAGGCCCTGAATATATGCGCCTGATGCGGCGACAAACCCAGGAAGCCTCGGTTCTGATCCTCGACCATAGTCCGGCGCTGGAACTTTTGGTCGATGACACCGGCGCCGTAGCGGGTGCGACGGGACTCCGACGCCAACGCGGTGATAACTGGGTCGTTCGCGCCAAATCGGTCATCATGGCGACAGGCGGCTGCGCCTTCTTGAGCAAGGCGCTCGGCTGCAATCTCTTGACCGGCGACGGTTATCTCATGGCTGCGGAAGCGGGAGCCGACCTTTCGGGCATGGAATTTTCCAATGCTTATGCCATCTCGGCCAGCTTTTCTTCCGTTACCAAAACGTTGTTTTATAAATGGGCCAGTTTCACCTATGAAAATGGCGAGATCATTCCAGGGGCGGGATCGCAAGGCGGACGTTCAGCCATAGCCCGCGCCCTTATGGTCGGACCCGTCTATGCCCAACTCGATCAGGTCGAGCCTGGAATGCAAGCGACATTGCGTCTTGCCCAGCCAAATTTCTTTCTTCCGTTCGATCGTGTCGGCATTAATCCGTTTACACAGCGTTTTCCCATTACCTTACTCCTCGAGGGGACCGTGCGTGGGACGGGTGGATTGCGCATAACAGACGAGACCTGCGCCACAAGCGTCGCCGGTCTCTTCGCGGCCGGCGACGCCGCGACGCGCGAACTGATCTGTGGTGGCTTCACTGGCGGCGGCAGCCATAATGCAGCCTGGGCCATGTCATCTGGCTATTGGGCGGGAGCCGCTGCAGCCGACCACGCAAAGCAGCTCGGAACGACGACCAAGAGACAAGTGTTTCGCGCGGGCGGCGTCGCGCTCCGATCTCGCACCAAAGCCTCATTCAACCCGAATGAAACGACCAAGGCGGTCCAAGATGAAGTTTTTCCCTTTAAACGCAACTATTTCCGAACGGCGGACCAACTCGTTCCATCGCTCGACCGTCTGAATAAACTGTGGCAGACAATCAACCATGCCGATGCCGCCGACCGAGATCAGGTTCTGCGCGCGAGAGAATGTGCGGCGATGATTGCCACAGCGCGCTGGATGTACAGGAGCGCGCTTGCGAGACAGGAATCGCGCGGCATGCATCGCCGCGAGGAATTTCCTCATCAGGATCATAAACAGCACCACTATATTACGACCGGTGGCCTGGATGATGTCTGGACTGGTACGCGTCCGGTTCTCGCTCACGCATTGCAAGACGCATGATGAGAGAAAGGCCATGATCGAAATCATTGATCCCACTCGCTGCACATCCTGCAATATTTGCGTTAAGGTCTGCCCGACAAATGTGTTCGGTTCCGTCAAGAACAGCATCCCCGTCATCGCACGGCAAAGCGACTGTCAGACCTGCTTCATGTGTGAGCTCTACTGTCCTGCCGACGCCCTCTATGTAGCGCCTTTTACAGATGAGCTACAAATTGACGATATACATGCGTCACACAACAATATCGATTTCGGCTCTTATCGACGCGCCATTGGTTGGACCAAGGAGACAAACGCACTGCGAGCCTCCGACCAGTCCTTCGAATTGTTGAAGCCTTGAAATATCGCATAGCACGGAGCGTCGGCGGCAACATGATAAGGGGCTGATTACTCTTTGACCCCGCCGCGCAGAAACTGCTGCAGTCTGGGCACCATGAAATCGAGGAACAGGCGGATACGCTGCGGCATGCGCTGGCCACCAAGGTAAAGCGCGTGGATTTCCTCCTCGTCATCATAGCCGATGCCATCCAAAACCTCGACCAGGCAACCGGAAGCGATGTCGGCGCGCGTATGAAAATCCGCGAGCCGCGCAAGCCCGACCCCCGCTTTAGCCATGCGATGGACAGTCTCCCCATTATTGGCCAAGAGCGTGCCAGCGAGGATCCGATCGACGATCCGGCCCCCTTCCCTGAAAGGCCAGACAGGGGCCGCCCTTCGGAAATTGAATCCAAGGCAATTATGCCCCTCGAGATCCTCCATCGTCTGAGGCGTACCATGGCGCTCGAGATATTCCGGGGAGGCCACGATCCGGCGCCGGCAGACGCCGATCCGCACCGCGATCAGGCCTGAATCGGACAGAGCGCCGACCCGAAAGGCAATATCGGTGCGGTCGAGATAGAGATCGACGATTTCATCAGAAAGGGAGAGATCAACGACAATGTGCGGATAGGCCTCCCAGAAGGCAGGGAGAAGCGGTTCGATTCCCAAGACACCGAAAGCCACGGAGGCGTTGACCCGGACAATTCCTCCGGCATTTCGAGCCCCTTTTGCAAGCGCGCCTTCGATATCGTCAAGCTCGGCAAGCAAGGCCGCGCTACGCTCGTAATAGATCCTCCCTTCATCCGTCAGCGAAAGCCGGCGCGTCGAACGCTCAAGCAACCTCAGCCCCAGGCGTTCCTCAAGCCGGGCGATCAGTTTGCTGATCGTGGAGGGTGTCATCAGCATCTGACGAGCCGCTTCCGAAAAGCTTCCCGCCTCCACCACGCGCACGAAAACCAGCATCTCGCCCGCACGATTATCCATCTTGCCCTTTCCTCTATGAACTCCCGTCTAAAACGATGCGGGAAGAGAGGCAATGACCAAGAGGCATAGGAGCCGCGTTCCGGGCCGGCTGAGGCTTGGGATCGAGCCACCGCTCGATAAGGATGGGTCGCTGGCGCGCGATGTCCGGCGCACACAAAAAGCGTGATGCTCAAGCCAAGACTCAATCTGTAACTTCATGCGGCAGCGTCAGTATTCCGGGGGAAGTCGCAGCGCCGACAAAGATATCTCGCATATTGTGTAACCAAGGCATGGTAACCATATCGCCCGGTACTGGCAGCAGCTTGGTTCTTGCCCCTTCTCAACACAACAAGGCGCAGGCCACTTTTAGGATCTTTTGATTTTCATAAGAATTTACAGCGTCGCTCATGCCTTTGTTCCACAAGCGATACTGTAGGTCGCCGGACTGGCGAAGCAGGAGTGATCATTATGGAGGTACAGGCTCAAATCGATTTCCAGGGCTTCCATCCTACGGAGCAACAACGGGCTTTGATCGAACAGAAGATTGCTGGCCTGGAAGAATTCTATGACCGGATCACGGCTTGCCGCGTCGTGATGAAAGCCCCCAGTCATCATCATCGAACCGGCGGGCAATATGAGGTCAATATCCACCTTGTACTTCCGGAGGGCCGAGAGGTTGTCGTGGAACGCACTCCTCCCGAGGATGAACGGTTCTCAGATCCGATGTTTGCGATCAATGATGCCTTCAGCCGAGCCCGGCGGCGTCTCCAGGATGAAGTCAGGCATATCCGCGGCCAGGTCAAGGTTCATGAAACGCAACCGATTGGAACGGTGATACGGGTGCGACCGGAGGAGGACTACGGCTTTCTTGAAACGGAGGGACGCGAGATTTACTTTCACAGGAACAGTGTCCTCGATGAGGCTTTTGCCCACCTCGAGCCTGGCGTGCGGGTGACATTCGTAGAAGAAATGGGCGAGAAGGGACCACAGGCCAGCACAGTCAAGCTTCTTGGCAAGCACGGACTGCGATAGCTGTGAAGACTCTACTCGAGCGCTTTCCCTAATTGCCGGCCGCGGGCCGCGATCGACACGCCCACCGGCCTCCGGTCTCGATCGTAAGCAACGAGTGCGGATTCAATGTCGGCACTTTCCGCAAGGCGTATTCGAAGCGCAAGCGCGTCACCCGCAGCTTTGGCAACGCCCATGGCTGTATGCGGGCGAACGACAAAAGCAGCATCGCCCAATAGAGCGACGCAATCCTTTGCCATTTTCGGCGCCTCGAAGTCGAAAATCGCTTGGATGAACGGCTGCGGTTCCGCACCGACCGCCGCGGCGAACGGCGGCGGAAGGAGCATCGCAGCCTCTGAGAGCAAGCCCTCTCGCCGCTCTTGGGACAAGGCACCCGGTGCCAGTGAGTAGCGATGGATCTGTCCCTTTGCATCCGTCAGGGCTTCATCGAGGCCCTGTCTCCCCGGGGCAGGCCGATACCAAACCCAGTTGTAGCGACGTTTTCCCGGGGCCATCTCTCCATTCGGCCCCGCCACGACATAGCCGAGAATATGCGATCGCGGCATAGTGTAGAACGCGAAGCGATCGAGCAGGATCTCCGCCGCGTCTTTCGGGAGAGCCTGCTCCGGAAAGAGACCCCGCCAAGCGACATAGCCCGCATAGAGACTTGGCGAGGGCTGCCCGATGACCGCTTCACGCACGACAGATCCGACGCCATCCGCACCGATCACGAGGCCCGCATGGTCTTCGGCACCGTCCTCGAAACGAAGGAGGGCGCCAGTCTCGTCCTGCGCGACCGACCGCACGGAACGGCCAAGACTATAGGCCTCCCCATCCGAAAACGCACGGAAGGTGTTGTAGAGATAATCCCACGAGATTTGCATCTGCGGCGTCGGATAACGCTCGGCGATCCCGCCATCTCTGTCAAAATAGATTCGTTCCTTCGCCACGACGCCGATCTGAGCGACATGCTCACAACCGACGGCGCGGAGGATCGAGGAAATATCTGGCTGGCTGACCAAACCCGCTCCGCGTCCGGCCAAACCGCCAGCTGAGCGTTCATAAATCCTGACATCATGCCCGTCGCGACGCAGCAATGCCGCCGCAAAAAGCCCGCCAAGGGATCCACCCACGATCCTTATACGCCATTTGGTCATGATTCAGATCCTCCGTGGAGGCTTCGTTGTTTGGTCCCGAACTTTGAGGTGCGATTCTTCCCGCCGCACCGCCACCTTCACCCTGCGGACCCGGGCCGGCCTCCTTATGCGTATTATCCGAAACATGTCGGAATGCCTCATTCGTCGAAAAATATGAGGCAAGCGGGATCGTTGCATGGCCTTGGGCCGTTGTCCCTTTTGACCCGGCCGCGTGTCAGGAGCCGGGAGGGAGGAGACGGCATTATGATCGGATCTCTACCACGGACCGAAGCGGTCCTACCGCGCACAGTGGCTCTGGTCGGCCCTTATGGAAGCGGAAAATCAACTCTCTTCGACGCCTTGATGGCGCGGGCTGGCGCCCCGATGAAGCGCGTGACCGAGGCGCGGGCCATGAGCACGGAACTGCGGATTGGCCATTGCCAGTTTCTGGGTGATCCCTGGACCCTACTCGATTGTCCCGGCTCGATCGAATTCGCCTATGAGACAGCTTGTGCTCTCGATGCCGCTGATTTGGCGCTGATCGTCTGCGAACCTGTACCACAGCGTCTTGCCAGCCTGCCTTTGCTGCTGCACATGATCGAGGAGCGCGGCCTGCCGTTTCTCGTCTTTCTCAATAAGATCGAGATGTTCATCGGCAATCTCAACGAAATAACAGATTTACTCCAAGACACGATGAAACGCCCCCTGGCTTTGCGGCAATTACCCATCCGCGAGGGCGAGACGATCAGCGGTTTCATCGATATAGCGTCACACCGCGCCTATCGTTACAAAGCCGGCCAAGGCACGGAGCCAGGCTCGGAGCGGATCGAGATTCCTCAAAACCTGCGCGAACCGGAGGAAATGGCTTTCTCCGCCTTGGCTGAGAAACTGGCCGATCAGGATGATCGCTTTCTGGAACGCTTGCTCGAAGAGGAAATGCCCACAGGCACGGAAATTTTCGAGCAATTGAGCCAAGATCAAGCTGCTGGCACAATCGCTGAGGTCCTGCTCGGCTCCGCGCTGCACGGCTATGGGATAACCCGTTTATGGAAAGCCTTGCGGCACGATGCTCCAAGTGCCACGGCCACGGCGGAACGGCACGGCATTGGTGCGGGCAGCGAACCCTTGATTCATATTTTCAAGACGAGCCACCATGCGACTGCCGCTCACGCGGGCAAATTATCCTTTGGCCGCGTGTGGCGGGGCATTGTGAAGGATGGAGCCACAATGGATGGCGTGCGCATTGGCGCGCTTTATCATTTCGTCAGTGGCGAGGCAGTTCGCGTCAAGGAGGCCGAGGCCGGCGATGTCATTGCTTTGGCACGCCTCGAATTGATCAATACGGGCCAGATTCTGGGCCTGCGCAAGGGCGAAGAACAGCTCGCGTCCTCCGCTCCGCCACCGCCCAGTTTTGCGCTGGCGATCAAGGCCAAGGATCGCCTGGATGATGCGAAGCTTGCCCAGGCTTTGCACAAGCTGGTCGAGGAAGATCCCTCTCTGTCGCTGGAGCAGGATTTAGAAGGCGGCGTCATGCTTTTGCAAGGGCAAGGTGAAATCCATGTGCAGAGCGCGCTTGAACGCCTCACCATGCAGGCGCATTTGGCCGTTCAAAGCGGCAAACCACCCGTTGCCTGCCGGGAGACGATCGGCGAGACGACAATCGAGCATGCGAGGCTGAAACGCCAGACCGGCGGTCATGGTCAATTCGCCGATGTGACCCTAGAGATCGCGCCACGCAGGCGCGGCGAGGGATTTGTGTTCATCGATCGCATCGTTGGCGGCGCCATCCCAAAGCCCTTCATACCGGCGATCCGCGATGCGGCGGAAGAGGCCATGAGCAAAGGCCCGCTTGGCTATAGGGTCGTCGATGTCAGCGTAACCCTCCTCGATGGCTCGTATCATACCGTGGATAGTTCGGAGCAGGCCTTCAAAACCGCAACGCGCATGGCGATCACCGCGGCACTGGCCAAGGCAAAACCGAAGCTTCTGGAGCCGATCGACCATGTGACAGTTGCCGTACCACGCCAGAATACACCCGATGCCCAGCGGCTTTTGAGCGGGCGGCGCGGTCAGATTCTGGGCTATGGAGAAAGGGAAGGCTGGCCGGGTTGGGATGAGATCGAGGCCATGGTGCCTGCGGCGGAATTACAGGATTTCGTTGTCGCTCTGCGCTCGGACACGCAAGGGCTTGGCAGCTATCGCCATGCATTCGATCATCTTGCCGAGGCTGCGACCATGCAGCGATAAGGACGAGTGTAGCCCCTAACGGTCATAAAAGTGACCGTTAGGGCCTTCCCGAATGTCCCGGAGCTTACGGCGGGTCGACTGTTCAAACGTCAATCGACCAAAACGGCAGGCAGGATCGGCATGGCCCCCGTCATCATAGATTGGGCGGGCGCCAACCGTCCCAATCTGTAGCTCATGGGTGCCGGCGCAAACACCGACGGCTCGGTCTTGGATTGCACGACAGGACCAAATACAGAAGACGCAGAAGGCACCAAAGAGGCAGATACCATTGATGGCACCGGCTTCGCTTCTGTTGGATTCGTTCCCTTTGCGGCGGCGGTTTGAATTAAACGCGCGGCCGCGCCACCTTTTGCCAGCCGCTTTGGATGAGCTGGCACGATAATGACCTCCCGTCCAGCATCAGCAAGCGCCTCAGGACGGCTCACCTCCCCGAGAAGCGTTCCTTGGCGGGCGAGCGCACGGAAAGCGGGGTGTTGGCCTCCGTCCGCATAAGTGGTCTGTATGGCGGCGCTTCCTTCGGCAACGAGAGTGGCGATGCGGGCCTGCTCTTCCAAATGGTGCGTCTGCGCCAGGGTCTCCTTGTCTGGATCCTTTGAGGGGCTGAAGACATAGCGTCCGGAGGCAACACTGACCAAAGGTTCTTCTCCGGTGGCCTCGAAGCGATCCGACCCTTCCTTGAGTTGACGCCAGAATGCGATATTCGCATCAAGACGGTATTTGGCCATGTTTTGCGCCGTCATGCGAAACGGATAGGCCTGAAATTGAAAGGCCTGCTGACCACCCCTCAAAGCCTCGCGAGCGATGGCATAGATCTCACCGACACCTTTATCGGTCATGGCGAAACATCCGGCCGATGAACACGTGCCATGCACCATCACATAGGATCCAGAGCCTCCGTGAGCTTTGTCGTAGGCATTTGGATATCCGACGTCGAAGGAGAGGTAATAAGCGGAATTCGGGTTCATCTGTTTGGGGCCGACCCAATAAAACCCTTCCGGAGCCTGCCGATCGCCTTGCTGCGATTTGGGGCCGAGCTGGCCCGACCAACGGCAAATGGGGAATGTCTTGAGCAGGACGAAGCGTCCATTCCTGGCCTGTTTCCAGATTTCGAGTTCCGCTTCCTTCTTGTAGGTCCGAATGAGGATCGGTGCCTCCGCTGTGGTATCCCTTGCCCTCATCAAGGCAAGCGTCGCCCCTGGGATCGGTGTTTCGCCTTTGGAATAGCCGCCCGCCACAGCCCCTTGCTGGCAGGCGAAAAAGGCGACAAGGATGGATACCGCACGCCAAACCCTTACCCATGACTTAAAATCCATTCGGCCCCCGGCTCTTGGACAGAATTTCGCCGCTTCTCGGCACAATAGGCTTATAGTTTTTAGACTTGGTCGCCATCGGCCTCGCCACTGATACCGGATTGGCGCGAAACTGTAAAAAATGCTAATGCGGACCCCATCAGCTCCGGGTCTCATAGGCCTTGACCGTCAGCATTTGAGCCCGCGAAACGACCCATGACTTCCTACCACGCGCTTGAGCAGCAATTTGCTCGCATAGACAAGATCAAAGACGTGATCGGGCTCCTCAACTGGGATACCGAAACGATCATGCCTGATGGAGCGGCCGAGGGTCGTTCGGAGCAATTGTCCACGTTGGAAGGAATGGCGCACAGGCTTCTTGTCTCCGCCGAGACCGGAGAGCTTCTGGATAAAGCCGAGGCGGCAGCGGACGGACTCGATGATTGGCAAAGCGCCAATCTTCGCGAGATGCGGCGCCTCTATTTCCATGCAGCCGCCATTCCGGAAGAGCTTGTCGAGGCAAACTCCAAGGCCGTTTCCCGATCGCTCATGGCCTGGAGGCAAGCGCGCAAGAACAGCGATTTCGCCGCCCTCCTGCCCTATCTGAAGGAGGTGCTCGACCTGCAACGCAGGATCGGTCAGATCAAAGGCGAAGCGCTCGGGCTCTCACCTTACGATGCCCTCCTCGATACCTACGAGCCAGGGATGCGTCAGGCGAAAATCGACCTGCTCTTTACCAATCTGAGGGCTGAGCTCCCCAGCCTGATCCAAGAGGCGCAGGCTCGCCAGGCGAGCTTGCCTCCCACCGAAGCTCTGACTGGTCCCTTCCCCATCGACCTCCAACGAGGCCTTGGCAAGAAGCTCATGGCAGCGGTTGGATTTGATTTTGAGCGCGGTCGCCTCGATATCAGCCTGCATCCGTTCTGCGGCGGCGCGACGGATGATGTACGGATCACAAGCCGCTACGATGAGGAGCGGTTCATCAGCGGCCTCATGGGCGTGTTGCACGAGACAGGCCATGCTCTTTATGAGCAAGGGCGGCCGGAGGCTTGGCGGCATCAGCCGGTGGGGGCTGCCCGGGGCATGGCTCTCCACGAAAGCCAGTCGCTTTTGATCGAAATGCAAGCCTGCCGTTCACGCGCCTTTGTGCATTATCTGGCGCCCCTCTTGCGTGAAACCTTCCAGGGTGACGGTGCGGCATGGAGTGCGGACAATCTCTACCGCGATCTGACAACCGTCAAACCTGGGTTCATCCGGGTCGATGCGGATGAGGTCACCTATCCAGCGCATGTCCTTTTGCGATACGATCTGGAAAAGGCCATGATCAATGGGGATCTGCGCCTCGAGGACCTGCCAGGGGCTTTCAATGAGGGCATGAAGACGCTCCTTGGACTAACAGTGCCGAATGATGGTTTGGGGTGTCTCCAGGATATCCACTGGCCGGGCGGAAGCTGGGGCTATTTTCCGACCTATACGCTTGGGGCCATGGCGGCTGCGCAGCTCTTCGATGCCGCCAGCCGCGCGGAGCCTGATGTGCTGCCAGGGATTGGCCGTGGCGACTTTGGACCGCTGCGGTCCTGGTTGTCAGCCCATGTCCATAGGAAGGGCAGTTTGCTGGAAATGGATGAGCTGCTGATCGCCGCAACGGGTCGGCCCTTAGGAGCGGAAGCGTTCCAGAAACATCTTCGAACCCGCTACCTTGAGGATCGGCATCAAGCTTAGAAACATCCGATCATGCTCGCGGCGCGAGACGTAATTTCGGGCTCATTAAGCTATCTTTTTCTTCCGGCAATCGAAACAGGATGGCGGCCGGTGTAGTTACCGACACTCATCATAAGATCCTGATCGCTGGTGGCAATGGTTTCGCCGGTCATAAGATCGCGGCATGAACGTCACCCAAGCCGCGACGTCATAGGCCAACAGGAGGACCTGCACCGCCGCTGGCCGGTCGTCCAGGATTTTACCTCCGAATGGGCGCTGTGGGCCGCGAAGCATGATTTCCAACTTGGAATTGCGCCGGAGGAAGTCCCATGTCCTGGTCCCTGACGATCGGCCGCTTCGGCGCAACAACTCTGCGGGTGCATCTAACCTTTTTTCTCCTGGTTGCCTGGATCGGCGTCAGCGCCTGGCTAAAGGGAGGGGCTCCCGCCGCCCGCGACAGCGTGCTCTTCGTCGCGCTTCTCTTCGGCTGCGTCGTTCTCCACGAATTCGGCCACATCCTCATGGCGCGTCGCTTCGGGATCGAGACACCCGACGTGATCCTGCTGCCCATTGGGGGAGTGTCGTTGATGCCGCGCATGCCGGAAAAGCCTGCGCAGGAATTCGCGGTCGCGATCGCAGGACCTACAGTCAACATCGTCATCGCCTTCCTCCTTTATCTCCTTCTTGGCTCGATTCATCCCGAGCATTTGGCGCAGATCGACAATCCACACATCTCGCTTCTTGCGCGGCTCGCCGCCGTCAATATTTTCCTTGTCGTCTTCAACTTGATCCCCGCTTTCCCGATGGATGGTGGTCGCATCCTGCGTGCACTCCTCACCATGAAACTCGGCAAAGCGAGAGCGACACAGCTTGCTGCTTCCATCGGGAAGGCATTCGCCTTCGCGCTTGGCTTTCTTGGCCTCTTCGGTAATCCGCTCCTGATCTTCATAGCGATCTTTGTTTATATGGCGGCTGAGGGAGAAGCGCAGATGACGGCGTTCCACGAAGCGACGCACGGGCTTTCCGTGGCCGACGCAATGGAGACGCGCTTCAATGCAATCCCGATCAACGCGAACTTAGCAGCGGCGATCGAAATGCTGCTCGCGACTGCGCAGCACGAATTCCCGGTCATCGACGCTTTCGGGAGGCCAGTTGGCCTCCTCGTGCGGGAGGACATACTTTTGGCCCTGAACGACCACAGTCGCGAGGCGGCCATCAACACATTCATGCGCGTCCCAGTCGAGACTGTGCAGAGCACCACCCCGCTCGAGGCCGTGCTCGACCGGCTCCTCGTACCGCAAGCTGCAGATCTGGTCGTCACCAATCCCGACGGGGTCCTCGTCGGTCTTCTCACGCGCCAGAATCTCACCGAGATGATGATCATCAAGAGCATGCGGCCTGACTGGCGCTTTGATCGCGCCTGACGAGCGCCGCGCACTCAGCGCCTTCCTTTGTGGAGACAAGGCTTCGACCGCCGCGGAATGGCTGGCAACCTTATCAGCACGGACATTCCGTGGGCTGGTCACTCACGCATACATTCGCCAAGCAACCACGCGATCATCTGGACTATCAAATTCACAGATTGGGATTCGGCAAATGGAGGATCAACCCATCAAGCTCGGGCGCCACGAGGATCATGCAGGTCAAACGGCTATTATCCTGTTTGGTCATCAGGCTGTCGATCATCATCTGCTCCAGCTCCTTGACCGGCGGCACACGATCGCGCCAGCTCTCATCGATATAGACATGACAGGAACCGCAACTGCAGGTGCCGCCGCATTCGCCCAAAATGCCGGGGATTTCACAGCGCTGGCCGACGCGCATGAGGATTTCACCATTCTCGGCCTCGACCGGTATGGAGGTGCCATCGAAGGTAATGAAAGTCATTTTGGTCATGCCGCCGCCTCACTAGGTTCAGGCTTGCGGATGCAAGGAACTGGCCGATCCAACAAAGTCAGAGAAAGCTTTGCGGATCGATATCGACACTGACACGGAGATCACCGCGCGGCGGCGGAGCGGCGGCGAGGACCGCGCGGATAAACCCCTGCAGATCGGCGCCACGCGGCGCCTTGATCAACAGGCGGAAGCGATGACGGGCACGAATGACCGTGATCGGCGCCGGCGCCGGTCCCAATAGGACGATGCCGTCGGCGTCCGGTCCCGGCGCCCCTCGTGCCAACAGATAGGCGGGGTTGGGTGGCATCGCATGAGCCGCCTGGACCAAAGCGCGGGCGTGACGTTCGGCGACGGCGGCCTCCTTGGCCGAGATGATCAAAGCGGCCAGCCGACGAAAGGGCGGCAAGCCGCCACGCCGGCGTTGCTCTGTTTCCTCGGCATAGAACCGCTCGGCATCGCCTGAGAGCAGAGCCGCGATGACCGGATGCTCCGGCTGCCAGGTCTGGATCAGGGCTTGGCCCTGCGTCTCGAAACGGCCGGCGCGCCCGGTGACCTGGCGCAAGATCTGAAACGTCCGCTCGGAAGCGCGCGGATCGCCATTGGCAAGACTGATATCCGCATCCACGACACCGACGAGCGACAGAAGCGGAAAATTATGTCCCTTGGCCACCAATTGCGTGCCAATGACAATATCGCAAGCACCTTGCGCGACAGCTTCGAGTTCGTCCCGCATACGCGCCGTGCCGCCGGGCAGATCCGAGGAGAGAACAAGGGTTCGGGCATTGGGAAAAAGCTCGGCGGCTTCCTCGGCCACTCTTTCAATTCCGGGACCGCAGGCGGTCAAATGATGCAGACCGCCGCAGGCCGGACAAGCCTCCGGCACGGGTTCAATATGGCCACAATGATGACAAACGAGCGCCTTGCGGAACCGATGTTCGACGAGCCATGCCGTGCAATGGGGACATTGGAAACGATGGCCGCAGAGCCGGCAAAGCGTCAGCGGCGCATAGCCACGCCGATTGAGAAAAAGCAGACTCTGCTCGCCTCGCGCAAGGGTTTCAGTCATCGCCTGCGCAAGGCGCGGGGAAATCCATTTGCCCGGCGACGGACCGGCTTTGCGCAGATCGATGGCGGAAAGAGCAGGCAGAACACGGCCACCATGGCGTGCATGCAGCCGCAGATGCCCATAGCGGCCCTGCTCCGCATTGACCCGCGTCTCGATCGAAGGCGTCGCCGAGGCCAGGATCACCGCGGACTTGGAAAGCTGGCCCCGCACCACGGCCATATCGCGGGCATGATAGGGGACGCCATCTTCCTGTTTATAGGCGCTATCATGTTCCTCATCCACGACAATCAGACGCAAATCCCTGAAGGGGAGAAACAAGGCTGAACGGGCACCCACCACGACCTTGATCCGCCCCTCGGCCACGGCCCGCCAGGTTCGGGCCCGGCGACGCGGACCAACGGCGGAATGCCACTCTCCAGGGCGCTCGCCGAAGCGCGTTGTAAAACGATCGAGAAATTGCGCTGTGAGCGCGATTTCGGGCAGGAGGATCAAAGCGTGCCCGCCGGTTTCGAGGGCCGAGGCGACGGCCTCGAAATAAACTTCCGTCTTGCCGGAACCGGTCACGCCTTCAAGCAGGGTGACAGTGAAAGTCTGCCGCCGCACCTGATTGGTGAGTTCCACCGCTGCGGCCGCCTGGTCCGGTTCCAGAGTGGGACCATGGGAAATCCCCTCGCGGACGCTATCCGGTTCGTCCACCAAAACCGTCGTCGCCAGGGTCCCCTCATCGATCAGACCATCGATGACATTGGGGGAACAGGCCGCCTTCTTAGCCAGTTCCTTTCGGGCGAGAACGAGTCCATCCCCAAGAGCCTCGAGAACACGGTGACGGGCCGGTGTCATACGGGCCGGCAAAACGCCCGCCCGCATGACTCCGAGGCGCGGCGGCTCCGGCGGCGCCTGCAAGGGCGTGCGGATCGCCATGCGCAACACCATGCCGCGTGGGCTCAAGGTCCAGCGCGCCACCCAGTCGATGAAGCGGCGCAGATCCTCTGCCAGAGGCGGCAGATCAAGGCGTGCCTGAATCAATTTGAGGTTGTCGGCGGCGCCCCGGCGCAAGTCCCAGACGATCCCCTCGGCCTGGCGCCTGCCGAGCGGCACGACGACGAAATCGCCCGGCGCGACGCCGAGATGCTCGGGGACCGCATAGGAATAAGCAATATCGACCGCGACCGGAATCAACACATCAGCGATCAGACGATTCATGCGTTCGAAGGCCCTGTCATTGCCGAGCGACGCTATCCACCTGCGGCCCGCATGGCCGTGCAAAACACATCATGCCTGCGGCTTTCTGCGCCGGCGCGCAATCATGTTCAAGCCCTCGATCAGAGCCGCAAAACCCATGGCCGCATAAACATAGCCCCTGGGGAAATGAAAACCAAACCCATCGGCGATCAGGGTTGTGCCGATCAGCAGAAGAAAACCCAGCGCCAGAATGACGATCGAAGGATTGCGATGAATGAAATTGGCGAGCGGATCGGCGGCCAGCAACATGGCCAGCACGGCGATGATGACGGCGATGATCATGATCGGCACATGTTCGGTCATGCCGACAGCGGTAATGATACTGTCAATCGAGAAGACGATGTCGAGCAGAATGATCTGCAAGACCACCATGCCGAAACTTTGCTTGCGCATAAGCTCTGCCGGCGCGTCCTCGGGATCGACCGTATCACGGATCTCCTTCGTCGCCTTGTAGACGAGGAAGAGCCCTCCGGCGAGCAGGATCAGATCCCGCCAGGAAAAGGTTTTGCCGGCAAGAGTAAGGACCGGATCGACGAGATGGACGATAAACGCTGCCATGCTCAGCAGCAAAATGCGCATGACGAGCGAAAGCGCGATGCCGATGCGCCGCGCCCGCCCGCTTTGGGGCGGCGGCAAGCGGCCGGATAATAAAGCAACAAAAACCAGATTATCGATCCCCAGGACGATTTCCATGGCGATCAAGGTGATGACGGCGATCCAGCTTGCAGGGTCAAGCGCCAGGCCGCGGAGACCATCGAGGGTCTCTATGAAACTCGTAAGATCGAAAGAGGATAGAGTGAGCGGGAGCATGGAGGGTGAACGTCTCGCAGGGGACGGAACGACGAGCGGGCGTTAAAGCCCCATGTAATCCAACGGTCATAATAAATGACCGTTGGACCGCTCTTGAGTTTTCGCTATCGCTTTGAAAAAGCGAAAATTCAAGAAAGGAACCAAGGTCGTTCTTTACGACCTTTGGTATAACGGGCGAATGATCCCAGCCAAACCTGAACAAGGCCAATGAAGAAGCTTATAGAGACCGGACAACAATGCTTCCACTGATTTTAGTGTCAGATTGACGCCGCATTCGAATTCTCCTTTTGTTTCAGTAAGCGATTGAGCACGAATCATCCCCCTGAGGGGACGCAAGCTTCTCGCAAGCGGAGGGGAGACTTGCCTGGACGGAGAAACCACGGCAAAGTCAAACGTGATATAAAGGCGCAAGGATGAACAGCACTTCGTTTTTCGATCTGGTCGCGTCCATCACGGAGCGGGGCCGCGATCTTCTTGCCCGTCGCCTGACTGCGATCGACCCCGAACACAATGCCAAAAGCCTGATCGAACTCTGTGAAGCCTTGCTGTCTGAACGGGGCGAGGCCTCCGGTCTTGCCCAGGCCGCCGAAATCCTTGAACGCTATCTCAGCCTCGACGAGGCGGAACGAATCGCCTTATTCACTGCTTTCGCTGAGAAATTCGGCCCCAACCGAGAACGGTTGACCAAAGCCGCCAAGGCATGGCTCGCGGATCCGCAGCACGCCGATGCCGGAGACCTGCATTATTATTCAGAATCCGTGCGGCAGGAGCTGTTCCGGCGCCTCAATCGCGCCCCTGGCGGCACGCATGCCCTGGTCGGCATGCGGGCGGATCTCATCACTCTCCTGCCCCAGAACAAACATCTCACGCCCGTCGATCGCGATCTCGCGCATCTGCTCGCCGTTTGGTTCAATCGCGGCTTTTTGGTGTTGCACCGGATCGACTGGTCGACCCCCGCTATCGTGCTCGAGAAAATCATCCGCTACGAGGCCGTCCATGCGATCCATGATTGGGCGGATTTGCGCCGCCGCATCGATTCACTGGACCGGCGCTGCTATGGCTTTTTCCATCCAGCTTTGATCGACGAGCCCTTGATTTTCGTCGAAGTCGCCTTGACGGAGAAAATGCCCGCCGCCATCGGCCCGTTGCTGGCGGAGGATCGGACTGTGGTTCCGCTCGAAAAGGCGCGCACCGCCGTCTTTTATTCCATTTCGACCTGCCAAAGGGGTCTTGCTGGCATTAGTTTCGGCAATTTTCTCATCAAGCAGGTGGTCGAGGAGCTTCGCCGGGAATTGCCGAATCTCACCACATTCGTGACGCTCTCGCCTGTTCCCGGCTTCATGCAATGGCTGCAAACGGCCGAAAACCTGCCCCTCACAGAGGAACAGCGCGCCATTCTGCCGAGCCTCAAGGAACCGAATTGGACGGAGAAGCCGGAAGAAGCCGAACAGCTCCAAAAGGTCATTGAACCCCTGGCGGCCTATTATTTTCTCAAGATCAAGCGCCCTGATGGCCGTCCACGCGATCCGGTCGCCCGTTTTCATCTTGGCAACGGGGCAAGGCTCGAGCAAATTCGCTGGCTCGGCGACCGTTCCCCGAGAAGCCTGAGCGAGGGCGCGGGGCTGATGGTCAATTACCTTTACGATCTCGACGATATCGAGAAAAACCACGAGGCTTTCGTCAAGACCGGCGAGATCATCACGTCGAGCGCGATAAAGAAATTATTGAAATCCGACCCGAAACCGCGTCCGTCCACGGCGGCCCTACCTCAACCTCGCGGCTAATTGCGGCGCCCCGTTGCCTGCTCTATCCCTGCGGATGACCCCACCCCATCTTGACGGATTGGGGCTCCGATTTGTCTTAGACCATTCTCCTTTGCCCCCGTCGCATTGCCCGAGGCTTTTATGAACGCACCCTTTGTCGTCAGTCCGGTCCGGCATGATTGGAGCCGGCACGAGATCAAGGCCCTTTATGATCTTCCCTTGCTCGAATTGATCGCCCGGGCGAGCCAGATCCATGCGCTCTATCATGATCCCAACGATCTGCAGAAAGCGAGCCTGCTCAGCATCAAGACCGGCGGCTGTTCTGAGGATTGTGGCTATTGTTCCCAGTCCGCCCGGCGCGATGAAGTGCATCTCGATCGGGTCGAGATGATGTCGCCCAGCGACGTGCTCGCTGTCGCAGCGCAAGCGCGCGACAATGGCGCCGATCGTTTCTGCATGGGCGCGGCCTGGCGGCAGGTGCGTGATGGCGCGGCGTTCGACGCGGTCTTGGAAATGGTCGAGGGCGTCCGCGCGCTCGGCATGGAAGCTTGCGTGACCTTGGGGATGCTGAACCAGTCCCAAGCGCAACGGCTGAAACAGGCTGGCCTCACCGCTTATAACCACAATCTGGACACCAGCCCTGAATTCTATCCCCAGATCGTCACCACCCATACTTATGACGAGCGGCTTGCCACGCTCGAGGCGGTCCGGGGCGAAGGCATTGCCCTCTGTTGCGGAGGCATTATCGGCATGGGCGAGACGGTCGAGGACCGCGTCGCGCTTCTTGCCATTCTCGCCGGTTTCGATCCCCATCCGGAAAGCGTACCGATCAATGCCCTGGTTCCCGTGGCCGGGACACCCCTCGGCGACCGGCAAAAACTCGATCCGCTTGAAATCGTGCGCATGATCGCCACGGCGCGGCTGGTCATGCCAGACTCCCGGATCAGGCTATCGGCCGGACGTTCTTCGCTGAGCCGCGAGGCGCAGATTCTGTGCATGGTCGCCGGCGCCAATTCGATTTTCTCCGGCAATGTTCTGCTCACGACACCCAATGCCAGTCTCGATGCGGACGAAGCCTTGATGGAAGCCCTGGCGCCTCGGTAAGCCCGGACTCAAGAGCGGATCACCCTTTCAACATTCTTCAGCATCGGGCACGATTCAAATCGAACGTCCGATGCATTCATTCACAATTGAACTGTTCATCGCTTTTACAGGAACCGATCGCGCTTTTCACTGTTCCCCCGCCGTTCCATGACACGACTTCTATTGGTGCCACGGTTTGCCCGCCAAACCGATACGGGTCGAATGATAATATTCGAGCTATTCGAGGGAGGAACAGAATGAAAATCATGCTTGCCTGTCTAGCCGCCGGTTCAACTCTTCTGGCGATCAATTCCGCGACCTATGCGGAACACGCCAAGACGAACAATGCGGAGCTCATACAAAGATTGAATACCGGCGCCCCTCCGGCGGTCGTCAAGAATGCGACGATCTTGGATGGAGACATGAAACCCGTCCGGGAAGGGACCAACGGGTGGACCTGCTTGGAGGTCATGAAGGCGCCGACCTGTGCCGATGAAGCCGGCATGGAATGGTTAAAGGCCCTGATGGCCAAAGGGCCAGCGCCCCAAAAAATCGGTTTCATCTACATGCTTCATGGCGATGAAGGCGCCAGCAATACCGACCCCTTCGCCACAGGCAAGACAGCCGATAATTATTGGATCACGACCGGTCCCCACGTCATGATCGTCGGGGCGGCAGCAAAGGACATGATGCAGGCCTATCCGCGTGATCCCAAAGCCGATCCGAATAAGCCTTATGTGATGTGGCCCGGTACCCCTTATGAACATTTGATGCTGCCGGTTAAGTAATGACATCAAGAAAAGCCCCGCATGTATGCCCGCTGGCAAACAGAATACAAATTATAGTATTGATTTTATTATAGTTTATTTTTTGGCGTGCCATATGTGCCCACCCGAATTGCCAGAAAAAATAAGAGTTATGATTGCATTTTGCTGACGGGGCTTTGCTTCAAACGGCGATGTTTAAGACCGCCCTTGAAGGAATATCCTGGCGACAGGCTCTGGCAGAGGGCTTTGGCCATCGAGCCTGCGCCAGGATTTAGGGCGGAGGCTCTTATGCCTGCTTCGCATTATCGGCCTCATAGAGCCAGCAGGCACCGCCGAGCTCGATCTTTCCCGCACTCACACAAGTTGCAAGGGTTGAGCGCAACCGAGCTTTAATCTCGGCTCGAAGCTGGGCATCGGCCTCCCGCATCAAGGCTGCGACAGGTCCGGTATTCACAACGAGAGGCAAGGCCGCTTCAACGGCTGCTTGAATTGGATCCTCCGCTTGCGCTGGAGCTTCTCCAAGCGGCAGCAATTCCGCAACGCGGGTTGCTCTGACATGGGTGAAACCAGCCTTGGTCAGCAGGTCGCAGACAAGCTTGGGATCAGAGAAGGCGTAAGGACCCGGAACATCCGGAGAGGGCATCGCGCATTTCGCCGCAAGATCTGCGGGCAAAGGGGGTGCGAGATCAATAACGGAATCGTAAAGCTGTTTGACCCAGGGGTTTTCCTCAAGAGGGCACCAGCAGAGTATAGCCAGCCGTCCTTGCGGCTTAAGGCCAAGCCGAATGTTTTTAAACGCGGCCAGCGGATCGGCGAAAAACATCACGCCAAAGCGTGACGTCACGAGATCGGCAAGGGGCTCAAACCGATAAGTCATGGCATCGGCGGCAATGAATTGGAGCTTTTGGGCTTCCGTGGCGCCCGCCTCCTGGGTCCGCTCAACGGCGCGAGCGAGCATGGGCTTTGAAATATCGAGCGCGATGACTTTGCCCTGGGCCCGCAGTTTGGCGGCGAGCGCCAAAGAAAGATCACCGCAACCGCAGCCAATTTCATAAATTGTTTCATCGCCCGAAAGATGAGCAGCTTCGATCAAAGCCTGTGTCAAAGGCGCAAAGGCCGCATCAAGCAGGGCCTGATAAAGGCTCCATTTCTCTCCCGCCAACCCATTCCAAAATTCGATCTGCGCGGCATTTGGATTGGCGTCCAAGGTCATTCCCGTCACCTGTGTCTGCATCTGCATGGAGTGTCGAAAAAACGGCACCATTCGTGCCCTTCCTATAGCATCCCTCAAGTCCGCATGTTTCTTATTTGGTTTAAGGGGCTGCGTGACGCATCGTGCAGGGTGTGGTAGCTGCCACTGCCACTATCTGGCAGCAAGGCCTGTCTATACGAATGCCACATGTCACGCTCTGAACGGCTTTTCGATCTTCTGCACGCCTTGCGCGGGTATCGCCGACCTGTCAGCGGGAAGGTGCTGGCCGATGAGATCGGCGTCAGCATCCGCACGCTCTATCGGGATATCGCCAGCCTGCAGGCACTGGGGGCCGGGATCGAGGGCGAGCCTGGCATCGGCTATATCCTGAAGCCGGGCTTCCTGCTGCCGCCACTGATGTTCACGTCGGAGGAGATCGAGGCGCTGGTACTCGGTTCACGTTGGGTGGCCGATCGAGCAGATGACCGGCTGCGCGAGGCCGCGCGAAGCGCGCTAACGCGGATCGCCGAGGTGTTGCCAGCCGACCTTCGCGATGACCTCGATGCATCGGCGCTGCTGGTCGGCCCCGGCGCATGTATCCCTACCGATAACGTCAATCTGGCATTGCTACGCAAGGCGATTCGCACCGAACGCAAGTTGGTGCTCGCCTATCGCGACGGCACCGGCGCGGCGTCGGAGCGCATCGTGTGGCCGTTCGCGCTCGCCTTCTTTGATTCTGTACGCGTACTGCTCGGGTGGTGCGAATTACGTCGAGGCTTCCGCCATTTTCGAACCGACCGGATCGTCTCCGTTACACCGGTCGAGGCACGTTATCCTAAGCGGCGGCAAGCTCTGTTGAAGGAATGGCGTGAGACGGAGGGAATAACGAAAGGATTGGACTGATCCGTATCCTGCTGCCGAAAACTGACAGCATGCCTGTGTAGCATCCGCTCTATCCACTCCTGGATCGGAGCATCATATGAACGACACCAATATTCTTCTCCTCTATGTCGCGGACGCACCGGCAAGTGCGCGCTTCTATGCCGAACTGTTCGGCATAGAGCCAGTCGAGGCGAGTCAAACCTTCGCGCTCTTCATCCTGCCATCGGGACTGGCACTGGGGCTGTGGGGCAAGGCGGATGTGCAACCAGCCCCGGTCGCGGGGGGTGGCGGCAGCGAAATCGGCTTTAAAGTGAAAGGTGCGGAGGAAATCGACAACACCCATGCCAATTGGCTGGCCAAGGGCGCGACAATCGCCTTCCCGCCGACCGATCTCGATTTTGGACGCAGCTTCGTCGCGCTCGATCCCGATGGACACCGCCTGCGCGTCTATGCTGCCGCGGAGAAGATGTGAGCGCCCCGGCGCGCCATTGGATTGCCGTCGCCTCGGCCGAGCATGTCGCGCTCGGTCGAACGCTCGGCATCATGCAGGTCTGCCACGGGAAGGCCGCGTCCCTCCGACGGGTCGCTCCTGGCGATCGGATCATTTACTATTCACCGATGATACGCTTCGGGTGCAAGGACCGCCTCCAGGCTTTCACCGCTATCGGCACTGTCTGCGAGGGAATGCCCTATCAGGTCGAAATGACAACCGGGTTCAAGCCATGGCGACGTGAGGTTCGATGGTCTTCGTCGCGTGACGCACCGATCAGGCCGCTGCTCGACCGGCTGGCGTTCACACACGGGGACAGGAATTGGGGCTACCGCTTCCGGTTCGGATTGTTCGAGATTACCATCGAGGATGCCGAACTGATCGCAACGGCGATGATGCCGGATTGCGGAGAATCGGAGGCTCAGACGCGAGAACAGCTTCTCGCCATCGGTCAGAGTTGCCCGTCCGGCGTGACGTGCCGGTAAAGCGTCTGTTGGGGGATGCCGCGCTTGGCGCAAAGCTCGGCGACCTTGGGCTTACCCCACCGCTTGCGCAAGGTTGAGCTTGGCGGGCGTCATCTTGAACGGTCGTCCGCCATGCCGTCCGCGCGCAAGCCGAGGCCGGTGCGGGTGCGTTCGATGATCAGCTCGCGCTCGAACTCGGCGAGACCGGCCCGGTCCCTAAACGCCCAATTTCACCACGATCACGCGGCGCCATGCCATAATGACTCTCTACTCCATTGAAAAACAAAGCTTAATAGGCCATCCCATTCGCATGGTTGATGAATTGATGAGGATTCTGGACTATTGCATTGCAATAAATCCACTTGTTTTATATTTCTAGTAATATAGTGTATTAATAATGGAACTTTTCGTGGGTTTGAACCACCATGACGGCTGCTCTCGCTCCAAATTTTCCCACCTATTCTGATCAGGCGAATGGTCTGTTTCAGCCTGAAGGCGGCGCGCAAGGGCTTTTGCTCCCTGAGCCGCAAAAGCCGTCCTATCGCACCACCGGCCTCGTCCTTCTGGTCTATGCCCTGGCTCTGGCCGCGGTCGTGACCTATACCGCCAAGCCGGTGGAAGTGCCTCCCGAAGAGCCGTTGGAATTGGTGATCGAACCTGCCGCACCCGCCGGGGAACAAGCCCCCGCGGCCGAGCAGCAGCCTGAACAGCCCCCAGTCGAAGAGCCGCCGCCCGTCGAGGAACCGACACCGCCGACACAGGATCTGGCGCCGCCGCCCGCCGTCGAGCCGGAACCCGTCGCCCCCGTCGAGCCACCCAAGCCCGTACAGCCGAAGCCTCCCGTCAAGAAGGTCGAGAAAAAGCCGCCGCCACCGAAAGCCGCCGCGCCAAAGGCCGCCACCGCTGGCGGTCATCCCGGTGTACCAGCCGGTGGGGCCGGCGCCGGCGGCCCCATCCCAGCGGGCGCCATTCCCTCCGGCTATGCCAATCTCGTCCAGGCGCGTATCGCCAGATCGGCCGGCAATAATTATCCCCGCGCCGCCTTGGCGGCTGGCGCCAGTGGCCGTGTTCCCTATCGCATCGTCATCAGCCCCACGGGCCAGCTCATTTCAAAAAGCATTACATCGTCCGGCAATCCGGCCTTCGACGCCGCCGCTTCGGATGCCCTTGCCCGCGCTGCGCCTTTCCCGCCGCCGCCCGGTGTCAACCGGCCCGTCTCTCTCTCCGGCGCTATTGCCTATCGCCTCCATTGAAGCCGGTCAGACCCGCTTGGTCGAGCGGAGAAGAGTCCCCACAGGCCCGTCGAAACGGCGCTTTCTTCTCTCGCAGATCCGACCAAACCCTGTTGGCTCCGTGAATAGTCCTGTTTCTCCCACTTCGAAGAGGTTGATCGATGAGTGATCCAGTTTCCGGAGCGGCGCCCGCCGCCGCTCATGTCCTGTCACCGGTTGAATTGTTTTTACAGGCCGACAGCGTCGTCAAAACAGTGATGATCCTGCTGGTCCTCGCATCCGCCTGGGGCTGGGTGGTCATTTTCAACAAATTGATCCGTTTGAGCGTGTTGCAGAAACGCGCCGCCAAATTGCTGAAAAGCGTGCAGGAAGGCCTGCCGGTCGCAACGCTCGCCGAGAGCTTCGACAAGGCTCCCGCCAATGATCCTTTCGTGAGTGTCTACAAGGCCATGATCGAGGAACATGCGCGTTCCGCCGATCTCATCTACACCGATGGCCAGCGCGATAGCTTGCAGGAGCGCATACATCGTGTCGCGCATCTCGCGAGTTCCCACGCCATCGATCAATTGCAGAGCCAATTGCCTGGCCTTGCCACGATTGGCGCCGTCGCGCCCTTCGTCGGACTGTTTGGCACGGTCTGGGGCATCATGAATTCCTTCCAGGGCATCGCTGCTTCCAACAATACCAGCCTGTCGGTCGTGGCCCCCGGTATCGCCGAGGCGCTCTTCGCCACCGCTCTCGGCCTCGTCGCTGCCATCCCGGCGGTCGTCTTCTACAACCGCATCGGCACGGACATCAGCAAATACAGCAAGAAGCTGTCCGCCTTCATCAACGTGTTCGAGATCGAATTGTCCCGACAATTGTCCAAGAAAGGAGAGCGCAGTGGCCTTCGCGTCGCCTAAAGCCGATGGGGGCGAAGCCGCCCCCATGAGCGATATGAATGTCACGCCGTTGGTCGACGTGATGCTCGTGCTCCTCATTGTGTTCATGGTCGCAGCGCCCTTGATGGCGACCGGTGTGCCCGTCGATCTGCCAAAGGCGCAGACCAAGCCGCTGAACGAACAAAAGCCACCCATCGCCGTCAGCATCGACGCGGCAGGCAAGTTCTTCGTTGATCAAGCGGAAGTCGCGCCCGAGGAACTCATCTATGTGCTCGGACAGAATGCCGAGAGCAAGGACCGGCGCATTCATGTGCGCGGTGACAAGGCCATCGCCTATGGCAAAGTGATCGAGGTCATGGGCCTCATCAATTCGGCAGGATACACCAAGGTCGCGCTTGTCTCCGAGGCTCCGGGTGCCGCAACGCCAAGCCCGGCCGCGTCGACGCCGGCTCCAGCACCTGCTCCCTGATCTCTCGCACCGGCGCTCGGCCCCACACGAGCGCCGGTTTTTTTCGCTTGTCTCTTGGCGCCTGCTTTTCCAGCGGGCGCTTTTCCCATCGCAGACACATAGTCCCGGTCATCACACGATTGCATCCCGCATGGCTCGTCGTCTCCCTCTGATCCTTTCATTTTTGAGCGTGTTCCTGTTCACGGTCACACCCTTGGCCGCCGATCAGGCAACGAATGCCGATAGCGTTTTGCGGATCGGCGATCAGAAAGGCGGTCTGCACGCCCTCATGGCGGCCGCCAATGTTCTCGGCGACTTGCCCTATCGGATCGAATGGCTGGTTTTTCCAGCGGCGGCGCCATTGCTCGAGGCTTTGCGGACGGGTGCCATCGATGCCGGCGGTGTCGGCGATGGTCCCTTCGTTTTCGCCGCGGCCGCCGCCGCCCCCATCAAGGCCGTCTATGCCTATCGTTCGGATGGCAGCAATACAGCGATTGTCGCCAGCGCCAATTCCGCCATTCACGCGCCCGCCGATCTCAAGGGGAAAAGCATAGCGACCGGACGCGGTTCGATCGGCCATTACATCCTGGTCAAGACACTCGACGCCGCGACCCTTTCGCCGCAAGACGTGAAACCGGTCTTTCTCAGCCCCGCCGATTCCCGCGCCGCCCTGAAATCGGGCTCTGTCGAGGCCTGGGCAACCTGGGAGCCTTATACGGCTCTGACGGAAATCCAGGACGGGTCCCACATCATCATCGACGGCGGCAAAGGCTTTTTGAGCGGGCTCGGCTATCTCGTCGCGTCCGACAAGGCCATCGCGAGCAATGCCACGCAGCTCGCGGATTTCATTCATCGCCTATCGCGTGCTCACCGCTGGGCAAAGACGCATTTACAAGATTACGCCGAGGTCTGGTCGAAGGAAACCGGCTTTCCGGTCGAAGTCGCCCTCCTTGCCCTCAAGCGGATGAATGCAACCCCGGAGCTGATCGACGGCGCGATCACCAATGAACAACAGAAAACCGCCGACGTCTATTTCGGTGCCGGCATCATTCCCAAACGGCTCGATGCGGCCCTGTCATTCGATACCCGTTTCAACGCGTCTATCGCTTCAGATGACACGCGATGATCTACCATCACCCTGAAAGCCGAGAGCCCCAATCCGGAGAAAGCGGGATCGAGCCCACTAATCAAGGGATCACGAGGACACACTTCCGTTTTCAACATCGTATGCGCGGTTGAATACAACGTATCAATTCGAAGACAGAGCCAGCGAGGTTTTACCCCGTGCCGGGGGGATACACATCGAGCGCGAGGCGACGGTCTGCAGACTGCCGCTCGGCAAAGCCGATTCCAGGGTTTCGACAAGGATCGTTTCCAGAAACGATGTCAGATGCGGATAGCGCCTGGCACTATTGTAAAGGACGATAGAGACGCGGGGCAGATCGGGCAGACCATGATCAGGATCAAGCGCGCTCAAGGAGCGCGGCATGCCCAGCGGCGTGCGCACGGTAATGCCAAGCCCGGCCTCTGTCGCCGCCCACAGGCCTGCAAGGCTCGGGCTCGTGAAGGCGAGACGCCAGGCGGTCTGGTGGCGATCGAGCGCGTCAATACCAGTTTGCCGGAACCAGCATGGCGGATCGAGCAGAATCAAGGGCACGTCCTGGTTTTTGTCGAGGCGAAATCCGGTGCTGCCGATCCAGCGCACCGGCACTTCGGCCACGAAGGAGGCGCCGGGCCGCTCGACCGGCCCAAAGGCTAAAGTCAGATCCAGAAGATCCTGATTATAAAGCTGCAAAAGCTCCACGCTGCGATCGGTCCGCAATTCGATATGGACCCTCGGATAAGCTTCGCTGAAACGCGCCAGCACTTTCGGCAGCCATTCCGAAGTGAGGTCGAAAGGCACGCCAAGCCGCACGATCCCCTCGACGCCGACACCCCGCGTGGCGGCCAAGGCCTCGTCGTTCAGGGCCAGGATTCGTCGCGCATAGCCGAGCAGGAGATCACCGGCATCGGTCAAAGAAATGCCGCGACCTTGTTTACGGAACAAGGTCTTGCCGACCTGTTCCTCCAGCTTGTGCATCTGCAGGCTGATGGCAGAAGGCGAGCGCCCGAGACGTTCGGCGGCGCGCCCCAGTCCTCCGAGTTCGCTGGCCACGGATAGGGTCCGCAACAGATCCATGTCGAGATTTGTCAGGCGCATGCTTGAGCTTTTCCAACCATCGGCTTGAAAATTACGAAATATTCTCTCGGTTTGCTTCCCGATACTAGATTATAAAATCTATAATGTATATAGATATATTCGCGCCCTACCTAGACCAAGGCGCGCGAGCTCGACTGCCAAGCGGCGGTTCACACCATCGCCGTACCTTCAGGAGCCGCCGATGTCGAAAATCTTGCCCGTGATAAGCACTGGTCTCAGCCGACGCCTTCTGCTGCAAGGAGCCGCCGCGACAACCGCATTGGGAGCCTCCGCGCTCGGTCCTGGCCTCGCCTTGGCAAGCGGGGAAAAGCCTTTGCGGGTTGCCCGCTCCAAGGGCCGTTTTGATCCTGAACTTCTCTTTGCTTCCTCCGGTGTGACCCCGCCGTCCCATCCCATCGCCTATTCGGAATTTGGCAGTGGCAAATTGGCCGCCGAAGCCTTGAACGCCAATGCGCTCGATATAGGCGCGATGAGTGAGATTCCGCCGATCTTCATCGCCAATGCCGATCCGAAATTCCGGCTCATCGCGGTCATAAAGGGTGATGTCAATCAACAGGTCGTGCTGGTCCCGCGCGAGTCGAAGATTGCTTCGATAGCCGATTTGAAAGGCAAGCGCGTCGGTTATGTCCGCTCCACGACATGCCATTATTTCCTGCTCAAAATGCTAGCCGAAGCCGGCTTGAGCTTCAATGATATCACGCTCGTCAACCTCTCTCCCGCCGATGGGCAGGCGGCCTTCACGCGCGGCGCGCTGGATGCCTGGGCGATCTACGGCTATTCGGTCTCGCTGGCGGTCCATAATGAAGGCGCGCGTATTTTGAAAACCGCGCTCGGCTATCTATCAGGCAATTACACGATCGCCGCTCATGTCGACGCCATCGCCGATCCCGTCCGGCATGCCGAAATCGCCGAATTCCTGGTCCAATGGAAGCGCTCCTTCGGCTGGCTCAATACACACCACGAAGTCTGGGCGCCGATCGAGGCTAAAGCTTTGGGCTTACCCCAGGACTTCATCCTGGAAGAATTGCGCAATCAAAGCGCGCCCTGGCAGATCGGCCCGGTCGATGACGCAGCCATTCGTTCACAGCAGGATGTCGCCGACGTGTTTTACGCCGCAGGGCTCATTCCCAAGCCTGTCCAAGTGGCCGCATTATGGGACCGCAGTTTCAATCCGGTCCTCGTCGAGACCCACATAACGGAGAAATAAACTGCATGACGCACTCTTCCCCCGACCTTGCGTCTCCTCTTTCCGCGATCTCCGATCTCGATCCCATCCTCGCTTCCCTGACGGCGGAATTTTCCGGGCGCGCGGCGGAACACGACCGTCAGGCCTCTTTCGCCTTTGAAAATATTGCTCGCCTGCGTGAGCTGGGTCTTCTCGGCCTGACTGTCCCCAAAATTTTCGGCGGCGGCGTCCCCTCGGCCTTCGGCGGTGGCGAGGTCACTTTATCTCTGGCGGCCAGGATCATCCGAGCGATCGGCCAAGGCGACCCTTCGACCGCGCTTGTCCTCGTCATGCAATATGTCCATCATATTCATCTTGCCCGCGATGATCGCTGGCCCGCTTCTTTGCGCGAGCGCGTCCAGCGCGATGCGGTGGAGAATGGCGCTCTTATCAATTCCCTGCGCGTCGAGCCCGAGCTCGGCACCCCGGCTCGCGGCGGCCTGCCCAATACGATCGCCCGCCGGACGCCGGAAGGCTGGCGCCTTTCAGGCCATAAGCTCTATTCGACCGGCATTCCTGCCTTGACCTGGCTTTCCGTCTGGGGCCGCACCGATGACGACAATCCGAGTGTCGGCCCGTTCCTCGTCCATCGCGACACGCCCGGCGTCAAAATCATCGAAAGCTGGGATCATCTCGGCATGCGCGCGAGCGGCAGCCACGAAGTCATTTTCGAGGATGTTCTCATTCCCCTCGACCATGCCGTCGATCTGCGCCCGCCGGCAGCTTGGGCGCGCGGTTTTGATCCCGATCAAATGGCCTGGATGACGGTCCTCGTCGCCTCCCTTTATGATGGCGTCGCGCAAGGCGCCCGCGACTGGTTTGCTGAGTTCGCCAATGAACGCGTGCCCGCCAATCTCGGAGCGCCGCTCGCAAGCCTGTCACGCTTCCAGGAGGCCGCCGGCGTCATCGACGCGCTTTTATTCAGCAATGCGATCATCCTGCAAAAGATCGCCGAAGCTACCGACCGGGGCGATTACCCTTCCGTCAGGGACTGCAATTTCACCAAATATATCGTCACGAAAAACGCCATCGAGGCCGTGGAACATGCGCTGGAACTGTCCGGCAACCCTGGCCTGACCCGTTCGAATCCACTCGAGCGTCATTATCGTGATGTCCTGTGCAGCCGCATTCACACGCCACAAAACGATGTCATTCTAACCAGCGCCGGCCGTGATGCCTTTGCCAGCCGGGCTTTGCGAGAGGTCGCCTGACGCGAGCAGCCGGGACACCGATCGAAAGGGTGAAGCATGAACCAGATCGTGAACAGCAAGGTGCGGCCGCTTCTGGTCGCCAGTCAATTAGGGGCTGAGCTCAATGCCCGGATCGCCCGAGAGGTTGAAGGCCTGACCTTCATCGACGTGCCGCCTGGACCACTCGATGAACGCGCGACCGATGCGGAGGTCGTCTTCGCCGCCCCGACCCATGGCTCGGTGGCCCGGTCCTGGACTGTCGTCCCCAAGAGCTGGCCAGGCTCCATTCGCTGGATTCAATTAATTTCAGCCGGCATCGATGGCTATCCACGCTGGATTTTCAACGGCCCAACCGTCACCTGCGCGCGCGGTCCCTCGGCGCAACCGATCGCGGAATTCGTGCTGGCGACAATTTTTGCCTCTGCGCGCCATCTTCCCGAACTGTGGGTCACGAACCCGCAAGAATGGAAGGATAAGAAGAAAACGACGCGCGACATTGCCGGCCTGCCCAAGGGCAGCATCCCTACCAATATCGTCGGTCGCCGTCTTGCGGGTACGACCCTGGGTCTCGTGGGCTTCGGCGCGATCGGCCAAAGGATTGCAGAACTAGCCTTGGCACTCGGTTTTCATGTCGTCGCCACGCGCCGCACCGATAAGCCCTTCGATATTGAAGGTGTCGAACGTGCCGCTGATGCGGGAGAGGTTTTCGCGCGGGCCGATTTCGCGGTTCTGGTCGCCCCGGCAACGCCGCAGACCGACCATCTCATCAATCATGCGGCTTTGGCCAAGGCCAAACAAGGCTTGCATCTGATCAATGTCGCGCGCGGTTCCCTGATCGACGACAAAGCCCTACTCGAAGCCCTTGATGACGGCAGAATAGGCCTCGCAAGCCTTGATGTAACCGACCCCGAACCCCTGCCCGAAGGCCATCCCTTCTACACCCATCCCCGCATCCGGCTGACCCCCCATATTTCGATGATGACCGATCAAGCCGACACGGAGCTGATCGCGAAATTCGCCGATAATATTGCCCGCTATCGCCGCGGCGAGCCCTTGCGTGACCCTGTCGATAGCGTGCGCGGCTATTGAATTTTGCGGACTGGAAATCGTTCATCCTTGCTTCTATGACCCGGGCACGGTCATTACGGCAAGGATGAGAGCCATGGCGGTGCGCCCAGTCATACGATTTCCCGACCCACGCCTCAGCATGGCGGCTCAAAAGGTCGAACATTTCGATGAGACACTCCGAACCCTCGCGGATGATCTGGTCGAGAGCCTGCACGCCGCCCACGGCATCGGCATTACCGCGCCCCATATCGGTGTTCCGGCGCGCCTCGTTGCCCTCGAACTCACGCCCAACCAAACACGTCTTTACGTAAATCCGGAAATCATTTGGTCCTCGGATACAAAGATCCGGCACCAGGAAGGCAGCGTCTCCATGCCCGGCGTGACCGAAATCGTGGAACGCTGCGCTGAAATCCATGTGCGCTATCAAGATCTCGACGGGTCTGTCCATATCGAGAAGGCTGATGGTTTCCTCGCGATCTGTCATCAGCATGAAATCGACCAGCTCGATGGTCTTTTCTGGATACAAAGACTCTCGCGCCTCAAACGCGAACGTGTCATCAAACGCTATGAAAAATTAGCGTCTGACCGATAAGATCACATGAATCGTCGCTTGAGTGATTACACATTTACAGGTCCTGGATATTTAGTCCCAGGATGGATGGACCGGTTTTAATCTGTACCTCCGTGGCAACACTGCATCCCCCTATCCGGGCGGGAAACCTCAATCCCGTTTTTTTTCGAGCTGGCTCCTGAGCCGGACCGCCCCAGATCGCGTCGACTTGCAAAGCGCATCGAAGCTTGGTTTGCGATTTCCCACAGCCGATTCTCTTCTCATTGCAAATATCGCTTAAATCTGGCAGGAAGCTTTTTATGCTTGCACGCATAATCGCCGAAGCATGAGTTGATCGAACCAATATTTGACCTTTCGAAAGTCCTCGCTTCTATTCCTGAGGACAACACGACAGAATGCATAGTATAGAACGCCGCAGCGACAATATCCTATTCCGTACTCTGGTAAGGTGAAACTTTGACTTCCTTGAAGCTTCCGGATCATCCATCGTGGCAGGGATCAGAGGATCAATTTGAGGAAAAACCGCTCAACACAGCCGAGTTGACTGCAGTCTTGCAGTACGAAATAGCCCGGCTCACGCGCGAATGTGACGAACTTCGGGTTAAAAATACTGCGCTTGCCGAGGCCAATACAGCCCTGCAAAAGGCATCCGACCAATCGGTCCCATCTCAGCCATCCGGCGATACGGCTCATTCTCGGAAAATCACCACCTCCCCTTTCTCCATTTTGTCCACATTTGTGCGCAACCTGTTTGCCCAAAACCCGAACAATGCAAAGCTGGACGACGAGAGTTCTGTTTCCTCTATACTTCGCGCACAACGGTGGAGCGGTGGAGACTTTTTTGTCGTTTCCGACATGCCCCCGCTTTTCGATCAGCAGAGCGGCGCGCTGCGGATGATGACTTTGCTTCAGCTCATGAATGAAGCGGGATGGAGAATTACCTTCGGATCTTACATAGAGCGCTCGAAATTGCCGTTGGCATTGACATCGAATGAAGGGCGCGCACGCTATGAAGGCGCACTCTATAAACATGGCGTGCAATGCATTCTCTATGGAATGGACGAGATAAACACCTACCTCAGGAAAAAGGAAACTCGTCTTAATTGGGCCTTTGTTTCTTTTCCACACATCGCCAGCGCCGTCATGCCTTTGGTCCGAGCGCGGTTTCCCAATGCACTCATTGCCTTTGATATGGTGGATTTTCATAGTCTTCGCCTGGAACGAGAAGCCGAATTGCTTGGCGATAGCGAGAAACTCGCGCAGGCACGCCACCAGCGTGAAGAGGAAATCGGACTGGCGCTTGCGGCGGATGTCACTCTCGCCATCACGGCCGAAGAAAAGGAGAACCTTCTCTCCCTAGCGCCGCTGGCAGTCGTGAAAGTATTGCCTAATGTGTTTGAGCTGCCTCAATACACACCTCCAGGGCCAACTGAACGCAATGGTGTTTTTTTTCTCGGCGGCTTTTGGCACGCGCCAAATAGCGACGGCATAAAATGGTTCGTCGAAAAAATCTGGCCATTCGTCCGCGCCAAGGAACCCAATGCCATTTTGCGGATCGCTGGAAGCAATATGAATGAGGACATTCTGGCCCTAAGCGCCGTGCCAGGCATAGAAGTGCTCGGCTATGTTCCATATCTACAACCCTTATTCGACAGCAATCGGGTCTTCATCGCGCCCCTACGTTATGGTGCGGGGATGAAAGGAAAAGTCGGACAGAGTCTCGCTCATGGCCTTCCCGTCGTCGCGACCACTATCGGTGCGGAGGGAATGAGTCTTGTCGACGGCACCCACATTCTGGTAGCTGACGAAGAAAGCGCCTTTGCCGATCATATCGTCCAAGTCTTGCGAGACGATTCTTTATGGTGCCATCTCTCCGAGCACGGGCGGACCCACATCGAAAAGACACTCTCTCTTGATGTCGTTCGGACACAAGTTGGAGACATCTTTCATGGCTAGGATCCTGGCGGCAGGTGTCTATATGGCGGAGAAACCGAATACGGTTGCTCATGTCAGCCTGTGTCTGGCTCTTTCCAAAAAGCACAGGGTCGAACAACGCTGGATCGCCCTGTCACCAAATGGCAAGGGCGCTTGCGACCATCCGATGACGCTCGCGGTCGTGACCGAACGCACGCCGAAATTCCAGCTTCTGGATCGTCTCCTCATCGATGCGCAGGATTATGATTGGATTCTCCTCTGCGACGACGATATCGAACTGGATTTCGACGCGATCGACAAGCTCATCGATTACGCTACAGCCTATGACTTTGCTTTGTGTCAACCCGCGCGCACGACCGACAGTTTTACCGATCATCCGTTGGTCCAGGTGCTGCCGGGATTGAAAGCCCGGCGCACTCGTTTTGTCGAAATTGGCCCCTTCGTTTGTATGCGCCGAGACGCCGCCAAACTCCTTCTGCCCTTTGGAAACGCGTGTGGGATGGGATGGGGACTCGATTTTGTATGGCCTCAAATCATCGAGGATGCGAAACTGAAAATGGGGATCATCGACGCCGTACCGGTCGCCCATCGAATCCGTCCGCCGGTAACAGGATATAATTATGAATCAGCGCGCCGAGAAATGGATCGTTTGCTGGCTGAGCACCCCCATCTGACACTGGAACAAGCTTTCACTGTCATCGAGGCCTATCTATGATACCCGAAATTTCGGCTATCTTGACGACGCATAATCGTGCGCATTTGCTTCCTCGTGTTCTTCAAGGTCTCAAACAGCAGACACTTGCACCATCCCGGTTTGAGATCGTGGCCATCGATGACGGCTCGACCGATGATACACAGGCTGTTCTCAAACATTGGCAGAATGAACTTCCACTCCGTATTTTTCCGCAGCGCGCATCAGGACTCGCCGCGGCGAAAAATCTCGGAATATTCGTAAGCCGCGCCCCTATCGTTGTTTTTCTAGATGATGACGATGTCGCCAGCCCTGATCTTCTCGCCAGTCATTTAGCCATTCATCTCGAACAGCCTGACCAAGCTGTAGCCGTCCTCGGCCGAACGATTCTCGCGCCCGAGATTGCCGATCTCCCTCTCATGCGGCACGTAACCGAAGTCGGCTGTCAATTGTTTTCCTATCATTGGATGCAGCCCCGACAGGTGCTTGGTTACAAGGAGTTTTGGGGTGGCCGTAGTTCATGCAAGCGAGGCTTGCTTGTCCGACACGGCGTGTTTCATCCTGACTTTAAATTTGGATGCGAGGATATAGAACTGGGCTGGCGGCTCGCTAAACATGGGTTGCGGGTCATCTATGAACCACGCGCTTATTCGACCATGATCCGCGCCATCAATTTCGATCAATTCTGCCAACGATCTTATCGTCAAGGCCGATCGCAACATGCCTTTTCAATGTTGCACGACGATAATACTATCCGTGCTTATTGCGAGATTGATGCAGCTCTTGCTGCATGGCATACGCACTGGGTTGACTATGCTGGCCTTCTTCGCTGGACACGGAAACTAGAAAAACTGACCTTGGCAAGGGCTCGGGCATCCTTTCCCCTCCATGATCTCTTACAGAAGACACTGGATCTGGCCTACAGAGATGCGTTTTTTCTATCACGGGCGAAAGGCATTGCGGATACTGCAAAGGAAACAACAAAACCCGTCGACCAAGAGAAACAACGAGATCTGTTTGAATACGGCCTCCAGGCGGCGAGATAAGAAAGAAAAAATCAAAGCCGCCTTGAGCGGCTTATAGTGGGTTCGAAGACAAGACGTGAGGTTGATGACCTCGCGCAGCGCTTTTTAAGCCGGTTCCAAATAGCTCATCAATTCCGGGGAAGCAATAAAAGGATTCTTGAAACGATCTCGCAAATATTCATTATGGCGGAGCGCTATCCTATGAGCTCGTTTAATTGGCTCTCCATTCGAGTAATGATTAAACGCCCACCAACCGTCTGGTAGACCCGAGACTTTATTATTTGCAAGCCGCGTACAATACCATTTCATCAATTCGAAAATTTCCGGGCGTCCATTGGCATAACGCTCAAGCATTAATTGCCCCACCCACGTTATTTTCGTGAAATGGAAAAAACGCAGTATGCTTCCATTTGCTCTAATAGAACCATCTTCATGAATAGTAATCGGACGGCGGCTTTGGTTCCAACTAGCGACATTGTATCCCGGATCGCGCAATATATGCGTGGAAGGAAAGAAAACAGGCGCATGATCACACCAGCGCTGATCCACGAATAATCCATTTGGGATATCGTCATAACAGAAGTGAAGCAATCGATCTCGCCACCATTGAGCAAATGCTCTGCCCTCTTCACGATTGGCAACCGCGACAAATCCTAGATTATAAATACCATGCTTCAACGACCCTATTTCATTGTCGGTGATAGCTTGAAGAGAGTGATCTGGCTCAATCTGGTGGGGCGTTAAGACAACATCATGACTATCGAGTAACCGCTCGATTTCAGAGAGGTCCGAGAAAACGGCAATATCCGGATCGAGATAGATAACTTTAGACGCACCATCATTCAGCAGTTTCCACAACATGGGTCCCTTGACTGCTGTGCAGAGTTCCACGACATCATGAGTAAATACCCAGCTATCCGTATTCGCAATGCCAAGTTCTTCTATGCGGACAACACCGTCAATCGGCTCGTTTGCAAGGTCAAATTCAAACCCTGGAGGTTCCCGATCGGGTAAACATAACCAAAACTTCCAATTAGGTTGATGCTTTCTGAGTGTTTGTCCGAGAACCCGCACCCGATCCAGATAGGAGAAGGAGGCGCTTGTAAAGCAGTGAATTTCACTCATATGCCGTCGACCGTCCTCTAAACTTCTTTATCCAAATGCCAGGAGAGCAGGATTATCCCGTAACAACCAATCTGCGGTGCCGCCTCCCGCTATCAGAGCGCCGCGACGGCGCACGGCTTTCGTAGCAAGTTGGATAATGTCACCCGTTTCAAATAAAGCAAATAAGCTTGACTGATCCGGCAGCACAATTCCCTGCTCCGGGGCTTGCACAGTGACAACGGGATCAACATTTCCTGCACCCTTATGGGTTACAATGAATACGCCGGCTGCCAGGGCTTCATGCGCTACATAGCAGAATGTTTCTGGCCACATAGGCCAAAGGACAACAATGTCAATATGCGCGGCCGCCAACGCATGGATCATCGCATCATGATCATCTGGCCCAACTTGGACATGGCAATATCCAATACAATCAGGCAGCACGACCTCGTGGGAAGGCATGCCTAGTTGAATGAATTCATATCGTTGATCTTGTCTAAAACGGAGAGCGAGTTCCTCAAAAACAGACCATCCCTTATGGAAGACTCGTTGTCCGACATAGGCAACGCGTAATGTCTGTTGTGGAGCCGTATGTATCGAAAATCGTTCTTCGGCAAACACCAACCGAGCCGGAGGTACGACGACACCTTGTTGATGCGGCAATTCGAAATGCCGCCATTTCTCGAGAGCAAATTCCGAAGGGGCGAGTACGATAGGATGTGTTGTTTGAAAGAAATTCTGAATTCTCCCGTAGTGTTCGGATCGCCCTTCACCGTAACAGCATATATCGCAAGCCATGGAATCCGGAGGTGGACCACCACAGAACGTAATATCATTGCGAAGCAATGTATAGTTTTCACATACTGTAAATAGGTCATGAACCCAAACAACGGGGCTTTTTATTTGAGTAATATCAAATAACTTTAAAATTAACTCGGGAGAGAACCCCATCAAATGGTGTATTATACATTTAATGCCTCTTTCTCGCGCCTCTGTCTTAACAAGTGCAGCGATGAACTCATCAAAAGCTATATGCCCCAGAAATGTTCCATCAATGCGTATCGCGACGATGAAATCCGCCGGAATCGTAAGAATATCAGCCAGACTTTGCAGCGGCCTCATGGGAGAGACGTGAAGGTAGTTCCACTGAGCGCGGTTAAAAGCCTTTTGCTCGTCAACAATGACATTCTGCACGCCACCGCAACTACGAGTATAGTCATCATGGCTGAATGAAATGATGAGCCCGCTACCCATTTGACTGATGTTTAAACGATCAATCAACTCATCGCCATCGATCTGGTCCACAGCCTGATTGTTCAAAGAAGCCGCAGTCCCTCCTTTGGAGGGCGCTCGCGCAGCTTCTAAACGCCGCCGCCATATCCCCAGTGGATCCCGCGCCTCCCGTCCCTCCGCCTGCCCAGCCATAATGAAATGAATCAAAGGATTCACGTCAGCGGCGGCGACGTCAGGATATGTTTGCAGATAGAAATTCACGTCGAAAGAAAGGCTTGGATTCCGACGCTCACGCCATCCCCAGATTAAAAAATGCTTCAGCGGATCAATATTAGCGTCTCTAACATCCGTATTCTTGGCAAGATAATAGCTTTTGTCGAAATAGGGCGCGGCAATTTCCAGGTGATGATGATCAACCAGAAGGTCCTCAGGTGGAACCTTTTCGGTCGTCACAGCGGCTAGCACGCCCTCTTCCGAAACGGCAAGAACATCCTCGATAGAAGCCCCTTCGATCGAAGTAGCATCAATGGCAGCCGAATAGTGTTTCAGGCGAAACCACCGAGAGAGCCACGAAGCCTTACTTGAAGCCGCCATTTTTAAATTACTCACGAATTTTTCGCTGTCATGAATTAGTCACACAAACTTCGATTATGTGCTGCGGTTTCTATAAATCATCTCGAATAAAATTTTCCGCCTTAACGTCTTACCCTTCTGTTAACATCTTACCTTTCCATCTTTTGCTCACCATCAGTCAGTTTTGCCCGTTTATTAGAGGTTTCGCTTGTGTCATGCCCATGCTCGCTAGTCAATTGAAGGAGACGCGCGGATTTTTCCGCCAGTGCAGCTTCGGCTCTTTCTGCGCGCATTGTCTCAAAAACGCGGCGGCCGCGTTCAGACTTCAAACGTTGATCGAGCGTTAGCCAATTCGACGCTGCAGATGCTGTCGAATCGGGACGTAAATATTCCGGAAAATTCTGACCGAGGAGCGCATGGCCCGCCAAGGCCACGATCTCCTCTCGTTCCAAGCCGTTCCACTCTTTCAATCCCCAGCGTGGGGTTTTCCAAAGGGCATCCTTAAGATCGAGCTCACTCCGAATTGGTCGCAATATACAATGATGTTCAATGAGTATTGGCGAGAGAGAAGGAGGAGTTTTGGGGGCAAGAAGCAATCCGGCTTCATAAGCAAAAGGGAATATCGGCTCTCTATCACCAAAAAAATTTTCTATATTATGCGCAGGAAACGCAAAATAATATAAGGGAAGGTCCCATGAGAGCAATTCCCGAACAAGCTCCAACGATCCTGCTGTCTCATTGCATTCGGTCCAGATCGTACAATCTCCTTTGGAGAGATATTCCGCATCTGCTTTCAAAATTTCCAGCTCCATGCCCTCGACATCGAGCTTTATGAGATTAAATGGCCCCAATTTCTCGCGTAACTCGGTGAGTGTTAAGATATCGGCCTTTGAGGACGCAATCTTATCGGATATATTGAGGGTATGTTTGAAGCCAGTCGAGCCTAAATTATCGCTTTCACTCGCGCCCATCTCATAATTCTCTCCGGGCGTACCCACAATTGCTTCAACAACACTATGGGCTATTGCGCAATTGCGCTTCACATTTTCTTTCAGCATCGCTGCAGCAGTAGGATTGGCTTCAACAAATCCAAGAAATTGTAATTGGCGCCGTTGAGCAAGGCCCAAGCCGAAAGTACCCACAAATGCGCCGACATCTAGAACACGCGCTCCATCCATCGGCAAAACCTCTGCAATGAAGCACACCTCATCCCATGCCCATTCGCCATATCGCACCAGGAATTGCGCAATGAGATCATGATCAGCCTCAGGGAAATCCATAAGGCCATAGCGTGTATTGATCCGCATTCCACACTTTCAAATTTTATGGCACCGCCATAATGAATGCTGTTCAAGCAATCGCATCTGCCCTGAATTAAGCAGTTGAATCTTTAAACATTCATCATCAGGACGAGCGCGAAAGCAGCGAGAGGTTTTTTTCAGAATAAAGTCGACCTTTTTTGGACCGTCACCCCATGATTAATCCCCCCTATAGCTACGGCGCCGGTTTAAAGATGCCAAATTTGCTATCGTAACTTATATGAATGGTAGTGAATTTTCGCCTTTTCGGAAAGAGAGCGAAAATTCGAACGTGCTCTGCCGGATTATTTCGTCGACCGTTGATCGGACACGAAACGTTCTCGAATATGGAAAAGGTCTCTCTATGCGAAAAGTCATGGCGGCGAAGCTGCATGGGATCCATGTCACCGCGGCCGATCTCGATTACCATGGATCGATTACGCTCGATCCGGATCATTGCGAAAAAGCGGGGCTTTTGCCGCTCGAATTCGTCGACATCTGGAATAAAAATTCCGGAGCGCGAATCTCGACCTATGTCATTTTCGGCGAGCGTTACTCACGGTGCTGCATTTTGAACGGCGCCGCGGCCAGAACCTGCCAGGTCGGCGATGAGATCATCATTTGCAGCTCTCATTATATCGAAGCGGAGCGTATCGCCGATTTCCAGCCGAAGATCCTCACCTTCGACAAGGGCAATCATATTGTCGAGACATTGAGCTATGTCGTCGAGCGCGATGGAACCGGCCGTTATCATTTCGATATCGTCAATGAGGGCGGGCAATCGCTTCCCATCCCCGTGAAAGCCCATGGGCGCTGACCGGCGTCTATTCGAAAGGCCAAGAAGGGGCACAAACCAAAACGGCGCCGCGCATCGCGCAACGCCGTTTTAAAATTCTCGTTCTTCGAGGAGGAACTTCGGCCAAACCATTAGTGCAGGCTGACCATTTGCAGCTGGTTTTCCATGGCATTAGCCAGCGCCGCGTCACGGGAATCGGTCAGCACAATCGGCTTGCCATCGGCCGCGAGCAAAGCGAAGAGCTTCAAGCCCGGCATGAGTTCCGGCGCGTCGGGGAAGAGCTGATTGACATCTTCCGAGCGCACGGATTTCAGATAAGCGACCCGGCCGCCGCCGAGGCTTGCGAGCTGCTCATCGGTGAGCAAAGGGTTAGGATGGGTCTTCGTTTCGTCCAACATGACAGCACCTTTCTTGCAAATTTGCATCTTGCAATACCGAAGGGCCTAAAATCGTCCAGCCTGCGAACCCTCTTTTCCAGGTTTCAACCAATCCCGCGCGGTTTGGTTCAATCTCGAACGGCGATCTCGATTTTCTGAACCACGCGACTGGGATCCGGCCGAATGAGATCGATGGACAATAATCCATTGGTCAGATCGGCGCCCGAGACCTGCATGCCATCGGCGAGCAGGAAAACGCGCTGGAATTGCCGCGCGGCAATGCCGCGATGCAGATAGTGACGCGCTTTATCGTCCTGCTGGCGTCCGCGGATCAGCAATTGGCCATCCTCGATGGTGATTTCCAATTGCTCACGCGTGAACCCGGCAACAGCCAGGGTGATGCGCAGCATTTCGGTCTGCGTCCCATCACGGGCAATCCGCTCAATATTATAGGGCGGATAGCCGTCGGACGCCATGCGCGTCGCTCGATCGAGAGCCCGTTCGATCTCGTCAAAGCCGAGCAGGAACGGGGAATTGAGGGTAGGTAGACGTGACATCTGCAAGAATATTTCCCGCGCGAAGCCTTTTGGCCTTCGTTGGGCGACCCTTCCGGCATCGCCCTTGGGCATATATGGCGCTTGCAATCAGTGCTTCAAGAGCCAGTCCGAACCTCAATCGCGACAGGGATTAAAGCATCCCCGGCAAAACCCTGTCCGGCGGCCGGTGACCGTCCATGAAGGTCTTGATATTGATCAACACTTTCTCGCCCATGTCGATGCGCCCCTCGGTCGTCGCCGAACCCATATGCGGCAGGAGCGTGACCTTGCCCGCCTTGGCAAGCCGGATCAATTTGGTCGAGACGGCCGGCTCGTGCTCGAAGACATCGAGCCCCGCTCCAGCGATCTGACCTGCCTCCAGCATACGAGTCAGCGCGGCTTCGTCGATCAGCTCGCCGCGTGCCGTATTGACGAGGATCGAATGCGGCTGCAAATGGCTGAGACGCCGCGCCGAGAGAAGATGGTAAGTCGCCGGTGTATGGGGGCAATTGATCGAAACGATATCCATGCGCGCCAGCATCTGGTCCAGCGAGTCCCAATAAGTCGCCTCAAGCGTCTCTTCCACCTGCGCCGCGACCTTGCGACGATTGTGGTAATGAATCTGCAAACCGAAAGCCTTGGCGCGGCGAGCAAGGGCCTGGCCGATACGCCCCATGCCGATAATGCCTAGTCTCTTGCCGGTAATGCGCCGCCCCAGCATCCAGGTTGGCGACCAGCCATCCCATTCACTTTCGGGAATGATCCGCGAGCCCTCGACAAGCCGGCGCGCCACCGCGAGGATCAATGCCATCGTCATATCGGCCGTGTCTTCGGTCAACACGCCCGGCGTATTGGTCACAGTCAGACCGCGTTCGAGCGCGGCATTCACATCGATATTATCGACGCCATTGCCGAAATTGGCGATCAATTGCAATTGCGGCCCGGCCACAGCGAGTAATTCCGCATCGATCCGGTCAGTCACGGTCGGCACCAGGACGTCCGCTGTCGCGAGCGCCTTGGCCAAGGCCTCCTTATCCATCGGCGTATCGTCGAGGTTGAGCTGCGTGTTGAACAGCTCACACATCCGTGTCTCGATGACGTCCGGCAATTTCCGGGTCAAGACGACGAGAGGCTTCTTTCTCACCATTGTTTTTCCCGCGCCGCGATCTTTCCGGGTTTGATCAGGAACGACCCGCGCCGGTCCCGTTCCGCCGCAGGCTTTCACACCACTTTAACCATCGACGTCGCATAGAAGATACACCCAAAGGTTCCCACCTTGACGCCATCTCCGGCCTCTGTAGCAGATGACGGATCAAAGACAAGAATGAAGCAGAACCCGGGCCCGGCTCGAACAGGCCCTGGACGTGCATTCTTCAGTTTCGTTCAAAATCTCATTCTTGCAAAATCTCATTTTCGAAAGGAAAAGCATAGCGATGTTGGATGCGTTTCGGCCATTTTCCCCGCCTCGCCGATCTCGTCTGCCTTCGCGCCCGTTGGGGCCCCGCCTCTTTTCCCTCTCGTCCCTCTTCTTTCTCGCTCTTTGCCTCGTCCCCAGCCCTTCGCCTGCCCAGCAAGTTGGCACCGCCAGCGGCTTGCCGCTGCCGCGCTATGTGAGTCTCAAATCCGACCGGGTGAACCTCCGTGAAGGCCCCTCTAAGGACCATCGCACCACCTGGGTGTTCCAGCGCGCCGGCCTGCCCGTCGAGATTACCGCCGAATTCGAGACCTGGCGCAAGATCCGTGATTCCGAGGGGTCGGAAGGCTGGGTCTTGCATTCCCTCTTATCCGGCCGCCGCACCGCTTTGATCGCGCCGTGGAAAAAGGGCGAGGAATTTCCTCTCTATGAAAAGCCCAGCGACCATTCAGCCCTCCGGGCCAAGCTTCAGGCCAATGTCATCGCTGGCGTGCGCCGCTGCGATGGAACATGGTGTCGCCTCACCGGCGACGGTTTCGACGGCTATCTTCAGCAAGCCCTCCTCTGGGGGGTCTATCCTGATGAAAAGATCGAATGAGGACGAGGGCTGGAGATCACCTTTCCTCATACGGCAAGGGGTTCTAAAATCTTAGCTCGAACTGTCGCATCAACCGCGCCGTCGTGTTCGGCCTCGGCGGCATCGGCCTCAATGTCATCCAGGGCCTGCGGCTGATCAGCGCCGAACAGATCGTCGGAGTCGATGTCAATCCCGCCAAAAACCTCGTCGAACTGACCAAAGGCGGCGCCGACTACACGTTCGATTGTAAAGGGTTCGACTTGATGCATGGCAAGTCGATCCGTGCAGTGGTGGAATATGAGGGCGGATCGACTATTTTCGACTTCCCTTTATATTAGGATCACCCGACACGATGCTGATAGGATTTTGCCGCAGCCGCTCAACCTCGACGACGATGCGGTTCGCAACGTCCCTGGCAGCCGCAGCGACAATGGGTGTCATCGGTGCGCCATTGTCGAAGGTAGCCCCTTCGATGGCATATACAATGGCGACCTCTGGGAGCAGCTGAAGCGTTTGGCCAAGCGCGATCACCTCAGCGAGACCAAATGCATGACTCGACGTGAAGGAAACATCACTTGGCGATATGCCAGCCGCGGCGTCGATCCGATGAATACGGCCGGGGGTTCCCATCGGCGCGGAGGCATCCACACAGATCAAGGCATTGATTCCAGACCATTCTTCGATAAGAGAGAGGATATCGCCGCGCTTCATTAGAAGCGCGACATCAGGCGGCAGCCGGCCTGTGAGACTTTGGATGACGGCCGCGCCAATGCCATCGTCGCCCCTGTCTGGATTGCCGAGACCGACGACGAGAATCTTGTACAGCCCCCTCTCCTTTTCTCCAGCCCCGGTCATGTCCGCCGCACCGAGAGCTTGAGGAAATGAGCAGAGCACGAAATGCAGGGATCATAGTTGCGGATCGCCTGCTCGCAACGAGCACGGATGACATCGTCAGGTTGGTCAAGGATCATACTGGCAACAGCGGCAAGATCAGCTTCGATACTCGGCTGATTCTGCGATGTCGGCGGCACAATGCGCGCCCGCTCAATCGTGCCATCGGGCGCGAACTCATAGCGGTGCCACAATAGGCCGCGCGGTGCCTCCGTGCAGCCAAAGCCCGTCCCGGCGCGAGGCATAACCGTCACCGCCGCGCATTCTGGCGGTTCGTAGGCCGCGATCAACTTCAGCGCTTCCTCGCAGGCATAAACGATTTCGAGTGCCCGCACGATAATGCTCTGAAAAGGATTCTTGCAGACTGGGGGAAGCCCTGCCCCTCGGGCAAGTGCCTGAACAGAAGCGGGTAGCCGGTCGAAATTCAGCGCATAGCGGGCGAGCGGGCCAACAAGATAAGCGCCACGCCGCCGTGTCAGGGCATGCAGAGCAGTCGAATGGGCCACCTGACGTTCTTCAAACTCAGTCTCATAATCGGCGATATCGATATCGATACCGCGATTGGAGACGAGTCGCCCCTCATTGAACGGATATTCGTCTGGATGGCGCAGCGCGACGAATTCATAGTCCCGCTCATAATCGGGAAAGGGAAAGGAGGAGACCCAGCGGACAAGGCCGACGGCCAGAGCGCGGGCCCGTTCAAGGCTCTCCCCAATGGGTTCGAGTTCTGCCCGGCTGGGCACGCGATAAAAACCGCCGGTCTTGACATTAACAGGATGAATCTCGCGCCCACCCATCAGGCGCATCAGCGCGTTGCCGGTCTTCTTGAGCGCCAAGCCATTGCGAACGGCATCACCCTGTTCACTCGCCATCCGAATCCCATCGGGAAAGCCAAGAAAGTCAGGTGCATGCAGCATGACGATATGGAGAGCATGGCTTTCGATCCATTCGCCGCAATAGATGAGCCGCCTGAGCGCGCGGAGTTGGCCACTGACCGTGACACCGAACGCGTTTTCAATCGCATGGACGGCGCTCATCTGATAGGCGATCGGGCAGATGCCGCAGATACGCGCCACGAGGTCTGGCGTCTCCGCATAGCCCCGGCCGCGCAAGAACGCCTCGAAGAAACGCGGCGGTTCAAAGATCCTGAGCCGCGCCGAGGTGACGCGGCCATCATGGACCTCGATATCGAGCGCTCCTTCGCCCTCGACGCGAGCCAGATAGTCAACCAGGATCGTCCTGGTCGCCATTAGTGATGTCGTCGTGGGTGATGTCGGCATGGACGACGCTCTCTTTCCGAAAGGGCTCGGCGGCGGCGTAGAAGGTGCGGAAAGCTCGGCTTATATCGCGCGGTGCCGCGCCGAGAGCCTGCCATTCTCGTGCGAGCGCCGTCGTGTTGGGCGTTTCCATCGGGCCATAGCAACCATAGCAACCGCGCCGGAACGAAGGGCAGATAGCGCCGCACCCCGCATGAGTCACCGGCCCGAGACAAGGCATCCCCTGAACCATGACGCAGACGGTGCCATGCTGCTTACATTCGACGCAAACGCTATGGGCCGCGATCGATGGTTTGCGTCCGGCCAAGAAAGCCGAGATCACTTCGATGAGTTGCACCTTATTGACGGGGCAGCCTTGCAATTCGTAATCGACTGGAACATGCGCAGAGATCGGGGTCGAAGTGGAAAGCGTCGCAATATATTGCGGCGAGGCATAGACCGCGGCGATGAACGCATTCACATCGGCAAAATTTTTAAGGGTCTGGATGCCACCGGCGGTCGCGCAGGCGCCAATTGTGACGAGATGCCTCGATTGGGCCCGGACCATGCGGATACGCTCCGCATCATGCTCCGTCGTGATCGATCCCTCGACCAGGGAGAGGTCATAAGGGCCCGGCGCGACGGCTCTCGAGGCCTCAGGGAAATTGGCGATTTCGATCACACTGGCGAGAGTCAGAAGCTCGTCCTCGCAATCGAGCAGCGAGAGCTGGCAGCCGTCGCATGAAGCAAATTTCCAAACCGCCAGCCGGGGATGCCGCCGCTCACTCATCTCAGATCTCCCGGATGGAGAAGAAATCGGCGATTCGATCGAACCGCATGACTGGCCCATCCTTGCAGACAAAGAGCGGCCCGAACTGGCAATGACCACAGAGGCCAATGGCGCATTTCATGTTGCGTTCCATCGCAAGATAGATGTGATCCGAAGGCAGGCCTACCGCACGCAAAACACTCACGGTGAAGCGCATCATCACTTCCGGTCCGCAGAGCAAAGCGATTGTTTCATGGGGATCAAAAGCCATGCGCGAGACCAGCGCCGGTACAACGCCCACATTGCCATGCCAGTCGGGGCTCGCATGATCGACAGTCACTTCGATATCCATGTCCGACCGCTGACGCCATTGCTCCAATTCGCGACGGTAGAGGATGTCATTCGGGGTGCGGGCGCCGTACAAAATGGCAACGCGACCGTAACGGTTGCGATTGGCGAGGATTTGGTAGATGGCCGGGCGCAGCGGCGCGAGGCCGAGACCTCCGGCCACGATGACAATATCCGCGCCTTCAACGTCAGTGACGGGCCAGCCCATTCCGAATGGGCCACGCAGGCCGATTGTCGTGCCAGGCTGGAGCTTTGCGATGGCTCCGCTCACTGCGCCGAGATCGCGGATAGTATGCACGAAAACGACATCATCCGCGCTGCCTCCGCTTATGCTGATGGGCACCTCACCGACACCGAAGACAGAGAGCATGTTGAACTGCCCCGGCTCAAAAGCGGGCCGCGAGCCTGAGAGAGAGGTGAGTGCGAGTGTCACGGTGTCGGAAAGCTCGCGGAGAACCCGACTGACACGATAGAGCTGCGGGAGGAATGGATCGGGGCATGGCATCAAGCCCATATCGGTGGCACTCATGTCCATCACACCCATGTCAATGCTTTCCATAGATGTCGAGGATCTGCAGTCTGGTCGCCTGGAGCCGCTGCACCAGGAGCGGCAGGAAAAGTTTCATCATCTCATAGCCGAAATGGTGATCCGCTTCGCATTTCCCGCGCAGACATGCGGCATCGACGCCAATGGCCTGGGTGAGTTCCACAGCGCGTGCGTCGAATGTCCACTGGTAAGGCGGGATGAGCCAGGACACACCGACGATCTCTCCATCGCCAAGCGTCGCAAAGACGATCGGATTTTGTCCTGGCGCGACGATTTCGAGAGCGACTTTGCCGTGACGGATCAGGAAGAACTCATTTGCAGGCTCGCCTTCACGAAACAGATAGTGCCCTGCCTCGAAACGATGATTGCGGGCACAGCCTGTCACGAGCTCAAAATGCTTCGGAGCGAAACCGGCGAAGAATGGATGCTGCCTCAGAACAGGCTCAAGATTCTCCATGCTGTTGCCCTCGGGCGGGGTGCGGAGCGGCCCTGATGGCGGCCGTCTCTTCCGTAATGTCGATGCCCACCGGGCACCAGGTAATGCAACGGCCACAGCCGACACAGCCCGACGTGCCGAATTGATCGATCCAGCTCGCGAGCTTGTGCGTCATCCACTGCCGGTAACGTGAAACACCCGTCTTCCGCACACTGCCACCATGGATATAGGAGAAATCCATAGTGAAACAGGAGTCCCACTTGCGCACTCGCTCGGCGGATGTTCCCATGAGATCGCTGTGATCCTCGACCGTGGTGCAAAAACAGGTCGGGCAGACCATGGTGCAATTGCCGCACGTCAGACAACGCGCGGCGACAGCATCCCAGCGCGGATGATTGGGATTGCCCTGGAGAAGGTCCTTGATTCCATCAGTCTCCAGCTTACGTCCCATCTGGCTAGCCGTATGGGCCATGATTGCTTCCGCAGCCGCTATCTGTTGGTCAGAGGCCGGGCGATGTGTGACCTGTTCGAGCACATCGGCGCCGGCTTCACTGCCGATCTCAACAAGGAACTCGTGAGCACGGCCATCTATGAGTTCCGTCAACGCCAAGTCAAAACCCGAATGTGCTTTCGGCCCCGTCTGCATGGACACACAAAAGCATGTGCCTCCGGCAACCCCGCAATTGACGGCCACGATGAAGGCATCGCGCCGGCGCATCACATAGGTTGCATCGGGGTATGGCCCGTCACAGAAAACCCGATCCTGAATGGCTATGGCGTGGATCTCGCAGGCACGCACACCGAGAAAAGCAAATCTGGGCGCGGCTCTCTCTCCGGGACTGATTGTGATCCCCTCTGCGCCTTTGTTCATGGTCAAAAGCGTCTCTACAGGCGGATGCAGAAACCGTTTCCACGCCTGGGGACCGACAGTAAAGCCGAACAAAGCCTCATCTTGGCGGCGTTCCAGATGATAACGGCCCGGCTCCTGATGATCAGTCCAGCCGCTGGGGAGATCGGAAAGCCGGGTGATCCCGTCATAGACGATCGCGCCGTCTCGCACCCTCGGTCCAACGACATGGTAGTTTCGGGCTGCGAGCGCATCGATGAGCGTCTGCAACTCAGCGCAGGTGATCACCATTCTTGTTCCGTTGGTGAGGGGACGCTCCATTCTTTCAGCTCCACCGCAACCGACTTTAAGTAAAGTATCATCAAGATAACGTGTTTCGATTGGGATTCAGGTGGTGCGGATTACATCAATCTCAACCCACGATCATCTTCCTTTAGGAGGCAGCGGTTTCCTTCTTTTGGAACCGAGCACGAGGTCCGCTTGTAAACAGCCTGAACATCCCCGAGCCCTTCAACGTTCCAGAATGGCAAATTGACGAGGTCTCCATGTTGCTGCGTTCCGAAGGCTTGGAAACCATCGCCTTTTCCCAGCCAAGCCATGCCTGGTTATCGGGCCAGCTCGCGCGGCAATGGGGCAACGCGCATTTCGCTCCCCCCGAGCCCTTTGAAGATGTCTGTCTCGCCACCGAGCAGCATGATCTTGGCTGGCAAGAATGGGAGGCAGCGCCTGCCCTCAATGAAAAGACCGGCCTGCCCCAGCAGTTTTTCGAGGTGCCGGGCGACGTTCACATGAAACTCTGGCGCGAGGGCATTGGCACGGCGCAAATCTACGGCCGTTTTGTCGCTGTCCTCGTTTCGCTCCATGCCGTCACGATCTACGGGTTTGCCTTTGACCCCAAAACGGCTGAACCGGCCCATGCGGCAAAAGTTCATGCCTTTCTTGATGCCTTGGCGGCGCAACGGGAGGAATGGCTGCGCCAGCTCCGCGCCAATCCGCAATTTTCCAATGTCGTCACCAATCAAGCCCTGGAGCATTGCCGCCTTTTGATCGGCGTGCTCGATCGCCTCTCTCTCGACATTTGTTTCGGAGTAAAAAGCGAAAAATTTTATCGGAACGTGCCGATGACGAGACGTGAGACGACGGACCTGCGCCTGCGGCCGGTCGATCATGACCCCGCCGAACTCGTCCTGACTCCTTGGCCCTTCCGGCAAGATGTCATTAAAGTCCGCGTCCTCGGCAAACTGCTGCACAGCCGTTTTGCTTCGCAGGCCCAACTCGACGACGCTTTGCTCAAAGCGCAGGATCAGGCCGTGGAAACAATTTTGCGCGCTGGCGAGACCAAATAGCTGGACTCCAGCTTGGCAATATCGCGAAACCTGACCAAATTGGGCGTCGGCGTGGTGATGGAAAATCTCCCCGCCTCTTTCGGAGCCCTTTCATGAATAACGAATTGACCTTTCTGACTTGGACCCTGGTGCTGGCCCTGGTCCAAGTCATCGCGCATGGCGTCGCGCGGACCAAAGAGACGGGAGCGAAATTTAACGTGAGCGCGCGCGATACCACGCCGCCGCCCTATGGCATCATCGCTGGCCGCCTCTATCGCGCGCAAACCAATCTGTTCGAAACCCTGCCCCTGTTTGCCGCCGCCGTGCTCATTGCCCATGTGGCTGGGCGCGAAAGCGCCCTGACAGCCTGGGGTGCCCTCCTCTATTTCTGGGGCCGCCTCATCTATGTGCCGCTTTATGTCATGGGCATTCCCGTCGCGCGGACTTTGGTCTGGATGGCGGCCACCATCGGCCTCATCCTGATCTTTGTCGCCATTTTGATATGATCATCCATGCGGCGATCGATAAGCCTTATGGCGCTTGTCGCCTTGAGCCTTTCTGGGATGCGGCATGCCGTAGCCGAGGAAGCCAAGCCTTCCACCGGTGCCTGCCAAACATTGGCCAGGCTAGAGCTTTTCTTCGGCGCGGGATCATCGCAAAAGCCGGTCAGCCACACAGCCTTCGCGCGCTTCCTCGCGCGCGAAGTCACACCCCGTTTCCCGCAAGGCCTCAGCCTGTTTGAAGGCACCGGCCAATGGCGTGATTCCAAAGGACGATCCAGCCAGGAAGCAAGCCGCCTGCTCCTCATCTTTTATGTGCCCGACACCGAATCCAACGAAAAGATCGAAGCCATTCGTCAGGCTTATAAGAGGCGTTTTCATCAGCAATCGGTGCTGCGCGCCGATGGAACGTCCTGTGTCTCCTTTTGAAAGCCATCCTGCTGTACACAGGCTCTTTAAGCCGGCTTGAGACGGCTTATGTAAAAGCAGCAGCCCTAGGGTGGCCTCCACTTTTAGGATCAATTTGATGAGAGTCAGGCTCTTGAGGTAGGAGAAGCCATGTCGAAATCCATCATCGTGACCCTGCCGCACGCGCTGAGCGCCGAGGAAGCCAAGAAACGCATCGCCGAGCGCATCGATGTTCTTCGCACCGCCTATATCGATAAGCTCGCCTACTCGGAAGCCGTATGGACCGAGAACCGGGCTGATCTCAGGGTTGTCGCCTTCGGCCAGACCGCCACGGCGCAAGTCCATGTTTTGCAGGAGATCATTCGGCTCGAAGTGCAATTGCCCTGGATTCTCGCAACGCTCTCCGGCAAGATCCAGAATGTCCTGACTCAGAACGCGCAGGAATCCCTGCAGATCGGCTATTCGCCGAAAAAGGGCTGAGCCCCTTTTTCTTCTCCTTCTTCAGGATAATCGACCCCGGTCAGATAAAGGCCGGCGGCCGGAGCGACCATGCCACAACGGCGCCGATCACAGGCCTCCAGAGCCGCCCGCAGATCCCCTGCGCTCCATTTGCCGGAACCGACCATTTCGAGCGACCCCACCATCGAGCGCACCTGATGATGCAGGAAGGATCGCGCGCTCGCCCGGATTTCGATGAGATCGCCCACGGCTTGCACGTCCAAACGCTCCAGCGTGCGGATTGGGCTCGCCGCCTGGCATTCCGCCGCCCGAAAGGTCGAAAAATCATGGCGTCCGGTCAGGACTTGCGCCGCTTCATGCATGGCTCGCGCATCGAGCCGGCGTTTAACCAGCCAGGCGCGCCCCGCCTCAAAGGTCAGAGGCGCACGGCGATTGATGATACGGTAGAGATAATGCCGGCGGATGGCTGAAAAGCGCGCGTCGAACGTTTCCGGGACAGGTTCCGCCGCCACGACAGCGACCAAAGCCGGACGCATATGCGCGTTCAAGGCATCGCGCAGGACATCGGGACGCCATTCCCGCGCAAGATCGGCATGGGCCACTTGAGCACTCGCATGAACGCCGGCATCCGTGCGGCCCGCTCCGCGAATGCCAACCGGCGCGCCATTGATGGCCAAGAGAGCCGTCTCGATCACTTCCTGAACCGAGAGCCCATTCTTCTGCCTCTGCCAACCCACAAAGGACGCGCCGTCATATTCGACAGTTAATTTATAGCGGGGCATGGAGATCGGGCAGCGGCAATCGGGTGCTGGCAGGCAGTTTCGTGCCGCGCAAAAAGGCCTCGGCGCTCATGGGTGCTTTGCCGGACCGTTGAATATCGAGAAGCTTGATCGCGCCGCTCCCTTCCCCCTCGCCACAGGCTATGCTCAGGCCCGCATCAAGGATTTCACCGGGCTGCGCGGCAGGCGTGTGTGTGAGTTCTGCCCGCAGAATCTTGATGCGCTCCAACCCCTTGCCGAGATCCACCTCGAAGAAAGCACCAGGGAAAGGCGAAAGGGCGCGGATGAGATTATAAACCTCGTGAGCGGGCCGCCGCCAATCGATCCGCGCCTCGACCTTTTCGATCTTCTTGGCATAGATCACCCCGTCCTCGGTCTGCGGCGTGAACGTCAGCGTTCCAGCTTCCAGCTTTTGCAGCCCCTCGATGATGAGCGTGGCGGCGCGAAGCGAGAGAAGATCATGCAATTCGCCGCCGGTCATGTCGGGGCCAATGGTCACTTCGCCGACAAGCCCGACGGGCCCGGTATCGAGTCCCTCTTCCATCCGCATGAGCTCAATGCCGGACTGGCTATCGCCTGCCATGATCGCCCGCTGAATCGGCGCGGCTCCCCGCCAGCGCGGCAGCAGCGAGGCATGGAGATTGAGCGCGCCAAACGGCGGAACATCGAGAATGGCTTTGGGCAGGATGAGCCCATAAGCAACCACGACCAGAACATCCGGCGCATAGGCGCGCAAAGTCGCGAGAGCCTCTTCCGATCGCAGGCTTTTGGGCGTCTCGACGGGCAAATCATGCTGCTGCGCCGCGAGATGGACGGGCGACGGCGTCAGATCCAGGCCGCGCCGCCCCGCAGGCCGTGGCGCTCGCGTATAGACCGCCGCCACCTGATGCCCCGCTTCGATCAGGGCATTCAGAACCGGCACGGAAAAAACCGGCGTTCCCATAAACACGACGCGCAAGGGAAACCTTCGTCTTTGAGCTTCGCTCGTTACGTCGGAAGCGGATCAGTCACTCGGAAAACTCAGGCTTCGCTATCCGCCTTGCTCTTTTCTTTCGGAGCGGAATGATTGTCCCGTTTGGCGGCTTTGCTGAATTTCTTGACGATCCTCTCCCGTTTCAGACGGGAAATATGATCGATGAAGAGCACGCCGTTCAGATGGTCGATCTCATGCTGCACGCAGGTCGCAAGAATGCCATCGGCTTCCAATTCCTGCCGCTGCCCCTGGCGATCGAGATAGCCGACACGGACGCGGGCCGGACGAACCACTTCCTCGTAATAATCGGGGATGGACAGGCAACCCTCTTCATAGGTCGAAAGCTCTTCCGAGGCCCAGAGGATTTCCGGATTGGCGAGCGCCAAAGGCTGAGGCGCGACATCGGCTTCGGCGCCATCCTCACCTTTGCGCCGTTTGGCGACATCCATGACGATGACCCGTTTCATGACCGCGATCTGGCTGGCGGCCAAGCCGATACCTGGCGCGTCATACATGGTTTCGAGCATGTCATCCATCAGCCGCCGGATCTCGGAATCGACATCGGCAACCGGGTCACAGACACGCCGCAAAAGGGGATCGGGAATGGTGATGATCGAACGCAAAGCCATGGCAAATAGATAATCCGAAGAGGTAATCAGGTCAATTATCCCGCTATATATGCCAGACTTACGCCAAAATCATCGGCCCGCCTCACGTCCGGCCCCGGAAAACCAATACGGAAACCAATCAGGAGGGCTTGCGCGGATCGGACGGCGTGCCGCCGTCGCCGAGCTTGTCCAACAATTTGGTCAGAGGCTGCGGCAGGTTGTCCTGCAAGGTCCGCTCGTAAAGCGTATAAAGCTGCCGTTGGATGCCTTCGACGGCTGGGCGTGGCGCCATCTGCTCCAGTACCATTTCGACTCGGGTCGAGGCGGCATCCTCCGCCACTTCGGTCGCCTCGCCGCGCGCCGCCGCCTCCACGGCCTTGATCAATTCCTCCATGCGCAGCCCCTTGGCGATGATCGGATAATCATCATGCCGTTCGTTCATGCGCAGGATTTCGGCATAGCCGGTCAGCATCGCCACTTTAAGGTCAGGCCGCCGATTTCGGATCTCGCGGATCAGGTCAGGCCCCATCATGCCCGGCATGGCATAATCGACCAAAACAAGAGTGATGGCGGGATTGTCGGCAAGGGCTTCCAAGGCGGCTTCGCCACAAGCAACGGTCAAAACGAAATGACCCGCCTCCGCAATTTCATCGGCAATGACGTGACGAACCAGCAGATCGTCATCGACGAGAAGAATATCCAGCCTTTCCATGGTCACCCTCCCGACTCGCACCGACATATCCTGAGGGAAGAAGACCGGTCTTATCCTTAAGAAATATTAAAGTTTGTGGCGCAAATCGCGAAAAGCATCGGATCATGCCCGATGCTTTGTTTCAATAAGCTGCCAAGGATCGCGAATAGCGATCTTCGGCCTCAGCCCAGTTTCAGAACTTCCTTGCTTTCAACCGTCGAATTAGCGCGCAGGCGATAAATCAACGGCACACCGGTCTCAAGTTCCATCGAGGGGATGGTCTCTGGCGTCAATCCGTCAAGCACCATCACGAGGGCTCGCAGGGAATTGCCATGCGCGGCGACAATGGTTTTTTTGCCATCGAGCACGGCCGGCAAAATGCTCTGGCAGTAATAAGGCAAGACCCGCGCCACTGTATCCTTCAGGCTCTCACCACCGGGGGGCGAGATATCATAGGAACGCCGCCAGACATGGACTTGCTCCTCGCCCCATTTCTGTCGTGCATCATCCTTGTTCAGCCCGGAGAGATCACCGTAATCACGCTCATTGAGCGCCTGTTCGCGCGTCGTCGGCACATCGGGCGTTCCCAATTCGCCGAGGATCAATTTCAATGTGTGCTGCGCGCGTGTCAGAGCGGATGTAAAGGCAATATCGAACGCAAGACCTTTCGCCTTGAGACCACGCCCCGCCGCCTGAGCTTCTCCAATGCCCTTTTCCGTTAGATCCGGATCCTTCCACCCCGTGAAGAGGTTCTTTAAATTCCAATCGCTTTGACCATGGCGCACCAGCACGAGAAGACGATCCATAGCGCATCCCTTACAGAAAGACCCAAAAGCAGATCGGAACTATCCGATCTTCCGCAGAACAGGAACCCTGATGATTGCCGAGGCATAATCGGATCGACGCGCTCTTGCAACGCCCCGCCAAGTACAGGGTGTATTTTCAGAGCTTTTCTGGCCCCTTTACCTCAGCAAACTGGTCCCATTTGCTTGACCTCGTGGATCAAGACGGCCGTTGCTGATATTCCCCGCACCAGTCTTCGCCGACCGTCAACGGCCAATAGGTTTCAGAAGCCGCGTCCGAGTCATGGATCGCGAAGGCTTCTTCCTCACTCTCCGGGTTCAAATGCCTGGCGATGGCGGCAAGATAATCGGCGATGATCCGATCGAAATCGGAGCGCGTCTGCGGCGGCGAGCGGCGACAGGTCCCACGCGGCCGATCGTCGAAGGCGGACGGGTCCATCGCGGCCCCCTGCTCCCAGAAGCGACAATTGGAACAGGTGGCGGAGGTTTGCACGCTCATGAGCCTTCCCTTGGGCCTGTGACTCTGGCCTCTTCACTGGTCTTCACCAATAAATCCGAAACGCGAGGACAACCGAAACAATCCCGGATTGCGTCCTGGAACGATCTATGCCTTTGCTATTTGCTCTTGCTTACCGGCTCTCCGGGAATTGGAGAGAAAACGATCTTTCGGAAGGCATGCGAAAGGCAGACAGGTGAATAAGCCCGATATCGACGATTATATGGATCTGTTCAAGCGCTACGGAAAAGACTTCGGCGCTGCCTATCTCGAGCCAGAAGACGAACGCTTCCGTTTTCTGTTCGACCAGATTCTCCGTCTCTTGGTTCAGCCCTCAGATTTCAATCTCAGCCTGCCCGAACCCTTTCGGACGACCGCGCATCGCTATCTGGCAGGTGACGAAATGACGGTCGCGCATATGCGCATCGTGGAAAACCGCCATTTCATGCTCAGCGATCTCTATGATTATGTGCATCTGCGCCAGACCATGGGCGGCAAGCCCTGGTAAAAACGATGGAGTCTTTATCTGAAGAGAAGACTCCATCGGAGGTCCAGCGTTGAACCCTAGTCCATCCCTAGAGACAGAACGATGACGAACCTTTCGAAGATCCGCTCGGATCTTCGAAGCGGATCTTGCGCATCAAGGTCAATCGCAGAGCGATGTCTCGGTGACTTTCACTTCAGGCGCTCCGATACGGCGCAACCGGACAACGACATCGACCCGTGAGACTTCATAGCCTTCCGGCGGCACAATATGATCGGCGAATTGGGCCGTGGCCTGGCCGATATCCTCAATCTCGCCCGTTTCCTCAAAATAGAAATGGCCATGATCGGTCGTATTGGTATCGAAGACCGTCTTGGTGCCTTCGATCGCCAAGCCGCGCACCAAGCCGACATGAGCGAAAAGGTTGAGGACATTATAGACCGTCGCGAGCGAGGTCGACATGCGCAACGCATTGGCTTCGGCGGCCAAAGTATCCGCCGTGACATGCCGGTCGCCCTTGCTGAAAAGAAGCTTCGCGAGGCCGAGCCTCTGCCGGGTAGCCCTCAGGCCATATTTTTCCAACAGAGACCGGTGCTGCTGTGTCGCCGCTGAAGGCGTAACGAAAGCATCTGAAAGGGCTCTGATCATGATTGTGCCTGCGCGCTTCTCTTGCTTGAACCAATATCCAAAAAGGTGAGCAACATCCGTACCATTGCACAAAAATTCGCGCACGTCACAGGAAATGCGGACAATTTGGAATTTTGCTCCAAAAGTTCCAGAAATAAATGCGCGCGAGTGACCGGGAGGCCGCCCGCGCGAGGATTTTTCTCTTTCAGCCGGCTAATGGCGTTTGATCAGCCGAATTTGAACAGAACGCCAAAGCCGCCGCGCGGATAATTCCAGGTGATTTCACCATAGGGCTCCGCCACAACGCGGCAGGTACCGCATTCCACACAGCCATCGGTGCTGATTTCCACCTGCCCAGAATCGGCTTGGGTATAGCAACCCGCCGGGCAGACATGGGTCAGGGCCAGGAGGCGCGGCGAGGGAACCGTATGCGGCGTGACCGTGATATGGGGACGGCCGGCATCCACGAGATAACGGTTTTGGAAGAGCTTGTCTTCCACGCGAACATTGGTTTCGGTTTCAGTGCTCATCTTTATTCCTCACGAGAAAACGCGGATCTGATCCGTGACTGGCGTTTCCAATTGTACTTAGCGCCAGCCACGCGCCATTCCGAGCACGTCGCCAAGCAGACCCTTGACGCGCCGCGTGCGGAAGAAGGATTTCAAGATCTCGTTTTCCTTGGCTTTTTTGTCCACGCCATCGACCCGGAACCAGGTCTGCGCTGCCTTGGAAATGAGCTGCGGATAAGTCGTGAACAAATGCTTGTTATGGAAAGCATTCGGCAGGTTTTTATATTTCTTCAAATCTTTCATGACGAAAGATTCATCAAGCCGAGTCTTGTAGGCGGCCAGATTATTCGCCGTCATTGGCGCATTCCGGGTTTTGAGATCCAGAATGGTTTCAGCGGCGATGCGGCCCGTCGTCATGGCGAGGTTGGAGCCTTCACGATGGATCGCATTCACGAATTGTCCCGCATCGCCGACGATCAGCCAGCCATTGCCGAACAATTGCGGAATGGCCTTATAGCCGCCTTCCGGAATCATATGCGCCGCATATTCCTTGACCTCGGACCCTGCGAGCAAGGGCTTGACGGAAGGATGCTGCTTGAACGCTTCGAGCAGACCGTAAGGCGTCTGATCGCTATTGGTGAAATCCGAAATGAGGCAACCGATGCCGATCGAGATACATTCCTTATTGGTATAGAGGAAGCCCGTACCGGCCATGCCCTTGGTGATCGTCCCAGCGGATTCGATCACCACACCTTCATCACCCTGGAGGTTGAAGCGGGCTTCGATGGTCTCGCGCGGCAGGAAGTGCATTTCCTTGACCGCGAGCGCGACCGTATCGGGCTTCGGAATGGACCGCAGGCCCGCGCGGGCGCCGACGAGACCGCTGACGCCTTCCGCCAGGACGACAATATCGGCATAGATCGCCGCGCCGTCGCGATCGGTGCGGACACCGATGACCTTGTCATGGGCATCGCGAACCAATTCGGTCACCGTGGTTTCGCACAGGATCAGGGCGCCTGCCTCTGAAACACGGCGAGAAAACCACTTGTCGAAGGGCGCGCGGATGATCGTATAGCGGTTCGGCTTGTCCTCGTTGAAATCCTCGGACCGGTAATGCGCGCCGCAATAGGATTTATCATCCATCATCCAAAGGCGCTGTTCGATAATGTGTCGCTCAAGCGGCGCATCCTCGCGGAAATCAGGAATGATCTTTTCCAGCGCATCGGCATAGAGAATGGCACCCTGCACATTCTTGGAGCCCGGATATTCACCGCGCTCCAATTGCAGGACCTTGAGGCCACGGGTGGCCAGAGTATAAGCGCAAGCATTTCCGGAGGGTCCGGCGCCTACGACGATCGCATCGAATTTTTCGTCCGCCATGTCCGTCTCCTTTACTCAGCCGCGGGCCGGGCGGCGGCCAGGGCGAGACGCTTGCGGAAAGCTTCCGTGAGCGCCGGCAATATTTTCGTTGCATCCGCGACAATACCGACATGCGCGAAATCGAAGATCGGCGCATTCGGGTCCGTATTGATGGCGACGATCAGATCCGCGCCCTCGACGCCCACGCGGTGCTGAATGGCGCCGGAAATACCCGCGGCAATATAGAGACGCGGACGGATGGTCTTACCCGTCTGTCCGATCTGACGGTCGGACGGAATCCAGCCTTTTTGCACCAGGGGCCGCGAACCACCCCATTCAGCGCCCAGGACCTCGGCCAGATTGCGCACCAACTGATAATTTTCAGCATTTTGCATGCCGAGACCACCAGCCACCACGACATCCGCATAAGGCAGATTGGCCTTGCCGGTCGCGCTGTCGGGCAGGAAGGACAGGACCTTGGTAATGATCGAATCTTCCGGCAGCGACACTTCATGATTGATGACGCGGCCCGTGCGACCCGGCTGATAGACCGGCATGGCCGCAACGCGCGGGCGCATGGTCGCCATTTGCGGGCGATAGTTCAGCGTATAGATCGTGCAGAGCAGCGAACCACCGAAGGTCGGACGGGTCGCGGCGAGCGAGCCGTCGCTATCGACGTCGAGCTCCGTGCAATCCGCCGTCAGGCCGGTCAGCAGTGTCGTCGCCACGGAACCAGCCAGATCGCGTCCGAGATTGGTCGCGCCCATCAGCAGAATTTCCGGCTGGTACTTATTCACCAGCTCGGTCATGGCCGTCGTATAGGGCTCGTTGCGATAATCGACGAGCGACGGATTTTCGACGACATAGCAGAGGTCGGCGCCGTAACCGAAGCTGTCCTTGATCGCGTCGGCCGTGCCGCCGGGGGCGCCCAGGACGACAGCAGCCAGATCGACCTTCAGCTTATCGGCGAGCTTGCGCCCTTCCCCAAGCAATTCCCAGGAAACGGGATGGACGACGCCACGCTCGAGTTCAACAAGAACCCAAACGTGCTTGTAGCTCTTCAGATGTTCCGGAAGCTCTTTCTTCGTATTCGCGCGGCTGTTTCCTGCGGCGGCCGGAGCTTTAGCTGGGGCTTTTTGATTCATGGCTATATCCTTCAGGAAAAATGGCTTAGAAGCCCGCCGCCAATTTTTGAATGTCTTGTTCAAGACCCGGCTGCCGCTGATTGATTTCCGCGATCAGCGCTTCGGAAATATCATTCGCGGATTTGTCCTGCACGTCGATCTGGAAAGCCTTCTCATCACGCGGCGCCGGCGCGAACACTTTCTTCACGATGGTCGGAGACCCACGCAAGCCGCACAGAGCGAGATCCGGAATACCGGCCTCTGCCGCGCTCCAGGTGACGATTTCCGAACGAGCACCGCGCAACGCGTCCTCGATGGAGCCACGGCGCATGTCATTCGTACCCTCGAGCATGGTCACGAGGCAGGGCAATTTGGTCTTGAGAACCTGGATGCCGCCTTCGGCGCGACGCTGCAGCGTGATCTCACGCTTGGCCAGATCGAATTCATCGATCTTGGAGATATAAGTCAACTGCAGGAGGTTGAGGCGCTTGGCAATGCCAGGACCAACCTGGGCAGTATCCCCGTCGATCGTCTGCTTGCCGCAGAAGATAATATCGGGCGCACCCCATTCCTCGCCGACCTTCTTGATCAAATAGGAAAGCGCATAGGAGGTCGCGAGCGTATCGGAACCGGCGAAGAAGCGGTCCGTCAGCAGAACGGCGCGATCGGCTCCAAAAGTCAGACATTTACGCAAGGACGCATCGGCCATGGGCGGCCCCATGGTCACGACAGTCACCTCGCCACCGAACTTGTCGCGCAAGCGCAACGCCTCCTCAAGGGAGAACAGATCGTAAGGATTGATGATCGTCGGCACACCCTGCCGCATAATCGTATTGGTGACAGGATGAACACGAATCTGCGCAGAGTCCGGCACCTGCTTAATGCAGACGACGATATGCATTATGAAACCTCTCGATCATGGATGACGTGGAATAGATTTAGTCAGCAAATTTCGGACCATCCCCGAACAACAACGTAGAAACAAAAGCCTCACATTGTATTCTTAGCGATCCGAAATTCAGCATGGAATAAACAAGCTTCTCTCAAAAGGAGAAACTACTTCAAAAGATCAGTGAAGGGCACGATCGGCGGCGGAGCCACCGTCTTTTCTTGGACCGCTTCCTTGAGAACCTTGAAGACACGCTCCTTCATCGGATCCGACTTCTGGAAATCATCATAGGCCCGCTCCAGAGTCGCCTTACAGCGTGCCTTGACTTCATCGTCCGGCAGACCTTCAAAATCTTCCGTCGCCAGATATTGTCCCATTCGCTTCATGATGTGCATACGCACGACATTGACCTTGTTAGGGTCGTAGGGAACGTCGAGCACCTTGAAGAAATCTTCCGCCGATGACATCGTCTGCAAGGTTTTCAATGTATCGCTCATAACCTCACGTGCCTTTCATATGTCACGAATGCCTCACCTCTTTCCGTGAGACCACCCGAGCGCGCCGCCCGGACCATCACCCCATGCAGCGAACGTGCTCATTTGGGCGGGCCTTTGACAATTCGGCGATCGATCCTCACAACGACCCACGGAACGTTGCCTCAAACAGCGCCCCGACAAACGATCAAGATCGATTTCCTTGCAGAGCTTCCTTCCGACCGCCCCCTCCTTACAGGAGGTGTTGCCATGATCGGCGGCTCCGAAAACCAGCCGTCACACCCGCGAAGCGCCCAGCTTTAGCGCTGAAATCCCGACACGGGCTTGGCTGGATTTATCTGAGGAAGGACCATAGGCCGTTCTCGCGTTCTACCAGCCATAAAGACAGAAAAAACAGACATTCCGACTCTAAACCTCGGGTCCCATAACATGGCGAACTGATGACAATCAATCGAAAAAAGAGAACCGGGTTGAAGGACATTCAGCTTTTATAGGTCGTCACGCTCGTTACTTTAAAAGCTGTCTAAACTAGAATAATTCGAACCAAATCCGGGTCTTTTTACAAGTGCTCTAGTTTGCTTATCTTTGCCCCTAATTTCTTTTTAACTCCGAACATTATTCTTCATTCCCGGCACATTCTCCCTCAGCGATCACGAAATCACCGGAACGGAAAGCCCGGCCGCTCAAATTTCCGCAACGGGCCAACCTCAAACGAAACGGCCGATAGCGCCCGTCTTCGCCTGGATTCTCTGCCCGGTAAAAGCGAAAATCACATTCAATTGATAACAAGCGAGGTCCAGGCATCGACCGCATGCCCGCTCGCGACTTTCGCTTCACGATAGAAATCGAGCAAAATGTCGCCTGGAACAGAAGCTTTTTCCTGCTCCGCATAGAGCTTGATTCGTGCCAGCACGAATTTAGCCTCGTCCGCTGAAACGCTGAGACCTTGTTCAGCCAGGGCATTCGTCACCGCGCGCAAGCCGGAATGTTTCCCAAGAACCACGTGGTGCGAACGCCCCAAAAGCGCCGGATCCAAGGCTTGATAACAGTGTAAATCCTTGAGCAACCCGTCGACGTGAATTCCGGATTCATGTGTGAAGACGGCTTCACCCACGATAGCTTTGGCCTCCGGAATAGAACGGCCCGCGGCATTTGTCACAACCTGCGCGACCTGCGCCAAAGCCGTCAAATCGACGCCCGTCGTAAAACCATAAAGCGCTTCAACGGCAACGGCGACTTCCTCCAGTGGCGCATTGCCCGCTCTTTCGCCGAGTCCCACCACGGTGACGCTCGCATGGGTGGCACCGGCTCTCAATGCCGCCAAAGTATTGGCGGTCGCCAAGCCGAGATCATCATGCGCATGAATTTCAATTTCCAGATCACTCGCCTGCCGCAATCGCTCGATCATGGCAAAAGTCATGAAAGGATCCAGCACACCGAGTGTATCGGCAAAGCGCATACGCCTGACACCCAGGGACGCACCAAGTTCTGCCACTTCTAGGAGAAAATCTACGTCAGCGCGTGAAGCATCCTCGCATCCGAGAGCCACTTCCAAACCCTTGTCACGCGCATAGGGAATGAAACGGCCGATGAGTTCGCGCGCATAGGCTCGACCAGCGCCAAATTTGGCCTTGAGCTGAATATCGGACACGGGCAATGAAAGATTGATCATGCCGACACCGGATGCCACCGCCGCATCAATATCCTGCGGCACCATCCTGCACCAGGCAATGATTTTCGAAGGGAGCCCCTCAGCGACAACCGCATTGATCGCGGCGATTTCCCGCTCCCCCATGGCCGGCGTGCCGGCTTCAATTTCAGGAACCCCGGCCAGCGCCAAGGCCCGCGCGATCGCTATTTTTTCTTCGGGAGAAAAAGCGACGCCTGGCGCCTGCTCTCCGTCCCGCAAAGTCGTATCGTTAAGAATGATAGGCGTCTTCGCCAGATCCATTACGGAACGCGTCATAGAGGCCACCATCAAACCACCTCGGCCCGAAAAAGAGCCTCACACCCAAGGTATGAAGCCCATTCTCACGATCCGAGCGAAGACAATTACAGCTTGGGCAGATTAGGGCTGACCGGAATGACACGGATCATGCGGCCAGTCGCCTCGACCAATTTGGCCTGAACGCCATTCAAGGTCATCGAGGACAATTGACAGCCAACGCAGGCGCCGGTCATTTTGACAAAGACCTTATCGCCCTGGACATCGATCAGCTCGCAATCGCCTTTATCGCGCTGCAAATTCGGCCGAATGCTTTCGATCGTTTCCGCAATGAGCTGGCGACGCGCCGCAGCAACAGCATCGGAGACGACTTCAGCAGCCCCTTCTTCGGGAGCTTTTTCGACTATTTTTTCCGCCGGATTCAACATTGCGCGTTCCTCAGCTAAAAGATTTACCGCAAGAGCAGGAATTCGTCGCATTTGGGTTTTCGAACACGAAACCCGCGCCTTCCAGGCTCTCGACAAAGTCGATCTGCATCCCGCTTAGCAAAGGCTGCGAAAGGGAATCCACAAAGACTCTCACATCATCGCCGGCATCAACAATCGTGTCGCCTTCGCGCGATTGAGCATCCAAACCGATCTGATACTTATAACCTGCGCATCCACCGGCTTCCGCTTTGACGCGAAACCCCGCTCCTTCTTTCCCAGAACGCATCAACGCGGATTTCACAGCGCTGAGCGCACTGTCGGTAAGGGAAATCATGTGGAAACCTCCATCACTTATATGCACGATTACAAGCAAACAGCATACCAGAATATAAGCCTTTGATTTCGTGCATTCAACGCCAAAAGATCGACTGTCATAATCCCAACAAAACATGTCGCACACCCGTGTCGAGGCATGCGATCATCAAACAAACCGGAACGAGAAAGCCGGTGCGTCAACCATAAACCATGACCAGAAAGGGAAAAGGGAAAACCTCGCCTCAAGGGCATTGATTATTATCAAAAAGCATAACAGCACGAAAATAAAGCCAATGCCCGCTTTTACGGCATGACGGATGAAAGCGGCCGACACATGAAAAACAGGAGTGCAGAGGAACCCATCGAGCCGATCAAAAGGCGCAAGGCCGCCCCTGCCGTTTAGCAGTTTCTATCCGCGCCCCTTCCCAGCTGGGTATCCAATTTCGAAACACGCTAGTGCTTCGAAAGCAAAAGGTCACAAAGGGAAGTATCGTTCAAGTAATAGGAAAATTTGTCTAAGAGGCCCGCTTTAATGCGCAATGTCTTCCTGAAGACCCAGGCGCGCGGCGCGGGCATTGCGCGCAAGAACCGCCTCACCGGACTCGTCACCATAGCAAACCGTGAATTCGGAACAGGAATCGCAGGTCGGCGAAGGACACATCGTGAAGCCTTCCGCCTCGCAAAGTGAGCGATAAAGGAAACGCTTCCAGCGCATATTGCGGGTATTTTTCGATGCCAACGAATAATAATGCTGTTCTAGCAAACGGCGCAGATCCGAACGCTCGGCAAGGCCGAGATCTTCCCAGAGATGGTTATCTTTAAGGGATCGATGCGCGATAATACCAGCGAGCCAGACGCCGATCCGATCGCCTTCGGACGTATGCTGGAGCAGCAGGCCCCTCAGCATCAATTCTTCTTCATCCGCTTCAGGAGCCTCGGGGTCCGATCCGGTCGAGTGCTGAAGATGATCTAGATGAAGAAAGGCAAGAAGCTCGCGGTAAAGGGGTTCATCCAAGCCAAAATCTTGGGAATGAGGCAAAACCCCTGTTTTGATTTCCACCAGAATATGCAGAACAAGCCGCCCAAGGACCTGTCTATCGAAACTTTCCTCGGGCGTGCTCCGATCGGCTGAAACAGCAAGATCAAGAGGCACGCAGGCTCCATCAACATGCTGCATCAGACTAACCTCATGCTCCGAGGGGTTCAGCTTCGCTGGCCTTGGTATGAGTCTGGCAATCCTTGGGGCAGACACGAGCACACGCACCGCAACCGATACAGGCGCCGATATCATTCATCGCCATGACTTTGCGATCGAAGTCGTCATCATCCTCATCTTCGAGCTCGACGATGTCGCCATCGTGATTGACGCCCTTGAGGGTCATGACATCGCGGCCGCAAACCTTATAGCAACGACCACAACCAATACAGGTTTCCGGATCAATCGCTGTGAGAAACTCCGGCTCCCACATGCGACCGTCGCGTGTATTCTTTTCTTCCATTGGAAAAATCCTCTTGGCTACACTTGTTAAGAGGCCGAACTATTGTTCAATTCGGCCCGCTTGCTTTCAAGTGTTTCAAATGCTTCATGGGCGCGCTGCGCAACGCTCAGAATCTGCTGCCAATTGATGGGGAGTTCTTCCGACAAATCATGCAGATCCATCTTGGCCTGCATCGCCTTGGCTGAAAGCTTTTTAATTTCGGCCTTCAATTCGTCAACTTCACTCACCTGAGCGCCCCTTTTTCTGCAGCTTGTTAGTATTTCGCGACTTCCGGGAACTTTTCGATCATCGCAACACCCGCGGCGACCGCCTTTGCTCCCTCATCAGCCAATTTATTCAGATTGTCGTAACCATAGCGATGCACGTCACGCAGCATCTTGTTTACGACAATCAAACGGCCGGCCATGAGAATGATGCGGCCAAAGCCTTCATGCGACATTTTAATCATCGGCGAAACCATGCAACCGGTTTCGCGCTCGATGGTCAAACCGATCGCATTGTAGAAGAGTTCAAGGCGCCAGATCGTCTCAGGATCCGGATCGCCAACCATCGGAATTTCTTTCCGCTTCACCTTGTCCACGATATAAGGCTCGATCAGATCAAAATCGCTCTTGCCCTCCCAGGTGCCATGCATATCCTGAGCGCGCCACTGCTTGACGAGTTCCTTAACAAAAACCGTATCCATCGCCGCCAAATCAGGCGTTGCTACTGCCGCTTCAGACATCACTCACCTCAATCATCATCATAATCGGTTTCAATTTTTTCGCCGCTCTTGGCCAAGGCTTTCCGCAACCATGGGGGCGGCGCCGGCGCTTTCAGAACGTCTTGAAGCTTATCCAGCAAATCAGTAATGGATTCCGGCTCTTTGACTTTCATCGGGAAGATATTATTGGCCACGACACGCGCCGCGCCCGAACCACCGATCGCCGCCACATAAAGGATTGCGCAATCTTTAATCGCGGCAATCTTCGGCTCGAGCTTGTCTTCATTACCATCTTCCTGAAGATCACCGTTAAAAGCGATCGTCTCCAGGAATTGGTTTCCGCCCGGCGTCACATCGTAAATCGATATGTTTTTCGCCCAGCCGAAATGAGCGTCAACCCGCTCAAGATCCTGAGTCGCAAATGCTACTTTCATCTCGTCTCCTGCGCCCGATTATTCCTATTTCTTCCTTCAATGGGTCGTGAGCTTATCCGCTGATGCGTGACCTTCTTCTGCCCCAGGATGTGGATACCAGGTATCAGGTTTGGCGACATGCATGTTTTCGATGAATATATTGGCGATCTTAAAAATGAGATCACGCGCGCCGCGATAGCCGACCGACGTGATGTGACCCGCACCGAGTCGATCGAAAATCGGAAGCCCCATGCGGAACAAAGGAATATGCAAACGCTCTGACGCCTGGCGCCCATGCGCATGCGTAATGAGGAGGTCACAACCCGGCGCTAGGGTCTCGAAATCTTCGAGATCGCCGACAAGAACCTCTTCCGAGCGTACTTGATCGAGAATGGCCGTCTGGTTCGTCGTGACAGCAACCTCGATCTGACATCCCATATCGGCAAGGAAATTCGACAGATCGTAAAGGAAATCAGGCTCCAGACCTATGGCGATTTTCTTGCCTCCGGTATGGAAATGCCCATCGAGCATCGCATCGACCAATTGGCCGCGCTGCCTTTTGATCTTGTTAGGCACCGGCTTGCCGCTGATCTGCGTCAGGAAGGCAATGAAATCATCCGTCGGCAAGAGCCCGATCATCCGATCGAATAGCTGATAGGGAACGCCGGCCTTTTCCTTCAAAGCCTCGGCCGCGGTACGCATATGCGACCCGATGGCAATAGTATAAAAGGCATCTCCAAGATCGGCGATCTCATCCAGAGAAATACCACCCAAGGTCGTGGGCGTAAAATCCTCTGGAATATGCCCATCAAGCGAGCCAGCAAGATCAGGCAGGAACAAAGGATCGAAACCGAAAGCCTCGATAATGTCCCGTAATTCGTCAAGATCGCCCGGCGTCAGATGACTGCCTGGAAGCACAGCAATCTTGCGTGAATTACGCGGCGCATCGGCCGGACGCGGCTTCACCAAAGTCTCGATGATCTTGGCGACCGTCTTCTCCCAACCATCCTGGAAGGCATCTTTGAAGTCGGGCGTTGACACATAGACAAGCGATACATGATCAAGCTCGGGATGCTGTTGCCGCACGAGCTTGATATAGGCATCGACATCATCGCCCTTCGTCTCGGTGACGCCGGTCGAACAAATACCGATAAGACTGGCTTTCTGTTTGTTCGAAATATTGACGATCGCCTGCTCGACATTTTCATAGCCGCCGAGAACCGTCGCCACTTCGCTCATAGCCGTTGTCTGCAACGGAATGGCTTCCTTGAAATGCCGCACGAACAGCACCAACCCGAAGGAGGTGCAGCCCTGTGAGCCGTGAAACAGCGGCATGGCATCCTTGATCCCCATGAAGGCGAGCGCGCCGCCGACCGGCTGGCTCATCTTCAAAGGATTGACCGTACAGGCTTTTTTATTGAATTTAACAATAGCCATGACGATGCCTCATCACTCTGCCGCGATAGGCGGAATAGAAGCAAGAACCTCGCCAAGGATCTCCTCGATCGTCTCGCCGCAGCTGCCACAACCGCTGCCCGCTTCCGTGGCGGCCGTCACCTGAGCAGCTGTGCTCAATCCTTTATCACGAATGGCATCTTCAATCGTGCCCACCGTGACTTCTTTGCAGTTGCACACTTTTTTGGCACGACGCTTCTCTTCGGCCTGCGCGGGATCGAGCGCGACAGCATCAGCCGGCTTGAGAAGCTCCTCGATGATGCCTTCGATCGTGCCGACACAGCCCGTGCAGCCACCACCCGCATGGGTGATTTCGGTGACCTGCTTGGCGGTTGTCAGATTATTCGCCTTAATAGCGTCCTCGATCGTGCCGAGATCCACGGATTTGCACTTGCAAATCTTCTTCGAGCGCCGCTTCTCCTCCGCTTTGGCCGGGTTGGCAGCCAATTCAGCGGCCTCGCGCGCGGCTTCGGCATCAGCCTTGGCCTGCCAGCTTTCCGCGGGATTTTCCCACGGCGCAATCTTGCGCACTTGTTCCCAGATCGGATTGTAAAGCGCTTTGTCGATTTCGCGCACAAGATCAACCATGCCTTCATAGCCGGCATAGGCGTGATGACGTTCCTGGTTGATATCCAGCCACGGCATAGAGGCTTTCAGCGCGATGAACTGCGAACGGCCGCCGGACAACATGATATCCGCCTTGGCATCCTTCAGCATTTTATACATTTCGCGCGGCGACATATCGTCGAAGGCGTGAGCATCCTCACCCATCAATTCCTTGATGCGCTCTTTATCTTCCTTCGTCGACTTCTTGACACTGGTGCCAACGATTTCGAGACCGACTTCTTGCAAGGCGGCAACCACGGACCAGGACTTCACACCGCCGGTGATGAGCAGAACCTTCTTGCCCTTGAGGCGCGGCGTATAGGCTGCCATGCGCTCCCAGGCCTTCTTTTCTTCACGGGCAATCACCGCTTCAGCGCGATCCATGAATTCCGGCGGCGCGCCCTGATCGATCACCAATTGGGCAAGCTGCCGAATGGAATCGCTCATATCGCCGATGCCGTAGAACGAGCCTTCGAAATAGGGAATACCGTATTTATCTTCGAGCTTGCGCGTAATATTGATCATGGCCTTGGAGCAGACCATCATCGTCGCCTTGGCGCGATGCGCCTGCGCGACTTCATTATATTTCGCATCGCCGGAAATGCAGGAAATGATACGGAAGCCGATCTCCTTCAGGAGCGGCTCAACCTGCCACATTTCACCAGCCAGATTATATTCGCCGATGATATTCACATCATAAGGCGTCGTATATTCGGGCTCGATAGTGCCAATCACGTGAGCAAGCAGAGCCTCACCCGCGAGCTTGTTACCGAGATTCTTCGGACCGACAAAGCCGGGGGAATTCACAGGCACAATCGGCTTGCCGAATTTTTTCGAAGCCGCCTTGCACACCGCGTCGATATCGTCGCCGATCATGGCCGGGACGCAAGTCTGATAGACGAAGACAGACGGCGGATTATATTTTTCGATGATTTCCTTGATGCTCTTGTAGAGCCGCTTCTCGCCACCGAACACCACATCGGTTTCATTGATATCGGTTGTAAAGCCGGTGCGATAGAGTGTGGAACCCGACGAGAAAGCGCCGCGATTGTCCCAGGAATTGCCTTCGCAGGCAATCGGACCATGAACAAGATGGGCCACATCGGTAATGGGCTGCAGGGCGATCTTGGCGCCGTCGAAGGCACAACCGCCCGCTGCGCCACCAGGCTGCAATTGTTTCGTGCAACCCTTTTTCTTTTCCTTTTCAGACTTGCCGGCATTTTTAGCGCAGCCCGGCTCGTTGAAAACGTCTTGAATTGTGGCGGAAACACTGCTCATCGAATTCTCCTCGGCGCTTTCCGACCGGCATACCGGCCAGACTTCGATGCCGCGCACGCTCATTTTGGCAGCGCGACTGCCCAGTGAGGCTTCATTATCGGCATCGAAGGGGAATGGATGCTTCTAAAAACCTGCCTCGCGGGTTTGCTAGCATCATACTAGCAAGAACTATGCGCTTAGCTAGGACTACTTCCGCATTTTGGAAGGTTTTTAGAGGCGCCCACAAGTTTGGAAAAACAGGGCCCTAAAACCAAAGGAGAACAGCTTGCGCTGTTCTCCTGAGTTTTGTGCTTAGCGAATGATGTCGTAGCTGAAGTCCGAGTGGGCCGGCACGATCGTGTTCTTGTCGATTTCCTCGAAGATCTTGTCGAGGATCCAGACCAGAACGTTGAGACCACCCTGATAGCCCCACACCGGATAACGATGGTGATGGTGGCGATCGAAGATCGGGAAGCCGATGCGGATCAGCGGGGTGCCCGTATCACGCTCCAGATACTTGCCGTAGGTGTTGCCGATCAGGAAGTCCACCGGCTCCGTGAAGAGCAGCGAACGCATGTGCCACAGGTCGCGCAGCGGATAGACATGGCAGTTCTTGCCGAAGGGGTTCGCATCGAGCATGGCCTGAACCTTTTCGGCCCATTTCGGCGAACCATTGGTCGCCAGAATGTGGGTCGGTTCACCGCCATTTTCCATCAGGAATTGAGCGAGACCGATGCAGAGATCGGGATCACCGTAGATGGCGAACTTTTTGCCATGGATATGCGAGCTGGAGTCAGCCATCGCGTCGACGAGACGACCACGCTCGAGCTTGATCTGCTCGGGAACGGCCTTGCCGGTCAGGCGAGAGATTTCGAGAAGGAAATCGTCCGTCGCCTTGACACCGATCGGATGATTGAAAGCAACCGTCTCGTGCTTCCATTCTTCCTCGATGTACTTCATCGTCTTTTCGGTGCAATATTCCTGCATCGAAACGGTGGCCTTCGAGTTCACCGCGGCAACCATCTCGTCGATGGTGGTGCCGCCATCGAACATGCGGAACGTGCCGTCGGTGGGCGTATCCCAAACATCGCTGTTATCGGCGATGATGGTATATTCGAAGCCCATCATGTCGAAGATGCGACGGATCTCACGGAGGTTACCGACCGTGTAGGGGTCGAAGCCGCCGATGAAGTTGATCGTTTCGTTCGGAACGCGCTGCAGCTTTTCAACGGTGCCGGCCTTGCCGCCCCAGAAATGCTCATGCACGCCCTTCAGCGCATTGTCATAGCCCGTGATATGGCTGCCGACGAAGGCCGGGGTGTGGGCGAAGGGAACATCATAGGACATCGGGAGCGAGCCCTTGTCCTTCGCGGTCTTGATGAAGGCGTTCAGATCGTCGCCGATGACTTCCGCCATGCAGGTCGTCGAAACGGCAATCATCTTCGGCTTGTAAAGGTTATAGGTGTTCGCAAGGCCGTCGATCATGTTGTTCAGGCCACCGAACACGGCCGCGTCTTCCGTCATCGAGGAAGAAACGCAGGAGCTGGGCTCCTTGAAATGACGCGAGAAATGCGAACGATAATAAGCGACGCAACCCTGCGAGCCATGAACGAAGGGAATTGTGCCTTCGAAGCCGACAGCCGCGAAAACGGCGCCGAGCGGCTGGCAAGCCTTAGCCGGATTGACGGTCAGCGCCTCACGCGCAAAGTTCTTTTCACGATATTCAGGGGTCTTGGTCCACTCGACAACCCGCTGCACTTCGGCTTCCGCGACCGGGTTTTCGAAATTCTTCTTCTTGTTCGCGAGCATCTCCCGATATTCCGGCTGACGGAACAAGTCGAAGTGATCGAGAACGTGATCGGCGTTCTGAGGCATGCTGGAAAATCCCTTTTTTTGATTTGTCTCGGTGCACCCCGACAAATGCCCTCCTCCCGTGGGGAGGAGGGCACGGGGAGATATTAGAACGGAGCCTTGGTCAAACCCCAAACCGGGGAATTGATGGCCATGTCCATATCGCGAGCGAAGATGGCGAAGCCATCATAGCCATGATACGGGCCCGAATAGTCCCAAGAATGCATCTGACGGAAAGGAACGCCCATTTTCTGGAAGACGTACTTTTCCTTAATGCCGGAACCAACCAGATCAGGCTGGATCTTTTCGACGAACTTCTCGAACTCGTAGCCGGTCACGTCGTCATAGATCAGCGTGCCGTCCTTCACATAGTGAGTGGTGCGCTGATAGTCGTCGTTATGGCCGAACTCATAGCCGGTACCGACAACTTCCATGCCGAGATCTTCGTAAGCGCCGATAACGTGACGCGGACGCAGACCGCCGACGAAGAGCATGACCTTACGGCCATGGAGACGCGGACGATACTTCTCGATCACCGCATCGGACAGAGCGCGATACTTGGCGATGACCTTCTCGGCATTTTCCTTGATCTTGTCGTCGAAGTGGCTGGCGATCGTGCGCAGCGACTCAGCGATCTTGGACGGGCCGAAGAAGTTATATTCCACCCACGGAACACCGTACTTTTCTTCCATGTGGCGGGAGATGTAGTTCATCGAGCGGTAGCAGTGAAGGACGTTGAGCTTCGCCTTCGGCGTCGCCTCGAGTTCGGCGATGGAACCGTCACCCGACCACTGAGCGATCACGCGGAGGCCCATTTCCTCGAGAAGGATACGGGACGACCAAGCGTCACCACCGATGTTGTAGTCGCCGATGATGGCAACGTCATAGTCGGTGAGTTCGATACGGGCGGGCTTGCCTTCCATCTTGTCGAACACCCAGTCACGAACGGCGTCGTTCGCAATGTGGTGGCCGAGAGACTGGGAAACGCCACGGAAGCCTTCGCAGCGGACCGGAACAATGGTCTTGCCGCCATATTCCTTGGACTTCTGCTTCGAAACGGCTTCGATGTCGTCACCGATGAGGCCGATCGGGCATTCCGACTGAACCGTGACACCATGGTTCAGGGGGAACAATTCCATGATTTCGTCCATGATCTTCGCGAGCTTCTTGTCGCCGCCGAAGACAATGTCCTTTTCCTGGAAGTCCGAGGTGAACTGCATGGTCACGAAGGTGTCAACACCGGTCGTGCCAATGTAATAGTTACGACGCGCAGCCCAGGAGTACTGGCCGCAGCCGACCGGACCATGGCTGATGTGGATCATGTCCTTGATCGGACCCCACACCACGCCCTTCGAACCGGCGTAGGCGCAGCCACGGATCGTCATCACGCCCGGGACGGACTTGATGTTGGACTTGACCGAGCAATCCTTGCCACCTTCCTGGAACTGGTTGAGGTGCTTGGCGCGGTTTTTCTTGCTCTTTTCGGGATAGGCCTCCAGGACCTCAGCGATGAGTTCCTTGTTCCTCTGCTTGATTTCTTCGATTGTTTCGGGTGCCGATAGGCTCATGCCAATCTCCTGAAGTATTCGTCTTGCAGTAAAGACCGGCCCCTCCTGAGAGGGGCCGGCTTAAGGGCATTAGGCCGAGAGCTGAGCGGCGGTGAGGCCGACCTGCGACTCGTCAACCTGCTTCATGATGCCGTGAGCCATGAGGATGTCCTCGAGCTCGTCCATGGTGATCGGGGTCGGGATGATGCCGTTGCCCTTGTTCGCATGGACCTTGTTGGCGAGCGTACGATACTCGTCAGCCTGCTTGGAATCGGGAGCATATTCGACAACCGTCATACGACGGAGTTCGGCATGCTGCACGATGTTGTCGCGGGGAACGAAGTGGATCAGCTTGGTGCCGAGGCGCTTGGCAAGCTCTTCAGCCAGCTCGAGTTCCTTGTCGGTCTGACGCTCGTTGCAGACGAGACCGCCGAGACGCACGCCGCCCGAGTTGGCATACTTCAGAATGCCCTTGGAGATGTTGTTGGCCGCATACATGGCCATCATCTCGCCAGACATGACGATGTAGATTTCCTGAGCCTTGTTCTCACGGATCGGCATGGCGAAGCCACCGCAGACCACGTCGCCGAGCACGTCGTAGGAAACGTAGTCAACGTCTTCGTAAGCGCCGTTTTCCTCGAGGAAGTTGATCGAGGTGATAACGCCACGACCGGCGCAGCCGACGCCCGGCTCCGGACCACCGGACTCAACGCACTTGATGTCGAGGTAGCCGACCTTCATGACGTCTTCGATTTCGAGGTCTTCGACGGAACCAGCGGCAGCGGCGAGGCTGAGGATGGTGTCTTGGGCCTTCGAGTGAAGGATCAGGCGGGTCGAGTCAGCCTTGGGGTCGCAGCCGACGATCAGGATCTTGTGGCCCATCTGGGCGAGGCAGGCGAGGGTGTTTTGCGAGGTGGTGGACTTGCCGATACCACCCTTACCGTAGAACGCAATCTGGCGCATTTAAAAGATCTCCTTAGTGCCGTTTTGCTATTTAACCGTGGACCCGAGACGCATGATTCCTGCCACAGTTCCTGCATCAGGCATCGCTACGCCATGGCGGCGCGGGACACGACACGTCACATGCCTTCATATCGGCGACGTATCCCTGGCCCTTCTCTCGCAATCAGCGTGCCAACCGATCAAGAAAATAGACGGCATTGAAAATATTTAGATTTCTGTTTCAACCCGGACCATTTTCGGCGTGTTCAGATTCCGACAACGATTTTTTGCTGTCACGAACGAAACAGCCATGCCGCTTTCGCGGACCCGGTAGCAAATTCTTCTCTATGAATGAATTAAGGCGATCATCGCTGGATAAATATCATGTGGCCGTTTCTGCTTTCGACCCGATGAAAGCTCCTGAGCGCCCTTCAAACATAATCATGCATTCGTCCTGCACGCTTTAATCTTGCCGAGCAGACGAGCATTCCGCTAGAATCCAAGAGCCTCGCAGCCGGCGGGTATAGAAGTTGCTTTGCGCGGCTCGGTCGACAGCGTCGAACGACGCATTCAAGGAGCAAGATCACCATGCAGATCGGCGTCGATAATGACCGCAGGGTCGAAAACAAACGCGTCTTCGTCATCGACAATGACGGAGTGACGGGATCCATCCTTCAATTCATGCTTGAAGATCACAACGAGACGCATGAATTCGCGTCCGTCCAGGAGGCCTTCGATTCCTCCGAAAAAGTGGTCTACGGCAAAACCGAAAAGTCGGTCCCCAATCTCCTGATCGTCGGCGTCAATATCCTCGAGGAAAAAGGGCCCGATGTCCTTAAGGAGATCAGCGCCAAATTCCCTGAAGCGAAAATCGTCGTTCTGGCCGATAATGCGGAGAATGAATTCGCTAAACAAGCGCTCGCAAAAGGCGGCGGCGCGCATGGAATTCTGACGAAACCGCTCACGGTCGAAGTTGTCCGTCGTAAGGTCGACATGCTGCTTGGCCGCCTGAAGAGCGAATTCGTACAGCTGACGGATTTCAGTTTCTGAGCGAGGGTTTTCTTAAAACCGTAAACCTGATGGCATCGGACCGATCATCCATTCAGTCCGGTGCTTTTTCTTGCGGTCTTATACCTTAATCGAAGAACGGCACGCCGGTCATATCGGAGTGCAGCCCAAGCTCCCGCCCATTTTGGCCTCAGTGAACCGCTTTCTCTTCCAGAGCGCGCTTATAATATATAAGGTATCGTTCAAGCTAGGCGAGGCGGTGTTCTGTTCCTTTCAAGGGATGGTTTGGGCGCCACTTTGAGGCCCCCGAGGTCTCATCGGCTTACGTCTTGATCGGCGGAATTTCGAAATCTCCCCTGATTTCTCGCGCCCTTTTGAAGCCGTGCCCTTTAGGTGAAACTGATCCCTACCCGGCCCGACATGCCTTTTTCGCCCCTTCGGCCTCCCGAAAAGTCTTCCTCGCTGGCAATAGAGGGACGACATCGATCATCCCGGAGATTTTGAGCATGCAGATCATTTTCTATGAAAAGCCCGGTTGCTCCAACAATAGCCGGCAGAAAGCGCTTCTCGAGGCCGCGGGCCATGAACTCGATGTTCGCAACCTGCTTGTCGAAAAATGGACAGCCGAAAATTTGCGGTCCTTCTTCGGCGATCGGCCGGTGGCCGATTGGTTCAATAAAGCGGCACCACAGGTCAAATCGGGAGCGGTAGACCCGCAAAACACCGACGCGGAGACCGCTTTGGCGCTCATGCTCGCCGAACCGATCCTGATCCGCCGGCCCTTGATCGAAGCTGCGGGACAACGCGCTGTCGGTTTCGATCCCGCCGAAATGGAAGCCTGGGTCGGACTTCAGGCACCGCGTGTGCAAGGCGTCGATCTCGAAACATGCCGCCGGCCCAAGGAAACGGCAGCCTGCCCGGACAAGCCGTAAAAGGAAACCTATTCATGACGATCGGGCTGCCCCCCGCCAATGCAGCGGACGTAATCCTCGCCTATCATCAGCGCACCAAACACAAGATGGACCGTTATGCCGCCGGGCCGGAGACCCTGGACTGGTCCGAGCAGCCCAATCCCTTCCGCGATTTCGCTGGCGCCGAGTCCAAACTTCTCCCTCTCGGCGCTGAAAACATCACGACGCCTTTCGCCAATATCTACAATCCTGACCGCACGCCTGCCGCCGCGCTCGACGAAACGTCGGTTGGCGCTCTCCTGCAATTGTCCCTGGCCTTGAATGCCTGGAAGGAATATGGCCCGGATCGCTGGGCCATGCGCAGCAATCCGTCGAGCGGCAATCTGCACCCGACCGAAGCCTATGTGCTGGCGCGCAACATTCCCGGCCTTGCTGACGGCGTTCATCATTATGCCCCCCGCAATCACAGCCTGGAACATCGCGGCTCCCTGAGCAATGCGACGTCGGGCGAGCCTGCTCTGTGGATTGGCCTGTCCTCCATTCATTGGCGCGAAGCCTGGAAATATGGGGAACGGGCCTTTCGCTATTGCCAGCTCGATGTCGGTCACGCGATCGGCGCCCTGCGTTATGCCGCCGGCACACTCGGCTGGCGCCTGCAAATGGTCGAAGGTTTGAGCAGCGCCGAAATCGCCAGCCTGCTTGGTCTTGATCGCGACGCGGATTTCACCGCTGGCGTCGAGCGCGAGGCCCCCGACCTGATCCTGCGCGTCGTGACCGGCCCCGGCGTCACCGCCTTGAAGGGAGGGGATGCCGGTTTCCTGCTTGATCAATTGTCGGTTTGGCAGGGGCGCGCCAATGTCCTTGACCGTCATCATATGTACAAATGGCCGGTGATCGACGAAGCCTCCGCCGCCACCAAAAAGACCGCCCCGCACGAGGAGACGCCTTACCGCGGCAATTTCCCGGGCATCGGAGAAGGGTCACCGGAGCCCGCCGCCAAGGTGATCTTGAACCGGCGCAGCGCCCAAGCCTTCGACCGCAGCGCCCGGATGGGCAGCGGCTCTTTCTATCACCTCATTGATCGGCTGCTCGCCCGTCCGGTCGCGCCTTGGGATGTCTGGACCTATGCACCGCGCCTGCATCCGGTTTTCTTCATCCATCGTGTCGATGGGCTCGAACCCGGTTTGTATATTCTCCTGCGTAATCCGGATGCGGAAATGCGCCTGAAACAGGCGACACATCAGGACTTTGTCTGGAAACGGCCAGAGCATGTCCCGCCGCAATTGAACTTCTTCCAGCTCTTGCCAACGGATTGCACAAAAGTTGCCCGTACCTTGCACTGTCATCAGGCTATCGCTTCAGATTCCTGCTTCGCTCTCGGCATGCTGGCGGAATTTGACGAACTCGTTCACGCCGAACCCTGGCGCTACAAACAATTGCATTGGGAAGCGGGGTTGATCGGCCAGGTGCTTTATCTCGAGGCGGAAACCTTGGGATTCCGAGGCACCGGGATCGGCTGCTTTTTCGATGATGCGATGCATGAGATCCTGGGTCTCAAGGATACCCGTTTCGCCACGCTCTATCATTTCACAGTCGGCCTTCCCCTCATTGATACGCGAATGTTGACTTTGCCGCCCTATGGCGACCGCACCGAGGTCGAGGACACGACACAAACACAAGGAATACAAACCATGGCTGAAGAAGCGAGCTTCGAGCGGATCGGCATCGATATCGCCCGTCAATTGATCGCGGATGACAAGACCCTGGTCCTCGACATGCGCGACCCTGGCTCCTATGAGAGCGGCCATATTGAAGGCGCCGAACATGTCACGGAATCCAATCTCTTCCATTTCCTCTCGACGACGCCGAAGGATACGCCCGTGCTGATCTATTGCTACCACGGCAATTCCAGCCAGGTTTATGCGAAAACCTTCGCCGATTTCCGCTTCAAGACTGTTTACAGTCTTGATGGCGGCTATGAAGGTTGGCGCAAGGCAAACAGCTGAGCAGACAACGAAGAGAAGCAGGGACGAGCCCAGATTTTCGCCCAGGATAGGATTTAGGCATGGCGACATATCGCAGGATCACAATCGATGAAGCACGCAGCCTGATGGATGCGGAGACCAAGCCCGTTGTGATCGATGTCCGCGATCCGGCTTCTTATCAAAAAGGCCATATCGACGGCGCTCTCCGTGTCGATCTCACCAATCTCGACACTCTTTTGAAAGAGACCCCAAAGACCAAGCCGGTGCTGATCTATTGCTATCACGGCAATTCCAGCCAGGCCTATGCCAAGGCCTTTGGCGCCGCCGATTTCGCTGATGTGTTCAGCATGGACGGCGGTTATGAGGAATGGCGAAAGGCCGAAATGCGCCAGAATGCGGCGCCGATCGAAGAGGCTCCCACGGTCGAAGGCCTCAGCGACGCGCTCGAAGCATTCCTGAAAGAGCACGGCTATCCGAAAGGGGGTGTCAATGCAGTGACACCCACGGACCGGATGACCCCCTTGATGCGCGCCTGCCATCTCAACGCCAAGGCGATCGTCACCGAATTGCTGCAGGCCGGCGCGCGCGTCGATGCCAGCAATAATGATCAGAACCAGGCTTTATGGCTTGCCTGCGTGGGTGATGATCCTGACATTGTCGATATGATCATCGCGGCAGGCGCTGACCTCAATCATGCCAATGTCAATGGATCGACGGCCTTGATCTATGCGGCCTCGGCCGGCAAGGCCAAGGCGCTCGCCCGCCTTCTCGCTGCTGGCGCCGATCTCGATTATCAGGTCGATGGTTTCAGCGCCATCGACATGGCCTCGACGCTCGAATGCCTCAATATGATGCGAGAGGCCAAGCGCCGGGCCAAAGCCGCCAAGGCCGGATCATGATCGGGTCCTTTATCGACAAGCAAGACAGCCTGTATTCTTTCCCATGAATTTTCGGCTTTCGCCGAAAGAGAACCGCGTCCGATAGGATGCGTCAAGGATCTGCCCATGGCTTCGCCCCTGACGATTCTCGCCGATTCCACGGATGGAAAGCATTTCGAAATCACGCTCGAGAAGAGCGAAGGCGATAATGCCGTGCTGCGGCTCGAAATCTGGGGCAGCAATCTCGATCACCGTCGCGATGAGCCAAGCCGAGACGATTTCCTGAAACTTTACGAGATCCGTTTTGATCGCGTGCAACGCCTGATCTGCAAAGCCAAGATGAATGGATCTTATCCCACGATTACCGTGATGTTCAGCCCGGCGAAAGAGGACCAGAAAGCCACACTCCGCACTGTCGTCGCGAATACATTCGCGAGCCTCGGTGACGGGACCTATGATTATCCGATGGAAACAACCGACTACGAGGCTTTGAAGCAATTTCTGATCGAGGCGGACTTTCCCTTGATCGAAGCCTCCGTCATAAAAAATGAAAAGGCCGTCCTGCGGCGCTAAGAAGCGCCGCGCGGCTCAATCCAGCTTTGTTTCAATAGAGCAGGACGGCATATTCACCTCCGTCCCCGGCAGCCATACAGGCTCAGGACAGATCCACCGCATAGCGCTTGAGATCATCGAGAGCACAAAAGGCGAGCGCGCCTTCATGTGTCGCCTTTAAGACCACACGTGGCATTTTGCCAGCCTCGAATGCCTCCTGCCAGCGCGGCGCGCAAAGGCACCAACGCTCACCGGGTTTGACACCGGGGAAACCATATTGCGGCAATGGCGTGGAAAGATCATTTCCGCGCGCCTTGGAAAAGGCCAGAAATTCTTCCGTCGCGACAATGCAGACCGTGTGGCTGCTGACATCCTCGGCGGACGTATCGCAGCAGCCATTCCTGAAGAATCCCGTGAGGGGATCGAAGGAACAGCTTTCCAGCGGCTCACCCAGCACATTGCGCGACGGCCTGCGGCCCCCGTTTCCCGAATCATCCCTGAACATTGTGGCTCCAAAAGCCGGATCCCGGCATCGTCAGATCAGCGGTCGGAAAGACGATCGCTGGAACATTCTCGCATTTTCACGGATGCCCGTGAAAAAGCAAAATCAGGGGAAGGAACCAAGAACCGCTCGCCGCGACCTTGGTATCATGCGGTCCCGCCAATGGATCATCGAGCGCCTGAAGGACCGCCATCGATCTTCCATAATCAATTTCCGCGCCGATGCCGACAGTCACAATGCCCGTCGAAGGGTGCTCGAAAGCCGCAAGAACATTTGCCCTACGCTCGCCCAATGAAATTTTTTTCATTTTTGTCCGCTGTCACATAGACGTGACGAAAGAGCTTGGCTAAAATTTGCTCAGTTGGCATTTCATGTGGCCGGGCGGGGGCAAGGCTGGCTGCGAGAACGCAGGCGTGGAAAGACAGCTCGAAGCCCGGTCCCGACACGTTGGGACCGGGCTTATTGTTTGGACCCAATCGCCCCTCCACGAGGCCCATCGCGGCCTCCCCTTAAGGTTAAATCACCTTTAACCGCCACGCTCTACTATCGTGTTCAGGCCGTTGGGCCGCGCCTTGGTTGACGCCTTAGAGCATGTCGCCTCGAACCCGTTTCGAAGGACATGTTTCAGCGTTCTGCAAATGCATCAAATTGGTCCCAAAAGCGGTCTCCGCTTTCGGGGTTGAGGATGCAGCGTCAAGAAACACGTGAGCCGTATGCGAACGACCTCCCATTATACCGCCCTGGACCATATCCCCGAGCCTGTACGAATCTTTACGGCGCGGCGGAGCGCGGAACTGGCTGGCCTCGCCCTTATCGGCGGCATTGTCGGGCTGGCGCTCGCCCTGACCTCCTGGTCAGTGCAAGATCCAAGTTTCAATCATGCGGCGGATGGACCCATCCGTAATTTTCTTGGCGCGCCAGGCGCCGTCGCCGCCGATCTCCTCATGCAGATGCTGGGGCTCGGAGTCCTGGCTTGTCTGTTACCGCCCGGCTTTTGGGGTTGGCGCCTTTTGACGACCCACAAGCTCGACCGCCTCGGCTTGCGCCTCGTTCTCTGGCTGGCTGGCATGGCTTGCGCGGCTGGCCTTGCGTCGCTCCTGCCGCCGACCCATAGCTGGCCCTTGCCGACCGGGCTCGGCGGCGTCCTTGGCGATGCGGTTCTGTTTCTCCCGCAAAAATTATTCGCGTCGTTCCGCCCCGGCCTGTTCATTATCGGCGCGATGCTCGCCGCTGGCGCCCTTCTCTTTCTTGCGGCGAGCATTGGCCTGCGCCCCCATCCTCTCGATGCCGAAGACCTCGATGAGGAACCCGTGCCCACCCTCGCCAATGCCAGCAAGGACGAGGATGCGGCTGGCGAACCGGGACTGCTTCTTGTTGCTCTCACGGGCCTGATCCAGTTGGGCCTCGCCCTCAAGAGCTGGGCTTCGCGCTTCTTGGCCCGAAGAGTTCGGCCCGTCACAGCCAAGCCCGCACCATGGCAGGCTGGCTGGCGCGAGACCCATGGCGATTTCGATCCCCCGCTCGATCTCGCAGGCGAACCTTTGCAATGGCTGGAACCCGCTCCTGAACCGCCGCCGTTCGATGCCAGCGCCTATGCGCCGCGTGCAACCCGCGAAGCCGTGCGTCGAGAACGCGCTGCTGCGTCCTCTACCGAGACGCGGCCTGCACGCGAAGTGCACGTAGAAGAAGAACAAGACGATTATGATTTCGCAGCGGAACTACCGCCCTTGAGCGTGACGCCGCCAGCGCCGCCACCCAAGCCCAGTGCCCGCGCCTTGCAGGAAAAAGCCCCAGCGCCACAAAGCGCTCCGATGTTTCGCGTGTCGAACCGAAACACTAATCAGGTCTTCGAATTGCCTCCGCTCGCCATGTTGAGCGAACCGAAGAAACAGGGCACGCGTCTTTCCGACGACGCCTTGCAGCAGAATGCGCGCGTGCTCGAAGGCGTTCTGGAGGATTTCGGTGTCAAGGGCGAGATCATCAATGTGCGCCCCGGCCCGGTCGTGACGCTTTATGAACTCGAACCCGCGCCTGGCATTAAATCCTCCCGCGTCATCGGTCTTGCCGACGATATCGCCCGCTCCATGTCGGCGCTCTCGGCCCGCGTCGCGGTGGTCCAGGGCCGCAATGCGATCGGCATTGAATTGCCCAATCTGCGGCGGGAGACCGTTTTCCTACGCGAACTCCTGTCAGCCCATGATTTCGAGGAGAGCAAGCACAAGCTCGCCATTGCGCTCGGCAAAAATATCGGCGGTGAGCCCATCATCGTCGATCTCGCCCGCATGCCGCATCTGCTCGTCGCCGGCACCACAGGCTCCGGCAAATCGGTCGCCATCAATACGATGATTCTGTCACTGCTCTATCGGCTCAAGCCCGATCAGTGCCGGCTCATCATGGTCGATCCGAAAATGCTCGAACTCTCCGTCTATGACGGGATTCCGCATCTTCTCACCCCCGTCGTCACCGATCCGAAAAAAGCGGTCGTCGCCCTGAAATGGGCGGTGCGCGAAATGGAAGACCGCTACAAGAAAATGTCCAAGGTCGGCGTCCGGAATATCGACGGTTTCAATGCCCGTGTGGCGGAAGCCACTGCCAAGGGCGAGGTCATCACCCGCGTCGTGCAGACGGGTTTCGACCGCGAGACCGGAGAGGCGATTTACGAACAGGAGGAAATGAACCTTTCCGTCCTGCCCTATATCGTCGTCATCGTCGATGAAATGGCCGATCTGATGATGGTCGCCGGCAAGGATATCGAGGGCGCGATCCAGCGCCTGGCACAAATGGCGCGCGCCGCTGGCATTCATCTCATCATGGCGACGCAACGCCCCTCGGTCGATGTCATCACTGGCACGATCAAGGCGAATTTCCCGACCCGCATCTCCTTCCAGGTCACTTCGAAAATCGACAGCCGCACCATTTTGGGCGAGCAAGGCGCCGAACAATTGCTGGGCCAGGGCGACATGCTCTATATGGCCGGCGGCGGTCGCATTTCCCGCGTCCATGGACCTTTCGTGTCGGACGGTGAAGTGGAAAAAGTCGTGGCGCATCTCAAGACGCAAGGCCAGCCCGATTATCTCGACGCCATCACCGCCGAGGACGAAGAGGGTGAAGACGGCGAGGCTCCGGCCCCCGGCAGCATGGATGCCGAGGAAGGGGGCGATCTTTACGACCGCGCCGTGGCGATCGTCCTGCGCGACAAGAAATGTTCGACAAGCTACATCCAGCGCCGCCTTTCGGTCGGCTATAATAAAGCGGCTTCTCTCGTCGAACGGATGGAAAAGGAGGGTGTCGTCGGGGCCCCCAATCACGCCGGCAAACGCGCCATTCTCGTTGGCGGCGGGGTCGATCGTGGCGCTTTCGATCTCGCGGCAGAAGGGTGATCAATGAGAGAGCAGAGCAATTAACGATCGGCCCTCCCTATCCCATCAGATCATCAAACGCCTCATTCGACTTCTGGAAAGCGCCCGCGAAGCGCAGCGACGGCATGATCGATGAACATGCGAATGCGCGACGGAAGATACCGACCGACGGGATAGACAAGATGGATGGGGATGGAGGGCGGCTCGTGCGCTATAAGCAGGCGCCGCAACGCCCCGATTTCTTCCAGCGGCGCTGATTGATAAGAAAGAACACGTGTAATTCCTGCTCCGCGCGACGCAGCCTCCAACGCGGCCTGCACTGAATTCACCACGAGTTGCGGTTTGACGAGCACGGATCGGGGATTTGTACTGCTCCTGAAGCGCCACCGGAAAGGCAAGGGCCTCGCGCCCATGATGGCAATAACCCGATGGTTAGCCAGGTCTTTTGGATGCAATGGCGTGCCGGCCATGGCGAGATAGTCGGGACTGGCGCATAGCACTTGTCGCACACTGCCAAGCCGGATGGCTCGGAGGCTCGAGTCAGATAAATGCGCGATACGCACACCGAGATCTACGCCCTCATCAATCAACGAAACCATCCGATTCAGCAACAGAAGAGAAATCTCCACGTTGCTATGGGCCGCCATGAAGCTCTCCACGAGGGGCAATACATGGAGGCGCCCAAACATTTCCGGCGCGGTTATCGTGATGAGCCCAGATGGCGTGGCATTTCCATCGGCCGCGTCCCGCAACTGGGCATAATCAGCCAGAATGCGCCGCGCTTGCTCCAGAGTGCGCTGTCCTGCCTGCGTCAACGCAACGGCGCGCGTGGTTCGCGTCAGGAGTTGCGTTCCCAAGACATCCTCCAACACGGCGACGGCACGGCTCACAGCGGTCGTAGAACGACCGAGCTGACGACTAGCCGCAATGAAACTGCCCTGCTCAGCGACCGCGACGAAAGTCGAAAGGTTGTCCAGCCGGTCCATCGAATTATCCTGATTTTAGCGACAGAGTGTGCCAAAGCTCCTCAATTATCCCGGTTGTCGCCGTACCGTATAGTGCTGCAAGCCCGCTTTGGCCCTGGCAATAGAGAGAGGAAATTTTGAGATGCCCGAGAGTCCGAACCTGACCCTTTATGGCTTGCGCCTGTCCGGCCATTCGCATCGGGCCGAACTGATGTTGAGTTTGCTCAACCTGTCATACCACTTCCATGCGGTCGATCTCGCCGCTGGCGAACAACATACGGATGAATTTCATAGACTGAACGTGTTCGAAACTGTTCCCGTATTACAGGATGGAGACGTCACGATTGCAGATTCCGTTGCCATCCTCGTCTATTTAGCACTCAGATACGACCCATCGAGAATGTGGCTCCCAAGCGAACCTTCAGCGGCGGCTCAGGTCCAGCGCTGGCTCTCCGTGGCGCAGGGCCCCGTATTCAACGGACCATGCACAGCGCGGTTGATCAAGATATTCGGTCTGCCAGGTGATTATGAGCATGCCGCTGCAGAGTCAAAACGACTCCTTGAGCGGCTTGATGAGACGCTAACGCAAAGCCCGTTTCTAACTGGAACAACCATCACGCTCGCTGATGTCGCGATCTACAGCTACATTGCCAAGGCACCGGAGGGCGAGGTGTCACTTGAACCGTATCAAAATGTATGCGCATGGCTAAACCGCGTGGAAGCGCTACCTTTCTTCCTGCCCATGCCGGCGGCCAATTAGACGCCCTCACCTGCTCGCCCTATCCCTCGCACGCAAACAGCACAAGCCTGCGTTTGCGTGGTCGAGTCTATCAAGCAGCCCGATCACGCTCCGGTGCGATAAATGTCGAATTTCCCAATTCACCGCAGGACGCTCTTAATGGGGGCAACGAGTTTGCTCGCCCGCACAAAGATAGTACAAGCGGCCCCCTCGCCCATCCGTGCTATCGCATTTGATGGATTTCCCATTTTCGACCCGCGCAGCGTCCCAATGCTCGCGCGCGATATGCTCGGCGAGCGAGGCGAATTGCTTGCAGCGCAATGGTCGAACAAGATTTTTAGCTATAGCTGGCTTCTAACGGCAGCGGGACACTACCAAGATTTCAGAACATTGGCGGATACCACTCTATCCTACACAGCTCATGCAATGGATCTCACACTGGATGACAATACGCGCCAAAGACTCATCAACCAGTATGAATCATTAGACATATGGCCGGATGTAAAGCCAGCGCTTGAACGATTGCGCACGGCCAATATCAGACTCGCATTCCTGTCCAATCTCGGCGCCACGACATTGATGGCCAATATGAACCGCAATGGCATCGCAAGCTATTTTGAGGCCCCAATCAGCACCGATCGCGTGAAACGTTTCAAGCCGGCTCCTGAAGCCTATAAAATGGCGGTCGATGCCTTTGGCCTGCCACGTGAGCAGATCGGTTTCGCTGCTTTTGGCGGTTGGGACGCGATTGGGGCAACCTGGTTCGGTTACCGAACGGCGTGGGTGAATAGATTAGGCCTGCCCGCTGAACCGTTCGACATACGTCCTGAGATTACGAGCCGTGGGATGGAAGGCGTTCTTACCCTTGCGGGGCTTACTTGACTATCCATCAGCATAAAGCCAGAGCCGTGGAAACTGGAAAGCTCGCCCCTCCGCGCCCTGGCTCCTCTTGAATCACAGCAGGCTCAAATCCGCGATGATCTGGCTCTTAAATCATGAACAGATCAGAAGACGGCATAGTCGTGTCATTTTAAATAAATATTTTGTGCCCAGTTATAGTGATCTTTCTACGTACCCCGCCCGCCTTTGCTGTTTGATCTTTTGCAAGACCTTCATGAAAGCGCCGCGTTTCTCATAGATGATTCGCATGGAAAGCTTGCTCTTTCCACCTTGCCGCCTTTCCCACCGTGCCGCTTTTCTACCTGGCCACTCGGCGAAGCGGGAAACTTCGGGCCTTGCTTAAAGAAGCGTCATCGCCTTTAATGTTATAACCACTTCAACTCAGGCCAATCACGGCTTACAATGCTGCCGTCTTGTTCCCGAGCGCATGACCCTTTAAACGCAATCGAGGTCATGCTCTAAATTTTGCCAAACGCATCAAATTCATCCCAAGACAGGGTCCCATCCCTGGATTTGATGCTTCCCGCCCCTCTTCGAATCGAGCGCCCCATGTCCAGTGTTCAAAATCCCGCCACGGAGTCTCTTTCTCCCGCGAACACCGCACAGGCCTTGGATCAATTGTGCATCAATACGATCCGGACCTTGACGATCGACGCCGTGCAGAAAGCGAATTCCGGTCATACCGGCGCGCCTATGGGACTAGCGCCCGTCGCTTATACGCTTTGGCAGAAATTCCTGCGCTATGATCCGACCGACCCCACCTGGCCGAACCGCGACCGTTTCGTTCTGTCGGTCGGGCATGCGTCCATGCTGCTCTATTCCCTCATCCATCTTGGCAATATCCGCATTCCTGGTACGCAAGAACCTGCGGTTAGCCTGGAAGACATCAAGAATTTCCGCCAGAACGGCAGCCGCACGCCCGGCCATCCGGAATATGGCTTCACCATCGGCGTCGAAACCACGACCGGCCCGCTCGGCGCTGGCTGCGGCAATAGCGTCGGCATGGCCATCGCCGGACGCTGGCAGGCCGCCCGCTACAACAAACCCGGCCAGACCCTGTTCGATTACGACGTTTATACATTATGCAGCGATGGCGACTTGATGGAGGGCGTCGCCTGCGAGGCTGCCTCGCTCGCCGGACATCTTCAACTTTCCAATCTGTGCTGGATCTACGACAGCAACCACATCACCATCGAGGGCAAGACCGATCTCGCCTTCAGCGAGGATGTCGCCAAACGCTTCGAATCCTATGGCTGGAACGTGCTGCATGTCGAAGACGCCAATGATTGCGACGCGACCACAGCCGCCCTTACGACCTTCAAACAGACCAATGATAAGCCGACGCTGATCATCGTGCATTCGATCATCGGCTATGGTTCCCCCCATAAGCAGAATACATCCGCCGCCCATTCCGACCCCTTGGGCGAAGAGGAAGTGCGCCTCACCAAACGCTTCTATAATTGGCCGGAAGACGCGCAATTCCTGGTGCCGGATGGCGTCCTCGAACATTTCGCGGGCTCTTTCGGGCAGCGCGGCAAAACCATGCATGCGCAATGGTCGAACCTGTTCGATCAATATCGCCAAGCCGATCCGCAAACGGCGGGCCAGCTCGACACCATGTTTGCCCGGCAATTGCCGGAAAACTGGGACAAGAACTTGCCGACTTTCCCGGCCGACGCCAAAGGCATGGCGACTCGTGACGCGTCTGGTAAGGTATTGAATGTGCTTGCCGAAAATTGCCCCTGGCTGGTCGGCGGTTCCGCCGATCTTGCGCCTTCAAACAAGACCAAGCTGGTTTTCGAAGGGGCTGGTGCGCTGGAGCCTGGCAATCCCGGCGGCCGCAATGTGCATTTTGGCATTCGCGAACATGCGATGGGTGCTATCGTCAATGGTCTCGCTCTTTGCGACCTGCGCGCCTTCGGCGCGACGTTCCTCGTCTTCAGCGATTATTTGAGGCCCGCGCTGCGCCTCTCGGCGCTGATGGAATTGCCGGTGTTTTTCGTCTTCACCCATGATTCCATCGGTGTTGGCGAGGACGGCCCGACGCATCAGCCCATCGAACATCTGGCGAGCCTGCGGACCATTCCGCATCTCATTACCCTGCGCCCCGCCGACGCCAATGAGACGGTCGAAGCCTACCGGGTCATTTTCAATCAGACCGCACGGCCGGCCGCCTTGGCGTTGAGCCGTCAAGCCCTGCCGGTTATCGACCGCACGATTTACGGCTCGGCGGAAGGCGTCGCGCGCGGCGCTTATATTCTCGCCGATACGGAAGGCGATGCGCCCAAAGTGATCCTGCTCGCGAGTGGCAGCGAGGTTTCTCTGTGCCTCGAGGTTTTCGAGCGTTTGAAAAAGGACGGCAAGGGCGCCCGGGTCGTCAGCATGCCGTCCTGGGAATTGTTCGAACAGCAGGAATCCACTTATCGCGACACCGTCCTGCCGCCGGCGATCAGCGCCCGGGTCGCGGTCGAGCAGGCCTCCACCTTCGGCTGGGAGCGTTATGTCGGACGCAGCGGAGAGATCATCGGCATGCATGGGTTCGGTGCCTCGGCGCCGTATAAGGCCCTGCAAAACCGGTTCGGTTTCACCGTCGACAAGGTCCTCGAAGCAGCCCTGGCGCAGCTCGCATCGACGCCCGCCTCCTGAGACGAAGCACTCGGGACAATAAGCCAAAGACCGCTCTTTGCGGCCTTTGGCGTCAAACCAGGGTCGCGGACAGAGACACTGGATCACATTCTCGAATGTTTGTTGAAAATTCGAGAATGTCCATCGGGTGTTGTTTATAACCGATGGGAGAGAAGGAGAATGGCATGCAATTAGGCATCATCGGTCTTGGCCGAATGGGGGGCAATATTGCACGCCGCCTAACCCGCGCCGGTCATCAATGCGTGGTCTATGACGCCAAGCCAGAGATTGCCCAAGGTCTGGCCAAGGAAGGCATGACGCCCGCGCGGGACCTTGCCGAACTCGTGCAGCTTCTGGCACCGCCGCGCGCCATCTGGATCATGCTGCCGGCGGGACCCATCACGGAAGAAGCCGTCGAGACGCTCGGCCGCTTGCTCAGCTCAGGCGATGCGCTCATCGACGGAGGCAATACCTATTATAAAGACGATATCCGCCGCGCCGCGGCCCTCGCCACACGCGGGATACATTATCTCGATGTCGGCACGTCCGGTGGCGTCTGGGGCCTTGAACGCGGCTATTGCATGATGATCGGCGGCCCGAAGGATGCGGTTGCGGGTCTCGATCCGATCTTCAAAACACTGGCGCCCGGCATCGGCGATATTACCCGCACACCTCATCGCGAGGGCCGCGACCCGCGCGCCGAGCAGGGCTATATTCACGCGGGGCCGGCCGGCTCCGGGCATTTCGTTAAAATGATCCATAACGGCATCGAATATGGCTTGATGCAGGCCTATGCGGAAGGCTTTGATATTTTACGAAACAAAGCCTCGGAGGCCTTACCGGAAAACGAGCGTTTCGATCTCGACCTCGCCGATATTGCCGAAGTCTGGCGGCGTGGCAGCGTGGTCGCTTCCTGGCTTCTCGATCTCACGGCAATTTCGCTCGCGGAAAGCGGCGATCTCGCCCATTATGAAGGCGCCGTTGCGGATTCCGGCGAGGGCCGTTGGACGCTGGAAGCAGCCATCGAGGAAGCCGTGCCCGCCAATGTGCTCGCCGCCTCGCTCTTTGCGAGGTTCCGCTCGCGCCAGGACCATACGTTTGGCGACAAGCTCCTCTCCGCCATGCGCTTCCAATTCGGTGGCCATGTCGAGGTCAAGGAGCCAGGCACAGCCGCGGACGCGCCGAAATGAACGGGGCCGCGCCGCGATCGCCCGTTTCCGAATGCAGCCCTGAGACCGTCACGGCGCCAGCCTGTGTCTTTGTCATTTTCGGAGCCTCGGGCGATCTCACGCGCCGCCTTCTGATGCCGTCCCTGCTTAATCTCGCCAGGGAAGGCCTGCTCTCGTCGGATTTTTGTATCATCGGCGTTGATCATCACGAAAAGACCGACGAAAGCTTTCGTGAGGCCATCGTCAGCACGATCACAAAAACGAGCCAGGCTGGCGCGGAAAAGGATGAAGGCGCCACCACCGCCGATGCCACTGCCCTCGCCTTCCTGCGCCAGCGTCTTTATTATCATACCGGCGATTTCACCGATCCTGCGACCTATGCCGGGCTCGAAAAAAAGCTCGCAAGCCTTGCTGGAACAATGCATGGACAGGCGGCTCAAAACCCCGCCAATGCCGTCTTCTATCTCGCGACGGCGCCCCGGTTCTTCGAGACCATCATCGCCCAACTCGGCGCTAGCGGCCTCGCACGGCAAAGGGACCGCGCCTTCCGCCGCATCATTATCGAAAAGCCCTTCGGCCGCGATCTCGCCTCCGCGCGCGCGCTCAATGCCGCGATTCTGCATGAGGTCGATGAGGCGCAAATCTACCGGATCGATCATTTTCTCGGCAAGGAAACCGTGCAGAACATCATGGTCCTGCGCTTTGCCAATTTCATGTTCGAGCCGATCTGGAACCGTGATCATATCGATATGATCGAGATCACGGCGGCGGAAACCGTGGGTGTCGAAGGCCGCGGCCGTTTTTATGAGACGACCGGCGCGCTCCGCGACATGGTGCCGAACCATATGTTCCAATTGCTCTCCATGATTGCCATGGAGCCGCCCAATTCCTTCGACGCCGATGCGATCCGCACGGAAAAGGCCAAAGTCATCGAAGCCGTGCGCCGATATAGCCCGCAAGAAGCCATGGCCAATGCGGTGCGCGGCCAATATGGCGAGGGCGAAATTCTGGGCCAAAAAATCACAGCCTATCGTGCATCGGAGACCGTCGATCCGGCAAGCATGACGGAAACCTATGCCGCTCTGAAATTATGGATCGATAATTGGCGCTGGCAAGGCGTGCCTTTTTTCATCCGCACCGGCAAGGCGCTCGCCCACCGGCGGACGGAGATTGTCGTTCATTTCAAGAAGGCGCCAGGTGTCCTGTTCCGCGAACTTGACGCCTGCGATTATTCCCCCGGGAGGATGATCCTTCATATTCAACCGGACGAAGGCGTTTCCCTGCGTTTCGTCGCCAAGCGCCCCGGCCGCAAAGTCACATTGGCCAATGTGGAAATGGATTTTTCCTATGCCGATTATTTCAAGGCCAATCCGAGCACCGGCTATGAAACCTTGCTCTATGATTGCCTGATCGGCGATCCGACGCTGTTCCAGCGCGCCGATAATGTCGAGGCCGGCTGGGCGGTGGTCCAGCCTTTCCTCGACGGCTGGGCCGATCGGGAGCTTGGAACTCTCAGTCCGCTCGAAATCTATCCCGCGGGCGGGGAAGGCCCGGCAAAGGCCGATGCGCTTCTGGCGGCCAGCGGCCATGCCTGGCGCGCACTCGAGTCATCCCATCAGTCCTAAAAGACGCCTCACACGCTGAGAGCTTTCCCTCCACTCGCCCCGACCAGCAAGCCAATTTGCGGGACCTGACATGAGCGACACAGTCACCCCGATCTCGCTTTTCATATCGGACGTGGATGGCACCCTGCTCACGCCGGATAAAAGCCTTACGCCCGCGACCATTGCCGCAGTCCAGCGTCTTCATGCCCTGGGACTTCCCTTCACTCTGGTATCGAGCCGGCCGCCCCAGGGTTTCGCGATGCTGATCGAGCCCTTGGAATTGAACGCGGGGCTGAAGCTGCCGCTGGCCGCCTTTAATGGCGGCATGATCATCGATCCCCAACTCACATGTCTCGGCATCGATCTGCTCCCGCGTGAATGCACCCAAGAGACCATCGAGACGATGCGCGCCCAGGGGCTTGAAGTCTGGCTCTATACCGAAACCGGCTGGTATGTGACCGAACCGGATGGGGCCTATGTCACGCATGAAATCCATGCCATCAAAGCCAAGCCCATCACCGTCGCGGATTTCTCCGGCCTCATCGACAAGGCCGCGAAGCTCGTTGGTTCATCGAAGGATTTCGCGAAAGTCGTGGCTTGCGAGCAGGTTCTCGCCCAAAAGCTTCAGGGCAAGGCCAATGCGCATCGATCACAAGCCTATTATATCGACGTCACGCCGCTTGGCGCCGACAAGGGCCATGCGGTAGAAAAAATCGCCTCGATCTGCGGTATCCCATTGGCCGAAGTGGCCGTCCTCGGCGATATGGAGAACGATCTGCCCATGTTCGCCACGGCTGGCGTCGCAATTGCCATGGGCAATGCGACAGAGGCCGTCAAGGCGAAGGCCGATGCCGTGACAAGCGACAATCAGCACGATGGTTTTGCCGAGGCCGTCACATCCTTCATTCTGCCGCGTGTTCGTTCGCGCCCCAAGATTTAGTGCTCGTGCCTTTCGATAAACCTCTCGAAGGTCAGTTTGCCCAAAGGTAAGTTTGCAATGACGCCCGACCCGATTATCGATGTCGCCCTGAATGCGGAGGATCTGACGGAGCGCGTCGCTCTATGGATCGCCAATTGCGTCGCATTGGCCGGACGGCCGGTTTCGCTCTGCCTATCGGGCGGCTCGACCCCCAAACGGCTTTATGCCTTGCTCGGCTCGGAGGGGTTTCGCGCCGCCATTGATTGGACGCAACTGCATATTTTCTGGGGGGACGAACGGTTCGTCCCGTATGATCATCCAGACAGCAATTATAAAATGACTCATGAGGCTTGGCTCGCGCATGTGCCGATCCCGCGCGATCAGATTCATCCGATCCCGACCGACGCCGGCTCGCCGCAAAAGGCTGCGGCCCTTTACGCCAAGACCTTGCAGAATTTCTACGGCGCGACCCAATTCGACAAGGACCGTCCCTTGTTCGACATCAATCTGCTTGGCATTGGCGAGGACGGCCACACGGCCTCCCTGTTCCCCGGCACCATTGCGCTCGATGAACGTGAGGCCTGGGTTACGGCCATTGAGGGCGCGGCGTCGCATCCGCGCATTTCCCTGACCTATCCGGCCCTTGGGTCGAGCCGCACCATTGTGTTTCTTGCGGCGGGGAAAGCCAAACAGACCATTCTGAAACGCGTGCTCGCCCATGACCAGACCCTGCCGGCGGCCCGCATCGAGACACACGGTAGGATCCTTCTCTATACGGATAAGGATGCTGTGGCCGAGGCCTGACCTCCGGAACGGTCCGGGTTCAGTTTCGCGCCAGCAAGCCGTGCTTTCATGTCCCGGATAGAATAGGATGGGGCCTGGACCGACGGGACGGAAGAGGGAGTTGTCTTCCGTCGTCCCATTGCCCAAAGTTGAGGCTTCGGCGCCGATCGATCAAGGACGAAAGCCGGAATGGATGCCACTCTGACGCTTCTGAACCTGGCGGGAGCCGTCGCGCTGCTCCTTTGGGGCGTGCATATGGTGCAAAGCGGCGTCCAGCGCGGCTTTGGCCCCAATTTGCGGCGCGGCCTCTCCCAAGCCTTCAGCAATCGCCTCAAGGCTTTCGCCACCGGGGTCGGCGTCACGGCCGTCTTGCAGAGCAGCACAGCAACCGGCCTGATGACCGCCTCCTTCGCTGCCGAGGGCTTGATCGGTCTGGTGCCGGCGCTCGCCATCATGCTTGGCGCCAATGTCGGGACGACCTTGATTGTCCAGGTCCTGTCCTTCGACATCGGGCCTCTCGCGCCGCTGCTTCTGTGCATCGGCGTGGTCATGTTCCAACGGCACGGCACCGCCACACGAACCCATGATCTCGGCCGCGTCGCCATCGGCCTCGGCCTCATGCTGATGGCGCTCGGCAATCTCTTGACGATCATCACCCCCTATGAAGACGTGCCGAGCCTGCGCCTTTTTCTTGGCGCCATTGCAACGGCGCCGGTGATCGCCCTGCTGGTTGGAGCTTTGGTCACCTGGGCGATCCATTCGAGCGTGGCCGTGGTCCTGCTCGTTATGTCCTTCGCTAGCAAGGATGTCATCCCGCTCTCGACGGCCCTCGCCATGGTGCTCGGCGCCAATATCGGCTCGGCCCTCAATCCGGTTCTCGAGACCACCACCGCCAAGGATGTCACGGGACGTCAGGTCGCGATGGGCAATCTGCTGAACCGTCTCGCGGGCGCCATCGTCGTCATGCCTTTTCTTGACACGATCTCCGTCTGGATGCTCCTGCTGGATCCTGCATCCAGCCGCGCCGTGGCGAATTTCCACACCTTGTTCAATGGCGCCATCGCCCTGATCCTGCTGCCTCTTCTGGATCTCGTGGCCAAGGCTTTGCGCTTGCTGCTGCCGCCGCGCTTCGAGGCGCAGGATCCTTCGCGTCCGCTCTATCTCGAGGAGACAGCCAAGGAGACGCCAGCCATTGCGATCGCCGGCGCGACGCGGGAAGCCCTGCGCATGGCGGATGTTTTGGAAGAGATGCTGCGCGGCGCCATGCAAGGCATGCAGCAGAATGATTACCGCCGGATCACCGAAACCCGGCGCATGGAAGATGTGGTCGATGCCCTCAACACGGCCATTCATAATTATCTGACCGATCTCGACGCCGAAAGCCTTTCGGAGGAAGATGATCAAAGGCTCTTCAGCATCCTGACCTTCACCACCAATCTCGAACATGCCGGTGATACGCTCGACCGTGATGTGATGGCCTTGGCCGTGAAGAAACTGAAACGCGGAATCGTCCTGTCATCGCAAGGCACCGCGGATCTTCAAGCCCTGTTCGAGCGGCTTTCGACCAATCTGCGTTTGGCGACAACTGTTTTCATGACGCATGATCTGCGCGAGGCACGGACGCTCGCGCATGAAAAGACCCTCTTCCGGGATTTCGAACGGGAAGCCTCGGAGGCCCACATCCAGAGGATGCGGAGCCAAAAATCGGAAAGCATCGAGGCCAGCGCCCTGCACCTCGAGCTTTTGCGCGCGCTCAAGGCCGTCAACGACAAGCTGGTCGCGGCGGCGGCCTATCCAAGACTCGAGGCGGAGGGCGAATTGCACAATAGTCGGCTGCGCACCCGCCCAGGCTCAGTGCCGCCGACACCCGAAAACGATGAGAAATAAAATAAAACTGGGGATCCAAATAAAACTGGATCCATGGAATCCTGATGCAGGGCTCCCAACGCGACAAAAATTCGCAAAAAGCCGTGCAAGAGCAGGCTTCCCAATTCGATTCGTTTGCTTTATAAGCCAGCCTTACAATAACCGAGGGCTTCCCTCGACTCTGTGGACCCGGGTCGTAGGGCGGCGGCTGGGCGGTTCTGCTTCGTCAGAACCGCTTCGGCTCTGCATGTTTGGCACCTGGGGGATCTTAAAGGTCCCTCAGCGGATCGCAAGGTGCCAAGCCCTTTAAAAGCCTTCCCTGGCTACCAGATCTCCATGGCTGAGCCGATGAGAGCCCAGTCTCGTGCTAAGCTTTGCCGTAATGTCCCACCGTTTTCATGGTTTCGTCAAGCCATGAAAACGAGCAGCGCCACTTGCTGCACGAAGCAGGTCCACTGATCCTGGTACGAGTGTTGCTCAATGCTCTTGAAAAGAGCAGATCGTCATCAAGATCCGCACGACAACGCTTGGTTAAGGTAGGGATCGCAAAATTCGGTCCAGGCACCTGTAAAAATTAAGGAAGACATCGCTCCCCATAGGATCCAAGAGCGATGAGCGAGATCTTTATTCCGTATCAGACCAAAAAATGTTGTCCTCTTTTTGGTCTGATGCTGTAAGGACCAACTGCTCTGCGGATCGATGCAATGCCTTTTCTTGAGGCATTGCATCGATCCGCATCGGTGTCAGCCCAGTCTCTTTAACACTGTCATTCTTCGCCCGGACTCTGGCCAATCTGCATGACCAAGGCTTCTGGACGGTAGTTTGCTGACTTTATCAAACTTGAGACGCCCGCGCGGCGGTGCGATTCGGTCTTTTTCATTTGGAACGGTCACATATGAACCTGCGGAATATCGCCATCATCGCCCACGTCGACCACGGCAAGACGACCCTGGTGGATCGCCTCCTGCAACAATCCGGCGCGTTCCGCGAAAACCAGCGCGTCGCCGAACGGGTCATGGACTCGAACGACCTCGAAAAGGAACGCGGCATCACGATCATGGCCAAGGCGACCTCGATCGCCTGGAAGGATACGCGGATCAATATCGTCGACACGCCCGGCCACGCCGATTTCGGCGGCGAAGTGGAGCGCATTCTCTCCATGGTCGATGGCGCCATCGTTCTCGTCGATGCGGCCGAAGGACCGATGCCACAGACCAAATTCGTGGTCGGCAAGGCGCTGAAGATCGGCCTCAAGCCGATCGTCGCCGTCAATAAGGTCGATAAGCCTGATGCGCGCATCACCGAAGTGGTGAACGAAGTTTTCGACCTCTTCGCCGCGCTCGACGCTACCGACGAACAGCTCGATTTCCCGATCCTCTACGGCTCCGCCAAACAAGGCTGGATGGCTGAGAGCCCGGAAGGCCCGAAGGACGGTATGGGTCCCCTCTTTGATCTCGTCCTCAAGCATGTGCCGGCGCCGACGATCGGCGAAGGCGGTTTCCGTATGCTCGGCACCTTGCTTGAATCCAATCCCTATCTCGGCCGTCTCATTACCGGCCGCATCTTCTCCGGTTCGGTCAAGCCGAACCAGGCAGTGAAGGTTCTCGACCGCAATGGCAATGTGGTGGAACAGGGCCGCGTCTCCAAAATCCTCGCCTTCCGCGGCATTGAGCGGGCACCGATCGAGGAAGCCGAAGCCGGCGATATCGTCGCCATAGCGGGCCTCGAGAAATTCAACGTCGCCGATACCCTGTGCGCGCCGGAGATCAGCGAGCCCTTGCAGGCACAGCCGATCGATCCCCCGACGCTGTCCATGACCTTCCTCGTCAATGATTCACCGCTTGCCGGCACCGAAGGCGACAAGGTAACGAGCCGCATGATCCGCGCGCGGCTCATGAAGGAGGCCGAAGGCAATGTCGCCCTGAAGGTCGAGGATTCGCCCGGCGGTGAATCCTTCATCGTCTCGGGACGCGGCGAATTGCAGCTCGCGATCCTCATCGAGACCATGCGCCGCGAAGGGTTCGAGCTCGGTGTGTCACGGCCGAAAGTGGTCTATCAGCGGGGCGAGGACGAGAAGCAATTGCTCGAGCCGATCGAGGAAGTCGTCATCGACGTCGATGAGGAACATTCCGGCGTCGTCGTGCAGAAAATGGCCGAACGCAAGGCCGATATGATCGAGATGCGCCCCTCGGGCGGCGATCGCCTGCGCCTCGTGTTCCATGCCCCGACGCGCGGACTCATCGGCTATCAGGGCGAGCTTTTGACCGATACGCGCGGCACCGCCATCATGAACCGCCTGTTCCACTCCTACCTTCCCTGGAAGGGCGAGATCACCGGCCGCCGCAACGGCGTTCTGATTTCCAACGATAATGGCGAATCCGTCGCCTATGCGATGTGGAAGCTCGAAGACCGTGGCCCGATGATGATCGACCCCGGCCAGAAGGTCTATCGCGGCATGATCGTTGGCGAACACACACGCGACAACGACCTTGAAATCAACGTGCTGAAAGGCAAGCAGCTCACCAACATCCGCGCCGCCGGCAAGGATGAAGCCGTGAAGCTGACACCGCCCATTCGCATGACGCTCGAGCGGGCACTCGCCTATATCGAGGAAGATGAACTCGTCGAAGTCACGCCGAAATCGATCCGTCTGCGCAAAACCTTGCTCGATCCGAACGACCGGAAGCGCGCCAGCCGCACCAAGGAAAGCGCTTGACCCTTTCGCACAGGAGGTGTGCTCGCGCCTGATCCATCAGTCATTTCCGATGATCGATGGGATTGCGGCAAGATCGTGCGCGCGATGAATAGGCTCTAAACTCAGACCCAAAAGTGGCCCTCACTTTTGGGTCTGTTGCTATTGAGGGAGCGCTTTCCAAGCACAAAAACTGACACTGGAAGGGCCTAAAAAGTTTTCTGTGTCTCCTCGGCACTATTGATTTGGTCGGTTCTGCATTAACTCGTATTAATCTTCTTAAATCTTCGCATCCCCTTGATGGTGCCCCATGTCTTCTCTCGTCAGCCGCCGCCTGCTTCTGCTCGGAACCGCCAGTTTGAGCGCTTTGGCGCTTGCCGGCTGCGCGGAGGATCAAGAACAGCCAGAGGCTTCCCTGGCCACCCCCAATCCGATCGTTTCCAATCCTCTCGCTGCGCCGGCCAACAAGTCCACGGCTGCGGGGCCGGCGAAACCCGGTGATTTCGCGGCCATGTATGGGCCGATCAACGACGACAAATTTCCCATTCCCGGCACCAAGCTGTCGGAGATCGACCCCGCTTTTCTGCGCAAGGAAGTCGATTACAAGACCAACGAACCCGTGGGCACGATCGTCATCGATCCGCAGCACCATTATCTCTACCACGTCGAGGAAGGCGGCAAGGCGATGCGCTATGGCGTCGGCGTCGGCCGCGAAGGCTTTGCCTGGTCGGGCGAGGCGACGATCAATTTCAAACGTGAGTGGCCCGATTGGTACCCACCGAAGGAAATGTTGCAGCGTCAGCCTGAGCTCAAGAAGAAAATGGCCCAATTGCAAAGTGGGCTCGGCATGGCCGGCGGTCCTGGCAATCCACTCGGTGTCCGCGCCATGTATCTCTGGCAAGGCAATGTCGATACATTGTTCCGCATCCATGGCACGGTCGAACCCTGGAGCATCGGCAAGAGTGTATCCTCAGGTTGTATCCGCATGGTCAATCAGGATGTCGTCGATCTCTATCAGCGCGTCCCCGTCGGCACACGTGTCATCGTGCTCGGCAACAAACAACCGGCCACGGTCGCACGGCTGTAAGTGTCAGTGACTGTCATTCATCACGCCCGTCACTCCGAAGCGGTTCCTTGCCTTGAACATGCAATGGCATGGATCGCTTCCACGAGTCTCACCGCTGGCATTTGGCACAAAAGAACGTCGATCGTCCGGCCTGCACGATACGCTTGATCGTGCCACCACACCCCTCTCGCGGGCAGGGCTCTGCTTCCCGATCATAGACACGGAAACGGTGCTGGAAATAGCCGAGCGCGCCATCGGCTTGGCGATGATCGCGCAAGGATGAACCGCCCGCCTCGATCGCTTCTTCCAAAACCGCGCGGATGATTTCGGAAAGACGATGCGCGCGCTCTGTCGGCTGGCCCTTCTTGCCGGCGAGCGTCCCCGCCGCCCGGCGCGGTGAAAGCCCCGCCCGGTGCAAAGCCTCGCATACATAAATATTGCCGAGGCCGGCAATCAGGGTCTGATCGAGCAGCGCGGTCTTGAGCGGCGTCGTCTTGCCTGCAAACAATCGCGCCAGCAAGGCCCCTTCGAGCTCATTGCCGAGCGGCTCGATGCCGACATTGCGGAACAAAGGATGCCCCGCCAGGTCCTGGCGCGCGATCAAATGCATGAAACCGAAACGGCGTGGATCATTGTAAATGATGCGCGTGCCCGTCGAAAGCCCGAAGACCACATGATCATGCGCAGCGTTCTTGCCAGGAGGCGGGGAGGCGAGATCGCCCGCCTTCTCGATGCGAAACGAACCGGACATGCCGAGATGCATGACCAGCACTTGCGCATCATCGAGATCGGCGAGCAGATATTTGGCGCGGCGGCCGAGCGCTTCCACACGGCGACCCTCAAGGCGAGCCGCGAAATTGTCCGGAAAGGGAAAGCGAAGATCGGCCCGTCGCTGCTCTACAGTCGTGAAGGAAGCCCCGACCATGACCGGCGCCAGCCCCCGGCGGACGGTTTCGACTTCAGGCAATTCGGGCATGTTACAACCTTGTAACCAATCGTCAGCACAGCCTCACTCTCGTGAGCCCGCGAGATTTGATAGATAGGATAAAATTCATGGGCATGCCACGTGCCGCATCAAGCCCGAAAGCCTTTCCGGGCGGCATGTGATGCCCTTCTAGTATCCACCCTCATTGAAGCTCGGCTCGTCGCGGTTCAATGAGGACGAGTGGATACGGTTTTAAAAGGGACGTATCGAGAAACTGCGATTCTCGATACGACTGACGAAGCAAAAGGACAGGTGACGACAATCGTGTGGATGGTCCTGGTCTATGGCGCGGCCCTGTGGTGGGTGCTTTCCTGGTTCGTGCTTTTCGTCAACCTCTGCGGCGCCCTGATACAGCCCTTCATCCAACGGCGACGCTTGCCACAACAGCCTCCCGGTTTTTGCCCTCCCGTTTCCGTGATCGCGCCGATCAAATTGCTTGATCCCGGTTTCGAGCGTGCCTTTGGTTCGCTTTTCGGGCTCGATTATCCCGATTATGAAATCCTTGTCGGCGCGGCGGAAGCCGACTCCCCCGCCTTGCAGGCCGCACAAACGATCGCTGCGCGGCATGAAACGCGCGCGTGCCGTTTTCTGCAGTCGGAGAGCACTGAAGCCGTCAGCCCGAAATTGAATGTCCTCTCGCGCCCCCTCGCGGAAGCGCGGCATGATTTCATCCTGACCAAGGATTCCAATATTACTTTCACGCCTGACACATTGCGTGCGCTCATGCGCATGGTGACGCCGGATATCGGCCTTGTCGTCATGGTCCCGGTCGCGGTCCGCGCCAAAAGCCTCGCCGGCGAGATCGAGGCCTTTCTCATCAATGGTCATGCCAGGCTGCTTCTCACAGCCTCCGCCTTCGGCCAGGGTTTCGGCGTCGGCAAGGTCATGTTGTTTCGCCGGAGCGATCTTGCCAAGGCCGGCGGCTTTGCGTCCATCAGTCACAGTCTTGCGGAAGACAGCGCGCTTTCAAAAGGGCTCGCGGCGATCGGCTTGCGAACGGTCTTTGCCCCGATCACGGTCGAGCAGGAAACCGGCGCGCGGGGTTTCCGCGACATTTATGAACGGCAAAGCCGCTGGGCCATTATTCGCCGTAAGGAAGAACCAGCTTCCTTCCCGCTCGAACCCTTGAGCAGTCCATTGCCCGCCGCACTCGCCGCCATTCCCGCGGCCTCGCTTTTGGGTCTCTCCGGCGGGTTCGGTTTTGGCATGACCCTGCTCGTCTGGTTTGTCCTGGAAGTGCTTTGTGCCAAGATCAAGGGATGGGAAGTCTCGGCCTGGACGCCCCTCGCCTTTCTTGGGCGGGAAATTCTGGCCTTGGCGGCCTGGCTGCGCGCCTGGACCACCCATGATGTCGTCTGGGCGCAGGGCCGATATGATGCCCGCCATGGGGCGCGTGCGGCCACGCCCAAAACCCAGTCTGACGGTATTAAGCCAAAATTAGGCATCAAGATCTAGTTTTTGAAAACGCTTCCGATCGGTCTGTCCTCATGCCAGCAATCTCCGCCCGGAATGAAAAACTCTGGTGGCCTCGTCTTTTCACCCGGCCGATGGCTCTTACGGCCTTCATGGTCCTGGCCAATTTCGCAAATGCGCAAGACAGGGGCTCCATCGATCCAAAGCCCCTGGCGCCTCTAGAACATATTTCGGCCAGTACACCCGCCAAGGAATTATTCGGCCGTGAGCGAACTCCGACACCGGTCGCGGCGCGCACCATCGGCTTTTATTCCCACGGCTGTCTCAGTGGCGGACAGGCCTTGCCGGTCAATGGTCCCGCTTGGCAGGTCATGCGTCTGTCGCGCAACCGGAATTGGGGTCATCCGGCGCTCCTCGCCTTTCTCGAATCCTTCGCGCGCAAAGTGCCGAGCGTGAGCCATTGGGCGGGCATTCTCGTCGGCGATATGTCGCAGCCACGCGGTGGCCCCATGATCACCGGCCACGCCTCGCATCAGATCGGGCTCGACGCCGATATCTGGCTCGCCCCCATGCCGAACCATGAGCTGACCCGCCAGGAGCGGGAAAACATGAGTTCGACCAATGTCGTGCGCGCCGACCGCCTGGATATCGATCCAGCCACCTGGACACCCGATCATCTCGCCGTCATCAGAGCGGCAGCGCAATCGTCCGAGGTGCAGCGGATTTTCGTCAATGCTGCCATCAAGAAGGCAATCTGCCGCCAGGCGACAGGTGATCGGTCCTGGCTCAATAAGGTGCGTCCCTATTTCGGGCATGATTATCATTTTCACGTCCGGCTCGCTTGCCCGGCCGGAGAGCCGGCCTGCCGCGATCAGGACCCCGTGCCGCCGGGCGATGGATGCGATGCTTCGCTCGCCTGGTGGTTTTCGGACGAGGTTCTGCATCCGCCGCCCAGACCCTATAAGCCGAAGCCGCCCCTGACCCTGGCGCAATTGCCGGCCGAATGCGCGCTCGTGCTGCGCATGCAATGAAGCGGGCGGATCCTCTTGAGAAATGGAAGAACAGAGGTGAAAGCAAAGCGAAATAAGGCGTGATTTGCCTCATCGCCGATGAATAGATAAAAAATCGACGATTGATGAAAAGTCGCAAAGCATCGGCGTTGAAGTTTATCGTGTCCGATGCGCTCCATTTTTGGAAATGTATCGGATCGGTCCCAAAAGCGGAGCTGTTTTTGGGACCGATCCAATACTCTTAAAGGGCGCCCGCATGCAAAATACCGCCCAGAATTTGGCGAATGATCCCGACCATCTTAGCGCCTCGCCGCGTCTGTTCGAGAATGCGCTGCTCGATAAATTATCCCGCGTTCACTGGTCAGTGCCGCTCTTCGTCTATGTCCCGATCGTTCTCGGTCTCGCTGCCCTCAGCCTGCATCTTTTGCCTGTGCTGACAGTGATTGGCGGCATGGTGCTTGGCTATGCCATCTGGACCATCACCGAATATCTCGGCCATCGTTTCCTGTTTCATTGGCAATATCCGGGCGCCATCGGCAAAAGGATTCATTTCCTCATCCATGGCGTTCATCACGTGCATCCGAACGATCCACTCCGTCTCGTCATGCCGATCCTGCTCAGCGGTCCGATCATGTTGGCCGTGCATGGGATCTTGACCAATATATTCCCCCTGCCCTTCGCCTATCCCGTCCTGGCCGGTTTCATCACGGGCTATCTCATCTATGACATGACGCATTATTATCTGCATCATGCCGAGCCCAAAACCTCGCTCGGCATTTTCATGCGGCGTTTCCATATGCTGCATCATTTCCGCGATCCAAATCGCGGTTTCGGCGTCAGCGTCCCTTGGATGGATTATGTCTTCGGGACGCAACATATCCGTCCGAAATCCTGACAATCATGGTTTTAAAACGCATCGGCCCCGAGTGATACTCACTCGGGGCCGATGCGTTTCAGGAGACTGAAACCTTTAACCGGGCTTCCTGGCGATCAACAACAACCCGCCGCCTTTCACAGTGCTTGGCGTCTTGAACAACGCATTCAAGAGATAGCCACCAATCAGCCCGCCAAAGGCCGCGGCATGCCAGAGCCAATGCCCACGGAAATGCTGATCCCGGCCTTTGATGAAGGAGCTTTTTTCAATCCAATAGATCGGCGCATCAGGGTCGCTCCAGGGCATTTCCTCGATGCTCTCGACATCGAGACCGCCCCCCTTGGCCAGAGTGGCAAGGGCCTCAACTGTCCACCAGGTCAGATGATGAGGCGGCGCATTGAGAATGAAATTGGGAATGCGCGTCATGGGGGACGGAACATGCGGCACGCCGATAATGACGAGGCCCCCGGGTTTAACCGCTTCGATCATCCGGTGAAAGAATGTACGGGGATCATCAAGATGCTCGATGACTTGAAAGGCGCAGACGGCATCATACTCACCCGGATGGGTGACCACATGATCGGTGATGGATTCCTTGCGCAGATCGACGCCCGGGATCGTCAGGCTGAGGTTCGGATCGAGACCGGTATAATGCGCTTGTGGCACACAATGGCGAAAGCTCGCCAATCCACAACCGACATCGAGGACGCGCGCACCCTCTGCGATGCTTTTCGCCGCGATCGCAAATTCAGCGCGCTGGTCCTCCGTGCCGAACAATGACAAAGCGCGCAGCCGCGTATAAAAATCGTGATAGAAACCGGCATCGCCTTCGCGCAAAGGATCGAAGAAATAAAGGCCGCAAGGCGATTCCCAAAGACCGAATCTCTCGACTCCCCTGAAACTCGGCCGTGAATCCGTTTTGAAAGTGATCCGCCACAAATCTGTAAGCAGGCGGGCATCTACCCATTGAACCAACCGGCGCGCGGGTTCTCCGGTAATGGGGCAAAGGGGTATGTCCATGCTGATCCTTCAATTTTCGAGAATGACGCTCTCGGCGAACCGAGCGCAATAAGGAGCATAAAAGGCGGGAGAGTGATCGGCCTTGTAGACCCCTTCGCGGGGAAGCGGAAGATTCAAGCGGGGGTTTACCCCGGAAAACAGCTCAACTATGCAACGGGAAGCGATCTGGTTCCGATAGCCGGGGCGCTCGTTTCCAAGCGACCGAGGCAATATCATCGCATCGCTCCTTTCGACCCTTTTTTCAGTCCTCGCCCTGCCTTGGGCGATCATCATCGCGGTCAGCACGATCTCGGCCTGGCTCTATGGCCGAGGCCTGCAGCGTGCAAAAACTCCAAGCTGTAAGCCCCGTGTCGTGGTGATCGTTCCGGTCAAAGGCGCGGAGCCTACGACCCGGTCGTTTTTCGCCAAGCTGCGCGGCCAGTCCTATGAGGATTTCCATATTCTCGCGGCTATTGAATCCGCCGAGGACCCGGCCTTCGAGTTGATCGCCTCGCTGCCGCGCTCCGATCCGCAAGACAATACGATCGCTTTGCCGCAGGTGACGGCGGTCATTGCCGGAAAGAGCGAATACGGCGGACAGAAAGTCGCCAATCTTCTCGCCGCGCTCGACCATATCGATCCATGTGACGACATCGTGGTTTTCACCGATGCCGATACCTGGCCCGATCCGCACTGGCTCGAACGGCTGGTAGCTGCCCTCGTCAACACAAACTACGAGGCCGTGACCGGTTACCGCTGGATGGTGCCCACCAACTCCAATCTCGCCACTCAATTGGTCGCCGCAGCCAATACATCGATCGTCACTTTGCCGCGCCTGCCGGAGATCGCCAATATGTGTTGGGGCGGCACCATGGCCTTGCGGCGCGAAACCTTGGAAAAACTGGATCTCCGGCGTTACTGGACAGGCGCTGTGAGCGATGATCTGCAAATGACCCGCGCCTGCGCTGATCACGGCATCAAGATTTTTTCTCCGCGCGAAAGCCTGCTGCTCTCGCCGATCTCTTTCACCTGGCAAAGCGCTCTTGCCTTTGGCACACGGCAATATCGCATCATCTTCACCCATGCGCCCTTGCTCTGGACCTTTGCGGCCTTTTGTCTTCTGGTTCCGATCCTCGCTGCCGTCCTTGCCTGCCTGCTCGCGGTCCGGGGTGACATCGGCGCCATCGCCATGCTGGCGATCGCTATGCTGGCGGGGGAAATCCGTTTCTGGTGCCGGCGACGTATCGCCACGGCCCTATGGCAAGCCGATGACAGTCACGATTACCCCCTGACCAGTCGGGCCGATCGCTTGCTTCGGCCCCTATGGTGGATGTTTCACGCCTTGTGCATCCTCGCCGCGCCCTGGTCACGGCGGATCAAATGGGCAGGGATCGATTATCTGATCAAGGGGCCACAGGACGTGTCTATCCTGCATCGCGACTATCCCAACCCCTCTGGGCAGCCTAAGAGAAGCCCTTGCGAACCGGCGGGGCACCGCGCGCTTCCATCGCTTCGCGATTCAAATCCCTGATCACATTTGCTTTTTATGGAAGCACATCAGTCTTAAAGCGTGATGGGCTCCGCTCCATTCATCCATCATGCTCTCTTTTATGAATTTCCTAAGCAATAGAGGTCATGTCGTTTCACAGGAACCTCTATCGCTTTAATGATCATGATCATCATGCTCGTCATGAGCGGCTTTTTTCGGCACAAGGCTATCGTGGAGAAAATCGCCTACGGCCGCGATACCAACCTCATCGATCGAATGACCGAGCCCCTTGCGGGTCATCGACTTGACCGGCACATCGAGCGCTTTCAAGGCCGCCTTGGCCTCTGTCATGCGCTCATAAGGCACCACCTGATCCTCGTTGCCATGAATGAGCAGCACGGGCGGCCGCGAGCGGATTTCCGCAGGCAGGAGTTCGGCGCCATGCAAAGCGCCGGAAAAGGACACGATCGCGCCTATTTTCCGGCGCCTCAATCCTGTATGCAGCGCCACCATCGCCCCTTGCGAAAATCCCACCAGCGCCAGATGGCGGTCGTCAAGGCGCCGCTTGGCCAGGGACTCATCGAGAAATTGGTTGAGGATGCCTTCAGCTTTACGCAAGCCTTCCATGATTTTTTCAGGACTGCGGTCAGCGACACTGTACCATTGCCGCCCGGTCGGCCCCTGATCAAAGGGGAACGGCGCGTGCATCGCCAGAAATTCAGCTTTGAGGAGGCTCGGCTGCCAGTTCACGGCAATATCGATGAGATCATCGCCATCGACGCCCAATCCATGCAGCAGGACCACGAGATAAACGGTCTTGCCACAAGACAGGGGCGCATAGCTGCGACCTTCGAGATCCGGGCGCGAAAGGCCCGGCTTCACAATATCAGGCGCGGTCTCGTCCATTGCTTTTCTCCTCAGGGACCATTCAGCCAGCTCCTTTTAAGCTTGCGGTGCAATCCCCAAATAGCCTTAGCTCGTGAAGCAAAAAACGGACTGATCCAGCGCCCTTTCACCCTTTCGTGGGCGACACATTGGCTTCTGGAGTATTGCCCCGTTTCATGTTTCGGTAAACAGGTGGAAAGCAATCGACACTTTCAAGCTTTTCCCGGCGCAAAATGACAATGTGTGAGACAAGGACATGAAAAGGACGATGGCGATCCTAGCTCGGAGACAAGCTTCGCCCTTCATTGGCCAAGCCACCGCCGGCTTGCTCCTTTGCAGTGCTCTTCTGGGTCTTTTTGGCGGGGTTCCGGCTTGGGCCGAGGCAAATCCGCCCCGCCCGGACAAACCCCTGCCCGAGAAAGCCTCCCCCGCCAAGCCAGCCACTCCGAAACCACCAGTCCCAACTGCCCCAACAACCAAGCCCGTTGCGGCCCAGACGGCTGCCAGCGCCGCCCCGAAACCCTTCGTGCCCCTGGATCAGGCGACTGCAATCCAGAAAGCCAATGCCTATTTCAGTTCGGCCATCACCATGGTCGGTGATTTCGTGCAAGTCGGCAGCGATGGCCGCCGGACAGAGGGCAAGCTCTACGTCCAGCGTCCAGGACGGCTGCGTTTCGAATATGCGGCCCCAGCGACGCTCGAAATCGTCGCCGATGGCCTCTCTCTCGCGGTGCATGATCGTCGCACCGCAACCAAGGACGTTTATTTCATCAGTCAGACACCGCTCAAATTTCTGCTGAAAGATCAGGTCGATCTCGCCCAGGACGTGAAAGTGGTGGAGGTGCAGAGCGATCCGAGCGCGGTGACCATCATCATCGAGGACAAAGCGACCTTCGGCGGGACATCGCGGATCAATCTCGTCTTCGATCCGGTCAAATTCACCCTCAAGCAATGGAAGGTGACCGATCCCCAAGGCTATGAAACCCTGGTCTCGCTGTTTAATCTCGATCTGACCAAGAAACCTGATCCCGCGCTTTTCCAATTGACCCAGGATCACCTGTAAAACACGAACATGTGACCCCTAAACACGGGAAATAGTCCCTCCGTTACGCTTGTAGATGCTGCTCGGTGCTCCTATCTCATTCTCATGCAAGCGATCAGCCGGTCGAGACGTATCCCCCGTTTCGCTTCGATCGGTTCCTGCCGGTTCCCCTCCCGGCACTATCGCTGCAAGAGGGCGCTCGGTCTTTGACCGGGCGCCCTTGTTTTTTCCGCGTCCTTCCCGCAAAAGCTCCCGCAGCCAGTTGTTTGGTGGTGTATACCAAGCATCGTGGGCAGCGGCGTTTGTCGCCTTTCTGGAGCGCATGCTTCTGGGACGTTTTCGCCAGCGCGCGATGCTATACTTGATGGCGCTTGATATTATGGAGGGATAGGATCGTGCGTCTGAGCTTGGCCACCTGGAACATCAATTCGGTTCGCCTGCGCATCGATCTCGTCACCCGTTTCCTGACCGAACAAGCCCCGGATGTCCTCTGCCTGCAAGAGACCAAATGCCGCGACAGCGAATTTCCGCTCGCGGCCTTTCACAAGCTTGGCTATTCACATATCGCCATCAATGGCCAGAAAGGCTACCATGGCGTCGCCATTGTCTCAAAAATTCCATTCGCGGAGAGCGGAAAGCGGGACTTTTGCGCCAAGGGTGATGCGCGCCATATTACCGTGACCTTGCTGCCAGAAACGACGCCCGCGCGCCCCATCAATCTGCATAATTTCTACGTGCCAGCGGGCGGTGATGAACCGGACCCTGAGATCAATCCCAAATTCGCGCATAAACTCGCGTTTCTTGATGAAATGGCGGAGTGGATGCGAACCGACCTGATCGCCCATCGGGATGCCATCATCGTCGGCGATCTCAATATTGCCCCGCTCGAGACCGATGTCTGGAGCCACAAGGCACTCTTGAAGGTCGTCAGCCATACGCCGATCGAAGTGGAGAAACTCGGGCGCGTTATCAATGCCGGCCCCTGGATCGATGCCTTGCGCCATCATGTGCCGCCGGAAGAAAAACTCTATACTTGGTGGAGCTATCGTTCACCGGATTGGTCCAAGGCGGACAAGGGCCGGCGTCTTGACCATATTTGGGTCAGCGCCAGTCTGAAACAGCACCTCGACGGTCTTACGATTTTACGCGACAGCCGGGGGTGGGATCGTCCCTCCGATCATGTCCCTGTCACGGTGCAGTTGAATCTGGACTGATCTTTTCGGCCAACCAGCTCATCCTATCCGCAAAGGTTGGCAATGTTCGGATAAGGATTCCCTGTTAAAAGACACAAAGAAAAAGCCTTTTCCGGTTCTGCCGAACCAGAAAAGGCTCCGATTGCACGACTTCAAAGGAATGGGGCTTAGCTCACTGCCGACAGGGGTTCGCCTTTGAGCTTGGTGATTTCATCCTTGAGCAGCAATTTTCGGCGTTTCAATTCGGCCAATTTCAAGGGATCAGTAGCGGGATGTAAGGTTTCCTGGGCAAGTTCCTTCTCGAGAGCGTCATGGCGTTGTTCAAGCATAGCCAAATGATTTTCAAGAGACATACGGCACTCCTCGAATGTTGACCGATGAATTGCACGAGCGACCCGCGGATTTCCCTCACAGGGGAGGGATCATCGCCATTCCGTCTTGAGCTTGCCCGCGCGGGTTCCGCCGGCGCAATGCTCCAGAACGGCCAATATATGGGATTGGCCTGGAAATAAGCCTTCTTTCACGCAGGATCGGAAGCTCGAAACCGCCAAGCCCATGAGACCATTACTTTCTTCTGGACCCTTTTGATGTTAGTTTTCGTTACCCCGCCGGGTCTCTTCCGCTGGGCCGGCCTTTCCTCTCCGAAAGGCGGGGCCTTAAGACTGGCATAAGTTTCCTCCCTTGCGAAGCCGGATTTGATCGCCGGCCTGTTTTTTATGCTTTGACGCCTGTCCCCTTCCTGGGAAGGCTCCTGATCTCTTAAAAGGCATTCGATGGTAGATAGACTGAGCGAGGATGAACGGATCTCCTTGCAGACGGAACTTGAGCATCTGCGGCAGGAGCATCGTGATCTCGATGCCGCCATCGAAGCGCTTCTGCATCTCTCGACGACCGATCGCCTGCAGGTACAACGCCTCAAGAAGCGTAAACTGGTTTTGCGCGACCGGATCGTCTTTATCGAAGACCTACTGACCCCCGACATTATCGCGTAAACACGCGCGACCCCGACGTCGGTTTGGCGCAAGCCTGCCGGTCTAGAAAACGCCATGGACGACTGGCGCAAGGACCGGCAATGAATACGATGCTCCGCAAAGACAATGTTGCGCGGGAGAATGCTTCTTCCTGCGGCAAGCCGGAGAAAGATGTTCCCCCCGGTCCCCACGCCCCGGTGGAGTCACGCCCGTCGAGCGACCGCACACTCTCCCAGAAATTTCTGATGACCGCGCTCGACTATCATCGCGCCGGCCGGCTCGATCAGGCGGCAGACCTTTATCAACGCATCCTTTTGGCCGAGCCGGATCACTTTCTCTGCCTGCATCATCTCGGCCTCATCGCCCATCAAAAAGGCGATCTCGACACGGCGATCGCCTGGATCGAAAAAGCCATTCGCGTCAAGCCCGATTACGCCGAAGCCCTCGCCAATCTTGCAGCCCTCTATCGGGCCAAGGGACTTTTAACCCAGGCCGTCGAAACCGGCCGAACTGCTGTGCTGCATGGCCAAGATCATGTCCCGGCCCATTGTAATCTGGGCGGCGCATTGGAAGATCAAGGCGAATGGGAGGCGGCGCTCGCCTGCTACAGACGGGCGGTCGCCATCAATCCCGCTTTCATCGAAGGCGCCATGAATGCCGCCAATGTGTTGCGGCGGCTTCATCGCCACGAAGAAGCCTTGCAGACCTGCGAGGCGCTGATCGCTTGTCGGCCAGATGCAGCCGAGCCGCATATGGTGCTCGGCAATATTTTGCGAGATCTCGGGCAATTCGACGCTGCGCTCGCGGCTTATGAACAAGCACTGGCTCTACGCCCCGATTTTGCTCCCGTCTATAATAGTCTCGGTAATCTGCTTCAGCGTCGCGGCCAGTATCAGGAGGCTCATGACGCCTATGCCACAGCCATTCAGCTCCAGCCCAATCTCGCCCAGGCCCATGCTGGCCTTGGTGTGACACTCGACAGTCTCGGCCATCCGGATCAGGCCATCGAAGCCTTTCGCATGGCGCTCGTCTATGATCCAAAGCGGATCGATCTGCGTCTCTGGCTACATCACCGGCGCCGCGCCATCTGCGACTGGACCGGTATCATGGAGGAAGAGGCTGAGCTTCTCCGCCTTTTCAAAACAGAGCCTCATGTCGGCGCGCCCTTCCCGCTGATCAGCATGGACACCAGCGCCGCAGAGCAATATCGCCTCTGCCGTGCCTTCGGCCAATCCTATGACAATAAGCGACAGGCCTATACCCATTCACCGCGCCCACGTGGCTCTCGCAAGGTGAGGATTGGCTATCTTTCTAACGATTTTTATCGTCACGCGACCGCCTTGCTGATGGTCGAATTATTCGAGCGGCACGATCGCGATCAGTTCGAAATCATCGCTTATTCGCACGGCCCCGACGATTCCAGCGAACTCGCCTTGCGGACCCGGGAAGCCTTTGACCGTTTCGTCGATATCCGGGCCCTTTCCGATACCGAGGCGGCAGCCCTGATCCATCGGGAAGAGATCGATATTCTGGTCGACCTCAAGGGCTACACCAATGATGCGAGAACCGCCATTCTGGGTCTGCGCCCGGCCCCGATCCAAGTGAATTTCATCGGCTTTCCCGGTACGATGGGCGTCGATTTCATCGATTATATCATCGCCGACGCCTTCGTCCTGCCGATGGATCAGCAGCCGTTCTTCTCCGAGAAGATCGTGCATATGCCGTTTTCCTATCAGCCGAACGATACCCGCCGGATGATCGCCGATCTGACACCGACACGCGCTGATTGCGGCTTGCCGGAGGACGGATTCGTTTTCTGCTGTTTCAATAATTCCTACAAGCTCACGCCCGTTTTCTTCGATCTCTGGATGCGCCTGTTGCAAGCCGTTCCGGGCAGCGTATTCTGGCTGCTCGAGTCAGGCCCCCTCGTCCGCGAAAATCTCCAACATGAGGCAGAAAAGCGCGGCATTGATCCGAACCGGCTCGTCTTCGCGCCCAGGATCGCGATCCCCGATCATCTGGCGCGTCACCGCCTGGCTGATCTGTTTCTCGATTGCCTGCCCTATAATGCCCATACGACGACGAGCGATGCCCTTTGGGCCGGGCTGCCGGTTCTGACCTGTGCCGGCGAAACCTTCGCCGGACGTGTCGCGGGCAGCCTCCTCCAGGCTGTCGGGCTGCCGGAACTGATCACGACATCCCTCGCCGACTACGAGGCGCGAGCGCTCCATCTCGCACGCAATCCAGAGGATCTACGGATCCTGCGGCAGACATTGCTCCGGCAGAGAAAGAGCGCGCCTTTGTTCGACATCGCGCTTTATACCCGTCATCTCGAATCCGCTTACCGACAGATGTGGACCCGGTTCGAGGATGGTCTCGCACCAGAAGCCTTCGCCGTCGCCCCAGCGGCCCCTGAAAAGGACACAGCCAGCGACGCATACAAGGAGGCGCATATCGCCAAAACCGCGACGGTCGCCCGCATCACTTTTGAGACCTGTCCTCTTTGCCAAGGATCCCACCATGAGCCTCTTTTGGTCGCGGACGTAACCCGCGATCCTCTCTATCGCTCCATCCTTCCGGACAAGGTCGAATGGCGGCGATGCCAAGATTGCGGCCATGTTTTCGCGGAAGGCCATTTCTCCCCGATCGTGCAATCGACGCATTTCGCGAGGACGTTGCCGGCAGAGGCCGTCGGGCATGACATGGAAAAACGACGGCTCCAATCCGGTGCCATTGTTGAACGCATGGACCATTGGCTCCCGGCCGCCAAAGGGGCTTGGCTCGATGTCGGCTTTGGCGACGCTTCCCTTCTATTTGCCGCGGAGGAATGGGGTTTTGATCCCGTCGGTCTCGAACACCGTAAAGCCCATGCCGACATTCTGGCAGGGCTCGGCTACGAGGCGCATCAAGGCGAGATCATTGATCATGACTGGCCTGAGCGTTTCAGCGTCATCAGCCTGAGCCGCAGTTTGGAACGCATGGCCGATCCGCGCCTTGGTCTGCGCACGGCCCGGCGATTCCTGCGGCGCGACGGCGCTTTGTTTCTGTCCATGCGTAATCGTGGCACCATGGTTTGGCGCTTGCTGGAGATCAATCAGGACAATCCCTATTGGGGCGATTTGCGCGCTGTCCATCTGTTCGATCGCGAACGAATCTCAGCCGTGCTGATCGAAGAAAACTTCCGCCCCCTCTCTTTCATGATCGATGAACGATACCCACTGGGAATGGGTATTATCGCCGTGCGCGACGATTTCCCCCTCCATGCCGACCAGACGATGAACACGCCTGCTTCACGCGGCTCCGCACCTGATTTTGCCTTGATGGACACAGAAAGGGACACAGACGAGCGGCCACATTGATGATCACTGGTCTCAGAGACAGGCCCGATCTTTACGCCGGCACAAAGCCGACTCAAACAGGTACACTTCTGGCCACGCTTGCGCCGCCAAGCCAGTTCGTTTATGCCGCTGCTTTCGCGAACGTGGGAGGGCACCCCATTGTCCCTCTCGCACGAAGCATGATCCGAGAACATCAAACCTGAAAGGGAATACCCTTTAGGGATAAATTTGATGCGATTATAAAGGCTTATAATTTCGCTCACGCGTCCGAATGAACGAGCGATGTTATTAAGCGGATCGGCTCTCGATTGTTGAAAAGCATCAAATCGATTCCCCATTAAATCGATTTCCACGGCAGCCGTTGCTTTCGAATGGATGCATGCAGCGAAGGCGATGCGGAGTGAGTCATTGTCGGATAAAGCCAAGCTCATCGCCCTCATCATGGGCAGCCAGTCGGATTGGGACACGATGCGGCATGCCGCCCGCGTCCTGAACGAGCTTGAGATCAGCTTCGAGCCGCTGATCATTTCCGCGCATCGCACGCCCGATCGACTGGTTCAATTCGCCACAGGTGCCAAGGCAAAAGGCTTCAAAGTCGTGATCGCCGGAGCCGGCGGCGCCGCCCATCTGCCCGGCATGACCGCCGCTTTCACCACTTTGCCCGTTCTCGGCGTCCCGGTTGAAAGCAAGGCTCTGTCCGGCCAGGATTCCCTTTACTCCATCGTTCAGATGCCGGGCGGCATTCCAGTCGGCACCCTGGCGATCGGCAAGGCCGGAGCGATCAATGCCGCGCTTCTCGCGGCGTCAATCCTCAGCCTGTCCGACAATGCGCTCGACCAACGCCTGACCGCCTGGCGGGCGGCGCAGACCGACGCGGTCGCGCTTTCGCCTCGCGACGAAAGCTAGAAGCAGATGAGTCTCACACTCACACCCAATGCCACGATCGGCATTCTCGGCGGCGGCCAATTGGGCCGCATGTTAGCCCTCGCAGCCGCTCGTCTCGGCTTGAAATCACGGATTTATGCACCGGAGGCCGACAGCCCGGCTTTCGTTGTCGCCGCCGGACATATGCTCGCCGCATACGAAGATGAAGAAGCCCTGGCGCAATTTGCCGCGCAAGTGGATGTCATCACCTATGAATTCGAGAATGTGCCGGCGCGCACCGCCGCGGTTCTCGCGAAAATCGCTCCCGTGCTCCCTGGCGAGGCTGCATTGGCCGCAAGTCAGGACCGCCTCGTCGAAAAGGACTTCATGGCCTCGCTCGGCATTGCCACCGCCCCTTATCGGCAGGTGGATGATGTCGATACCCTAAAGCGGGCCCTCGCGGAATTTGGCCGCCCCGCGATCCTCAAGACCCGACGCTTCGGTTATGACGGCAAGGGACAAGTCCTGATTGGTGACGACGCCGATCCCGCCGCGGCCTTCCACGCGCTCGGCGGCCAGCCCGCGATTCTCGAAGGTTTCGTGCCCTTCAGCAAAGAGATTTCCGTGGTGGCGGCACGGGGCGTCCAAGGTGAATTCGCGGCCTTCGACGTCTGCGAGAACATCCATAGACACCATATTCTGCAATCGACCCATGTCCCGGCTAGGGTCGACGCCATCACCGCGACAAAAGCCGTCAACATGGCAAAAACCATTGCCGATGCGCTGGATTATGTCGGCATCCTTGCGGTCGAGCTCTTCCTCGTCGAAGACCCGGCCAGCGAAACCCAGTTGCTCGTCAATGAAATAGCGCCACGGGTTCATAATTCCGGCCACTGGACCGAAGGCGGCGCGGTGACGTCCCAATTCGAGCAACATATCAGGGCCATCGCCGGCTGGCCGCTCGGCTCGACGAAGCGGCATGGATCCGCCGTCACGATGCAGAATCTAATTGGCGATGACGTCGAGAATTATCTGCATATTCTGGCGGAGCCTGGCGCCTGCCTGACGCTTTACGGCAAGCAGGAAGCACGGACCGGACGCAAAATGGGCCATGTCACCCGCATCATCCCCTGAGCCTTACGCCTCATGAAACCGGAATCTGGAGCATTCCTTGCTTGCCTCAGGCCGGCCAAGCGACGCGAAGCCCGCTGATCCCAAAATTCCGGATGTTCGACCATGGCCCTTTCCGCGATCCCCGTATTGTCTCCCGAACGCCTCGAGGAATTGCGCGTCAAAATCGTCCCTTATCTTTATACGACGGGCGCGCCGCCCGATCATGCGGTCCAGGCTGCCAAGATCGAGCAGGATCTCGGCCTCACCCGCGACGAGATCCGCGCCATTCATCATCATATCCTGCTGCTGGGCTATGTCGCTGAGCGAGCCCGTTCCGGTTTCATCGGCTTGAGTGGCAAGGGTCAGCGGATCGCCCGTCAATTGATTGACCCCACGATCGAAGAACCTGAAGACGATCTGGACGATTAGAGCATCACCCCCAAAAGTCTCGTCCCTCGGACTATCGTTCAAGGGCTTCCGACTGATCGAGGAACGCAATCAGCTCCGCCATGGTATAATCTTGGCGGCCCTTGAAATGGGCAAGGATCGCTGCAAATTTCGGCAAATCCTCATGTGAACGCACGGCCAGCGACAAGTCCGGCCGATGCAACCCGTCCTCGGGCTTCACGCTGAGTATCCGATACAATTTGGAATGACTGCGCAGATAGAATGTGCCCTGTGCCCGTTCCTCCGCATCGGCACAACGATGATCTGAATCCTGTAAAGCCGCGAGAGTAAACCCCTCGACATCCATGCCAAGCGGATAGGTCGGCGTCAGAGTCGTACCGATGAAGTCCAGCATGCCATCCGTCAATTCGACCAGATTGGCGACATGGTCAATGACAGCCGGATCAATGAGGGGACTGTCTGGATGGATCAGAACAGCGCCCTTCTTCCCGGAGGCTTTCAAGGCCTCGACGAGCAACCGGAGTCTGTCACCGCTTTCTCCGCGATAACAGGGAATCTCATGCGCCGCGCACAATGCGGCAAGAGCGTCATCGGCTTCCTCCTGCGTGGTAACGACCAGAAGCCCATCCGGATTCTTTGCCAGACCGATCCGCCCGAACAAATGCGTGAGCAAAGGCTGGCCTTCAACCTCATACAAGACAAGTTTGCCGCAATCTTCCTCGGTTAATGTCACTGGAACGAGTGCAACCGGTCGCATGTCTGTCCTTCGCTCGGGTCGAACCAAGCTGTGCTATCGATGAATCTTGCATTTTAACGGTCTAGAGCCTCTTCACGACTCATCGAACCGTGAAGGAACGCTTGCGTCTTTCATGCCTGCCGTATCGGCGCAGAATGCGCTTCGACGGAACGAAATCGTCCCTCATCCGTTGCCCAGGGGAATTTCGAAACAATGTTCAACCACGAGCTCAATGCCCTGAAACCTTTCAATTTACTGAACGATGAACCCTAAACTGGTGCGTTTTTCGTGCAAATGGCGTTAGCGAAAACGCACCATGATGGTGCTCGTTGTTATTTGCGCGTCTCATAGCTTAGTGAAGCGTCTTACGCATTGTTACATGGCGGTTTCATCGACCGTGAACAGTCCCGCGTCTGGCCTCTGCTAAGCGGCAGGAAAGTGCTGAACCAATGGCTAAGAACGGAGACGAAAAAGATCTTCCGCACACATTCTCCCAAAGGGGGAAAGGGCTGGGGCACCCGCATCCTCCATCCGTAATCGGTTCGAGCGGGGACGCATACACATCCGATGCGTGGATTTTCTCTCCGACAGGACAGAGCGAGACACAGGTCTCACGGCAAGGCTTCGATCGAGTGCCAGCTTCCGGTTTCGAAAAGCCAGCCTTTGAAAATTTGACAACGGCATTCGTTCGGAAAGTGCCTCTCGCCATGAGTCTCGGACAAAAATTGCGCGATCTCTACCCCTTGCCGGAGACGAATGATCAAGCCAGCAAACTGTCCGTTCCTTTCGACGTGCTTATCCAGAGATTAGCCGCGAAATTGGGGGAAAGCTGATTGCGGTTGACGGCCTTTAAGGCTCAGGCGGCCAGCTTTAACAAGCAATATAATACGGACCAATCCCTAGCTCAGCCCGCTACACGATCACAGAATACATGGCCATAAAGATCATCGAGCCTGAACACGTCCAGGCTCGATGCTGTCATCAATACATTCACAGAGTGCCGACAATCTTTTTCAAATCGGCGGCGAAACCCGGACCGATCTCGGGATTGGCCAGAGCAAAAGCGACATTGGCAGCGAGGAAACCCAGTTTCGAGCCGCAATCGAACGTCCTGCCGCTGAAACGCACACCGTGAAATGCTTGTGATTCAGCCAAGGTCTTCATGCCATCGGTCAATTGAATTTCACCGCCAGCGCCCTTCTCCCCGTGTTCGAGAATCTCGAAAATCTCAGGACCGAGGACATAGCGGCCGGAGATGATCAGGTTGGAAGGCGCGGTCCCCTTGGCCGGCTTCTCGACCATTCCGGTAATCTCGAACGTATCGCCATAATCCTTGCCGAGCCCGACGACGCCATATTGATGAGTTTCGTCAGCAGGCACTTCCTCCGTGGCGATAATATTACCCCCATGTTTGTTATAGGCTGCAATACATTGCGCAAGGCAACGGCCTTTGCCATCATCCTTTAGGGTGATCATATCCGGCAACAGAACCGCAAACGGTTCATGTCCCACAATATCGCGGGCACACCAGACGGCATGACCAAGACCCAGCGGCGCTTGCTGGCGGGTGAAGCTCGTCGCGCCAGGCTTCGGCAGATCAGCGATCAAAGCGTCATATTCTTTAATTTTATTGCGCTTCAGCAAAGTGTCCTGAAGCTCATAAGCAATGTCGAAATGATCTTCGATAACGGCCTTGTTGCGGCCGGTGACGAAAATGAAATGTTCAATACCGGCTTCGCGGGCTTCATCGACCACATGCTGGAGGACCGGCCGATCGACCACGGTCAGCATTTCCTTCGGAACAGATTTGGTAGCGGGCAGAAATCGAGTGCCAAGACCGGCGACGGGAAAAACGGCTTTGCGAATCGGCGTGGTCATTTTCTATCCTGATTGAATACTGGACGGAGCAAGGGAATCAGCAAGGTGGTCAGCCTTGTTTGAAACGAAACAGCCTGGGCAGGATTTTCGAATTCTGCTTCAAAGCCTTCGAAAACCCCACCTCATCTCAAAGTCCTGACAGGAACCCACGATCGAAGTTTATTTCCTTCCAGGAGTTCCTGCTTGAACAAAGCTTAAGGAAAAGGCGGGAATTGGACAAGTGCGCGGGAATTGGAGAAGCGCGATGGAGCAAACCTTCTTCGGGACTGGGATTTTTGAGGTGAATTGCAGCCTATTCAAGACATTCTTGCTGTTATCATCACGAAAGATCCGTTTTCGCCGCGATAGTCTTAAAAGAAGATCCGTAAGCTATCAAAATGACAGAACATGCATGGGGCCGCCAACAATTAAGAACAAACTCGCGGCTTGGTATCCCCCGAGTTTCGCGCATTGGTTCGCGATTTTTGATCCCGGCGGCTTAAAGAAGCGCCTCACGCATCGAGAAGTTTTTCTTGTTCCTTTCGCGCGACGAACATTTTGGAGTGCCAAGCGCTGCCCACGCCCTTCAGATGATCCATGACCAACAGTGTTGAGCACACGAGAATCTCGAGTTGTGCAGCGGCTGATCATTGCCTTGAAAGCACGGAGCCTTGGCCTAAACATGGCAGGCGGCTTGACGTCGTCCCTGTTTTCGCTCACGACATCGGGCCTGGAAAGACCGTGGCATTTCCGTTATGGGTGAGGCTCGCCAGAGCTTGGCGCTAAAAAATGCGCAAAAATCAAAAATAATGGAATAGCCTGTCTTTTCAGTGTCGTAACGAACGGTAATGCTGGCGGCGTCGACCTTAGCCTCCCGCGAATGTTCTCTTAGAGCCTTAAACCGCTCCAAACGCATGGTTCGCATGACCACAGATTCCGATACCGCCCTCCTTTTCGATCCTGCTCTCGCCCTTCCCTCTGGTCCGGCACCACGTCGTACCTCGGTCGGTGTCCGTGTCGGCTCCGGCCCGGGATCAGTGCAGGTCGGCGGCGGCGCGCCCATCGTCGTGCAATCCATGACCAATACCGATACAGCCGATATCGACTCCACGGTGGAGCAGGTCGCGGCCCTCGCGCGGGCTGGTTCCGAACTCGTCCGTATTACCGTGGATCGTGATCCCGCCGCTGCTGCCGTCCCCTATATCCGTGAAAAACTCGACAAGATGGGCTGTCTTGTCCCGCTGGTCGGCGATTTCCATTATATCGGCCACCGCCTCCTCACCGAATATCCCGCCTGCGCGGAGGCGCTCGCCAAATATCGCATCAATCCCGGCAATGTCGGTTTTCGCGAGAAGCGCGACCGCCAATTTTCCACGATTGTCGAAATCGCCGCCAAATATGACAAGGCCGTCCGTATCGGCGCCAATTGGGGCTCGCTCGATCAGGAACTTCTGACCAGCCTGATGGATAAAAATGCCGGCAGCGCCGCACCGCTCTCGGTCGGAGCCGTGACCCGCGAGGCTATGGTGCAATCCGCCCTTCTTTCGGCGGCACGCGCCGAAGAACTGGGCCTCAAGCGCGACCGGATCATCCTCTCCGCCAAGGTCTCGTCGGTACAGGATCTCATCACCGTTTATCGCATGGTGGCGGCGCGCAGCGATTATGCTCTGCATCTCGGTCTCACCGAGGCCGGCATGGGCTCGAAGGGCATTGTCGCATCCTCGGCGGCCCTCGGCATTTTGCTGCAGGAAGGAATCGGCGACACGATCCGCGTCTCGCTGACGCCGCAACCCGGTGGCGACCGGACGCTCGAAGTCACGGTGGCGCAGGAAATCCTGCAGACCATGGGCTTTCGCACCTTCGTGCCACTCGTCGCCGCCTGCCCCGGCTGCGGCCGCACGACCTCGACCGTTTTCCAGGAACTCGCCCGCGACATCCAGACCTATATCCGCGAGGAAATGCCGCTCTGGCGCAGCCGCTATCCGGGTGTCGAGAGCCTCAATGTCGCGGTCATGGGCTGCATCGTCAACGGACCCGGGGAATCCAAACATGCCGATATCGGCATTTCGCTCCCCGGCACCGGCGAAACGCCCAGCGCTCCGGTCTTCATCGACGGAGAAAAGACCACAACGCTGCGTGGCGAGGGCATAGCCGCCGAATTCAAGACCATCGTTCAGGATTATATCGAGCGGCGTTTCGGCGGCGCCAAAAGCGCCGCTGAATAGCGACCGATTCAAACGGCTTGATTTCAAACCGTTTGCAAAGCGGCGATGAGAGGGGGCAGTGGCGCCAGTTTGGCGCGCACTGCTTTCGGGGATAATCCTTCCTCGCGCAAGGCACGCAAGGATTTGGCTCTGAGACTTTTCGACAATTTCTGGCCAGAGGCATCACGCAGCAGCCCGTGATGGTGATAGGCCGGTTCAGGCAAGCCCAACAGGCTTTGCAACAGCCGGTGCAGACTGGTCGCCTGGAACAAATCTTCGCCGCGTACGATATCAGTGATCCGTTGCAAGGCATCGTCAACGACGACGGCAATGTGATAGCTCGTCGCAATATCCTTGCGGGCCAGAATGGTATCCCCCCATTTCTGCGGACTAGCCTGTACGAAGCGACCGACCATCCCGGAACCAAATTCGGTCCAGCCGAGCCTATAACCAATCAGATTCAAGGCTTTGCCCATGTCGAGGCGATAAGAGGCCGGCTCGCCAGCCTCCAGGCGCTCCTGGATTTTGTCCTTTGGAAGATGTTTGCAGGTGCCGGGATAAAGCGGCGATCCGTCAGGATCGCGCGCCCAAAAGGCCCGTTCCCGTATCTTCTGCATGATGTCAGTACGGGAACAGAAACAGGGATAGATGAGGCCCATCCGCGCGAGCCGGTCCAGGGCTTGTGCATAATCGTCGAAATGCTCGGACTGCCGCCGCACTTCGGGCTCCAGCGCGATACCAAGCCAGGTCAGATCCTCGAGAATCGCGCGTTCATATTCCGGCCGGCAGCGATCGACATCGATATTTTCGATTCGCAAGAAGAGACGGCCCCCGTTCAAACGCGCCAGACGCTCATTTTCGAGCGCCGAAAAAGCGTGACCGAGATGCAGATAGCCATTGGGCGAGGGAGCGAAGCGAAAGGCAGACTGAGGACAGGCGTGGGTCATGGCTTACTTCGGGGACGGACAGAGGCAGGAAACATCCCGGCCAGAATTCGAAATGGCAACGAGCCAAGCTCACGCATCCCTCATTCAGCCGAAATCGGATGTAATAGTCTTGATCTCTAAAACGCGTGAAGTTGATCTAAAAAGCGATCCCCACTCCACTTTCTGGCGCGATGCTCAAGCATGAAACGCTTTCACGATTCTTTCGTTGCGTCACATCATTTTCGTGAAGGGCAAATTTTGACTTGATCTTGGTTTTTCCAGTCAGTCCGCGCTCAGCGATGACACGCGGGTGTCCGTGCAAGAAACCCGCGGCTTGACCATCATCGCGAAACAGGCTTTTCAAAAAAGCTGGGATCACGATAAGGCCGGATTCGGCTTCTCATCCCTCTCGCCGCCAAGCGGCTGAGGCAGCATTGATTTTGCTTAAGAGAAGCAAAATCAATGCTACTTCGAATTTGAGATCCAAGCGAACGCAACCCGGTTTGCTTGGATGAAACCCGGGCGGAAAGTATTAGAGCATGGTAACAAGGATCGACGGTCCCCGCGTGGCGGCCAAGTCGCGGACGACGAAACAATTGATCGTTTTCCTGCACGGCTATGGCGCGGATGGCAACGACCTCATCGCGATCGCCCAACAATGGCAGAACGTCCTGCCTGACACGACCTTCGTGTCTCCGCATGCGCCAGAAATCTGTGCTCTGGCGCCGCAGGCACGGCAATGGTTCCCCTTGGGGTTTCCCCTTTCCGAGGATGATCCAGAGGCCCATTGGGCGGGGCTCGAAAAGGCACGGCCCGTGCTCGATGCTTTTCTCGACGCGGAACTCAAACGTTATGGTCTCAGCGACGCGAATCTGCTGCTGGTCGGATTCAGCCAGGGCACGATGCTCGCGCTGCATGCAGGCTTGCGCCGGCCGCAGGCGCCCGCCGGCATTCTCGGTTATTCCGGCATGCTGGTCGGCCCCGAACATCTTGCCTCGGCTCCCGCGCGCCTCGTCAATGGCCAGCGGCCGCCGATTCTGCTCATCCACGGCAGCCAGGACGATGTGATTTCCGCAGAGGCCATGTTCGTCGCCGCCGATCAATTGGCGGAGGCGGAAATCCCCTGCCAATGGCATCTCTCTACAGGCATCGGCCATGGCATCGATGGTGGTGGCCTTCAACATGGGGCGTTCTTCGCGCTTCAGAGCCTCAAGATCAAACGGCCCAACGCGGCGGTTTAATCCCCAGTATCGAGATCACGGATTCTCGATACGCCCCTTTTAAAACCGTATCCACTTATCCTTATTGAAACGCGACAAGTCGCGCTTCAATAAGGGTGGATACTAGCACGTGCCCCTCTCGAATGCCCGCTGCACTGTTGAAAAAGCGGACATTCGAGAAAAGAACCAACAGAGAGCCCCCCCGCAACTCTCTATTGCACAATCGCCTTGCTCGTTTTTTCAGTCCGCGCGGCCTGGGGCACCAGAACCGGCCGCAGGCCCGGCAAGGCCTGGGGGATGGCTTGCGGCATCGCCTGGCGCAAAATCACCGGACGATAGAGTTGCTTCGTCGCTTCCACAATCTGCACGCCCGCGCCGGGCAAAGAGAGGCTCGCCCCAATCCGTTCCAACATGGGCGCCCCGCGCAGCACCAAACGGCTTTGGAAAGGCGGCATATAAAGCGCTTCCGTCCAACGGGTCGGTGAAAACAAAGTAACCCGCATCAAATCGCGCAATTGGCCACGTGAATAAGGCTGGCCATGGCCGAAAGGCGTCGTGTCGAGCCGTGCCCAGAGACCCGTGCGGCTCGGCGTGACGGCAAGGATACGGCCACCCGGCGTCAAAATGCGCCAGATCTCGGCCATGAGTTCACGCGGATGTTCCGTCAGCTCCAGCGCATGGATCAGCAGGACGCGATCAATGCAGGCATCGGGCAAGGGCATCATCGTGGGAGAGACCAAGGCCGAGGATGAAAGGCCGGAGGATGGCCAGTTCACGACTCCCTGCTCGGCCGGCATGAAAGCCAGGACGCGCAGGCTATCGGCCCGAAACGGCTCAAGATAGGGTGTGGCATAGCCAACCCCGAGGATCGATTGGCCGCAGCAATTGGCAAATCGCTGACGAATGACCTGCCCGATGAAGCGGCGGGCGGCGGAGCCAAGGGGGGTCGTGTAGAATGAGCGAAGGTCAACGACATCAAGTGGCATGACTGTCCCTTCCGCTGGCGGACCATGAGCACGCCGTTTTGCGGATTTCCTCCAATCGACCGCAACCAGGGTCACGGGTCAAGCCTGCTGCGTCAATGCGAAAGAAGACACAAAGAGGACACTCGGCCACTTCCTCTGCCGAAGGTCCCCCCGCGTGGCGTTTGACCTCTCCTTGTACCCTTGCTTAATACCATGGACAGCGTCGTTTTTTGCGGCCCTTGGGATCATCTGCGCCAAACGCGGAGCTTCGTTACGCCATGAGTGCCCATATCCACCAATTTCTTTGCCTCAAGGATAATTTCGGCGTCCTTGTGCATGATCCCGAATCGCGGCACACAGCGGCCATCGATGCGCCTGAAGCCGGTCCGATCCTCGAGGCTCTCGCCGCACGGGAATGGACCCTGACCGAGATCCTGATTACCCACCACCATCAGGATCATATCGGCGGCATTCCCGGCCTCAAAGCCGAATTTCCAGAGGCACGCATCATCGGCCCCGCGCGCGAGGCGGATAAGATCGGCCATCTGGATCAAGCGGTCCGCGAGGGCGATCAGGTGAAGGTTGGCCAGCTCGAGGCCATGGTTCTGGAAGTGCCGGGTCATACATCCGGACATGTCGTCTATTGGTTTGAACAGGACGATATTCTCTTCACCGGCGACACGCTTTTCGCGATGGGATGTGGCCGCGGTTTCGAGGAGCCAGCCAATATCCTTTATAATTCGCTGATGAAGCTCGCCGCTTTGCCGGGCGAGCTTCAGGTCTATTGCGGCCATGAATATACGCTCTCCAACGCGGAATTCGCGCTGACCATCGAACCCGACAATGTGCTCTTGCGTGACCGGGTCGCCGAAGTCAGGCAATTGCGCGCCGAAAACCGGTTCACTTTGCCAACGACCATCACCATCGAGCTCGGCACCAATCCCTTCCTCCGGGTCGATGAGCCCAGTGTTCAGGCCGCCGTCGGCATGCCGGGCGGCGATCCGGCCGCCGTTTTCGCTGAATTGCGTGAGCGCAAGAACCGGGCTTGAGATGATCCTGGCCGATCGCACCGCGCAAGACATCATTACGGCCCTCGCCTTGAAGCCACATCCGGAAGGGGGCCATTTCCGGGAAACCTTCCGTGATCCCCGCTCCGATGCGGAGGGGCGTTCCTTTTCGACCTTGATCTATTTTCTGCTGGCGGCCGGTGAAACCTCCGCCTGGCACAGGATCGATGCCGCGGAGGTCTGGCATTTTTATGCCGGCGCGCCGCTCGACCTCCGCATTACAGAGGCGGGCAAATCCACGAGCCACCGCCTTGGCGCGGATGTCTTGAACGGAGAGGAGCCGCAAATCGTGGTCCCAGCCCTTGCCTGGCAAAGCGCCCGCAGTCTTGGTGCCTGGACGCTTATTGGCTGCAGCGTCGCACCCGCCTTTCAGTTCTCAACCTTCGAAATGGCGCCGGCGGGTTGGCAGCCCGATTGATTGCCGAACAGGTGCCATCACGAATTGCGCGGCGGCGTCAGGGCTTGCGGCTCAGCCCCTCGATCTTCTTCTGCAATTCGTCCAATTGGCGTTTCATGTCGTCGATGTCGTTCTTCTCCGGCGCTGGCGCCGGCGGTTCACTCGTCTCGGGGACCAGAGGCATGCCGGTGCCCCCGAAGGGGGAGAACATGGCGAGCGCCTGATTGAACATCGCCATATTCTTGCGGGTCTGCTCTTCGAGAGAGTTGAAGATTGGATTGGCAGCCAGCGGGGCGCTCATCATCTGATCGCGAAACTTGCCCTGCTCATGGGTCAGCTTGTCGATGGTAAATTCGAGATAACTCGGCACCAGCATCTGCATGCTGTCGCCGTAGAACCGAATCAATTGACGCAGAAAGGTGATCGGCAAGAGACTCTGGCCGCCTTTGCTCTCCTGCTCGAAGATGATCTGCGTCAGCACCGAACGGGTGATATCCTCGCCGCTCTTGGCATCGAACACGACGAAATCTTCGCCGGTTTTGACCATCGACGCCAGGTCCTCAAGCGTGACGTAAGCGCTCGTCCCGGTATTGTAGAGCCGCCGGTTTGCATATTTCTTGATCGTGACGGGTTGAGCCTGTGGCTTGTCCGCGCTCATATTGTTCGACTGATCCACGCAATTACCCTTTCGATTCCCCCCGCCAGACCGGCCCGGACCGTTATTCGAACGTTGCGGGCCGTTGCTCGCGATTCGTGTTGCGCAATGATGACGACCGCCGCTTCGTCGGAGGGAACCCGCCTCGATCCTGCCTCAAGATAGGAGCTTCGACGCAAGGGTCCAACCACTTTCCGGGGGTGTCTGCCGAAAGCGGTGTGGCAACATCACTCTTTCACGATTAGCGTGTAATCGGCTCTTGTCCTTTCCTTACCGCCGCGCAATCTATGGGTGGGCGGTATTTGCGCGAAACGGGCAAAGTTGTCGCGGCGTTGTAATGTGAGATTGTTGGGAGGAGTCGGGAATGTCGAGCGATGTCGTGATTGTGGGTGCAGCGCGCACCGCCGTCGGGTCCTTCAGCGGCGCCTTCGGAAATACGCCTGCTCATGAATTGGGAGCGACGGTGATCAAGGCGACCCTCGAGCGCGCCAAAGTCGAGGCGGCCGATGTCGACGAAGTGATCCTCGGGCAGGTCCTGACCGCTGCTTCTGGTCAAAACCCGGCCCGCCAGACGGCCATCAAGGCCGGTATTCCGGACAGCAAGACGGCCTGGACGGTGAATCAGGTCTGTGGCTCGGGTCTGCGCGCCGTGGCGCTCGGCCTGCAGCAGATCAATAATGGCGACGCCAAGATCATTGTCGCCGGTGGTCAGGAAAACATGTCGCTTTCGCCTCACGCGGCCTTTCTGCGTGGCGGCACCAAGATGGGTGATGTCAAGTTCACCGATACGATGATGCGCGACGGCCTCACCGACGCCTTTGCCAATTATCCGATGGGCAATACGGCGGAACATATCGCCACCAAATGGCAGATCAGCCGCGAGGAGCAGGACCAGTTCGCCGTGGCCTCCCAGAACAAGGCGGAAGCCGCGCAGAAGGAAGGCCGCTTCAACGAGGAGATCATCCCCTTCACCGTCCCCGGCAAGAAGGGCGATATCATCGTCGACAAGGATGAATATATCCGCATCGGTGCGACGATCGAGGCCATGGCCAAGCTGAAACCCGCCTTTGTCAAGGATGGCACGGTGACGGCCGGCAATTCTTCCGGCATCAATGACGGCGCCGCCGCCGTGGTGTTGATGAGCGCCGACGAGGCCAAGGCACGCGGCTTGACGCCTCTCGCCCGAATCGCTTCCTGGGCGACCGCTGGCGTCGATCCGTCCATCATGGGGTCGGGCCCGATTCCGGCCTCCCGCAAGGCGCTCGAAAAGGCCGGCTGGAAGGTCAAGGATCTCGATCTCATCGAGGCCAATGAGGCTTTCGCCGCTCAGGCCATCGCCGTCAACAAGGACATGGGTTGGGACACCTCCCTCGTTAATGTCAACGGCGGCGCGATTGCCATCGGCCATCCGATCGGCGCTTCGGGGGCCCGCGTTCTCGTGACCTTGCTGCACGAGATGAAACGGCGCGATGCGAAAAAGGGTATCGCGACCCTCTGCATCGGCGGTGGCATGGGCATCGCGATGACGATCGAACGCTAAAACTTCACGGGGTGCGTTTCGCACCCCGCTTCCCCTTCGGGGGGCCCATTTCCGAATCATGTTTTCATGCAGCCCAAAAGCGCCTCTGCTTTTGGGATGGGTTCAATTTTGTCTCAAAACCAAGAATTGAAGCCTGTTTGTGCCGGGGAGCGGCCAATGGCCCGCCTCCCGATGCTCCAAACTATGTGCAGAAGTTTATTATTATAGGGCTATGCATTCATGCAAAGGACGCATAGCTTTACTAGAACGTCGGGCGTTCAAGGTGAAATACGTTCGGTGTTCTAGATCTTTGAAGACGCATTGGATCATCTCAAAAGTGGTCTCCGCTTCTGAGATCCAATGCTCAAGACAATCGATGATTGCACAGGGGGGATGAAATGGCACGCGTAGCAGTGGTCAGCGGCGGCTCTCGTGGTATCGGCGCGGCGATCAGCAAGGCTCTCAAGGCAAGCGGCTATCAGGTTGCCGCCACTTATGCCGGCAATGATGAAGCGGCCACCAAATTCAAGGATGAAACCGGCATCCCCGTCTATAAATGGGACGTCGGCAGCTATAAGGCGTGCAGCGAAGGATTGGAGCAGGTCTCCAAGGATCTCGGCCCCATTGAAATCCTCGTCAATAATGCCGGCATCACACGTGATGGCATGTTCCACAAAATGACACCGGAACAATGGTATGACGTGATCAACACCAACCTCAATTCCCTCTTCAACATGACCCGGCCGGTGATCGAGGGCATGCGCGAACGCGGTTTCGGCCGAATCGTGAATATTTCCTCGATCAATGGCCAGAAGGGGCAGATGGGCCAAGCCAATTATTCCGCCGCCAAAGCCGGTGATCTTGGTTTCACCAAGGCTCTCGCGCAGGAAAATGCCAATAAGGGAATCACCGTCAACGCGATATGCCCCGGTTATATCGCGACAGAAATGGTCAAGGCGATCCCGCAGGAGGTTCTGGAGAAGGCCATTCTTCCCCAAATCCCCGTGCGCCGTCTGGGCGAAGTCGAAGAGATTGCCCGCGCCGTGGTTTTCCTCGTTGCCGAAGAAGCCGGCTTCATCACGGGCTCGACCTTGAGCATCAACGGCGGTCAATATTTCATCTAAAGCATCAGACCCAAAAGTGGCTCCCGCTTTTGGGATCAGGATGATGCATAAATGCAAACCCCGCCTGGATCGCCCTGGCGGGGTTTTTGATTCGACAAACCCGCTTCCTCAAGAAGCAGGAGAGAAAAGCTCAGGCTTCCTCGCGGACCTTCGGCGTGAAAATCTGACGGCCGCGATACATGCCGGTTTTCAGATCGACATGGTGCGGACGGCGCAATTCGCCCGAATCCTTGTCCTCGATATAGGTCGGCGCCTTGATCGCATCCGCCGAGCGGCGGAAACCGCGCTTCATGCGGGATGTTTTTCGTTTCGGAACGGCCATAACAATGTCTCGGGATTGGGCTGCTCGCCGGATCGGCGAGGGCGCGGAAGGACCGCACCTTTGAACTGGAAGGCGCCTATTACACAAAAAACCGGCCCCTGGCTAGAGCGAGATGGAAAAATCAGCGCTTCCCATCGCAGCCGATCATTTCAGACAGGTAATATCCGCGCCCATGGCGCCCGCGCGGGCGGCGATTCGCGCCGCGAGCAGGCGATGCAGCCGCGTCGGAGAGGCGGGATTTCGCCGCATCGGATTGGGCAAGGCGGTGGCAAGCAGCGCAGCCTCGCGCCGGTCAAGTGCATCGGCGCTTTTGCCGAAATAATGCCGGGCCGCCGCCTCCGCACCAAAGAGACCATCGCCCCATTCGGCGATATTCAAATAGATTTCCAGAATGCGCCGCTTCGGCCATACCGCGTCGATGAGCAAGGCCAGCGGAATTTCCAATGTTTTGCGCAGGACGGAACGCGAAGGCCAGAGGAAGAGGTTCTTGGCGGTCTGCATAGTGATCGTCGAGGCACCGCGCGAGGGCCCGTCTGCCCGGGCCTTGGCCTTGTCCATCACCTCCGAGAGAGACTGCCAGTCGACCCCGTGATGCTGGCAAAAGCGCGCATCTTCCGAAGCGATGACGGAAGCGGCCAGAATCGGCGCGATGCGTGCGAGGGGCTGGTAGTGGCGATCCACTTCGTCCCCTTTAATCTCGTGCCACGCCATCAAGGTCGAGACCGGTGCCAGAAAGCGATAAGCGACGAGCAGGCTGCCGAGCACGAGGCCGAGCGTCAGCAGGACACCGAACACGAAGCGAGCGAAACGGCCCGAGCGGATGGAGAAGAGCCGAGAGAAAGGCAGGAAAGCCATGGCTTGAGCCTTGACCGATCCGGCTCGATGGGGCAAGCCGAACCTCCACCTTGGTATAGGGAGAGACAATGACCGGCGGCACCCTGGCGGAAGATTTTCAACAGCGGCTCACGCAAATCGCCGAGGCGACGGAGAAAACCCTCGACCATTTGCTCGGTCCCTCCCCCCTGCCCGGCGAAACCTTGCGTCCGCCGCGTTTCCTCGAAGCCATGCGCTATGCTTCTCTCGGTGGCGGCAAAAGGCTGCGCCCCTTCCTGCTCGTTGAGACAGCGCGGCTGTTCGGCATCGAAGGAGAGGGCGTCCTGCGCGCCGCCTCGGCACTCGAAATGATCCATTGCTATTCGCTCGTGCATGATGATCTGCCGGCGCTCGACAATGATGATTTGCGCCGCGGCCGGCCGACGACTCACAAGGCCTATGACGAAGCGACCGCCATTCTCGTCGGCGACGGCCTTTTGACCTATGCTTTCGACGTCCTGGCGGACCCTGCCACCCATAAGGATCCGGCGATTCGCATCGAACTCGTCCTGGCGCTCGCCCGGGCCGCTGGCGTTGGCGGCATGGTCGGCGGACAAGTGCTCGATATCGAAGCCGAACAGGCCAAGACCCCGCATACCGCCGAGGCGGTGATCGAACTGCAATCGATGAAGACCGGCGCCCTTTTGCATTATGCGGTCATCGCCGGGGCGATTTTCGCCGGAGTCTCCAAGCAGACGCGCGAGGCGCTCTCGGCCTATGGTCAGGCACTCGGCGCGGCCTTCCAGGTGGCCGATGATATTCTCGATGTCGAGGCCGATACAGAAGCGCTCGGCAAAAAGGCTGGCAAGGATGCCGATCGCAACAAGGCGACCCTGGTCGCCTCGCTCGGCCTTGAAGCGGCTCGCAAACGCCGCGACACATTATCCGCCGAGGCGATCGCCGCCCTCGATTCCTTTCCAGAAGGCCGCGAAGCGCATATTCTCAAGGAAGCGGCCCGTTTCGCGGCAACCCGAAAGAATTGATTTGATGAGGCTCTTTTCCCGATGACGTGCTTCTCGCCATGAAACCCGTGGCGCCTCGCGCAAAGAGCGCCGCGTTGTGGCTTTACACCTTGTTGCGGCCTTATCGGATCGGCCGCGCGCATCCGCGTCTCTTCATCGGGTTCCTCACCGGTATTGCCACCGGGTTTCTGTTACCGTCCAGTCTGCTGGCCAATACAAGACTGCTGCTGGCCTGGAACATCGGCATATGGGTCTATTTTTTTCTGTCGCTCCGGATGATCCATAAAGCGACGCCGGCCACCATGCGCCAGCGCGCCAAGGAAACGGATGAAGGCAAGTTTCTGATCCTGGTTCTGACAGCAGTCGCGGCCTTTGCCGCGATCGCTTCGATCGTGCTGGAGCTTTCGACCATCAAGAGCATGGCCGCATCGCATGCCGGCTGGTATTTTGCCTTGACCGGAGTCACGATCCTCAACGCTTGGTTTTTCATCCATCTGAGTTTCGCGCTGCATTACGCGCATGAATATTACGACGCCTTCGAAGCCGAGCCGGACCAGAAACCGGAGGACCGCGGCGGGCTCGTCTTTCCGGGCACGATCGATCCCGATTATTATGATTTTCTTTATTTCTCCTATGTGATCGGGGTCGCCTCGCAGACCGCCGATATCGGCCTTTCCTCGCGCTTGATGCGGCGCACGGCGCTGGTTCACTGCATCCTCTCGTTTTTCTTCAATAGCGCGGTCCTCGCACTCACGGTCAATATTGTCGCCGGGCTGTTGTAGAAAAGGCCCAGAAAAGGTCACGGCTTCAGGATAGCGCGATATTCATCGCCTGCCCCGAAAGGGAATGAAATGCGCAATCACGGTTCGATCCTCGGGATCCTTATGGCTCTTCTGCCTGCTCTCGTCACGGCGGGCCATGCCGAAACGCTTGCCCGCAAAACGACCCATATGGTCTTCGATATTATCCGCCAGGGCGACAAGATCGGCACCAATAGCGTTGATATCGACAAACAGGGCGATACGACCAAAGTGCGGATCGAGACATCGATCCATGTGAAGGTCATGTTCATCGAAGCCTATCGTTATGAACATGTTTGCGATGAAACCTGGAAAGGCGAACAGCTCATCGCCTTCGCCTCGAAAACGGATGATAATGGCACGCCCCATCGGATCACCTTCTCGATGGCCGGCGACAGGCCGAGCCTTGATGTCGATGGCACACGTAAGGACGTCCCGAAGGATATCGTCCCGGCGAGTTTGTGGAGCCGCACCCTTCTGCACCGTCCGGATTGGTTCAACCCGGCCAATGGCCAGAGTTTGAGAATAGCCTTTCACGATCTCGGCGAGGATCAAGTGCAAATCCATGGCGCCGCAGTCAAAGCCCACCATTATAAGATCAGCGCGCAAGGCAGCGCCTTCGACCGCGATCTCTGGTTTGATGGCGACAATGTCCTGCGCATACAATTGCAGGGCTCGGACAATTCGACGATCATTTCCGACCGGCGTTGAGGGGCAGTCGCCTTCTCATAAGGAAACATCAGCGTTTGGGAGAAAAGTCACGGTACAATTCGGAGCAGTGGATATCGCTCAAGCCAGCGCTTTTCTTTAACTCGTTGGTCGAAGATGCAACGCCTCGCGCTTATAAACATTTGGGTCGGTCGTAAATGCATAGCATAGAGGTCATCAAGGCCTAGAGGGGCGTTGATGTGAAGCCTCCCATCATCTCCGATGCGAGCGGCGACGGCTGTTGCCGTCTCGGGCCAATAGGACATCGCCTGACTTACAGAAGTATAGGCAGCATCACCGTTTCGTAAATGCATTCGGGCCTGATTTTTCACGGACCACTTAAAAGCTGGATCAACAAGCGATAACCTTCGCTCCAACTCTCGATCTAACTCTGGCGATAAAGCCCCATCATCGAACCAAACAACGTCCACGTCGCCTTCGATCGTGCGATTGGCGTAGCCATGAAGATGATCCCAAACGGCATCGCGGACAAAGCCGGCGCCAACCCAGCTATCAGGCAGGTCCAAGGATCGCACCGTCCTCAGAACAGCCATCCGCACGGGATCGCAACTCAATAGCGCCGTCAATTCTTTGAGGAATCGCATTCCGTGTCGTAGCACGGGCAAGGGGAAAGGTCGTCCGCTTTACGAGCTTTGATGCCCCTCACCAGGCCATTGGCTTTTCACTTTTTGCGACTTGCCGATTGGCTTTGACGGTGACCGCTTGGACTGGCGGCCCCTGCTCCATCACGAGACATTGGATGGAGAGAGCGTCCGCTTTTACGGAATAGCGCGATTGCGATTACCACGGCGATCAGCAACGATCGAACTGGTCGCATTGGGCGCCAGGGCCAGCAGGCCATCGATCCGTTCGCGCTCGCGTTTGAACGTTGCCAGCATGGGTCCGTCGAATTCGCGCGTCTGGGCGAGTTTCACACGGAGCGGATCAACGAAATGGCCGTTGACGATCACTTCATAATGGAGATGCGGCCCAGTCGCGAGACCGGTCTGGCCGAGGTAACCGATGACCTGCCCCTGGCGGACCCGCATCCCCTCGCTCATGCCCTTGGCGAAGCCGGACATATGATTATAGGTGGTGATATAGCCATTGGCATGCTGGATCTCGACCCGGCGGCCATAGCCTGAATCCCAGCCTGCCTTGAGCACGGTTCCATTGCCAGCGGCAAAGATTGGTGTGCCAATGGGCGCCGCCCAATCGACGCCTGTATGCGGGCGCGAATAACCGAGAATGGGATGGAAACGGGTGCCGAAGCCCGACGTCATTTTCTCAGCGGCAAGCGGCACGCGCACCAGGAACTTGCGGGTCGAACGGCCATTCGGATCATAAAAATCGACACCATTGTCATCAGGTGTCTGGAAACGATAATAGCGGAAAGTTTCGTTGCGCGTCGTCACCGTCGCATAGAGCAATTCCGGTAGATGATCGCCTTCCTCGGCCTCATCATAGAAGGCCGAGAAGGAATCTCCCGCTGCGACCGTACGCTGGAAATCAACATCATTGGCGAAGATTCGGACCAGTTCGTCGACAATCCGTCTGGGAATATCCTGTTTGAGAGCCGTCTCGTAAAGCGACTCATAAAGCCGCATGCCGCCGGCATCGTCATCATCCGTATCCTCGGACCGCCGCCGCGCCACCGGCTCCTCGTTCCGGGAGATCACGCGCATATAACGGCCTTGATCGGTCATGGCGATCGTTGTTTCGAGCGTCTCGTCGGCATAGACGGACAGCCTCGCCAAGATCGCCTCGCCGCCACTGCCATCGAAATCGGCGAATTGCAATTTCAGCTTGCGTCCCTCGGCCACTGCGGCCTCGCCCCGGCGCGCGCCGAAAGCCTGGATGATCGCGGCAATCCGATCCTTGGACAGACCGGCATTGCGCAAAATATCCTCCACCGCTTCACCATGGCGCAGGACAACGAGCTTTTCGCCGCTTTGCGTGGATTGCGGTGACGCCGAGGAACGCGCCACGACCGTGACATTTTCCGGCACCATGCGGACATCGATCGAGGAGAAGGGGGCATTCAACCCCGTATCCTCCGGATTGGCATAGGCGAGGACGGCGGCGGCACCGGATCGGCCGAAATTATGCCCTATGCCATTGCCCAGGGGATTGGCCCGGCTCGTCTTCATCAAGAGCATCTGCGGCGGCAGGGTCAAAAGCTTCGTGCCGGCATTCATCGGATTCTTGATCTGCTCGGCCAATTGCGCCTGGACTTCATCGCCGGACAATACGGCCTGCGTCGAAACCGGCTGGCCGACAAGATCGCGCAATGCCCAGGAGACTTCGGCATCGTCCTGCACGGGTTCTTGCGGCACATCGACGGGATTGCGCGCATCGGCAAGAAGTTTGAGCGGATTGAACGGCGGAATATCGTCGCCATAGCCGGCGCTGGCTTGCAACAAAGTGGTTTCGACCCGCGTGAACGAATGTGTCTTGACGACTTCCTTCTCACCGATCTTCAAGGTCATCGGCGCACGAAATGACTGTTTGGCAGCGACAATATCGACGGATTTGACCAGCCGATCGCCCTTGCGCCCATTGATTCCGCTTTCCTGCGCCGTTTCCCTATGGGGGGGGGCGGCCAGCATCGGCGCCTCGGCAAAATGCGACTGATGATCGAAAGCCGCGTAGATGGCCGCGCCGATCAACCCCGCCCCGGACAGGCCGGTGAGGATCGTACCGGCAAGCCAGCGCAGGGACACCTGTCGCCGATCGAAAATATCGTGTTGCTCACCATCCGTATCGATCGCCGGCTCGTTGCCGAGTTCCACCGCGCCGCCACGGCGATCCGTCGATCGATACGCGGCCAGACTACGCATCCGCATCACGCCGCCGTAAAAATGCATTCTCTTCCGTCATTTTTTGGACCATAGCCGTGGCAAGACGTTTTTCCAAATCGTTTCAGCCGCATCGTCGAAATTGACGACTCGCGTAAGACAAGACCATCGACACGGCTCGAAGACTTTAAAAGAATCATACGGATCTTGGCGGAACCTTACATCGCTGGAAGGGTCGATCCAGCGCGCCCCCCAAAGATATTCGCCTCTATCGTTAAGATCTTCGAAGATGGCTCAAATACGGCAGGATGTGTTCAATGGGGCAGCGATCCTTCGGCTTGATACATGCATCCTTGACAAAATAGTCGAGCGTGACTAGAAATATGCAGCGCGGCTTGTCAGCCGCGTTTTCCTTTCATTGTTCGTTCAGCTTGATTGCACGGCGCGGTTAGCCTCGTGATCCGGTGAGAATCGGCAGGCGTCATGGGGGAAATGCTTGGAGCGAGAAGATCGCATCGAGCTCGCCGCGTCTTAGGACGCAACAAACTGCAAAGAAGCCGGCCGTTTCCATTCCGCGTCAGGGCTTATGAGAGCCAGGTCTGCGAGAGCGGAAACAGGAGCCGGATCGAACACTAGGAAAAACGATGTTCGCAGTCATTAAAACCGGGGGCAAGCAATATAGCGTCGCCGCCGACGATATCATTACCGTCATGACGCTTCAGGGCGAGCCCGGCGATGCCGTCACTTTCGATTCCGTCCTGATGCTTGCCGGCGAAGGCGAGCCCAAGATCGGCGCGCCTTTCATTGCGGGTGCAACCGTATCCGGCGAAATCGTCGAACAGACGCGTGGGCCGAAGGTTATCTCCTTCAAGAAACGCCGTCGGCAGAATTCGAAGCGCAAGCGTGGCCACAGGCAGGATCTGACCCTGGTCAAGATCACCGGAATCAACGCCTGAACGCCCGAAACCCGGCGCGCAATTTTTTGGAAGCAGGATCATGGCACATAAAAAAGCAGGCGGCTCGTCACGAAACGGACGCGATTCCGACGGCCGACGCCTCGGTGTAAAGAAATTCGGCGGCGAAGCCGTCATCGGCGGCAATATTATTGTCCGCCAACGCGGTACCAAATGGCATCCCGGCAGCAATGTCGGCATTGGCAAAGATCATACTTTGTTCGCCCTGACGGCAGGACAAGTATTTTTCCAAACCAAGGCCAATGGCCGTTCCTATATTTCGGTCATACCACCGAAAGCCGCCGAGGCGGCCGAATAATCAGGTGAGCTTTTCGAGGCGAATCGCTCCACCTGTTCCCACGGACCTGGTGGATCGGTTTCTCGAAAGAAACCGCCTGGTAAAACAGGAAATCATCCGCCGACCCCTCTGGGGTCTAAAGGGAGGTGGGACGGCCACCTCCCTTTTTTCATGCGCGTTTTCGGCCGCGCACCAATGGAGCATCGATTTTTGAGTGCGATGCTCCAGATTTTTGTAACGCGTTAAATTGATCCCAAAAACGGGATCATCTTGGTTGATATTCTAGCTTTAATTATTTGTTTAGGCTCATATTTTTGCCGGAAAGCCAAGGTACTTCCAATATCTCGGCAGGATCGGCTTCCTCATAATGTCATCATCCTGCGGGATGAACGGCGCGTGGTCGCAGCGGAGTTGAACGATGTTCCCGGATCTGACCTCCGATGATATTTTTCGCATCGAGACCAAACGGCTCTGGCTGCGCTGGCCCCGCGTCGCCGATGCCGCCGCCATTTCCACTTTCGCGAGCCTGCCGGAAACCGCCAAAATGACGGCCGCCATTCCCCACCCCTATCCGGTGGGGGAAGCCGAACGGTTCATCTTCCAGGCGCGCGCCGACAATGCGAATGGTAAGGGCCTGATTCTCGCCATTACCCTGAAGCGCCCCGAGCGCCCCTTGATCGGACTCGTCAGCGCCACGCTCGCCGGACACCACGATCTTGAGCTCGGCTATGTCATCGCACCGACGTCATCCGGCAAAGGCTATGCGACGGAAGCTGTCAAAGGCATGGTCAACAGCCTTTTCAGCGTGACATCGGCCCATCGCATCCTGGCCAATGTCCGCGCCATTAATCCGGCCTCGCATCGGGTGCTGGAGAAGAGTGGTTTCACTTATGTCGATTCAGGCCTCGATTACCTGCCGGCGCGCGGCGGCCTGCATCCATGCGATCGTTTCGAATTCGATCGCAAGACCTGGGTCCAGCAGCATCCGCCGCGCGGCATGCCGCCAATGATCCATCAGACGAAAGACCGGCAAGATGCTCTGAGAGCTTCCTTCCAGCCCTCAGTCGAAAGTTGAATTTCCGCATCGGGCACGCCATCTTTCGTGCCCGATCCGATCATGCCGCCTATACCATCGGTCACCAAGAGTGACCGTGGAGACAGGCTTTTTCTTGACACCGCGTTCATACGCATTAGGCATTTGGCCATGAAATTTCTGGATCAAGCCAGGATCTACATCCGCTCGGGCGATGGCGGCGCCGGCTGCCTATCCTTTCGCCATGAGAAATTCATTGAATTCGGTGGACCGGACGGCGGCGACGGCGGACGCGGTGGCGATGTCGTCGCGCTCTGCGTCGAAGGTCTCAACACCTTGATCGATTACCGCTACCAGCAACATTTCAAAGCCAAGACCGGCACCCATGGCATGGGTAAGAACCGGGCTGGCGCGCGCGGTGCCGATTGTATCCTCAAAGTGCCGGCCGGAACCCAGATTTTCGACGAGGATGGGGAGACCCTGATCGCCGATCTCACCGAGATTGGCCAAAGCGTCTGCCTTGCACGCGGCGGCAATGGCGGTTTCGGCAACGCACATTTCAAGACCTCCACCAATCAGGCGCCACGCCGCGCCAATCCCGGCCAGGAGGGTGAGGAAATGACCCTCTGGCTGCGCCTGAAACTGATCGCCGATGCCGGTCTTGTGGGCCTGCCCAATGCCGGCAAATCGACTTTTCTCTCCACGGTCAGCGCGGCCCGCCCGAAAATCGCCGATTATCCCTTCACCACCCTGCATCCGCAGCTCGGCGTCGTTGCTTATGGCGATCGTGAATTCGTCCTCGCCGATATTCCGGGCCTCATCGAGGGCGCGCATGAGGGTGTCGGGCTTGGCGATCGATTCCTCGGCCATGTCGAGCGCTGCCGGGTCCTTTTGCATCTCGTCGATGCCGGCTGCGAACATGCCGGCAAAGCGTATAAGACGATCCGCAAGGAACTCGCAGCCTATGGCAATGGTCTCGACGAAAAGCCTGAGATCGTGGCCCTTTCGAAGATCGATACGGTGGATGCCGAGACGCTGAAAAATCAAATGGCGCGGTTGAAACGTGCCGCCAAGCGCACGCCTCTCAAACTCTCGGCGGCGACTCATACAAATCTGACCGAAACCCTTCAAAGCCTGCTGGCGGCGATCGACGCGGCCGGCGCCGCGCAAGAGGCCGCAGCCGAACCCGCCGCGACATCCTGGCATCCATGCGATTGACTCTTCCTGAACAACAAGCCGCAATGCCTTCCCCTGCCCTTCCCTCGCTCGGCGGCTTCAGACGCATCGTCATCAAGGTCGGCTCTTCCCTCCTCGTCGACCGTGGGCAGGGCGGCGTCAAGCGCGCGTGGCTTGACGCCCTGGCGCAAGATATCGCCAAACTGCATGGCGCCGGCGCGGATGTGCTTGTAGTCTCGTCCGGTTCCATCGCGCTGGGACGCACGGTGCTTGGCCTGCCGGATGGCGCCCTTCGTCTGGAGGACAGCCAGGCCGCCGCCGCCGTCGGCCAGATCGCCCTCGCCCGGACCTGGGCCGAGGTTCTTGGCGATCGGGGCATCACTGCAGGCCAGATTCTCGTCACGCTCGGCGATACGGAAAAGCGCCGCCGTTATCTCAATGCGCGCGCGACCATCGGCCGCTTGCTCGATCTGCGCGCCGTGCCGGTCATCAATGAAAACGACACAGTGGCGACGAGCGAGATTCGCTATGGCGACAATGATCGCCTCGCCGCGCGCGTCGCCACAATGGCAAGCGCCGACCTCCTCATTCTGCTCTCGGATGTCGCAGGTCTCTATACGGCGCCACCCGCCGACGATCCCACAGCCGAATTGATTCCCCTGGTGCCGCGCATCAATGCCGAAATCGAGGCTATGGCCGGTGGCGCGGCTTCCGCTTTCTCGCGCGGCGGCATGCGGACCAAGATCGAAGCCGCCAAGATCGCGACGACTGGCGGTACGCATATGGTGATCGCCGACGGAAGGGTGGAACATCCGGTATCCCGCATCGCGGCGGGGGCACCTTGCACCTGGTTCCTGACCGGCTCCAATCCCGTGACGGCCCGCAAGAAATGGATCGCCGGTTCGCTCGAACCCCGCGGCGTCTTGCATATTGACGCCGGCGCAGCGCAAGCGATCGCCAACGGCAATAGCCTGTTGCCCGCCGGCATTGTCAGAGTCGATGGTCATTTCGCGCGCGGCGATTGCGTTCTGATCCGCGATCCACAGGGCGCGGAAATTGGCCGCGGTCTCACCGCCTATGATGCCAGCGACGCGATCCTGCTTGCCGGACGCAATTCAAAGGATATTGAAAGCCTGCTTGGCATGCCTGGCCGCACGGCGCTTATTCACCGTGACGATATGGTTCTCGCTGGCGATTAAACCGCGAAGGCAATTCCAGTCGAGCGCGCCTTGCGTTAAAATGACAGACTGATTTCCGAACCCGATTGTAAAGGAGCATCGGCGATGGACGCCTTACAACTCGTTTCGAACAGATCCGAGACCGATGTGCCCGCGCTGATGCATGCACTCGGCCAGCAAGCACGAGCCAGCGCTCATGCTCTTTCGCTGGCCTCGACCGAAGCCAAGAACCTGGCCTTGCGGGTTGCGGCGGAGCAATTACGCAAACGCACCCAGGATCTTCTGCTCGCCAATGCCCGTGATCTCGAAGGCGCCAAGGCACAAGACGCCAACGCCGCTTTTCTCGACCGCCTCACCCTCGATGACAAACGCATCGAGGCAATTGCCCGCGGTCTCGATGAAATCGCCGCCTTGCCTGATCCCGTCGGACGCATGCTCGCCCGTTACGAGCGGCCGAATGGTCTCGTGATCGAGCGTGTCGCGACACCGCTCGGCGTGATCGGCATCATCTATGAAAGCCGGCCCGCCGTCACTGCCGATGCCGGCGCGCTGTGTCTCAAGGCGGGCAATGCCGCGATCCTGCGCGGCGGCTCGGAAAGTTTCTTTTCCGCCACCATCATCCATGCCTGTTTGACCGAAGGCTTGCGCGCTGCGGGCCTCCCGGAAGCAGCCGTCAGTCTTGTGCCGACGCGCGATCGGGCGGCCGTTGGGGAAATGCTCAAGGGCCTTGACGGCACCATCGACGTCATTGTGCCACGCGGCGGCAAAAGTCTTGTCGCCCGCGTCCAGGCGGAGGCCCGCGTTCCCGTCTTCGCTCATCTCGAAGGCGTCAATCATATTTTCGTCCATCGCGCTGCCGATCTCGAGAAAGCCGCGATCATTATCCGCAATGCTAAATTGCGCCGACCGGGTGTATGCGGTGCCGCCGAAATCCTGCTCGTCGACGAAGCCTGCATGGCGACGCATCTGGCACCGCTCACCCGCATGTTGCTCGATGCCGGCTGCGCTATACGCGGCGACGCGGCGACACAGACCATCGATCCGCGCGTCACGGCCGCCATGGAATCCGATTGGCGGACGGAATATTCCGACGCCATTATCGCCGTCCGCGTCATTGACGGACTGAATAAAGCCATTGCTCACATCGAGACGCATGGGTCGCATCATACAGATTGCATCATCACCGAGGATCAAGAAGCCGCAGACAGGTTTCTCGCCGAGGTCGATTCTGCAATCGTCATGCATAATGCTTCGACACAATTCGCCGATGGTGGCGAATTCGGCTTCGGTGCCGAGATCGGCATTGCGACGGGACGCCTGCATGCGCGTGGCCCTGTGGGCCTCGAACAATTGACCTCATTCAAATATCGTGTGCATGGAAATGGACAAATCCGTCCATGAGCTTCGGCCGCGCCAGGACAAATATCTAGCCCGCGTCCCGCCTCACGGAGACGGCCAGAGCATCGGCCTCTTCGGCGGCAGTTTCAATCCGCCGCATGAAGCGCATCGGCTGGCGAGCCTGATTGCTCTGCGCCGTTTGCGGCTCGATCGCATTTGGTGGCTGGTCAGCCCAGGCAATCCCCTCAAGGATCATGCAGGCCTGCCGTCCGTCGAAGCGCGTATGCGCATGGCTGAGACTGTGAAACAGCATCCGCGCATCCATGTCTCAGGTGTAGAGGCAGGGATCGGCACCGCCTACACACACGAAACGCTCCGGTATCTGGTGCGCCACTATCCGAAAATTCATTTCGTCTGGATCATGGGCGCCGATAATTTTCGCCAGTTCCATCTTTGGAGACATTGGCGGGAGATCGCCCATCTCTTGCCCATGGTGATTATCGATAGGCCCGGCTCGACCTTGAAGGCTTCGCAGGCCCCTGCTGCCTTGGCACTTGCCCGCTACCGTCGCCCGGAAAACCAATGCGCCGGCTTGGCGCGTGCCAAGCCACCGGCCTTTGTTTTCCTGCATGGGCCGCGATCATCCTTGTCTTCGACTCTGCTCAGGCAACAGACAAAGCCTTGAAATGAAAAAGCCGCCCAAAGGGCGGCTTCAATCGTTCAGGAAATTGAGCTGTATGCAATCAGCATCAAACCGGGCGGTTCTCGTTGGGATTACGGACCGGACCCATCCGCTTGATGCCTTCTTCATAGGAGATTTCTTCCCAATCCGCATCGAACTTCATCGCCTCATTGACGATGTATTCCATCTTACCGGCGGTATTGAGCTTCTTGATGTCATTCTTGTCGATGAACAACAATTCAAGGAATTCATTATAAGCTGTCGCTTCGCCAATCGGGAGGCAATAGAACAACACACCGTTGATGGTGATGCGATATTTCTGCAGAAGATCCTGATTGTTGGAATAGATGAAATATTTACCACCTGGTTTGAAGAGGTGACCAACAACATCCAGCATGATGCTCAGATATTCGAAGGAAAGCATGTAGCACATGAAGAGTTCGAACGCCGGCTCACCTTCACGAGCCGTGACAAACACCTGCCAAGCTGACAATTCCGGCGGACGCTTCTCATCAGCCATGGTCTGCTGGAACTTAAGAGCCAATTCACCCCTGAATCCAAAGCGGCCGGGACTGATTTCTTCCTTGATGATGGCGTGCGTTAAACGTCCCTCAGCATCAAGGGGCGCGAAAACCGTCTTATCAATTGTGAGCGTCATGCGGGTTTCCATCGTCGTTGCGGACCCAGTCCGCCAATTTATAGAAAGAGTTCAGTAATTGCGATCGCAAGGCCGGATCATCGATCACTTCCTCGACGGCACCTTGCATACATAACATCCAGGCGTCGCGCTCCGCCGGACCAATCTGAAAATGCCTGTGCCGCATACGAAGACGAGGATGACCGCGTTCCTGCGAATAGAGCTTCGGTCCTCCGAGCCATTCCCCAAGATAGCGCTTCAAAACCTCACCAACCGGTCCCAGATCATCGGCATGCATGTCCCGAATGACCTTGGCCTCGGGCAATGTATCCATACGACGATAGAAGGAATCAACCAGAGCATCGATACGCGCCTGGCCACCGATCCGGTCGAAAGGAGTTGAAGAGTCTTGAGGAGAAGACACGAAAGACGAAACCATTTCTCCCAATGACGCGACCGGAACCGCATCATTGGTCTTTTCAAGGCTAAAAGCCTCTTCTAGTTAAACCAGTTCGATTTGCAGGACAAGAACGGGCTCACGGGATCCGGACAACATAGACTCCCGTAAACATGGACCGTTTACGGGAGTATGGAGTCAGGCCGGGAGCGCTTCCTTCTGGACCAGTTGGCCCAAAAATTCCGCCAGCGGCGTATCGATCAGTTCGACATTATATTTTTCAAAGAACTTGAGTTCGTTCTTTGTCGGCTTTTCCGGCATGACCGCCCAATGTTTATCGGACGAACGCTTGAGGATTTGGAAGGCGAAGATCCGTTCCAATTGTGTCTGGAAACGGCAACCGAGGAAGAGGAAATGCCGATTTTTGCGGATTTCCTTAACCTTTTCAGGGATAGGCGTCTGAATATCGATTTCCGTCAGAACTTCGACGTAATCGGAATCGGACACGAGGAAATTGCCTTCCGGACGCACGGACCCCCAGGGCTCATAGAGCATGGTGTCCCAGGTTTCGGCGACCGCCAATTCCTGTTCCGTCTCGATCTTGGACCCATCCTTATTGAAATAATGGACCCAGGTCGCGAGATGTTCGGCTTGGCTCACCGCCTGCACGAACCCCCAATTGTCGCGAGCTGCGAGCGCTTGCAGCATGAGATCGTCGTACCAAGCATGGACGACAAGCGGCAATTTGGGCCATGAGGCGATGAAACGATGCAGATCGGTCGGTTCGACATGCGGCTCGAAAGCCGCAGTCATCACCGCGTTGATCGTTTTGCGATGTTTGAAGTTCTCGATGAACTGCGCAGCCGCCGAAAGATTCTTGCGGATCTTGTGCGGAACGGTCGCCTTGGCGGTCAGCTTTTCGACCAGAACTTCGGGTCCTACCGGAAGCGGACATTCACCAGGAACGAGCGTCAAGGCTCCCGGCCCCACATAGGGGATGAGAAGACCGCCCACAAGCGCCGCGTGAATCTCTTCGAGCGATTGCTGATTCATCAGAAAGCCTCTAGTTTCGCGCCTTCCATGGCCTTGAAGCGGGCGAGATCTTCATTTGTGGTGTAGAAGGCCGCACGACCGCCCGCCAAGGGATGGATCGGGAGATTGTTGGAAAGATGGTTATGCCAATCCTGCGGGCTGACGCCGGCCGGCGCTTCACCACAGAAAACGCATTCGCCCTTAGGATTGTAGCGAACCTGGATCACGACTTCAGCATTATGCATGGGGCACTCCTTATCCAATCGCGCTTCATCCAACTGACCCAATCAGCCGGACAGCGCACCAAGCAGTTCGACCGTAACATTTTCCGGGCCAAGTTTTGCTTCGCAGATAAGACGCGACTTGGAACCGACGCCGACGATCTGGTCGAGACGTTCATTTTCCTCGCGGGTCGCCTTGCCGAGGCTCTTCTTGCCTTCCGTAATGAAGGCATGACAATTGTCGAAATATCCCTTGGCACAGGTGCATTCATTCAAGGGAATACCCGCGGCGATGATCACCTCGCGGAGAGTTGTCCCCTCAGCCCCTTCTTGCGTCTTGTCTTGGGGCTTAATTGTCACGATAGGCATGAACCTCAGATCCTCTAATTTAACTAGACCAACACTGCTTCAGACAAAGAGGCGAGGCGTCACTGCCTCTCCTCAAAGGGTAATTTCAGCACCAGCACCGATATTAATTGACGCATCCTTCATCGAACCGACAATGAAGGCGATTTGATCTTCGGTCAGATGAGCATGGAAGGGCAAAGCCACCGCGCGATCGGCAACTTTTTCCGTCACCAGGAAGTCTTTCTTGCGATAGCCTAGATCGAAATAATGCGGCTGCAGATGCATGGGGACAGAATAAGCCGCCGCTTCGATCTCTTCCTTGATCAGATCTTCAATGATACCGTCCCGGCTCGACCGCGAGAAACGTGTGCCGAGATGGACGATATAGAGAAACCAATGCACTTCCGTCACATCCGGCCCGATATAGGGATCCTTGATCCCCTCGAAGGATTTGACGTAGTCGAAATACCAGAATTCCGTCCGTTTGCGCCGTTCGAGAATAAGCTCCAAACGTTGCAACTGAACGAGACCCAGAGCCGCCGAAAGATTACTCATGGTGCCATTGTATGCTGGCGCGCGACCTACGACGACGGATGACCTTTCGTCAAGCCTATGGTTACGGTAACGCCGCAAGGCCATATAGACGTCGATATCATCGGTGACGACCATACCGCCCTGGCCGCAAACCAACGGACCGGGTTGTGAGAAATCAAACACAGAACAATCGCCGAATGTACCGACGAGAGAATTTTTGTAGGTCGAACCAATGGCCTCGCTCGAATCCTCGATCAGGATCAGCTTGTATTTATCGGCGAGTTCGCGGAATTCGGTCCAGGCAGCCGGATGACCGTTCACATTGCTGACCAACAATGCCCTGGTTTTGTCGCTGAGTTTATTCTCAGCCTTGGCTGGCTGCATGCAGCCAGACCAGTAATCGATATCCGCGAAAATCGGAAAGGCGCCGCGCAGGCTGATTGCATGCGCGATTTCACGGAAGGAATGCGGTGAGGTAATGACCTCCGCGCCCGGGCCAAGGCCGTAGGCGTCGAGCACCAACATCAGCCCCATGGTGCCGCTCGATGTCGCGACCGCATATTTACGTCCGAGATAACGTGCGAAAGCTTCCTCGAAAGCTTCGACCGTGTCACCCGACGTAATATTGGCGGATTGCAAGACTTCGAGGACGGCATCCAATTCCGCCTGCGACATGTCCGGGTCGCAGAGGGGAATCAGGTTCGCACTCATGATTTTTTCCTGTTCTGCACGACGATGATTCCCGTCGCGATCTCGGGATCGCGCGTGATCGTCACGCAATGATTCGCCGCGCTCACGAGGTACAGCGTGAAACGGGGAAATTCCTTGTAAGGCTTCTCCCCATCCACATCGCTTGGATCGCAACGGGTCAGGGATACGCCCGGAAACCGCTGACGGAAATCCTGCAAGACGGATGGATCCGCCTCTGGTCCCGCCAGCATGGTTTCGATTTCGGCCAGATTTTCAGTACTGAGATTGGCCATAACCTCACTCAATCATCGTTCAATTTACGTGCTTCGACGGTGCAAGGAAGAACCGTGCCAGGGCCGGCTTCCGGCAATTCAAGCTGCCAGCCATTGCCAAGAGTCACGATGCCGCCCCACATGTCCGGCTTTTCCATGGAGACGATCGGCTCCTCGAGGTCCTTTTTCGGCACATAGACCGACAATTGACCGGCACCGTCCTTACGCAGCATGATCTTCATCGCATTCTCCTCAAGCCACCGCATCCGCCTTGGAACAAAGCCCGAAATCCATCGGACATCCGCTCCGGCTTTTGAAAACGCATCACGACTCCAAAAGTGTTTCCTTTTGGATGTGATGCCACAGCCGCGCAAGCCTCAAGCGGCGATGGCGGCTGCTTCGTTCACGATCCCGGGCAGCACTTCGAGAAGCGTGTCTATATCCGCCGCTGTATTATCACGGCCCAGGGAGAATCTTATCGACGACAAAGCGCCGCGTTCGTCAACCCCCATCGCCAGCAACACATGCGACGGCTCCGTCCCCGCCGAGGTACACGCAGCGCCAGCGGACGCACAAATACCGGCGCGATCAAGACGTTCGAGAAGCAGTTCGGCCTCGAGATTGCCGAACCTGATATTGGTCGTATTCGAGACACGCTTGGCACCGGCGCCATTGACTGTCGCGATCGGAACGGCGGCAAGCACCGCCGCCTCCAAACGGTCACGCAGGGCGGCGAGCTGAACCTGCTGTTCAGCCAATTCCTTCTGCGCGAGCACCGCCGCCTTGCCGAGACCGATAATGCCCGGAACATTCTCCGTGCCTCCGCGACGCGCCCGTTCCTGGTGGCCGAAGATCTGCGAAGGAAGTTTGATCCCCTTGCGCACAAAGAGAACACCAATGCCCGTCGGGCCATGCAGCTTATGGCCGGAGAGCGACAAAAGATCGACCGGCACTTGTTTGAGATCGACCGGAATCTTGCTGACCGCCTGCACCGCGTCGGTATGGAACAGAACGCCTTTTTCCTTGGTGATCGCGGCAATGGCCTCGATGGGGAAAATGACGCCGGTCTCGTTATTCGCCCACATGACCGTCACCAGCGCCGTATCGGGCCGAATGCTCGAAGCGACCGCGGCGGCATCCAATTGGCCTTGCGCATCCACCGGCACATAGCTCACCGCGACGCCCTGCTTTTCGAGATGGCGCAAAAGCTCCAGGCAGGACGGATGTTCGACGGCGCTCGCGACAATATGTTTTTTATCGGGATTGAGAGCGAGCGCGCCCAAAATGGCCATATGGTTGGATTCGGTGCCGCAGCTCGTGAAGACGATTTCTGGCGGCGAACAGGACAGAAAGCGCGCAACCTCGCCACGCGCCTGCATGACGGATTCCTTGCTGCACTCGCCTGCCTTGTGCTTGCTCGAAGGATTGGTCGGGCCACTGCGCATGCATTCGGCCATGGCTTCGATCGCTTCGGGCGCCACAGCCGTCGTGGCATTATTATCGAGATAGATCATGTCACTGGCCTGTCATCTCTCGCCGCCCAATCCTCTCCAAGAGTGGAACGGGCGCGCAAATCCATCCGCCAAAATGATTATCTCCTAAAGGATGCAATTTTATGGCCACTGGCTTCGTGGAAACAAAGATGTAGAACGGAAGCGCTCAAACAAAAAGGAGCGCCCGCCGGGCGCTCCTTTGCAAAGTTCAAGAGAATGTCCATTCTTTGCCCAATGATCAGGCAACCAACGTCGCCTTCACGACATTCTTTTCCGTGACGGAATGATTAAACAGGCGCCAGTTCTTCTTCGAGGCAACCCACGACCAATCTCTGGCCATCGAATTCGACCAGGTAAAGCGGACGATTGGTTTCGCTGATCACGCCGACATTGACGATCTCACCGAGATCCCCTTCCTTGACGAGAAGCGCATCGAGCGGCTGATCCGGATAAGATCCATCATTATACAGATCTTCGGTCGCCTGAACCCGCTGCCCCCATTGGAATCGCGGCGGATGTCCACCCCCTGGCTCCATCATTCTTCTCCTTCGGTTGAAGCCTTCGGCGCTTTTTTCTTCGGAGCCGGTGCGTCGTCATCATCATCGACAGCCTCGAGTTCCCTGGTCTTCATGCCGACCTTATTGCCGGTCAGAATGAACTCGACGCCAAAAATATAATGCTGCTGCAGGAAGGTTCCTATGTTCATGACATAGCCTTCCTCGCCCTTTTTAGCGAGAACGTCGCCCACGTCCTTGCCGCAATAGGTGCCGTCGTTGCGGACCGTGCGCTTGGTGCGCACCCGTTGTCCATAATTGAAACGTGGCGGCTCATTAAGCTCAACCACATCGCTATCGCGGCTGATATTGGTCATTCAAGCCCCTCCTCACAAGAGAGAATCCAGGACACAAAAATTAGTCGGAAAATCGACGCGGGCCTCGACCTCCCGTTGCGGGCTCAAGAAGCCGTGCCGAACCGATCACTCGCCTCGCCTTCAGCGGCTTGCGCCCCTTCGGCCTCATGCAAACGCTGCCGAGCCAATTCGGAAACCAGCGGATCGGGATCATTCACCAAGGAACCCAAAGCTTTGACATCGATCCGTTCGGCAACTTCGTAACGCACACGCCAATCGGGATCGTCTTTGAGTTCGATCAACTGCTCATTAGACAATCTTTGTGCCACTTCCAGGCGAATGGCCGGCTCCTTGTCCTTGGCCATGCGCATCAGCTGGGAGGGATCAATCCGATGCACCACCGTCCGCCGGACTTCGATCTCTGGATCATTGATCATCAGCGGCAGGGTCGATGGCGACAGACGCCGCGCGACCATAGTGCGCACATAATAATCAGGATCGTGAATCATCGAGACCAGACCGGCCTCGTCCAGACGCGACACCACACGGATCCTGACCTCGCGATGCGGGTCATTGCGCAGGCGCGCCATATAGGAATCCGGCAGGCGAGCGGCCGCCGCCCAGCGCACGGTCTCGTCGGGATCGTTGAGTAGCGCCGGCAAGCGGAAAACATCCGCATGTTTGGCCGCCACCGCACGCACCTCGAAAAACGGATCGTTCAGATGCTCATTGGCGAGTGACGGATTCCAATTGAAGAACCGGTCGATGCGCCGCGCATAACGATCGCGCACGCAGGCCTGCTTGAGCTGGCATTTCCCTTCGGCCTGCAAGGCTTGATGCGGACAGCCTTCACATGTGAGTTCGCGACCCTGCCAGTCGCGGGCCTCATCCGCCTCAGTCGTCATCATCCTGCCCCATCCGCTGATGGACTTCGAGCAATAAAGTGGCGCCGATCTTGTCGCTCGGGTCGAGATCCAGCAATTTCATGACGGCCGCCAGACCCTCGTCGAGATTCCCAAGCCTCATCTGAAGATAGGCATACCCCTTCAGAACGAAGAGAAAGAAACGCGGCATCATGTCATAGGAACTGAATTCCGCGTCGCCGCGCTGAACCTGCCGCCAATCGTCGGGAAGATTATTATGATGCGCGGCCTCGGAAAGGCAGACAAGCGCCACTTCGAGGCATTCAGCCAAGCGGCCTTTGTAGAAATAAAAACGATAAAGGCCGATCAAGACAGCAGGATGTGCCGGCGCGATCCGCTCGGCCTGCCGCAAATGATCAAGCGCGACATCATCCTTGTGATACAGGCTCGCAGCAAGATCGAGATGCTGCGCCGCCTCTTTCGGTAAGCCCGCTCCTAGCAGGGCTTCGACGTCTTGAACTGGCGCCTGCTCGCCATAGCCGGTCGCCATGCTCATTCCATCAACTCCTAGTGCTTGTGATCGTGGAGATCGAGGCTCGGAGCCGAATGGCTGCCACAGGTGGAAACAGCCTTGGGATCATGGAATTTCAGACCGGCCGAAGTCGGGGTCTCGACGAAATCCATAGTCACGCCCTGCAGGAGAACCTTGCTCTGAGCATCGATGAAAAAGCGCAGGCCATTGGTCTCATGCACGGTCTCGCTCGCCGTTGGTTTATCAACGACCGCGAATTCGGCGGAAAGACCGGAGCAGCCACCCGGAGCAACAGACAGCCGCAAACCGCTGTTCGGACCACCATCGAAACGCAGCATACGCCGCACGAATTTGTCAGCGGCAGGGGTAATCGTAACGTTGAGATCGTCCATGATCAGGCAGCCTGGTAACGGGGATAATTGTCATCGATCACGCAGGTCTCTTCAACAGGACAAACCAGCGCGCATTGAGGGTCGTCATGAAAACCAATGCATTCCGTGCACTTGGCAGGATCGATCACATAGATCCCCTCGCCGGCGCTAATGGCTTCGTTCGGGCATTCTGCCTCGCAGGCCGAACAATTGACACATGAGACCGCGATTTTCAATGACATTGAATCGCTCCTTGAAAAGGATCAGGAGAAAAGGTGCGGGTAACCCGTATATCGGGGCGCCGAAGCGCCCCGATAGAGATCGCTTAAGGGATTATTCAGCAGCGACCACGTCCACCGCGACTTCGCCGGGACGGATTTCGGCATCACCCTTTTCAACGTGAGTGATCGAACCATCCTTCACGCCTTCGAGATAACGCTTGAAGTAGGTGATCGCGGACTTCTCGATGAACTCATGAGCGAATTCGTCGATCGCTTCGATACCGGCCGCGAGAAGGTCCTTCTTCGGGCAGCCGCCGATCTTGGCGACGAACACCGCATGGCAGTCCTTGATGGCGCGGATGACGGTCTCGAGAGCGTCTTCCTCGCCGTAGCCGCCCTGGCAATACAGGTCGACGCGGCGGTGACCGATGAAGTGGGCACCCTTGCCTGTGCTCAGCTCATAGATCTGGAATTCAGACGCATGACCGAAATGCTCGTTGATGCGGCCGCTGCCCTTGGTGGCAACCGCGACGAGGATCTTGATGTCGCTTTCGACATCGGCCAGGATCTGGAGTTCGGCAGCCTTGGCGCCGGCAACGGCATTACGCTCTTCTTCGACGCGGGCTTGATAGGCCTGACGGGTCGCGAGATCGTAGTTGACGTCCATCTCCATGATCTTTTCGGTGGTGAACTCGGCGCTGCGGTCCTCACCGAGGAGGCCGACGGCATCCGCGCGGCACTGACGGCAGTGACGCATCATGTTCATCTCACCTTCGCAGCTGTCCTGCAGGCGCTTCAGTTCTTGCGCCGTCGGACCGCGCTGGCCGGTCAGACCGAAGACCGTGCCGTGCTCGGCGGCGGAGATCAGCGGCATGATGTTGTGCAGGAAGGCGCCACGGCCTTTGACAGCCTTGTTGACTTCCTTCAGATGCTCGTCGTTGATGCCGGGGATCATCACCGAGTTGATCTTGGAGAGAATGCCGCGCTCGGTCAGCATTTCAAGGCCCTGCATCTGACGGTCGGTCAGGATCTGGGCGGCCTCCTTGCCGGTGTAGCGTTTATGCTTGTAGAAGATCCAGGGATAGATCTTGGCGCCGACTTCCGCATCAACCATGTTCACGGTGATCGTGACGTGATCGACATTGTAACGGGCGATCGTGTCGACATGGTCGGGCAGCGTCAGGCCGTTGGTGGACAGGCAGAGCTTGATGTCCGGAGCGGTCTTCGCGATCAAGTCGAAGGTCTTGAAGGTCTTTTCCGGATTGGCGAGTGGGTCGCCGGGGCCGGCAATGCCGAGAACGGTCATTTGCGGGATGGTGGAAGCAACCGCGAGAACCTTCTTAGCGGCTTGTTCCGGCGTCAGACGCTCGGAGACGACGCCCGGACGGGACTCGTTGGCGCAATCATATTTGCGGTTGCAATAGTTGCACTGAATGTTGCAGGCCGGAGCCACGGCAACGTGCATACGAGCATAGTGATGATGCGCTTCTTCGCTGTAGCAGGGATGGTTCTTGACCTTTTCCCAGATTTCCGGCGGAAGATCGTTCTCACCAGCAGCCGTACCGCAGCTGGCCTTCTTGCCGCCGTCGCTGTCGGTCTCGCAGCCCTTGTGCTCGGCCATTTTCTTCATGATTTCGTCGGCGTTCGCGCCCGCCTTGATCGCCGCTTCCGCGACTTCGCGTTCTGTCAAATCCATGTTGATCCTCGCTTCTGGCTGGAACCTATTGGTTAAAAGGGGCGCGCACCGCACTCTCCCCCCGCCGCCGATAAGCTCGTCTACGATCCCGCTCAACGAAATCGCCTGACTGCTAGCGAGCAACTAGCATGCCACAAGCAGAGCCAATCTTCTGAAGATCTAATGGGTTGAATCCTGGAGATTTTCTAAAAAAGGCCGCCTGTTCGAAGCCCGACAAGCTATGAAGCCTTTCGATTGTCCTGTTTGAAACACCACATTCCCTGTTCAGTTTTTAGCCGTTGGAATGCAGCCTTCTCCCTGTTTGTCAGGACATCTTCATAAAGGCGGTCTCAATGCCCGCCAAACCGGCAATTTTTAAATCCCACCGAGAACGATAAGCGACAAAAGCTTCCGATGCACAAAAGAAGGACATGTGTCGGCCGCTTTCCGACAAAGCCCCGGACAAACGAAACGACTGTCAAAGAAGCATCAGGCAAGGGGCGAAAGAGGATCACCCGGCGAGAGGACGATTTTGAGAGCAGTGGATTGTTCGCCTTCGCGCAGGCGTTGGGCGACAAGATCGCGGATGATCGATTCACTGTCATCTTTAAAGAGCGCGACCTGATCGAGACCAATCCGCTCCGCGGCAACGAAGCGAACGCGCAGATCGGGATCATCGACGAACAACGACAAACTTTCGGGCGCCATGCGCTCGGCGACATCGAGCCGGACCATGGGATGCTTGTCATGACGCATGTCGATCAGGCGATTTTCCACAATACGCCGCGCCACCCAACGCCTGACCGTCGGCTCCGGGTCGTGCATGGCAATCGGCAAAAGATCGGGAGACAATTTGCGAACGATGACGACCCGCACATGATAATCGGAGTCACCGAGCCGCGCGATCAACGCTTGCCCTTCCATTTTCAACGCGACGCCAATGCGCACGCGCCGATCAGGATCATTGGCAAGATGTTTGACACGCTCATAAGGTAAGCGCGCGACCACGGTCATACGCACTTCGGGCTCAAGATCATTAACCATCGGCGCGATGCGAAACAGTGAGGCATGTTTGGCCGCAACCGCGCGCAATTCGAAATAGGGATGATCGAGAAAACCGTCAGCCATGGACTGATGTTTGCGCAGGAACCGATCCATATGTTTGATGCGTCGGTCCAGGATGCAGGTATGAGCCGGCCGGCACTGACCGTCTTCGAGAAAAGCGCGATGCGGACAAGTGTGACAATCGACCGGCAGGCCGAGCCAATCGAGCGCTGGATCGTTTTCCGCGTCCACGACATTCTCCCGACATAAAAACGCCGGCGCTGCTTGGGGCAGGCCGGCGTCAAAATCACACAGGCATAAGGTCGGATCAGGCGAACTTACGCGGGAACGCAGGTCTGCGGCACGGGGCAGACGCTGTCGCATTGCGGATGATCGAACTCACCTTCGCATTCGGTGCACTTCTTGGGGTCGATCACATAGGTCTCGTTCTTGAACGAGATCGCCGCGTTGGGGCATTCGAATTCGCAAGCACCGCAGACGGTGCACTGGGAAGCGATGATCTTGTAGGACATGCTCTATTCTCCTTACAACAAAGGCCCGGTGCTGAGGCTCGCATTCCGACCGGGGGCAAAAGCCAATTCAGGCGGCACCGTCTCTCATGGACGCTGGCTATCCAAGACAGACACCTGAAAACAAGGGCAGCAATTCCTGTACCACCACCCAAGCCATTGATTTATCGGGAAGAGCCTTGAGCCAAGCCCTGCCTTTTCTCCGACAGTCTGCCTGTTTGGAATGAGTCTATGTCAGACTTGCAACGTCAGACTCGCGACAGGAAAGCATAAGCCAATTGCCACATGGTCACTGCCCGGCGCTAGTATCGAGAATCACAGATTCTCGATATGTCGCTTTTTAAACTTATCCACTTATCCTCATTGAACTGCGACAAGTCGCGCTTCAATGAAGGTGGATACTAGAATTTTTTGATCTCGATCCCGTGCTTACGCAGGGCATAGCCGATCTGGCGCGGCGTCAATCCCATGATGCGAGCGGCTTTGGCCTGAACCCAACCGGCTTTTTCCATCGCTTCCAGGAGCCGCGCGCGCTCTGTATCGCCGCCACCACCAACATCCACCAGGACTCCACCTTCATCCCAGACATCCTGGACATTCGGAGCCGGTTTCGGCGTGACCGGAGGAAGCGGGACATGCGGATGAGAAGAGGCGGGCACGGGGGAAGCCGGCATATGCGGCACGGCGACGGGGGGCGGCGCGAGTGGCGGCGCCGAATAGGCCTGCGGATGCGCCAAATGCTGCGCCTCCAAATGATGCGGATGCGACTGATGGGGAGGCTCCGTCAGGCCGCCCGGCAAGCCGAAAGGTCCAAGACCACCGATCGCTTTGCTCGGCCAGGCCTCGGCCGAGGTCTTGCCCTTCCAGAGTGTCGCTGAAAGGCATTGATCCTGGCCGCAGGCGAAATCGGTTGCCACGATGGACTCGCCCACAGCGAAAGTCGCGGTCCGTTGCACGCAATTTTCGAGCTCTCGGACATTGCCCGGAAAATAGCAGGATTTCAGCACTTCCATCGCCTGTTTGCTGAAAACCAGATCGCGTCCGTTGACCTCGTTGAATTGTTCGAGGAAACGCGCGGCGAGCAAGGGAATATCGCTACTGCGCTCCCGCAGGGGCGGCAATATCACCGGCACGACGCTGATACGATAATAAAGATCGGCGCGGAATTCGCCGTTGCGCACGGCTTCCTCAAGGTTTTTGTTGGTGGCCGTGATCAAACGCACATCGGCCTTGAGAGTCTTGGTGCCGCCGACCCGCTCGAATTCACCCTCTTGCAGCACACGCAAAAGCTTCGCCTGGAAAGAGAGCGAAATTTCGCCAATTTCATCCAGAAATAACGTGCCACCATCGGCCAGTTCAAAACGGCCCTTGCGGGTCGCCACGGCGCCAGTAAACGCGCCTTTCTCATGACCGAATAATTCCGATTCAAGAACGCTCTCGGCAAGAGCCGCGCAATTGACCTTGACGAAGGCATGGGAGGCGCGCGGTGACATTTCATGCAAGGCACGCGCGAAGAGTTCCTTGCCTGTGCCTGATTCACCGCGCAGCAGCATGGTCGCATTGGAACGCGCGACAATGGAAATCTTGTCGAGAACGGCACGGATCGCCGGACTTTCACCAATGATACCAGAAGCACGCGCCTTGCTGACCGGCATCGGCTGCAATTTGGTGATTTCCTTTTGCAGACGATGGCTTTCCTCGATCAAACGATCGCGGTCACGCGCGACGACACGATGCAATTTCACCGTTTGACCGATCAGATTGGCGATCATCACGAGGAAACGCACGTCCGAATCGAAACGGAAAACGCTTTCGCCATCCCAGATGCGATCGACTGTGAGCGTGCCGACAACGCGATCGCCGGCCCGGATCGGCACACCCATGAAGGAGACCTTCGCGCCCCCTGAGGCGAGCGCCGCGACATCATTCGCGTCGAAGAGTTCATGATCGGCGACATTATGCACGACAAGCGGCACGGCCGTCGCCACGATCTGGCCGATCGCCCTTTCCGGATAGCGTTGTGGCGCCGGCATGGCCTCTTCCGTCCAGCCGGCTCCGACCGCCACTTCCGGCGCGCCGTCATCGGCTAGCAACACGATCGTGCCATGCCGCATCTGCAGGAAGGACGAAAGCAGGTTCAAGACATTGGCGAGCGTCGTCTCAAGACGGGTCGGCGCAGTCAGAATTTTAGAGATTTCATAGACGCCTATAAGGGCGATCTCACTCAGTTGAATGCGGTGGGAGGGCATTGTCTTGGCGGCTTCCGCATGATCCTGATCGTTCATCGAGCGGTCTCCAAAGCCTCAAAGGCTGCATGGCATCGTCTTGATGCATCGTCTCGGCGCATTCCCGATGCTATGCTGAAACTGGATTAAAGAGCTCACCCTGGAGCAAAGACGCCCCTAACCTCTTTCCGCCCGACGGAATCCTAGCCAAAAGACGACCCGCGAGATAATCCGCACATGGCGAATCGTCAGAAACGAACCGACTGGCTTGGCAATGTGAAATGATTCCAGAAACGGAGTGCCACACGTAGGGGAGCCGACAAAAGGGCCTGTCTCATGTCAGACCTCTCCTGTGCACCTTGCGCTCGCCCCACGCGCTTTGTCAAATAGGAAACACGATTTTGCTGAACATATAGTCATATAGCCTTCACAATCAGCAAAAAGCGGCGATTTCCTCTTATCGTCTCTTTGTTTGTGCTGAAGATGACAAAATCAGTGGGGGATGAATACGGGGCAAAGGTCTGCTTCAAAGATCCCGGTTGTCTGGTGCCAGGACACGCATCAGGGACTCTCACGCATCGGGAACTTTGAGGCGCCGGACATTTGACATGATCTCGTTATTACCAGATCCAGAACATCACGACCCAGCTCGCGACACCGACGCCCGCCGCGCCGGCCAGCGCGAGGGTCGCGCCCATGCGGCGAATTATGTGGCCCGTTTCACGGCCGCTGATCGCAAAGGCCAGCCAGACAACCCAAAGGAAGGCCCCAAGCAACAGACCGCCTCGCAACAGCGAGAGAGAGGCAATGGTGATGCCCTCGGCCTTGAGCAAAGTCACGGTCGTGGCGCTGAGACCGAGAAAAACACCGCAACCTGCCATGGGGACCAGGCTTTGGGCAAGATGATGGAAGCGCGCCGAGGACCAGCCCCCAAGACAGAGCGTTCCGACCGCGAGGCAGAGTGAAATCGCACCGCCGAGCACCAAGGCGGTGGCGAATATATAAAAGAGCAGCACCGCCCCATCGAGCAGGGTCATGCTGTCGTTGAGATCGGGATAATGCGTGAGAATCCACCACGGAGGCTCGATCTGCAACGGCCAGAGGATCGAATGATCGATCAGCCAGGTCGCCACGGCTTCCTTCATGTCGACATACCAGGGGCTCGCGGTCCAGTGGAAGGCGCCAACAGCGACCCCCATCAGGCCGAAGACGATCAGCATCGTCTCCCAAGGTTTGGCGGTCTGGCCCGCGACATCGACAATTTCCTCCGCCGGCGAACGCAGACTGTAGGAAACGGCGCCACGAAAATCACTGCAGCGGCCACACATATGACAATCGGCAGCGCCCCGCATGGTGCGGATCGGGACAAGGGGAGCGCAATTCAAAGCCCGAATGCCGGCATCGCCATTTTTCTGCGAGTCCGCCCAGGCATCCTGATCGACCTTGAAATGGACCGGAGCCAGTTTGGCGAGGAGGCCGAACACACCATTGACGGGACAGAGATAGCGGCACCAAACCCGTTTATTGCGGCCGTAAAGAGCGCCAACCGCCATGGCTCCAGCCGTCGAGCCTCCGAGAATGAGCAATACGGGCATGGGATATTGGTAGATGCTGAGCATCTGGCCATAGACAGTGGTGCAAACGAAGGCGACGAATGGCCAGCCTTTCCATTTGATCCAGCGCGGCACGGAAAGGCCGAGACCGACCCGGCTCACAGCTTCCGTCAGGGCGCCCTCGGGACAAAAGACGCCGCACCAGGTGCGCCCGACAAGCACCATGCTGAGGAGAACGAAGGGCCACCACAGACCCCAGAAAGCGAATTGAGCGAAGACGGTCAGATTGTTCCAGACATGAGCGGTGCGATCCGGCAAAGGCAAAAAGGCCGGGACGGCAACGAGGACGAGATAGACAAGAACCACACCCCATTGCGTGGTTTGAATCATCCGCTGGTGGCGCCGCAGCCATTCGCCAAGACCATGCGCGAAGCTTTGCCGGACCAGGGGAGGCATGCTGGGCGAGAGGGTGGACTCATCCCGCCGCTCACCCGATCCAACTGAACTCAAAGACGCCGCCATGATGGTCCCATTCAAGTCTGCTTGATCGGATGTCTGGTTCGACCAAGGTCTCTTCTTGGTGACAGCATCGCTCACAAAACCGGGACGATGCCGTAAGTCTTTATAAAAGCACCACATTGACCCAAAAGTGGCATCCACTTTTGGCGCCCTGGTATCGGGTATCACAGAGACCCGATACGTCGCTTTTTAAACCGTATGCGCGCCGCGGGATGGAAATCCGTTGCTCCGGCCTATGCCAGCCACGGGTTCGATCGTTTCTTTCCCGTCGAAGAGCAAAGGGCAGACCAGCCTTTCGGCACGAACCTCTTCTATGTTGGAGACGAGCCTCCTTACGGAAGAGGGCAGTATGTCGTTTTCGTGAACAGAGCGTCCTTTTGCCGCAAGAAGAAGCGGAGCCCTCCTTCTCCCAAAATCGCTCTATTTGGCCACCAGCACCGCCTTGGGCGCCTCGGGATGAAAATCGTCAAAGAAGGGATATTCCCCCGGATCAAGCGTATGAATCACCAGAACCGAGACGGAGCCTGGCGCCAGGACTTTTTCCTTCCGCAATTCGGTGCTTTCGAATTCCGCCGGTGTCACGCCGGAATTCTTCAATTCGATCCTGAAGCGCTGATTGGCCGGAACCTCAAGACGGAGGGGATTCACCTTCCCGTCGTTGAATTCGATCAAGAAAGTCGGCGTATCCTCGGCAAGGGCAAACCCCGCACTATTGCTCGCAACCATCATGATCAGCGCGAGAAGATGGCAACCAAACCCTCGCTTGAACACGTCAATATCCACCCTTTTTGCCGATGCCGGCATAAGTGAAATCATATTCAACGGAGAAAGGTTTGAACCAGTCTCCGACACCCGTTTCCTTGTCGACATGACGGCCAAAATGTTCGTGGCCCTCGCCACCGGGCGGCGCAATATGCAGGACGAGCCGATATTTGCCCGGCCCCATCAGCTTGACATTATCGCCATAATGCGGGCCGTCATTGGCCACCATGGGCATGAAGACGCCCTTCTTCGTCTGCTTGTCGTCGAGCTTGATCACTTCATAATCGACCGCGAGATAAGGAATCCAATCGCCTTCTGCAAAGCCGTTACGATTGTCCTTCGCAGCCTTGATATCGGCTTCGAGATGAATGTCGCTCTCCTTGGCGGGTGCCATCATATTCGGCGGATCCATTTCGATCGGCTGCAAATAGACGGCGGCGAGTTCCATGCCTTCGCGCTGCTGCGGCTGTCCGACTGGATATTCCTTCGCAAGGACATTTGTCGACGTCAGCGCCAGAAGAACCCATAAAAATCCCGCGCTTCGTCTCCAGTTCGGCCGCATCATCGTCTCCATAAAACATCATCGGTCATGGAGAATGACCGATGGACCGCTCCTGAATTTTCGTTAACCATGAAAAAATGAAAATTCAGGAAAGAAATCAAAAGCGGCTCTTCGCAGCCTTTGAGATAAAGCGCCCTTCTGTCCAAGGGCAACAGGCCCGATAGCGCAGCATCAGCATTAGCTTCGTTACTTGGAACAAACAGCGTGAATCGCTGGGACACTATAGCAAGAACTGAATCATCCTTGCTGCACTTTTCTGCATGAGATCAATCTTTTTAATTAGAATTATTATAAAAAAGCTACCTCCTGCGCTTTATTACTTAGGCAGGCATGGTCGTCATCTTATCCCCACTTTCAAAGCCTCGGCAAGACGCGACAAAGCCGGTGCATCGCCTGGAATACCGAAACGCAGCCATAGCGGGCGCTCGGCGAAACGCCGGACGAATATGCCAGCCTCGCCGAGCCGGGCGAACCAGGCCGCAGCCTTTTCATGCGTGACGAGACGATAAAGTCTCGTTCCCCCCAAAACCGCAAAACCGGCCTCACATAGCAGACGATCCAAGGCCGTCCCCATCGTCTCAAGCCGTTTGCGCGCCTCGACGAGCCAAAGAGAATCCCCCAAGGCCTGTCGCCCGATGGCAATCGCAGGCCCCGAGACAGCCCAAGGTCCAAACCAGGCCCGTAAATCCGCCGCCAATTTGGGGCCGGTCAACGCGAAACCAAGCCGCAGACCGCCCAGTCCATAGGCCTTGCCGAAAGAGCGCAGAACGAGAACACCATTTTCTGGCATGACAGGCACAAAATGCGTCTCTGGCGCCTCGAAATCCATGAACGCCTCGTCGACAATCAGCAAACCGCCATGCTTGGAAAGACGCGCGGCCAAGTCGAGCAGAGCGGCTGGAGGCAGGAGACGACCGTCAGGATTATTCGGATTGACGACGATCGCGACATCCATTGTCGCGAGGGCATCCAAGTCCATATCCTCCTGCACCCGCGCTCCAACCGCCCGCCAGTTCAAGGCATGCTCGGCATAGGTCATCCCGAGAATACCGATCCGGGGGCTCGGCTTGCCATCCAAGCGATGGAGCCTGGGCAAAGCCTGGATCAGCGCCTGCGATCCAGGAGCGGCAACGATCTGAATAGGGGGAGGAGCCTCATAGGCCCGTGCGGCACAAGCCTCCAGAGCTTCGGGTAAGTCGGGCAAGCGCGTGAACGAATGCTCATCGGGCATTTGGAACGGATAGGCGAAGGGATTGAGACCAGTCGAAAGATCGAGCCAGGGCTGCGGTGCGCCAGGGAACAATTCTGCCGCCAGCGCCAGATTGCCACCATGGCCGCAAACAGCCAAAACTTTTGCGCCCGCTGGCCCGTTCTGTTGTATCCCGGTTTCGATGTCCCTGTTCCCTTCTCTCTCTCATCCTTGGCTGCTCGCCCCACTCGCCCTCGCGATCGAAGCCGTGATCGGCTATCCGCCGCGCTTGTTCGCGGCCATCGGTCATCCGGTCACCTGGATCGGTTCCCTCATCGCCTGGACCGACCGGAATTTCAATCGCCTTCACGATTCCTTCGCAACCCGTCGATTGGCAGGCTTTCTCATTCTCACTGCCCTGCTCTTTTTTGTCTTTCTTGTCGCTTCATTCGTGCAAGACCTGTTGTTGCATGGTGGGATGCCCTTCGTCATCGGCTTTCCCCTCCTCGCATTGTGCGCGTCGAGCCTTCTCGCGCAGCGCAGTCTGCATGACCATGTTCAAGCCGTGGGAGACGCTTTGGCGAATGAGGGCATCGAGGCCGGGCGCAGTGCGGTTGCGCGAATCGTCGGACGTGATGTCACACAGCTCGACGAGGCCGGTATTTTGCGCGCGGCGGTGGAGAGTCTTGCCGAGAATTTTTCTGACGGGATCGTCGCGCCCGCGTTCTGGCTGGCGCTCGGCGGGTTGCCGGGCCTTTGCCTCTACAAGACGATCAATACCGCCGACAGCATGATTGGCCATCGCACGGAGCGTCATGAAGCCTTCGGCTTCTCGGCAGCCAAATTGGATGATGTCGTCAATTGGCCGGCGGCGCGCCTCGCCGCGCTCTGGCTCTGCGGCGCGGCAGCATTGTTATCATACACCTCACCGGAATTGTCCGCCCGCCGGGCCTTCGCCATCACGCGGCGCGACGCACGGGGCCATCCCTCTCCCAATGCCGGCTGGCCGGAAGCCGCCATGGCAGGCGCGCTCGGCCGCAGGCTCGGTGGCCCCCGCGCCTATGCTGGCACAATCATCGAGGATAAATGGATCGGCGATGGCATGGCACCGATGACACAGACCGATCTCGGCCGGGCACTCACGCTTTATCGTCTGGCCTGTTTCCTCAATGGCGCTGGTCTCACCCTCCTTTGCCTGGTCATCGCGCTAGCGTAAGCAAATGGTCGAGATCGATATGCTGGGCCAAATGATCTGCGACGGCATCGAGCGCCGCCTCGACCTTTTCCAGATAAGAGAAATCCCCAGCCGCGACACCAAAGCGCGCCAGGAAGGCGCGCCGCTGCGTATCCATGCCAAACAGGCCATGCACATAACAGCCGGCGATACGCCCATCCTTTGAAACCGCGCCATCCTGCCGGCCATCGGTCAAACGCAGAAAGGGCCGGGCGCAATCATCCCCTGATGTATGGCCCACATGCATTTCGAAGCCAGTAAAGGGCACTTCATCGGGCAGGCTCACGCCCTCGACAGCAACCAATGTTTTTTCCTGTGTGAAGACTGTTTCAAGAGCCAACAAGCCAAGGCCGCGCACCTCGCTCGGAGGCCCCTCCAAGCCCAAGGGATCGCGCAAATTTTCGCCCAGCATTTGATAGCCACCGCAAAGACCAAAAACTTTGCCGCCGCGCCGCACATAAGCGGCAAGATCCACATCCCAACCAGCCTCCCGAAAAGCTACGAGATCGGCAATCGTCGTCTTGGAACCGATGAGCAGAACAAGATCGGCCTCGACAGGCAGATAGGTGCCCGGCCGTATCATGATCAGTTCGACGCCCCGCTCCATGCGTAAAGGATCGAGGTCATCGAAATTGGCAATGCCCGGCAAAACCGGGACAACGATCTTGAACTTTGTATGCGCCGACCTTTCCCCATTCAGATGACGGCCAAGCGCCATGGCATCCTCGGCCGGCAGATCGCGCGCGGCGGGACAATGGGGAATGAGGCCCAGCCCGCGCCAGCCGGAAAAATGCTCAATCTGGCGCATCCCTTCCTTGAACAAATCCGGATCGCCCCGAAACCGATTGACGAGAAACCCGACGACCATCTCCGCATCCTGCGGCGTAATCACCAATTTCGTTCCCGCGATCTGGGCAATGACACCCCCGCGATCAATGTCACCGATGACAATCACCGGCACATCAGCAGCACGGGCAAATCCCATATTGGCAATGTCATTGGCCCGCAGATTGATTTCGGATGCGCTCCCGGCGCCTTCCACCAGAACGAGATCGGCTTCATCCTTCAAATGCTGAAAACTCTCCAGCACGATTGCGAGCCAGTGCTTTTTCATCGCCTGATAGGTGCGCGCCTCGGCCTGACCGCTGAGGCGGCCTTGCAGAATGATCTGCGAGCCGGTGCCGCTCTGCGGCTTCAAAAGCACCGGATTCATATGGACCGAGGGCGGTACGCCACACGCTTGCGCCTGCAGCGCCTGAGCCCGGCCGATCTCTCCTCCATCGAGTGTCACGGCGGCATTGTTCGACATATTCTGTGGCTTGAAAGGACGCACACGGAGACCGCGCCGCATATAGGCCCGACAGAGCCCGGCGACGATCAGCGTCTTGCCGACATCGGAGCCCGTCCCCTGCAGCATCAAAGCTTTGGCCATGATCGTCTTCGTGCCTCATCCTGATCAAAACTCAATGCCGGCCTGAGCCCGAACCCCCGCCGCAAAAGGATGTTTGACAAGCCCCATTTCGGTCACGAGATCGGCGGCGGCTATGAGATCCGGCTTGGCATTGCGCCCCGTTACAACGACATGCAGATCCGGCCGCCGATGGGTCAGGACAGAGAGGATTTCATCAAGCGCGAGATAGTCATAGCGCAGAGCGATGTTCAATTCATCGAGCACGAGAAGCCGCAGGTCCGGACGCGCCATGAGTTCGCGGGCTTTCTCCCAGGCCGCTCCAGCCGCGGCCTTGTCGCGTTCCTTATCCTGCGTCTCCCAGGTAAACCCCTCCCCCATCGTATGCCAGGAAACGAGATCTTCGAAACGTGAAAGAGCCCGGCGCTCCCCCGTCTCCCAGGCGCCCTTGATGAATTGCACGACGCCAATCGGCCAACCATGGCCGAGAGCACGCAGGACGAGCCCGAAAGCGGCCGTCGATTTCCCCTTGCCAGGACCGGAATGAACAATGAGCAGGCCTTTTTCGAGGATCGGCTTGCTCGCCACCTCGGCATCCTGCACCGCCTTGCGTTTGGCCATTTTGGCGCGGTGATGTTCGGCCTCTTCTTCCAGCGTGCGCGGCAAGATCCATCCCTTCAACAATCATGGGCCCAATCCACACGGTTAGGCTGTGAAGAAAAGGCCTTTTTTCGCTCGAAAAACAGCCATTTTAAGGAGTCATTCAGAAAGCTGGCGACAAAAATGCATAGATCCAGCTCAATGATGATCGTCGGCGCTTCTTCCCTCGGAGGACGCGCTGCCCTGCCCCTGTTTGAGAGGAAGGCAAGAGAGCATGCAGCATAAACCCGCCGCCGTGGCAACCGCCCCCTCCGGCGAGGCCGCCACTTTGGAACGAGAAGATATTTTGGAACGCGAAGAACAGGTCCGCGTCGGCGCGACCGAGGTGAGACTCGCCGGGCAAGAACGCGATCCGGCCAGTCATGCCCTGTTCGAGGCCTATATTTGCGGTGAAATCAGTGCCAAGGAAATGATCACCCGATTCCTGGCCCTTCCGCAAAACTGATCGATCATGCCCAATTACATTTATGCCGATGGCGATACGCTCAAGAATAAATTCGGCCTCACGACGCGTGCCGCCTTGGCCGGACAGGAAACCCGCCATGTCGCCATGCGCGCCGTGGAATTGGCGGCCGGTTTCGGCCCTCAAGGCAGTTTCGACGGCGCCCATCTGAAGGCGATCCACGCGTATCTCTACCAAGATGTTTATGAATGGGCCGGCCACACGCGCGACGAGCCAATGACCTTGTCCGATGGCACGATTGCCCGCGAATCCAGCATGGAAACACCAGGCGGCCGGGAATTCATGATCGGCCGTTTCATTCCCCTCGCGCTCGATCAGATGGCGACCAATCTCGCCCCCATCGAAAGCTGGCGCGCGCTGACGCGCGAGGATTTCGCGGGCAAGGCGGCAGCGATCATGGCCGATCTTTGCACGCTTCACCCTTTCCGCGCCGGCAATGAACCGACCTTGCGCATGTTCATGCGCCAACTCGCTGAGGCTTGCGGCCACACGTTCGATTTCTCCGTGGTCTCGCGCGAGGGCATGAAACAGGCGGAAATCTCAGCCTATGAACTTGACGATTTCACCGTCATGCGGAGGCTTTTCCTCGAAATCAGCGATCCGGCGCGCATCAAGCTTTTGCGGCAAGGCATCGCCCTTCTCGAAAGCGAAGGCTTCGACTGGAACGATTATTATCTCATCACCGCCGATCCCGGCGTTCCAACCATGGTGACGATGAACCGAATCGTGGGCGACCTGTTTTTCTGCAAGCTCCCCTTGGAAATGGTGGTGGGCTGGACAGCGGACCTGCCTGAGCCTCAGCCCGAGGCCGGTGTCGAATTCGCCTATGTCCCCAGCAAGGGCGTTGAATAAAAAAAGACCGTCCCAAAAGGATGAACGGTCCCAAAAGCCAGGAAGAGATCATCCGGCCTGCGTCAGCGTGAACGGGTGATGCTGTCTGTCTTGATGCTCTAATCCTTCTTCGGCGATTTGCTTTCCGAAGCCAGACTGTGACGCAAGGCGTCCATGATATTGATGACATTGCTCGGCGCTTCGGCCACGGCTTTGGGCTTGATGGGTTTCTTGCCCTTCTTTTTAGACGCGATAATCTCCAGCAGGCGATCTTGTACGGGATCAGTGACCATGGCGGGATCCCAGGGCTTGGTCCGTTCATCGATCAATGTCTCGACGAGCGTCATCACTTTTGGATCAGGCCTACTGTCCTTGATGCCCTCGAAATAATCCTCCTCGCGGCGCACCTCATCCCCGTAATGCAAGGTCCAGAGAATGATCCCTTTATCACGGGGTTCGAGCATGACCGCGCGTTCCCGGCGATAAAGGACCAAGCGTGACATTCCAACCATATTGGTCGATGTCATGGCATCACGGATGACGCAAAAAGCCTCTTCCCCAACAGTATCATTGGGTATCAGGTAATGGGGTCTATCATACCAGATTAACCCGACACTATCATGAGGAACAAACATATCAATATCGATAGTATGCGTGCTCTCCAGCCGGACAGCATCTATTTCAGCATCCTCAAGCATGACATAATCATTTTCACCCCGTTGATAACCCTTGACCTCATCGGCTTCCTCAACAGGCTTTCCAGTCTCTGCATCGACATATTGACTGAGAATCCGGTGACCGGTCTTGCGATTGAGTGTGTGAAAACGTACCTTCTCACGCTCGGATATTGCCGGCGTCATCGCAACCGCACAGGTCACGAGAGAAAGTTTCAGGTAGCCTTCCCAAAATGCGCGCGGAGCCATTCGCTCAATCTCCATGGCCTGGGATGATCATGCCAATGCTCTAGTATCCACCCTCATTGAACCGCGACGAGTCGGGTTCAATGAGGTGGATACGGTTTAAAAAGGGGCGTATCGAGAATCTGTAATTCTCGATACTAGCCATGTCGGCGTCTCGTCGATCTTGGCTCTTCGAGAGCAACCGCAGCCGCCTGAAACTCCGCCCATGGATCTCCCGTGAGTGCAGCCAAGCGGATCGGTGTATTCTCCACCGTAAAATAGGCTGGTCCGATATTTGGGCTCAACTCCTTCCAGTCCAAAGGCACCGACACAGAAGCTCCAGGCCGCGCCCTGGTCGAATAAGCAGCAACAGCGGTCATCCCTCGTTGATTGCGCAGATAATCGATGAAAATCTTGCCTTGCCGCTTGCTCTTGGTGCTCGTTGAGATGAAACGGTCAGGATTGTCAGCGGCCATGGCATCAGCCAGGGTTTTGGTGAAAGTCTTCACCATGGGCCAAGTCGCCAGCGGTTTTAGAGGCGAGACGACATGCAAGCCTTTGCCACCCGATGTTTTGACAAAGGCCGCGAGGCCAACTTCCTGTAAACGATCACGCATCTCCTCGGCGGCCGCGATAACCATTTCCCATGGAACGCCTTCACCAGGGTCAAGATCCATGATGATTCGATCCGGCCGTTCCCAGTCAGTAAGGGTGGATTGCCAGGGATGAATCTCCAGGACAGCTGATTGCACAAGCTCGAGTAAACCATCGAGATCATGAAGTGCGAGGAGAGGCTCCGATTTCTCTTTAGGATCGTTGACCAGAACCAGATGGGAATAGACCTTCTTCCAGGCATGTTTTTGAAAGAATTGCGGTCCAGTAATGCCATCCGGACAACGAAGCAGAGCCAAAGGGCGCCCAACGATAAAGGGAGCGATGAACCGCCAGACCTCCGTATAATAATCCGCCAGGCCTTCCTTGGTCACACCCTCATCCGGCCAATAGATACGGTCTGAATGCGTGAATACGGCCCGGCGTCGTTGTGGCTTTGCCGTGAAGGTTAGGCTCCTTGACCCCTCGCGCACAACCTCCCGAGCATCTTTGTCTTCCCTCAGCCCTTGAAACGAAGCGTGCCGAAGACGTTCGTCAGCGGTCCATCCAGAAAATTCAATCTCCGCAACAAGCTCGGGATGGACATAGCGCACATGACGCGCTTCGGCCGAAGCCAGAGGTTTCGCGAAAGGCCTTTTGTCGATCTGCATCGCCTCGAGCTTGCGAAAGAGATCCTCGGCGATGGCCATTGTAAAACCTGTTCCGACCCGGCCAACATAATCAAGCCTGTCTCCGTCATAGACGCCGAGCACAAGCGAACCGATCGCCTTGCGGGACGTGGAAGAGGGCACATAACCGGCGATGACGAATTCCTGACGCGCCGAACATTTCGATTTGATCCAATCCTTGCCACGTCCGGATCGGTAGACACTCTCCTTCCGCTTGGAGATGATGCCTTCGAGACCGAGACGACACGCATGCTGCAGGACCAGACGGCCCTCTTCTTCAAAGCGTTGGCTCATGCGGAGAGGACCAGCGTCGCTGCCGACAAGATGTTCGAGCATGTCCCGGCGTTTGCTTAGTGACAAATCACACAGATCATAGCCATCGAGATAAAGCAGATCGAAAGCATAAAAGAGAAAGCGATCAAACTGCCCCTCACTTAAGGCCGCCTGCAGCGCGGAAAAGTCAGAGACACCGGAGCTGTTCTCGACCACGAGTTCGCCATCGATCAAAGCTGTTTCCACGGGCAAAGCCTGCAAGATAGTCACGATCTTTGGGCCGAACTTCTGCGTCCAATCCAGTCCACGACGGGTCAACAGTTTGACGCGACCGGCTTCGATCCGTGCCTGCAGGCGATAGCCGTCGAATTTGATTTCATGAATCCAGTCTTTTCCAGCGGGTGGGGCCGTTAAGAGGCTCGCCAGCATCGGCTCGACAAATTCGGGCAGCGAGGCCTTTTTTGCTCCCTGGATGGCGAGAGAATCTAAAAAGGGTGATGCTTTCGCGCGTTTCTGGTGATGGGTGTCGAGAGCGGCCATGCCCTTAACTCGCCTTGCGTCGACGAGGCGTGGCCTTTTCCTTTGGGGCCGTCGCTTTCGACTTGCCAGAAGACGATGAGGCGGCTTTTTTCGCCACCAAGGCCGCACTGTCCCGCAAGGCCGTCATGAGATCGATGACTTTCCCGCGTTGTGGCTTCCTCGGCGCCTGAATCTCCTTTCCTTCGAGCTTTGCCTTCACGAGTTCAGCGAGGCCCGCCTCGTAGCGATCGTCAAATTCCGCTGGATTGAAATGGCCTATTTTCTTCTGGATAATATGCTCCGCCAGTTCCACCATCTCGCCTTCAACCTTCAGCGTGGGGATGTCTTCGAAAGCCTTGCCGGCGGGAAGAACCTCATAGTCGAAATTGAGAGTGGTCGCGATCATCCCACGCCCCTGCACGCGGATCAGGACCGTGCGCAAGCGGCGAAAAAGAACCGTCTGCGCGAGTGCGGCAACGTTCTTTGTCCGCAAGCCTTCATGGATCACCGCATAGCTTTCCTCGCTATGGGGATCGGCTGGAGCAAGATAATAGGGTTTGTCAAAATAGATGTCGTCAATATCATCGCAGCGGATGAATGCGGAAACCGACAAGATCTTGTCGGTTTCCGGTATCGCTTCAGCAATCTCCTCAGGTTCTAAAATCACATAGTCTCGAGAGCCGGTTTCATAACCTTTGACTTGATCGGCTTTCTCGACAGGGCTACCGGTCTCGCTATCGATGAAACGACGTTGGACACGATGGCCGGTCGCCCGATTAAGAGTGTGGAAAGCGATACGCTCGGATGTCGAAACCGCGGTATAGAGGGCGACCTGGCAGGTGACCTCGGCGATCTTGAGAAGGCCTTTCCAGTTCGCTCTCGGTGTCAAGGCCAAACTCCCGGCTATTGATGAAGCCGCTGGGGAGGCGTGTATCCAAAAGCGCGATCGGTCGAGGTCAGGGTGAGCCGCCTCCACCCTGGGAGTCAATGCTCCTTGAGGATCATCGTTCCCCAAGGATTCGCGGTGCGGCCTCCCTGTTTTCCGGCGAGGCCTATGATCACGCGCTCTCATCGAGCCAGTCGAAGGTGCGGGTCACGGCCTTTTTCCACATGGCGTAATTTTTAGTGCGCAAAGTATCATCACCCGAGGGCTTCCAACTCTTGTCGACACCCCAATTCTGGCACAGGTCGTCACTATTCTTCCAATAGCCAATGGCAAGGCCAGCCGCATAGGCGGCCCCAAGAGCCGTGCTTTCCGCCACTTTCGGCCGCACCACTGGCACACCCAGAACATCAGCCTGGATCTGCATCAAAAGATCATTGGCGGTCATCCCGCCATCGACTTTCAAGACTTTCAGCGAGACATTGGAGTCAGCCTGCATGGCATCCACCACTTCGCGGGTCTGGTAGGCAGCGGCTTCCAGGCTCGCGCGGGCAAAATGGCCGCGATTGATGAAACGGGTCATGCCGATGATGAGGCCGCGCGCCTCGCTGCGCCAATAGGGAGCGAAAAGCCCGGAAAAGGCCGGCACGAAATACATGCCGCCATTATCGGGAACGAGTTTGGCCAGGTTTTCGATATCGGCCGCCGTATTGATAACGCGCATACGATCGCGCAGCCATTGGACCAGGGCGCCGGCAATCGCCACCGAGCCTTCCAGTGCATAATGCGGCTTCTCATGGCCGAATTGATAACAGACCGTCGTCAAGAGCCCATGGTTCGAATGGACCATTTCCGTGCCCGTATTCATGAGCATGAAACAGCCGGTGCCATAGGTATTTTTGGCTTCTCCCGCATCGAAACAGACTTGTCCGACCGTCGCCGCCTGCTGATCGCCAAGATCGCCGCAGATCGGGATTTCACCGCCAAAAGGGCCATCCTGGCGGGTGAAGCCATAGAATTCAGGATCTGAAGACGGCCGTATGCTCGGCAGCATGGCGCGCGGAATAGCGAAGGCCGACAGCAATTCCTCATCCCAATCGAGCGTTTTGAGATTCATCAGCATGGTCCGGGAAGCATTGGTCACATCCGTCACATGCACGGCCGCAGGCCCAGGCCCTCCGGTCAATTTCCAGATCAGCCAGGAATCCATATTGCCGAATAGAGCCTCGCCCTTTTCCGCATCCTGGCGCAGGCCCGGATAATGATCGAGCATCCAGCGGATCTTCGGCCCTGAAAAATAAGTGGCGAGCGGCAGGCCCGTCTTGGCCTGGAAACGGTTCTGGCCGCCCTCGGCAGACATCTGGTTGCACACGATATCCGTGCGCGTATCCTGCCAGACAATGGCATTGCCATAGGGCTGGCCGGTCTTGCGATTCCAGATCATCGTCGTTTCACGCTGGTTGGTAATGCCGATGGCCGCTATATCGGCGGCAACCAGCCCGGCCTTGGCGACAGATCCATGGATGACATCCTTGGTCCGTTCCCAGATTTCCAGCGGATCATGTTCGACCCAGCCGGCTTGCGGACAGATCTGTTCATGTTCCAATTGATGCTGGGCGACAATTTCACCCTGTTTGTTGAAAACCATGCAGCGTGTGCTGGTTGTGCCCTGATCGATCACGGCAACATATTTCGTCACGATCATTCCTCCCTTAATCTTTATCGTGCCATGGATGTGATCGATGGCAATCACAAGGAGCGGGTGAAATGAAAAATGCTCTCATCTTCACCCTGCTCGACAAATCCATGCTTCAAATATCTCAATGGATAGGACAGAGCCGGCCCATGCGCGATCAAGGCTCCAGATCACAATCACGGTTTGGGTGAGAAATTTAAAGAAGACCAACAAAACCGTAATAGAGCAGCGCCCCCAGACCGCCGCCAATCAAAGGGCCGATAACCGGTATCCAGGCATAATTCCAATCTGAATCACGCTTGCCTGTAATCGGCAGAATGGCATGGGCAATGCGCGGCCCAAGGTCGCGCGCGGGATTAATGGCATAACCCGTGGGACCGCCAAGCGAGAGACCAATGCTGAAGACGAGAATACCGACGGCATAGGGGCCAAAACCGCTGCCGATCCCATTATTGGTATTGAAAATACCCAAAACACCGACGACGAGAATGGCCGTGCCGATCAATTCACAGAGCAGATTTGAAGCGGAATGGCGGATCGCCGGAGCCGTGCAGAAGACAGCAAGCTTGAGATCCCCATCTTTCGTTTTTTCCCAATGCGGCAGATAGGCCAAATAGACCAGAACAGCGCCTGCTATGGCGCCGGCGAACTGGCCAGCGAAATAGGCAGGAACCAAGGCGGGTGTCACCTTGCCGACCAGCAGGAAGCCGATTGTAATGGCGGGGTTGAGATGGGCGCCGCTGATCCAGCCGGAGATATAAACGGCAATGGCGACACCAAAACCCCAGCCGGCGGCAATGACCATCCAGCCGGAATTCTGCCCTTTCGATTTTTCGAGCAGGACATTGGCCACGACCCCATCACCCAACAGGATAAGGATCATAGTGCCCAGGAACTCACCCAGAAATATAGATGTAGCGTGCATTCATCTTTCCTCCCTCATTTGATTTTCTCCGAAGGCCGGGTTGTTATTGTCCCAGCTCTTTCATTCATGATTGCCGCCTGCATCGCCCCTTTGTAAGCCTATGCAACGGCATACATGCCTCTCTGTTACCCCGCCCGGAAAAGGACCTTCAAATGGCTTCACTCAGCCTTTGTTCGACCTCGGCCGCCTCGTTGGCGCAACGCTGTTCATCCCAGGCCAATTCAGTGGCGAGCATGGCAATGACGCGGGGGGCTGCTTCGCGTGCCGCCTGGCGGTCGAGCAAGGCCAGCGGCAGACGCCGGGCCAGAACATCCATGGCGGAAAGAGCCGCCTCAAACCGCGCGCTATAGAGAACTTCCGCTTCAAGATAGGGATGGAGCGGATGCAACAGCGTTTTCATCGCGGATGTGTCCACGCAGCCCAAAACCTGTTTGGCCCTGTCGCCATAGGCCTGATGCAGATGAGCCGCCGTCTCGGGCGAAAGACCAAAGGTCGATGTAAGCGCCGCAGCGCCGCCTGCAGCATCGAAATGGCGCGCACCAACCAAGGGCAAGTCAAGTGTGCGGCATTTGCTGTGTGTGGGCAGGCTGAAACAGGCAATGGCATGATCGACCGTCTGTTCGGCCATCTTGCGGTATGTCGTCCATTTGCCGCCGCAAATCGTCACAAGGCCGCTCTTGCTCACTTCGATAATATGATCGCGCGCAAGCCGGGCTGTATCCGCCGCCTTGGGATCGCTGACCAGCGGGCGCAGACCGCACCAGACTGATAGAAGATCAGCTTCGGTGACATTCATGTTGAAATATTTCCGTACGTGCCGGAGCAGATAGTCTATCGCCTCCTGGCGCGCCTGCGGATTTTCTTCGATTCTGGCTGGCTCATCAGTGGTGCCGATCAAGGCATGCCCCTGCCAGGGAAGCACGAACAACAAACGCCCATCTTCAGTTTCTGGAATCATCAACCCCGTTTCAGTCGGTGCGAAACGCCGGTCCAGAACAATATGAATGCCGGAACTTGCGGTGAGTATGGGGGCGGTTTCAGGATCGGCCATGAGACGCAGGGAATCGGCGAAGGGGCCGCCCGCATTGATGATCGCGCGCGCTTTTATCTCAAAGCTTTTTCTGCTTTCCCGGTCATGGACCGTCGCGCCCCTCAATTTGCCCTTCTCATGGGTCAAACCGACCACATCGAGCCTTGTCGCAATCACCGCGCCCTGTTCCACGGCAGTCAGCGCCAATGTCACCGCCATGCGGGCATCATTGAATTGCCCATCATAATAGAGGACAGCCGCTTTCAAGCCTTCAGCCTTCAGCATGGGAAAGCGGCGCAAGGCCTCGGCGCGGCTCAAGAGGCGGCTTCCACCAAGGCCAAGTTTTCCGGCCAGGCGATCATAGAGATAAAGGCCGGCGAAGACATAAGGCACATCGAACCAGCGATAGAGCGGCGATAGAAGGGCCAGGCGATGGGCGAGATGGGGGGCATTTTTCAGGAAAATGGCGCGTTCGCGCAGGCCATCGCGAACCAGGTTGAACTGCACGCGGTCAAGCCGGCGGATCGCTAGTTCCAGATAGCGGGCGCCACCATGCACCAGCTTGGTGCTTTTGCTGCTGGTCCCTTCAGCGAAATCATTGCGTTCGACCAGCGCCACTTTCAGCCCGCGGCTGGCCGCATCAAGCGCCACGCCACAGCCTGTCGCACCACCACCCACGACCAGGAGATCAAATGTCTCACCGGCCTGAAGGGCTTTGAGAGCCGCCTGCCTGTCCATATCCCTCCCCGCAATCCACGACCATGCCCAATATTCGTTTTCGAACATAAACGAAACTAAAAACTGAAACCATGGTCTTTATTGGATAATTTTCCGAAGATTATGAACAATAAGAAACCCTATTCAAGGAAAATTTTCGTTTTCAAACATAAATCCTATAACTTATTTTCGTTTGCGAATGGCTAAGCCAAGGCCTGCAAGAGGTCAAACGGCCAAGCCCATCCCCTTTCACTCTCGCCAAATCGCAAGAAACGAGAGCCGACGAGCCCTTTTCGATTATGGTAGAATTAAATGAGGAACATTTTCGCGCGACTGCGCGATTGAGGCATTCTGATGAGCAGCGACAGCCCGGTTCTCAAACCCCGGCAGGCAACAATTCTTGAACTGGCGCAAAAAAAGGGCTTCGTCTCCATCGACGAACTGACACAGACATTCAACGTCACGCAACAGACCATCCGCCGGGACATCAATGAACTTTGCGAAAGCGGCCAGCTACGCCGCTATCATGGTGGCGCGAGCCCCAGTTCAACCGTCGAAAACAAGGATTACGCAACCCGCCAGATCTTGTGCCTCGAAGAGAAGCGCCGCATTGCCCGGGCCGTCGCGCAAGTCATTCCTGATCACGCCTCGCTCTTGATCAATATTGGCACCACCAATGAAGAGGTGGCAAAGGCGCTTTGCCAACATAAAGGGCTGCATGTCATCACCAATAATCTGAATGTCGCCTCGATCATGAGCAGCAATCCCGGTTTTGAAGTCGTCATAGCGGGCGGGATAGTGAGGCCGCGCGACCGCGGCATCATTGGTGAGGCAACCATCGAATTCATCCGGCAATTCAAGGTCGATTTCGGAATTATCGGTATCTCCGGCATTGATGAGGACGGTCAATTGCTAGATTTCGACTATCGCGAAGTCCAAGTCGCCCGCGCCATCATCGATAATGCAAGACAGGTCTTTCTCGTCGCCGATCATACGAAATTCGGCCGCAACGCCATGGTGCGCCTGTGCCATATGTCACGCATCCATGCGCTCTTCACCGACAAACAGCCTCCCACCGCGATCAGCACCATTTTGGCCGAGAGCGGCGGCGCTTTATACATTGCTCCCGCTGGCTCTTGAGGGGGCTTGGCGTTTCCTTCTATCTTCACTCTATCAACACCAGCAGCGAGATCCTTTATCAACAAAGTTATTGTATGAACCGATGGATCTTCTTCATCGGCAGCATCCTCGCTCGGTTCAGGATCAGGACAATGAGGGGCAGGAACTCGCGACCCTCATCACGATCATCTTCCATCATGCCCTATGTTCGCACAATATTATTGTAGATATTCAATTTTAATAATCATTTTCTGATATAACAGTAGAATTTCGATATATTTTCTTTCGGCTTTGATCTTGTTTTTCTCTGAACATTTGTGGATTGTCTGCGCGCTTAGCCGCACTGTTCATCGCAGTAATTACATTCATAAATGTATCCGGCGCGATGAACTTTTAATTGTACCAAACCAAACCCACATTATCAATGCAGATGCTCGTTATCGATGACATCGTATGCATGCGGATTATGATGCATTTTGGATCGAACGGCATGGCATTAGCCATCTGCTTGGATACAGACTGCCTTTAAATCCTGTGTCGAAAACGGAGCGCAAGGCCGATTATGCAACGAGCCGAAAGGAAGGGATGATGCCCGCTGAACAGCAAGACACAGAAGCGGTCGCGGATTGGCGGAACATCATGCCTCGCGGGTTTAGCCTCATCACCGTAACCCGTAAGGATCTGGCATCTTCAGTCTACGATTGCATTGGGATCTCCCGCAAGGATGCTGATCGGCTGGTCACGGAGGTTTTATCGGAAATCACTGAGGCTCTGGTCAGGGGTGAAAATGTCAGGCTGGCATCCTTCGGCAATTTCGAGATTCGGGCCAAGACTCAGAGGATCGGGCGTAATCCCCGCACCGGAGTTGCCGCCGTCATTCCACCACGCCGTGTGCTGAAGTTCAAAGCATCAAAGGTTCTATTGGACAGATTGAACGGCGATTGCGTCACAGGTAATGGCAAGAAATAGCCCTGATTGCAAAAATTTGTATACGAATACAGAGAAATATTTTGCTGCCGTGATTTTAACGTTTTCTCGACTTTTAAAAGACTGAAACAAATAGAGATCAGATCATTCTGTTCGTGGACGAGCAAGGCCTGCTTGACCCGGAAATGGCCACTCTCGATGCTGCATGTGTTTAGTAATCTGGTTTGGTTCTTGCGTATGTAACTTTGCTTCTCCGTTGCCTTAATGGTGGACGGGAATGTTTTGCACCATCGGTGCCGACGCTGTCAGGCGCCAACAACGGCTCATCTTTCAACATTTTATGGAAGAACCGTTTGGCACAAACCAGATCGCGATGCGCCGTGAGTAGGAAATCAGTTTTGGTCGCCTCGCTCTTCAGGGGAGAACGACAATGTCCTCACTTCCTTCTTTATCAAAAAAAATACTCTGGAACCTTCCAGTGGCCGCACAATTGCGGCGGAATGGATTTCTAAACTCTTATTTCCGCAAAGGCTTCGGGCGTCACTGGGGACGATTTGAGACTTTTGAAGAGGCACGTGATTTTCTACCCTCTTCGAAGCGCGTAACTTACGATAATGATGAGATTGTTCCCATTAATCTTGAATCGTTTGCTACGATTCATAGTTTCGATTGGCCTGTGCTTTTCTTTCTACAGAGAATTTTCAATGAAAACGCTTTGCGCGTGATTACAGATTTCGGCGGTCATATTGGTAGCAAGTATTACGCCTATAAGGACATGCTGACCTTGCCAGCAGATTTGTGTTGGCAAGTGGTGGATGTGCCTGCCGTGGTACGGGAAGGCAGGCGCCGCCTAACTGAAACACCGACCTTGCACTTTTATGAAAAGCTTGAGGAGACACAGGCCTGTGACATTCTGCTCTGTTCCGGCGTCCTTCAATATGCAGAATTATCGATTGACGAGATCGTCGCCCGTTTACCCAAACGGCCGGCCAGGATCATCGTCAACAAAGTTGCTCTCTCGGAAAATGAAAGCTTCTATACGCTCGAAGACTTTGGCAAATATAGAATGCCCTATCATATCCTGGCCCCTGATGCCTTAAAGGAAAGCCGTCTTCGGCTTGGCTACACCCTTCTTGCTCATTGGCCTATTCCAAGCCGCGATTTCATCGTTCCTTCAGCCAAGGGCAAGGACCATGTCTCGATGGTCGGGGAAGCCTGGATGTTATGAAGGCTCCAAAACTCCGTGGTTATATCCCTCAGGTTTACTGAGATCGATTGAACAATGATCGATTCTAAATAATTATGATCGATGACAAGTTAAAGCCGAGGCAATTTGCAGGATCTTATCCCCACAAACAATTTGATAACCAGCAAAAACACACATTATACAACAGTAATATTCTTAATATTATAATATATTCTCAAAATCGAAATTTGACGACCGTTCGCTACATAAGCGCGCGAGGTCGCTGGCCTTCGGGCTGAGCACCGGGAAGCGAAGAACAACTCGTAAACAGCAATGAGGAACGCGATAGGGAACGTGGGGAACGCGAGTTCAACGGTAGAGCGAAAATATCTCAGGCATTCCAGCATTTTGGAATGGAGCGGGCGAAGGGAATCGAACCCTCGTATGCAGCTTGGGAAGCTGCCGTTCTACCATTGAACTACGCCCGCGTTGACTGCGATATTAGCCCGCTTATGCTCCCGTTTCAATGGGGCTCCGCTTCTTATTCTTCCAGGCAATGGCGTGCGGGAAAGACATATACGCCCTTTTGGCCGAGGACATGGGCTTCCGCGTCCTTCAGGGAAAAGAGCGCGGTGAAGGCTTCGTCACGGATATTGAGCCCGCCGGCATAAGCGCCGAAAGCTGGCAAGATGCATCTTCGTCCATCGGTCAGAAAACAGCGGCGGCGCACCACGCCGCCGCGTCCGCGCACTTTAGCCACCGGATGCAAATGCCCGGCAAGTTCCCCTGTCCCGTCCCGCCCCTCCATGGGCACATGCCGGAGTGTGAACGGGCCAAGACGGAGTTCGTCCAGGAAAATTCCGCCTATGCCCAGGGGCCGCTCAGCGTCGTGATTGCCAGAGATCCAGATCCATTCGCGGCCTTGCTGCAAAACCGCGAGCCTTTCGCGGTCTGCCGGGTGGAGACGTTCCCCCGCACCCTGGTCATGGAAGGAATCACCCAGAGCGATAAGGCCACGTGGTGCGTAAAAACGCATGAGAGCGGCAAGATTCCCGAGCACCTGGCGCGTATCATAGGGCGGCAGGAAAACGGCACGCGTGGCATAGGCCGAGCCTTTTTCAAGATGCAGATCGGCCACGATCAGCAGCCTCTCCTCTTCCAGGAAGAGCGCGCCCGAAGGATCGGCAACAAAGTCTTTGTCGCCGATGGCAAGGGCGGCGCGCGTGGTCGTTCTGGCAGGATTCTGGCTCACGGACAAAGCTTTACAGCACAATCACAATCCCTGAAATTATTCGCCCTGAAATTATTCGCGCGGCAAGAGGTCAGGGCGCCATCGCTTCCGCCGCCAGATCCGCCGCGGCTTCGGCCAAAAGCGCATCCTGGGCCTCGCCATAGACCCTTTCACGGCCGATTTCGAGCATGATCGGCACGGCGAGCGGCGAAATATGCGTCAAGGGCTGATGGATGATTTTATGCCGCACACGCGCCAGCATTAGCCCCAATCGTTCGAGATCAAGAAGGCCGGTCGCCGCATCGGCACGGGCCGCTCGCAACAGCACATGGTCAGGTTCGTGCCGTCGCAAGACATCATAGATGAGATCGGTCGAAATGGTCACTCGCCGCGACTCTTGCCGCCCAGCTTTCTGTTTGCCCGGGAAATTCCGCTCGATCAATCCGGCGATGATCGCGCAATTACGGAATGTGCGTTTCATCAGAGCCGATTCATGCAGCCATTCCTCGAGATCATCGCCCAGCATATCCTTCGCGAAAAGCGCATTCAGCGCATATTTATTGTCCTCGCACCAGGCGCCGACATCGGCGCGCGACCAAACACACAGAGCATAATCATTGGCGACGAAGCCGAGTGGTTGCAGACCGGCCCGTTCCATTCTTCGTGTCAACAACATGCCAAGCGTCTGATGCGCGAGACGGCCCTCAAAAGGATAGGCAACGAGATGAAAATGACCACCCCGCGCGAAAGTTTCGACAAGCAAAGCCTCAGGGGGTGGCAGACGGGAAACATGTTTCTGCAGCGCCAACCATTCGACGACCTGCGGTGGCAATTGGTTCCATTCCTCGGGAGTCGAGAGCAATTCGCGTACGCGTTTGGCAAGATAGGTCGAGAGCGGAAACTTGCCACCGGCATAAGACGGAATTTTCGGCGTCTCGGCGTGACTGCGCACCACCAAGGCTTCATCGCCCGCAATCCCTTGGAGTGCCAGAATCTCGCCGCCGAAAAGAAATGTATCCTTTGGCCGCAAAGTCTCGATAAAATAGTCCTCGATCTCGCCGAGTATTCGGCCACCGCGCCGCAATGGGCCCGTATAAGCCGTCTTGAGCGGCTGACCGCTTTTTCGCCGTCCCCCCTCCGAGCCCGGCACAAGGCGGACCCTGAGCATGTCGGCCTCGACAATTGTCCCACAATTCATGCGATAGGCCTGTGCCACACGGCCATTGGCTATGCGCCAGCGCCCGTCTGGCATGGGCTTGAGCTTAGCGAACCGTTCATAAGCCTTCAACGCATAGCCACCATGGGCCGCAAAATTCAGAGCCGCGTCGAAATCCTTTCGGCTTAAGCCCGCATAGGGCGCGGCCGTGATCACTTCTTCATAAAGCCTTTGCGGATCGAAAGGACCGACACAAGCCATGCCGAGCAAATGCTGACACAAAACATCGAGCGCGCCAGCGCGTGCAGCAGCCGTATCCTGCGTGCCGGCGCGCGCCGCTTCCACGGCGGCATGACATTCGAGCACTTCGAAGCGATTGGCCGGCACGAGAAGGGCGCGGGACGGTTCATCCAGGCGATGGTTCGCCCGGCCAATCCTTTGCGCGAGCCGGCTCGCGCCCTTGGGCGCGCCGACATTGATCACGAGATCGACGGCCCCCCAATCGATGCCAAGATCGAGCGTTGACGTACAGACCACCGCCTTGAGCCGGTTTTGTACCATTGCCGCTTCGACCTTGCGCCTTTGGCCGGCATCAAGCGAGCCATGATGCAAGGCAATCGGCAAGGATTTCTCATTAATGCGCCAGAGTTCCTGAAACACATATTCCGCCTGGGCGCGCGTATTGACGAAAACCAACGTCATGGTCGCGGCCTCGATCGCGGCATAAATCTCACGCAGCGCATGGGCGGCGCTATGGCCAGCCCAAGGCAAAGCATTGTCACTGTCAAGAATGCGTAAATCGGCGGGAGCGCCGGGGGGCGCCGTGATCAATGTGGCGAGGGCATTTGCATCTTGTTGCGAGACGAGCCAGCGTTGCAAATCCTCCGGCGCGCGCACGGTCGCCGAAAGGCCCGTGGTCCGCATCATGGGCGCGAGCGTACGTAGCCGCGCGAGGCCGAGGCTCAGAAGATCGCCTCGTTTCGAGGGCGCGATCGCATGCAATTCATCGAAAATAACGCGTCGCACATCGGCGAAGAGATGTTCGGCATCGGCTGTGGCGAGCAGCAACGTCAGTTGTTCCGGCGTCGTCAACAGCATATCCGGTGGCTGACGACGCTGACGCAGACGCTTGGCGGTGGATGTATCGCCCGTGCGTGTCTCAACCGTAATCTTGAGGCCCATTTCGGCAATCGGCATTTGCAGATTGCGTTCAACATCGACCGCAAGCGCCTTCAGAGGCGAAATATAAAGAGTATGCAGCCCATCACGATTGCGCTTTTGTTCCAGATCGACGAGGGAGGGCAGGAAACCCGCGAGCGTTTTGCCGGCCCCCGTCGGCGCGATCAGAAGCGCATTTTCCTGCTGTTGCGCCAAAGCCAGAAGATGCTGCTGATGTGCCCGCGGGCTCCAGCCGCGCGCCGCGAACCAGGCGGCAAAACGCGGCGGCAACGGCTCTTTCTGAATGAGCCCGCGCTTCATCAAAGGAGGCTAAAACTCCAAAACAATCTTGCCAAAGTGCTGGCCGGATTCCTCATACAGGAACGATTGAGCCATATCAGCCAGGGCGAAACTCTTGTCGATCACCGGTTTCAGGCCATTCTCCTCGATGGCGCGGATCATCTCGATCTGTTGACGCCGGCTGCCGACGATCAAACCCTGGAGCCGCGCCTGTTTGCCAAGAAGCGCCAGCGTCGGTACTTCGCCGCTAAAGCCCGTGAGAATACCGATCATGGCAATATGGCCACCGATCCGCACCGCCGCGATCGATTGCGGCAAAGTGCCGGGACCACCGACTTCGAGCACGTGATCGACACCACGGCCACCCGTCAAGGCGAAGACTTTCTCACCCCAATTGAGTTCCTGTTTGTAATTGATCGTTTCGTCGGCGCCGAGCGCGCGCGCCCTTTCCAATTTCTCATCAGAGGATGAAGTGATGATCACGCGTGCGCCCATCATTTTGGCAAATTGCAGCCCAAAGATGGAAACGCCGCCAGTGCCAAGCGCCAGGACGGTATCGCCAGCTTTCAACCCTCCGTCACCGACCAGGGCCCGCCAGGCGGTCAAGCCGGCGGTCGTCAGCGTCGCCGCCTCGGCATGGCTATAGCCTTTTGGGGCCTTGGTAAACCAGCTTGCCGGGCGCACGACACTCTCGCGCGCATAACCATCGACACCATCGCCTGGCACGGTTGCAAAGCCGCTGGCCACGGGCGCCCCTTCCTGCCAGAGCGGATAGAAGCAAGACACGACTGAGTCACCGACCGCGAATTCCCCGACGCCATCGCCCACGGCTTCCACGATACCCGCCCCATCGGCCATGGGGATGCGCCCGTCTTCCGTCGGCATGACCCCGATGGCAACGCAATAATCATGATAGTTCAGTGAATTCGCGTGCAGGCGCACGCGAATTTCACCGATCCCCGGTGCACCGGGATCGGGCTGTTCGACAAGGGCCAGATGATCGAGACCACCCGGCGTTCGAACCACGACTGCACGCATGCATTCTCCTCATTCTGTCTGCGTCTGAACGATCCGCAGTCCGCCTACAGCATCACACCGAAAAGTTGTATCCCTTTTGGGATCAATTCGATGCGATGAGAAGACCTCAGAGCATCGCTCATGCGCCCGATTGATCGAGCGATGCTCTATTGCCCCTCTCTATTGTCCCTCAAGGCTTTCCAGTTCGCCGATCATACCCTCGATCATCGAAAGGCCAATCTGCCAGAAGGAGGGATCACGCGCATCCAGTCCAAAGGGCGCGAGCAATTCCGCATGATGCTTGGTGCCACCCGCCGACAACATGGCGAGATAACGTTCGGCAAAACCCTCGCGGGATTTTTCATAGACGCCATAGAGAGAGTTCACCAGGCAATCGCCAAAGGCATAAGCATAGACATAGAAAGGCGAATGAATGAAATGCGGAATATAGGCCCAGAAGGTCTCATAACCCGGCCCCAGCTTGATCGAGGGACCAAGGCTTTCCGCCTGCACACTCATCCAGAGTTCGCAGACCTGTTCGGCGGTTAGTTCTCCTTCACGACGGGCTGTATGCAGTTTACGCTCGAATGTATAGAAAGCGATCTGCCGCACGACCGTATTGATCATATCCTCGACCTTGGCCGCAAGCATGGCACGGCGCTCGGTCACATTGGTCGTGCGGGCCAGGAGAGTGCGGAAGGTCAGCATTTCGCCGAAGACGGAAGCCGTTTCGGCGAGCGTCAACGGCGTCGGCGCCATCAAGGCCCCATTCGGCCCGGCAAGCACTTGATGCACACCATGACCAAGTTCATGCGCAAGTGTCATGACATCACGCGGCTTGCCAAGATAATTCAGCAAGACATAGGGATGCGCGGAAGGCACGGTCGGATGCGCGAAGGCACCCGGAGCCTTGCCGGGACGCGCCGGCGCGTCGATCCAGCCATTGTCGAAGAAGCGTTTGGCAATACCCGCCATATCGGCAGAGAAAGCGCCATAAGCATCAAGCACCGTGTCGCGCGCCTCGGCCCAAGGATAGGTCTTGGCGGCGATATTGGGCAAAGGCGCGTTGCGATCCCAATGATTCAACTGGTCCAGTCCGAACCATTTTGCCTTGAGCTTGTAATAGCGATGCGAAAGACGTGGATAGGCGGCATGAACCGCCGCCACCAGCGCATCCACAACCTCGCGCTCGACCCGGTTCGACAGATGACGGGAATCGGCAATATCCTGGAAGCCGCGCCAGCGGTCGGAAATTTCCTTATCCTTGGCGAGTGTATTCGAAATCAGCGTGAAGGTCCGCAGATTGGCCTTCAAGGTTTCGGCAATCGCGTTGGCACCCTTTTCGCGGACTTTCGTGTCCTCGTCCTGCATCAGGTTCAGGGCCAGTTCCAAGGTCAGTTCCTGATCATCAACCTTGAACCGCAAGGCGGAGATGGTCTCATCGAACAAACGGTTCCAGGCGCTGCGGCAGGTCACCGATTTATCGAGAAATAATTGCTCGAGTCTGTCATCGAGCTGATGTGGCTTTTCCTTGCGGATATCCTCGATCCAGGGCCGGTAATGTTCAAGCGGCGTGCCCTTGAGAGCCTTTTCGATCAAAGCGTCGTCAAGACGGTTCAATTCGAGCTCGAAGAACAGGAGATCGGAAGAGGCCTTGGTGATTTCCTCATGTGTGTCACCATAGAATTTGGCGCGCGCCGCATCGCTCGTATCGCCGTAATAATGCAGACCGGCATAGGACATGAGCCGGCCAAGCAATTCCTCAACCGTCTCATAGCGGCGCACGGCCTCGATCAGGCCCGTGCTGGAAGGATCCATCGCCAATGTTTCCAGCCGGCCCTTATAGGCCTCCGCAAAAGCCTTAGCCTCGGCCACGGCATGGGCGAGATCGCGCGCGAAAAGGGGGGAATCCGGCGCCGGATAGAGATCGGCGAGGTTCCATTCCGGCAAGGTCCCAAGCGCAACGGCGGGCGCACCCTGCCCCGCTTGGGCAGGATCTCGTGGAAAATCAAGGAAGTTGCGGGACAGCAAGGAATGAATGAGAGACATGGAAGCCGCCTCGAAAAAGGATGGTCATGCCTTCATATCGGATCGCTTCCCAGCGGATCAACCATCAAGACGCCTTTCGACCAGCCAGGACGTGGCCCTCAAGAGATCCCCCAGCAAGAGAGAGATCCATATCAGGCAGGTGTTGGTTGATCGGAGGAAACTGATTTCCACAAACCGCCACAAGGGGAAATACATTCCATCAAATGTCTGCATAAAGATAAAATCGACTTGACGAAATAACCACGATCCTATTCCCTATTGAATACAAACAGGCCATTGGCTTGGCGCATTGTCCGTCTCGCGTCATGGCGTTTCATGGGGGCGAGATAGGGTTGAAACAACGCGGTTTTCTTATCCATTGGTCACATCTATCCGTCATTACCCTGCCCTGTCTGGCGATGGAAGCACACGCACAGACCGCGATCGTCGATAACGGATTGGAACTTCCTGTCGTTCATGTGCAGGCTGCGTCAAACCGGCCGGTGCTTGCCGGGACTATCCCGGATACACCGGAAACCGCCTATGAGGTCAGCAACAAAGCCATCAATATTCTGTCGCCCGGCGGCAGCGCCAATGCTTTCCGTGCTGTTTCCATCCTACCCTCGGTTTATGCCCCGGCCATTGATCCTTATGGTCTCGCGAATATTCCCGGCAGTAACAAAGGCATAAGGATCAGGGGCGAGGCCAGCTCACACGGCAATAGCATTAGCACAGTCGAGGGCATTCCCCTTGGGGGCGTCAATCCGGGCCCCGGTTTCCAATGGCTGTTTCCCACGGAAAACGTGGACAGTATGCAGGTTTATCAGGGTCCGATCGCGCCGGATAAGGGCAGCTTTTTCACCACGGCGGGCGCGATCAATACACAGCTTCGCTGGGGAGAAGACAAACCCGGTGCCGAGATCACCCAGGGCTTTGGCTCCTTCAATTTCTTCCGTACTTTCGCGCGTGTCGATTCCGGCGCTCTTTTCAACGGGACGACGCATGCCTTTGCGTCGGGCTCCTGGACCGATGCGGAGAATTGGCGCGGACCGGGCAAAGCCGCCAATGGCAACACAACCGCCTCTTTCGGCCTGAGTACGAAAATCACCGATCAATTCGATGCAAGACTCTATTTCTCCTATGCCAATATGCAGCAGAATACCTATCGGCCCCTCAATTATATGCAGACGCAGAATCTCGGCCTTTATCGCTTTTATGATTATTCCGCCAATCCGAATGCCGGCATCGCTTATTTCAACAACAACCGGCAGAGCTTCGAGGATTGGGTGATCCTCTCCGAACTGACCTATCATTTCAACGAAAACACTCAGCTCACCGTCAAACCCTATTATTTCAGTGAGAAAGGCGCCTATTACGACGGCATGGCCAATGGCATGGTCCGCAACTGGCTCCTCGACCATGATTCCTATGGTTTGACGAGCGAGATTTCCACCCGTCTCCTCGAGACCGATATGAAGCTCGGTTATTGGTGGACGACGATGCAGCTGCCAGGTCCGCCCAATGCCTGGAAGATGTATATGCCTAACGCCTATGGCGGCTTGAATTTCAACATGTGGTCCATTCTCGCCCAGGCGACGACCCGCAATGAATTCCAAAGCGCCTATGCCATGATGGACAAGAAGATCGGCCCCCTGCATTTGCAGGCCGGAGCCCGCTACATGTGGGAGAATATCCCCGGCATCAATGCCTTCAATACGATGGGCGTCAGCGATACTTCCTATAATGCCGCCATTGGCATGGCCCCCGGCATCAACGGCATGCGAAGCGTTTCAAGCCATGTGTTCGGGGCCTTTCTGCCCTATATGGCAGCAAGCTATGACCTGACCCCAAATTTGCAGGCGAATATGAGTGTCGGCGCCAATTACGGCGCACCGTCCTTCGACATTTTCCCTGCCTACCAGCAGAATGCCGCAACTTTCCAAGCGAAAGGCATTAGCGCAGACCAGCTATGGAGCACTTTGAAAGCCGAAACCTCGACCAATATCGATGTTGGATTGCGCTGGACCTATGAAAGCCCCGATATTGGCACGGCTTTGCTCGAACCGCGTTTCTATTACGCCAAATATGCCAATAAGGGTGTATCCTTCGATCCCGGCATCGGCGTCGCCTATAGCCAGAATGTCGCCGACACCCATGCGATCGGCGGCCAATTAATGGCGCATTGGCTCCCGCGTCCGGAACTCGATCTCTTCGCCTCGGTTGGCTATACACGGAATGTCTTCGACGCCAATCTGCCGACACTCCCCGGCGCTTCCGCCGCGACCATCATGGCGGCTGCGGTCAAGGGCACGCAATTTCCCGATGTTCCCAATTGGACCATGGCGGCCGGCCTCAATTGGTCTACACGCGACCCCTGGCTCGGCGACGGTCAACTCACGATCTCACCGATCATCAATTATATCAGCGACAGATGGGGCGATACGACCCGTACACAGCATCTTTCCGGCTATGCCACGGTCGATCTCAATATTGGTTATGATTATCAGACCCCTATTGGCCTGTTCAATGCCAGCCTGACAGTCACCAATCTGTTCGACACAAGCTATATCGGCTACTTGAATACGAGCTATTATCAACAGGCTATGGGGACCAACGCTTATTATTATCCCGGCGCGCCGCGCGCCTTCCTGGGCCGGCTCGCCCTGAAGATTTGACGGTAAAGATTTTCTGGCATCATCTCGCCCGTGAGACATTAAAAAAGCCCCCTTCCATAGAAAGGGGGCTTTTTTTGATAGTTGCAGAACGATCAAACCGTCACTGAATGCCTCTCCGAGCTCGGATGCCTGGCTTCCTCGGCGGCGGTCAGAATGCGCTTCTGGAAATCGAACATGGCTTCCGTGAAACCGACGGAATTATCGATCAATTCCTCGATCAGCGATGTCGTGGACGGGGTCCGCGCGATCAGCTTGCCCGTCACTTCATCCGTCTCGAAAGTCAATTCCGTCGCGAATTTCCGTGCCAGACCGACCATTTTGGAATTATGCGCGAGGCAGGATAGATAAAGCGTATGGATGCGGCGATTGCGCGCGGCGAGGACAATCCGCTTCATGAAATTGGTCCCGACGCCCTGGCGCCGCCAGCCCTGTTCCACGCTGAAGGCCGCCTCCGCCGCACCTTCAGGCAGGAAGGAAGCCCCCATCGCCCGCAATTCGCCGGCACCGCGCACTTCGCCATCCACGACATAGCCATAGATGATTTCGTCAGGGCCGTAGCAGCTATCGACATAATGGTTGATTTGGGTATCGTCCGTAAAGGCCCCGAACCGTTCGAAACGGCTATCGGGATCGAGACGCAAAAGATGGTCGCGAAAGTGAGACATATCGCAGGCCCAGAGCCGACGGATCGTACCCTCTGCTAGCGCTTTCATCATCGTTTTAACCCAATCTTCCTGAAAGGCCTCCATCAGGCCTTTTTCGCGAAACGCACTGCTCTCCTTGTTCCCCTCTACGACCTTTTGCGGCCGAATTGCGCTCATGCTGAGCCGGCCGATCAGGCCGTTATCGGTTTTTCATATAATGAACCACAGATTCTAAATCAATGGTGAACGTCTTGCGCGATGAAAAGACGCCCCTTCTATGTAAGGCTCGCACCAGCTTCATGTCGTAACTCAACAAAAGAAGCTACGATAAAGAAAATTTTACAGATAACACTCGGCGCGAGAAAGCTCTTAAGAGACGTAAACACAAGGACACTTTGAAACTTCCTGCTCAGTTTTTAAGAAGTCAAAACAAGAGACAAGAAGCAAGGCTGATTACTTACGCTTCTCTTAGGATGGCCGACAACATAAGCTGGCCGTTTGGACCTTAATCCCTTGCTAAGCCGAAAGTTCGAGAAGCGGCCAAAAATCATTCCGGTGCCTCTCGGTCGCAGCAAGCGTGGCAATAAGCAAAGAGCGCGCCCGCTCGGTACGGGCGCGCTCTTTTAGAAGAAAAGTGGGATCAAACCAGCGTGAGGCTCTCATATCCACCCTCATTGAAGCGCACCCGTCGCGGTTCAATGGGGACAAGTGGATACGATTTAAAAAGTGACGTATCGAGAATCTGTCATTCTCGATACTAGGGCGTCGACTCATAAACTTTGGCACCAAATTCTTATCGCGACGAGTTTGATAGCGGCGAGGAAGTTGGCGGGGTCTTTGTCGTAGCGTGTTGCGATGCCGCGGAACTGCTTGATCCGGTTAAAGAACCGTTCCACGAGGTTGCGTTGCCGATAGACCCAACGCGAGAAGGAGAAGCTCCCCTTGCGATTGTCTTTTGGTGGGATGTTGGCCCAGGCTTTCCGCTCCGCCGCCTTGGCTCGGATAGCGTTGCTATCATAACCCTTGTCGGCCAGCAGGATGTCTCCTTCGCCGAGACCATCGGTCAACGCATCGGCTTCGGTGCAGTCCGCGACCTGACCGCCGGTTAAGCGGAGGGTGACGGGGCGCCCTTCGGCATCGACGAGAGCATGGATTTTGCTGGTGAGCCCGCCGCGGGAACGTCCCATGCCGCCATCGTCTCCATCCCCTTTTTTCCCGTAGCCGCGTGCTGGTGAACGCGAACACAGGTCGAGTCAATCATGACGATGTCACCGTCGTAAGCCTCTGAAACCGCGTCGAGAAGCCGATCCCAGACCCCGGCTTTCCGCCACCGCACAAAGCGGTTGTAGCAAGTGGTCGGTGGGCCGTAGCGCTCTGGAATCTCTGCCCAAGGCGAGCCCGTTCGGAACCGCCAAAGAATGCCATTCAGCACCCGCCGATCATCGACGCGAGCAACGCCACGCGGTTTGTTGGGCAATAGAGGCGACAGGATCCACCATTCATGGTCGGTGAGTTCGTAGCGGCGGCGCGTCATCTGGCTTCCTCTTTTGGAAGCCTTGAATCATGCAAACTGACAATCGCAAAGCGAATTTATGAGTTTACGACCTAGAAGATCAAAGGGTGAAATCCAACCCAGCGGAAAAAGTGCGGGGCAAACCGAGATAGGCTTGCGATCCAGCGCTCGTGGAAACACCACTCACGGGATAAATATTCGTCCAGTAAGACTTGTCCGTCACATTATTGACGTTGAACCGCGCCGTGATCCTGTGGCCATCCACCACGGTCGTATAGCGCAAGCCAAAGTCGAGCGTGGCATAGGCGCCGGACCAAATGGTGTTCGTTTCATTACCGGGACGGCCGCCCACATAATGAAAATTCGTGCTCAGCGCCAAGCCTTGGATGGTTGGCACTGTATATTCGAGGAAGAGATTGGCCTGTACGCGCGGAATATTGACCACATCCTTGCCTTCGATGCCTGGTGTCCCCGTATTGAACAGCTTCGGAACCAATTGCATGAACCCGCCCATCATGGACAGGTCATCAGTCAATTGCCCTGTCAGCATGACTTCCGATCCCCAGTTCACCTGGGTACCAAAATTTTGGTAAATCTTGTCAGCGTTCTGATAAGCCCAAGGCTGACTAATACGGAATCCATCGGCCGTGATCATAAAGCGGTCGTTGAGAGCGACTTTGTAGCCGAGTTCATATTGTGTGCTGCGATAAGGCGCCAATGTCTGGTTGGCATTGAGCGTGCCCGTGGGAGCCGTGTCACCCTGCTGCAAACTATTGGCATAAGTAAAATAAGCGGTCTGATTTTCACTCGGCTTGTACATCACACTCGCCGTCGGGCTCCATTCACCTCCGGTTTGAAAGCTGCTCGTTTTCTGGCCCAGGGCATTGTAGTTTTTGGACGTAAGCCAGGAAAAGCTCGAATTGAGCGACAAGCTCCAATGCTCATCAAACTTGATCGTATCCCCGCCGACCAAAGACTGCTGATCATTACGGGCAGATTTGTAGACCGCGCCACCGGTTTGATAAATGGGCGTCGCGAAAACAAAGGGATTATTGATATTAGCGGTACCGACGGTCACGCTATTCGTGCCGATACCACTGAAAGTGCCCCAGGTGAAACCGGTCGTGCCGACGAAAATATCATGACTGATATTACCGGTCATCACATGACCATTGAGAGTGGCAAGATTACTGATGATCGTGAATTTGGCAGCCTTCTGCGAATTAATCTGTGACGTGAATTGACCGTAATTATTGTTCAGCACATTGGTCGGCTGGTAGAGGCCACGCTCGACCGTCTGATCGAGCAAACCGATGGTCAGATTCCAATCCTGATTGAATTCATGTTTCAGCTTCGCACTGAATGTATGCGTCTCGTTCTGATTGCCCATGCCGGGGACACCAAAGCCGGCCGTCGAAGAGCTGGGGGCTTGTGGAAGATTGTAGATACCATTGCCATAGGTGAAGCTCCCCGGGAAGCCGAACCAATGCCAATCGTAATAGCTGCCATTCAATTCGAGAACGGTCGAGTCGCCGAAATGCAGATCGATCGCACCATCAAGGAGCGTCCGGCGCAGACTGCTGGTTGGAGCATAGCTTTGGCCGCCCGAATGGACGAAATTAAACCGGAAAGCCAGCCCTTCGACCCTGTCACCCACATCACCGAATACAGTGTTGTTGGAGATTGAGTCATATCCGTAGCTGATCGTCTGGAACGGCACGTCGGTCGGGCGCTTGGAAATGAAATTGAACGTACCCGTCGGGCCCGTTGGACCATACATGCCGCCAGCCACGCCATTGAGCATTTCAATTCGGTCGAATTGCTCAATCGGATAGCCGGTGGTGCTGATCATATTCAGCCCATCCATGCGGGTATTCTGGACGACGCCGGATTCAAAGCCGCGCGAGGAAATACGCCCGCCATCGGCGCCGCGGCTCATCTGCACGGAAGGATTGAATTTCAGCACGTCCGCGAGGTTGCGCGCCTGCTGGCTCCTGATTATTTCCTGCGAAATCACCTGAACCGAATGCGGCATATCCAGAGGCTTCTGATTGCCGGCCGGTCCCAGTTCAAATTTTTTCGGCGGCGTGATCACTCCAAAAGTCTCGCCGGCCGGAGATACATTGGTGGAGACGGCGGAGATATCAACTTCCGGCAAGGTCATATTGGAATTCGTTTTGGAAGTCGCACCAGGCACTGACTGCGCGGACACTGGAACGGCACTCATGCCCATCAGCACCGCGAAAGTCGAAGCCTGTGTCAAAAGCGGGCCCTTCCGTTGCCACCACACACGCCGATGAGCGGAATATTTCCTTTCGCCACAATCAATGGAAGGGTTCGGCTTTAACGTCATAGTTATCCGCTCGCGAAGTCATCAGAGATTAATTTTCTTTAATCCCTAAATCAGCCAGCCCGAGCCTTCTATGTATTTTTTTGCATCGCAGTTCTGCAGCTCTCTGATTTAACGCCATTTTTATGACGATTGCACAGCAACGAGCGAGGAAGAAAATTTAATTAAATCAGCATGATGTATGTTAAAGGAAGGGCTCCAACGAACGGCCTTTCGCTCCGATCTAAAAATTTTGTGAAGAGAGAAAGCGAGAGGATCGATGCTCTGTAATTTACAGGACATGCATCAATGTTGATCCGACTTGCCACAACTCTAGGCAAACGGATCAAATGGACGTGCGTCAAAAAACACGATGCAACGCGCTTGCGGCTCCAACCTCACTTCCCGGCGATAACCGCATCATAAAAGCTCGTGTCGAACAAGCTCGTCAGCTCAGGGACTTCGTCCAGCGTGCCGATCTTCTTCTGGAAGGCCAGCATGACTTGCGTGGCTTTCAAAATGACATGCGGATCCGCAACAAAATGGGTCGCCGGAGAAACCAGTGCCTGCCGAATAAGAGCTATATCAAGCATCCCCTTGCCGAGACTCGTTTGTATATCCGCAGCCGCCCGGTCGGGTTCCTTTTGAAGAAGCTCCACACCCCGTATGACACCTTTCACCAAGGTCCGCACGGCCTCGGGATTTTTCTGCGCGAAAGCCGCCGAAACAGCGACGACAGTCCCCGGTTGGCCGGGCAACAGGTCATCGCCAAGCGCCAGGATTTTGATGCCGGGATCACGCTGCTTCGCGACAGTCAGAATAGGTTCGCGGATCGTCGAGGCCTCAACGGAATTGCTGAGCAGGGCTTGGGTTGCGCCATCAATGCCGATTGAAACGATCCTGACATCGGCGGGATCGACGTGAGCCACCTCGCTCAACCAGTAATTGAGATTAGTGCTGGGAACGGAGCCCGCCGGCTGTGTCGCGATACGAACCGGCTGACCCGTCTTTTGCCGATATTGCTTGAACATTTCCGCTGGCGGCACATTTTGCGGCAGGCCGGCCGCGAATTTCGATCCCGCAACGAGGACATTTTCCGCGATCGCCGTCGCCGCCACCACACGCAGATCGATTCCATGGGCGCGTCCAACCGCCACGGGCGCTATTCCCGCAACATGCACATCAATCGTGCCGCTTGCTGCCGCCTGCATGACATCGGGACCCGATTCAAACTTCAGAAGATTGACCTTGAGGCCGCCTTCGTTGAACCAGCCTTCTTTTTCGGCAACATAAACAGGTGAGGCGCCGAGCACAGGAATAATGCCCGCCCGCGCGGCAATACTCTCCGCTTGCACGGGCCGCATGCCCAAAACGCTCGACGTCAAAAGGCCAAGATTGAGGCCACGTCGGGTCAACAAAGGCATATCCTGCTCCGTGGGAATCGTGGAAAGATGCATTTTGCGAAGCGAGATCGCATGCACGCGATTCCGTCTCGACTGGAGGCTTATTCTGTAGATTTTACGAAAAGAGGTGTCAATAAACAGAGATCCGAAGCGGTGACGACATCCTCGAACAAGGCGCATTCACTCATGTGAATCTCTGTCCTATATGCACATCACATCCGTCCCCGGGCGAGCGAAATGTTATTATCGCGCGCGGGATAGACATGTGTATCGGCACCGCGTTCCAGAACATACGAAACCTTGGCGGCGAGTCCTTGCCGCTCGAACGGCTTCTGCACGATCCTATCCTCGCCGACATTCTTGATCTCCGCGAGATCGGCATAGCCCGTGACGAACAGAATCGGCAGGTTCGGCAAGCGTTCACGCACCACGCGCGCGAGTTCCACCCCATTCATGCCCGGCATAGCGAAATCAACGAGCAAAAGATCGATCTGCGGCATCTCCTCGAGACGCTCCAGCGCCGCACTCCCACTGCCGGCCTCGATCACCGCATAGCCGAGATCCGTCAAAATATTGGCGGCGACCTCACGCACAGCATTGTCGTCATCGACGAGCAGAATGGTAATCGGTTTACACCGCTGGGCATGGCCATTCTCGACGGGCGCGGGATGTATACCCTCATAACCCATCACCGGCGTCATGGCTCGCGGGAGATAGACCTTGACCGTCGTACCGACCCCTTCCTGCGTATCAATCGTGACGCCGCCGCCTGATTGCGTGGCAAATCCATAAACTTGCGGCAGGCCGAGGCCAGAGCCCTTGCCGATCGGCTTCGTCGTGAAGAAAGGCTCGAAAACGCGCGCCTTCACGCTTTCACTCATGCCGCAACCGCTGTCTGTGACGGCAAGCACAACATATTCACCCGCCGCGACCGGTTCGCCCATCTGGCGATCAGACTTATACGGCAAGATGACATTCGCTGTCTCGATGATCAATGTCCCCCCGGCCTGCATGGCATCACGGGCATTGATTGCGAGATTCAGCAGGACGAGTTCGATCTGCGTGAGATCGGCAAGCGCCAGCCAGAGATCGGGTTTCGGGTTCCATTCGAGCAAGACGGAGCCCCCAAGCGCCCCTTGCAACAACTCCTTGACCGCGAGCGCCGCCTCGTTGAGATCGATGGGCTTGGGTTGCAGACGCTGCCGCCGGGAAAAGGCGAGCAATTGCCCGGTCAGCTTGGCACCTCGTTCTCCGGCCATCCGCATATTGTCGAGACGGCGTTTCGTCTTTGGATCGCCCCTGACCGGGTCGATCACGGATTTTTCCAGGAGATCGAGATTACCCAGGATCACCGTCAGCAGATTGTTGAAATCATGGGCGACGCCGGAGGTCACCTGACCAATCGCCTCGATTCTCTGTGCCTGGGCGAGTTGCGCTTGGACCTTGGAGCGTTCGTTGATCTCCTCCTTAAGCTGAGCATTGATATCGGCGAGTTCGATGGTTCGTTCCGCGACGAGATGTTCCAATTCATATTGATGACGGGCGACATATTCACGCGCCACCACCAGATCCTCAATATCGGTACAGGTCTTGATCCAATAGATGATGCGGCCGTCCATGTCGCGAACCGGCGTGCCGCGCGTCTTGAACCAGCGGTAGACACCATCATGACGGCGCAGCCGATAGTCGATATGATAGGGATGTTTATCGTCCCTGGCGCCCCGCCAATGTTCCTCGGCACGTTCGCGGTCGTCCGGATGCACATATTCGAGCCAGTTGAGGCCTAAAAGCTCATCCGCCGACCGCCCCGTATAAGCGATCCATTGCGGACTCAGATAATCGCAATCCGCATTCGGCCGGCAGGTCCAGACCAGCAGCGGCAAAGATTCAACCAGATTGCGATAACGATCCTCGCTCGCGCGCAGGATTTCCTCGGCCCGATGACGCTCGGTGACATCCATCATGATGCCGATCAGCCGCGTCTGCAGCCCCTCGGCATCATGCAGGACGCGGCCACGGCCAACGACCCAGCGGATGTCATCATCTGGCTGCACGATCCGGTATTCACATTCAAAACCGCCAGAGCGCGGCATAGCCCCGAAAGCGGCCTTGAGCATATCGCGATCATCGCGATGCACAGAGGCGAAGAAGTCTGCTTCGCTCAATGTGCGCATGATCGGCTCATGGCCGAACAAGCGACTTTGTTCCGGCGAACAGACGACGTCATGGGTCGTCATATCCCATTCCCAGGTTCCAACCAATGCCGCATCCTGCGCCAGTTGCATGCGCCTTTCATTGGCCTGCAGGATACATTCAGCCTGATAGCGTTCCGTAATATCGAGGCTTGCACCCACAAGACGCGTTGATCGGCCCCGCGCGTCACGAATGGGATGCGCATGCACATGCAGCCGCCGTAAATCGCCATCAGCGGTGACGAGCCGATATTCCTGATCAAAGATCACCCCTTCCATAGTTGCACGGTCGAGGCCCGTGACTAGGTCGTGCCGATCCAGGGGATGGATTGTGCTGATCATATCCGCGTAAGTGAAAGGAAGATGCGGATCACGACCATAATGATCTTTATAGATTGGAGAGGCATCGAGCGCCCGTGTCGCGCCATCAAGTTCGAAAATCCCGAATCGGCCGGTTTCCAGAACGAGCCTCAACTTGGCTTCGCTGTCGCGCAAAGTCGCGATCTCGGTGATATTCGTCAGCGTGCGCGCCGCCGCCTGCGCCAGCAATTCGCAGGCATGGATCTCGGCCTCCGTCGGCTCCCGCTTGCACGCCCAATAAATGCCGATGGTTCCCAGCCGAGGCTCCGGCTGGAGGCCAGCCCCCAAGGGGATCATCATCAGACTTTCCACCCCAGTCATATGATAGAGCGCCGCCCTGTCGTCTCGGCGGACATCGGGGATGATGGCCGGCACACCCTCGGCCAGAACAGAGCCGGCGAGGCATTCCCGCAGCGTAAAACGCAGGCCCTGCCACAGGGGACCTAGTCCCTCCTGCTCGGCATAATGACAAAAATCACCTTCCCGCAGGATGAAGCTCGCGCCATCCGCACCGACCAAGGCGCACCCGGCGCGGCAGACGAGCTTCATGACCGCACGGGGTTCTTGAACCGCGGCGATCGCACTCAAAACATCGGCCAGGGCGCGCCAGGAAATCGCGTCGCCCGCCTCTTGCGGTGCAAAAGATAAGTCTTCTCGTCCGGGGGCATCCACCGTCATCGTGCTCCCTTGCAGCGCGGCCATTGCGCGCCCTGTGACGCTGACCCTGGTGCGGGTGAGAAAATCGGCTCAAAAATCCAAGAGCTCAGGCAATGAAACAATCCACAGCCTTCTCTGTAAACCTTTTTCAACAACAAGGTCGTGTCGATCCGGTGGTCAATGAAATCGCGTCAAGGGGTGGTGCTCGAAAAACGAGAGCCTGTCTCTAGAGTCCGCTTCTAAGAATATATTCAATCAGTCCCATAAATGATCAAATCTCAATGCATACGGCCAAAATAAGGCGCTATCAGCCGTTTTGCACGCGCGGTCCTTGAATAGCGCATTTTCTTGAGAGCATCGAAAGTTTGAATGGAATCGAGCCCGTTTCTGTAAAGACTTGTAAATACGCAATACTTTTAAACGAGGGCCTTTGCGGCCCTATGTTCAGGCGTCGCGACCGCGCTTGCCTCGAAAGCAGTCTTGATGAGAGAGCGGCCGGGCTCAGTTCAAGCCCCGCAAATGCCGATACACGATCTCGCGCGAGACGAACCCCGTCAAGAGCGCGATAAAACCGCTGATCAGGACGATGATCGCATATCCCTTGAGGCTCAGGGAGAAACTGCCAAACAGCAATTGCATCTGGTCGCCCGCGGGGGTCGCCTTCCACCAGCTCGAAAACACTTCTCCGAAGAGAAAGAGAAAAATGGCGCAGGCACCGCCGAGCGCCCCACCGCGCAAGCCGAGCCGCAGGAAATGATATTGAAATTGCCGCGAAATATAGGAATCGGCAGCCCCGACGAAATGCAGCACTTCAATGATCCCCCGATTTTCAGCCATCGCGCCCTGCGTCGCGAAAGCGATCGCAAAGCTCATGGCGGCAAGCACGAGAAGAAAGAAGATGATGGCAATGACGACGACGCTTTGCGCCATGCCGTCCAGGCGTTCGAGCCAGAGACGATGGTCATCCAGGCTGGCGGTAGGAATTTTGGCGGTGAGCTTTTGCCGCAAGGCCGCGACGTCCAGAGAAACGCCATTATCAAGGGCAATCACAATGAGGCGCGGAACCGGCAGATCCGACAAATCAAGCCCACTACCGAGCCAGGGTTGTAGCAAGGATTCGGATTCAGCCTTGGTATAGGCGCGCGCATCCGCCACGCCTGGCGTGGCCCTGGTAAGCGTCAGGGCGGCGGTGGTATCGGCATCGAGATCACGATTGGCCGTGGGATGCACCTGGATCGTGACTTCGCGGCTGACTTCGCCTCGCCACTCGTGCGAGGCATCGGCGATCAGCACGGCCGTGCCGGCACCGATCGCGGCCAGAAAAGTCATGATGGCGATGACGGTCACCAAGGCCCGCCCAGCGATCGAGGTCGGCGGCACCAGCGAGACCTCGCGCCGATGCTCCGCCTCCCGCGCGGCGCCGTCCTCAATCGTCGCCTCATCGAGGGTGCTGTCGCGCGGCAAGGGCGGCGTTTCCTCGCGGAAGCGCAGAAAAGAGGAAAAGGCCAGCGGCAGACGCGGGGAAAAACGCAAGGTGCCCTCAATCGTAAATGTGCAGGCGACCATCGCCGAGGACCATGCGCCGAGCCCCATCGAACTGATCCATCAGGCCGAGATCATGGGTCGCGATGACGACGGAGGTGCCGGATTTATGCAATTCGGTAAACAGCCGCAAGAGACGGCGGGCGAGGCTCGGATCGACATTGCCGGTCGGCTCGTCGGCCAGGAGCAGTTCCGGCCGCACGATCAGAGCGCGGGCAATGGCGGCGCGCTGCTTTTCTCCACCCGAGAGCACGGGGGGCAGAATATGCATCCTCTCGCCAAGTCCAACCCAGCGCAGAAGCTCGATCACTTCGGCGCGGTAGGAGGCCTCCTCGCGGCCGCGCACCCGCAAGGGCAGCGCGACATTCTCATAGGTGGTGAGATGATCGAGCAGGCGGAAATCCTGGAAAACGACGCCGATCCGGCGCCTGAGATCGGTGATCGCATCCTTGTCGAGCTCAGTCGAATCGCTGCCGAACAGATTGATCAGGCCGCGCGTCGGACGCAGCGACAGAAGAATCAAACGCAGCAAAGTGGTCTTGCCCGCTCCGGAAGGGCCGGTCAGGAATTGAAACGACTGCGGTTCGATGGCGAAGCTGATATCCTTGAGGATCTCATTGCCCATGCCATAGCGTAGCCCGACATTTTCAAAACGAACCAAGAGACCTCCTGAAGCACCAACCCGCTGAAATTGTATAATGCATCGAGGCGTCGACCAAAATCTTCCCCATTGCGAGCGCGGAATCGAACGCCTGATTGTGATTCGTGCCTGGGCACGTGACCTCGGTCCAGAACATTTTCGTAAAAATTGGAACCATTCTCCTATAAAGAGAACTGGTTTCCAGTTTCTTGCTCTCTTGTCCAGGATGTCCCGTGGCGGAAGACACAACTCCAAAGAGAAGTTTCCTGCAGCGTCTGTTCACCCGCAAGGAGGATCAGGCCGAGCCGCTGGCGCCGGAAACAGAGGCCAAGGCGCTCGAGAACGCGGCGCCGGAGGTAGACAGCGCGGCTAGGACCATCGAGCCGCAGGCCTTGGAACAAGCCCCGCCCGAAGCCCAGGCTCCGCCCGACGAGGCCATGCAGAACACACCCCAGCCTTTGGCCGCGCCCGCACCCTTCGCCGTCACGCCTCCCCCCGCGCCCGGCGCAATGGAAGAGGCCCCGCAAGGCTCCTGGTGGACCCGTTTACGGGACGGGCTTTCGCGGTCTTCCTCCTCGATCGGCACCGGTCTCGTCGATATTTTCACCAAGCGCAAGCTTGACGAGGCCATGCTCGAAGATCTCGAGGATATTCTCATCCGCGCCGATCTCGGCACGGCTGTCGCCCAGCGGATCACCGAGGCCGTCGGCAAGGGACGTTATAATTGGGATGTCGATCCGCGCGAGGTCAAGACGATCCTGGCCTCCGAAGTCGAACAGGTACTGACCCCCTATGCCAAGCCTCTGGTCATCGACACGACCAAAAAGCCTTTTGTGATCCTGGTCGTCGGCGTCAATGGATCGGGCAAGACGACGACGATCGGCAAGCTCGCGGCGCAGTTTTCGCGCGAAGGGCACAAGGTCATGCTGGCTGCCGGCGATACATTTCGTGCCGCCGCGATCGAACAATTGCAGATCTGGGGACAGCGGCTCGGCTGTACGGTCATCGCAAGGCCGCAGGGGAGCGATGCCTCCGGCCTCGCCTTCGATGCGATCAAGACGGCGCGGAGCGAGGGAGCCGATCTCCTGCTCATGGATACGGCCGGCCGGTTGCAGAACCGCGCCGAACTCATGGACGAACTCGAAAAGATCATCCGCGTCATGCGTAAGCAGGACGAGGAGGCGCCGCACGCGGTGCTTCTCGTGCTCGACGCCACAGTGGGCCAGAACGCCTTGAATCAAGTCGAGATTTTCGGGCGCGTCGCCGGCGTGACCGGCTTGGTCATGACCAAGCTCGATGGTACGGCGCGCGGCGGTATCCTGGTGGCCATCACCGAAAAGTTCAAACTGCCCATCCATTTCATCGGGGTTGGCGAAAAGGTCGATGATCTGGAGCCTTTCGCCGCCTCCGATTTCGGCTTGGCCATAGCCGGGCTCGATAAGGATGAGAGCCAGCATTAAAATCCTTCGCTGATCCGAAATCCCCTCAGGAAGGATCTTGCCAGTCGGCCAACGCTGCGGGATAAGGCGTTCCCGCTGCGATCCTTTAGCGCCAGACGCCCAAACCGATCGTATCCAACACTTTAAATCTTTGAAAATGCATCGAATTGGCCCGAGAGCTGTATTAACTTTGGGGGCAAATCCGCTGCTCTAGGGCATTCTTCCGCATGGCAAAATTCGTCAATCGTGTCTTTTCCGGCATCCAGCCGACGGGTCATTTGCATCTCGGCAATTATCTCGGCGCGATCATCAAATTCATCGAATTGCAGAAGACGCATGATTGCCTCTATTGCGTCGTCGATCTCCATGCGATCACCGTCGCGCAGAACCCGGACGAATTGCGGGCCCATATCCGTGAATTGACCGCGGCCTATATCGCCTGTGGCATCGATTACGAAAAACAGATCATTTTCAACCAGAGCCAGGTTTCGGGCCATGCCGAACTCGCCTGGGTCCTCAATTGCGTCGCCCGCGTCGGCTGGCTCAATCGCATGACGCAGTTCAAGGAAAAGGCTGGCAAGGACCGCGAGAACGCCTCGGTCGGCCTCTATGATTATCCGATCCTGATGGCGGCCGACATCCTGCTCTATAAGGCTACACATGTCCCCGTCGGCGAGGACCAGAAGCAGCATCTGGAACTCGCGCGAGACATTGCCCAGAAATTCAACCTCGATTTCGCGAGCGCCATTGCGGCACATGGATTCGAGGATGCTTTCTTCCCCCTGCCTGAGCCTTTGATCCAAGGACCGGCACAGCGGGTGATGAGCCTGCGCGACGGGACGAAGAAAATGTCGAAATCCGACCCGTCCGATAATTCCCGCATCAATCTGTCGGACGATGCCGAGGCGATCGCGCAAAAAATCCGTAAGGCGAAGACCGATCCCGAAGCTCTGCCCTCGGAGGTCGAAGGCCTTGCCAAACGGCCGGAGGCGGAGAATCTCGTCGGCATTTACGCCGCGCTCATTGGCGAGACCAAAGCCGACGTGCTGAAAACCTTCGGCGGTGGCAATTTCTCGACCTTCAAGACAGCGCTCGTCGATCTCGCGGTGGACAAGCTCGGACCCATCGGCGCCGAAATGAAACGTCTCAAGGCCGAGACGGCCTTCATCGACCAGGTGCTCGTCAATGGGGCCACCAGGGCCCGTGCCCTGGCGGAGCCTCATATGGCGGCCGTGAAGGATATTATGGGTTTCGTCCGATAGAGCCTCTAACCCCAACAGTCCCCTTCCCGGCGCTCACGTCTTCAGGCCAGAAGACCACCGGGTTTGGGGCTCAGGGGATTATCACTCAACACCGATGAATCAGGCCTGTCCACAGTGGGAACATTACCGACAGCCTTCCAGAGCCCCGCGACGAAATCCGGTTGCATATCCTTCAGGATGAACACGATCCGCGTCGAATGGTCGGCATCTGGCCATCGATCGAGGCGATGCGGCGGGTGAAAGACATGCTGGACGCCATGGATGACAAGCGGCCGGTCGGGCGCATCGGCGAGCGCGACAATACCTTTGACGCGCAAAAGATTCGGACCATGCGCCTGCCGCAGAAGATCGAGAAACAGGCTCCAGCCGTCAGGATCGAGCGGACGCTCGTCGCGTAAACAGAAGGCGCGGATCGCGTCATCATGCCGGTTCACGTCATGTGTATGCGCATGGTCATGGGCACGATCGTGATGGTGATCATGTCGATGTTCATGCGCATGTTCGGGTGTGGGATAGGCATCGGCCCGCAGCCAGTTCTGGACATCGAGAGATTTGCTGGCCGCATTATAAAGACCCGCGTCGAGCAGCCGGCTGGCCTCAGCCTCGCCGCGTACGGCATCGAGAAAGAGCGCGGCCGGATTGAGCGTGTGGAGACGCTGGCGCAAAGCCTCGAGAGCCTGGGGATCGCGGGCGAGATCAGTCTTGGTCAGAACCAGGCGATCGGCGACAGCCACTTGTTTGACTGCCTCAGCATGGGCGTCGAGCGTCGCATTGCCATTGACGGCATCGACGGTCGTGATCACGCCATCCAGCCGAAAGCGCAGCATCAGATAGGGATGATACATGATCGTATGCAGGACGGGAGCTGGATCAGCGAGGCCAGTCGTCTCGATCATGACTCGCTGAAACGGCTGGATGCGATCATTATCGCGCCGGCGCAGCAGATCTTCCAGCGTACTGACGAGATCGCCGCGGATCGAGCAGCATAGGCAGCCCGAACTCATGACGAGGAGATCGCCATCGACCTTTTCAACCAGCAGATGATCGAGGCCGATTTCACCGAATTCATTGATGATGACCAGCGTATCCGCCAAAGCCGGGTCACGCAGGAGCTTATTGAGCAAAGTGGTTTTCCCGCTGCCGAGGAAACCCGTGAGAATGCTTAAGGGAATGGGCGGGGGTGGCCGTCTTTGGCTCTCGGACATGGATCTGGCTCTTGTGAAGAACGCCGAAAGTTCGGCGTTCCCTGTCGGGGTGTTATTTTATTACACCACCTTGCATCAGGCGCAAAGCCGGCCGAACCATACGGGTTCAGCGATAAACGATGCCGCCGTCGGTAATGATCGCCTGACCGGTAATATAATCGGAATCAGCACCAGCGAGGAAGGCGACAAGGGCCGCGACATCATCAGGCGTCTCGGCACGGCCGAGCGCAATGCCACCAACATATTTCTGATAGGTCGCGCCAACCTCGGCGCCGGTCACCTCGGCCATGCGCTTGTCGATTTCCACCCACATATCGGTGCCGACAATGCCCGGACAATAGGCGTTGACGGTAATGCCGAAGGGCGCGAGTTCCTTGGCTGCGGCCTGGGTCAAGGCGCGTACACCGAATTTCGTTGCTGAATAGACGCCGAGCAGGGCAAAGCCGTCATGTCCGGCGATGGAGGACGCGTTGATGATCTTGCCCTTGCGTCCCGTCGCCTTGAATTTCTTGGCCGCCGCCTGAATGCCCCAGAGCACGCCTTCCAGATTGATCTTGAGAATACGATCCACTTCTTCCTGGGTGACATCGAGGATCGGCTGCACCTGCGCGATGCCGGCATTGTTCACGATAATATCGAAGCCCCCGAGAGTCGCCTCTGTATGATCGATCGCTGCATGGATCTGCGCGCGATCGCTGATGTCGGCAATGAAAATGGTGGCCTTGCGCCCGAGCGCCATGATCTCCTCCGCGACAGCCTTGGCCTTGTCGGCCTTCACATCCGCTATCGCGATATTGGCGCCTTCCTGAGCGAGACGAAGGGCGATTCCGCGTCCGATTCCTTGGCCACCGCCAGTCACCAGCGCCACTTTACCTTCGAGACTCATACTTTCCTCCCTTTTTATTTATGAAGCCACGCTGTCCAGAATCTTTTGGAGAAACACGTCTGAAAGGGAGCCCCCTTCACCCTTCAGGACGCACGGGACAGCATGTCCAAGACACAAGGTCCCACGGGCACGAACGCACCGGGTCTCCGGCTTCGTAACCCGAGGCGAATATTCTCTCGTGGATTAGTGGTTTCGAAGCGAACAGGCCCAATCAAATCCACTCAGGAACTCTATTGTCCTATCTGGTGGATGCACAGCCCGGCTAACGTCCCACCGACGCTGATCGGCGCCAGCGGATTTCTCATTTTTGAGACGATCGAAACGAGCTGAAGGGCCGCTTGCGTATCAATGAACGGCGGTCTTCTCCGTCGTCGCCGTTTTCGCGCTCACTTTGGCTGCAGGCTTCCCTGCCGTTTTGGGCTTTTCCGCGGTTTTGGGCGGGAGCGGAGCGGCCGTCTTGAGGAGCACGACGGGCTTTACCGAGACGACTTTGGCCTTCACCACCGGCGGCTTGACCGTGGCGGCGGCGTGGGCGGGAGGCGGCGACACCGGAGCGTGATGGGCCATCCGATGAGCCACGGGCGCCGGTTTCAAAACGACCGCTGGCTTAATCGGTGTCTGTGTTTGCTTCAACGGCACGGCATCGAGATCAGGCATCAACGGCAGAGGACGCGCGGCTGCTTTCGGGGCATAGGCGCTCGCGAGCTCCGGCAAGGGAGCGCTCCCGATAGGTGTATGCGGCGCGCGCGCCTGGGCCACAGGGCCAGAATAGCCGGCAACGGGACCGACTGATACGGGCTGCGGATCAAAGACGGGGCGCGGCACCAAAGTAATCCGCGAGGCGACCGGGACCGCGCGGCCGAGGGCATCGGCATCAAAGAGAAAAGCGCGCTCGGGCTGCGGTGTGAAGGCCCCTGCCTGCAAGGGGGTCATCAACGTGTCGATCTCGGCATTGGCTTCCGCCATGACCTGTGCGCGATTGCGGCAGACATCATAAGGGGAAGGCAGCATATCCGGCGGCACAGGCAAATTGTCCAGCGTGACAAAAGCATGGTCAATATTGCTGAAGGCCCGGTCGAACAAAGCGGCAGCCTTGATCGTGCGCGTTTCGACATTGGGCGAGCCAAGCACGACGACAATCACACGGCGGCCGCTTTGTTCCGCGCTGGCGACAATGTTGAAGCCCGCGGTGCAGGTGTAACCGGTTTTCATGCCATCGACACCAGGATAGCGTCCGAGCAGATTATTGTGGTTCTGGATGATCTGATTGCCGAGCCGCAAGGCGCCAATATTATAGAGCGAGGCATATTGCGGGAAACGCAGATAGAGAGCACGGGCGAGCAACGCCATATCCCTCGCCGAGGAATAATGCTGCTCGTTATGCAGACCGTTCGGATTGACGAAATGCGACTGCCTGAGGCCAAGATCGGCGGCTTGCGCATTCATGTCCTCGGCAAAGGCCTCGACCGAGCCGGCAATTCCCTCCGCAACGGTGATCGCAATATCATTCGCCGATTTGACCATCAGCATTTTGAGCGCATTGCCAAGCGTCACCTGAGTGCCGGGCTTGAAACCCATCTTGGAGGGCGGCATGGCATGGGCGCGCGCCGAAACGACAAGCGGCGTGTCAAACCCGATGCGATGATCGCGCACCGCCTGGAGAGCCACATAAAGCGTCATCAATTTGGTCAGGGAGGCGGGATACCAGGGTCGCGTGGCTTCCGACTGGTAGATCACATTGCCGGACGCGAGATCGATGACGAGGCCTGGGGCAGCCTGTGCGGTGTCGGTGAGCGTCGTGGTGGCGACAGCAGCGATCGCAAGCCCGCCGTGGAGCAGGCGCGATGAAAAGCGATGAAGCCGAAAACGTTGCCAGAGGGAGCGTCGCGGGCGTTCCGTACCGTGTCCGCGCAAACCCTTGCGGTGGAGACCGCTCTGCGGCCCTGGAGTGAAAGGAGACATTCTTTTCCCATCCCGGTCGCGCATCGGCCCTATGAGACCGCCGCATGATCGCTTGCATTCCTCGCGGTCACCTTATGTCCTTGAAGAACAAAGGTCTCGCCGCGCCTGCTTCTTCGCCTCACCCTTGAACGCCATATCCTGGAAAAAGCGAAAATTCAGGCAAGGGCGCAAACGTCTCTCATCGCTGCCGCACGATATTAACCGCTAGGCTCCCGAAAGGGCAAGGGTGTGAAAGGTCCCATACTCTTTTCGTCTTCGGCAGGCACTCAGCAGATATTTTGTCAAGAACTTATTGATTTTATATGAAATATCTCGATTTTAATGACACGCGCCGAGAAATAGCGAAAATCTGAAACTTTCGCGTGAAGCCAAAAGCTGAGCCTTTGCCGGGAAAATTTGGCCTCGCTCTCGCCATCCGGCACGGAACCGGATCTTGGCCGCTATCATGCATAGAAGAGTGGGGCGGGGTCCAAGGGCTCACCAAGCATGGGACAAAACGCCCAAGCTCTGGGCCGACGCCCAAAAAATAAGAAGAAGCAGTCCATTTACTGTGCATGGAAAAGGGAACGATAGAATGCTCGACTCGATCGTCACGTTTCTTCCTTCTTCTTCCGAGATCAACTTGGTTTGGAATAGTTTTAATCTAGCCGCCGGCTCAAGTTTGCTTATTTTGAACTATTATAATCTTTTGCGTTGCACTTGCGAAAGGAGAAAAACTTCTCTACTTTTCTTGAAACGGGAAAATTGACCTCAAGCCGTCCGAGTGCGTTGATGATCGTATGCTCCTGCAATGTCTTGACCGACACCAAAATAAGAGCGACGCTCGATAGTGGAACGTGCCCCCGCACTCCCGGGGCGCTGTATAAATGTCTTGGATGTAATCCAAATTGCCGGCGCTGTTTCGCGACCGTGCGGAAACTCATCAACGAAGCTTTGGGCAAAGCCGAGACTCAGGATTTGTCGCCGTGCACCGCATCCTGTAGCGTGTCCGAGATGGCCGGCGATCTGACTTGCGCGGTGGCGCCTGATCGCGACGCCATCCTCGATGAAACCTCCTCTGTCTAAAAATATATTCGTCTTTCCACACAACTTTCCGCACCAAAGGGTGGACGCCTTAAAACTATAAATTCAATTTCATCAATGGCTCTCGCCATTTCCTGAATGTTTACTCCCGGGGCCGCTTTTCCGCCCCTCCCCTTTCTATTGTCCGCAAACATCCCTATAGTTATGGGCTTGGACAGGCCGCATTGTCATTCCAAAGCATAAGTTGGTTGCATTCGCCCCTGTCTCAGGTGCCGATTGTCCGGCTTGGCCTTGGTATGATCACTGCGGCATGGCCTGGTTGGAAGGGAGTGACGACATATGAAGGGTGACGAAAAAGTCCTCGATTATCTCAATCGCAGCCTGCGGAGCGAATTGACCTCGATCAACCAATATTGGTTGCATTTCCGCGTGTTGAACAATTGGGGCTTCAAGGATCTCGCCAAAAAATGGCGGGAGGAGTCGATCGAGGAAATGCAGCATGCCGACCGTTTCGTCGATCGCATCCTGTTCCTTGACGGATTCGCCAATCTGCAAGTTCTCGATCCGTTGAAGATTGGCCAGACCGTCGAAGAGATTATTGCCTGCGATCTGGCTTCGGAACTTGAAGCGCGCGCGCTTTATCTCGAGGCGGCGGAATATTGCGCCTCGGTTCACGATCGCGTCTCCAAGGAGCTCTATGACTCCCTCCTGATCGACGAGGAAAAACATATCGACTTCCTCGAGACTCAGCAGGAATTGATTCGGCAGCTCGGTGTTCAGCTCTACAGCCAGAAACACATCGGCGAACTCAAGGATTGAGAGTCGAAGATTAGGCCTTCAAACCCGACGCGGAAAGTTTAAACTGAAGCTCGGACCCTTCAGCTTCAGGTTGACCTTCCTCGCATGAGCGATGGCGTAAATTCGATTTCTCCCCCACAGCAAGAATACGCGCCGGACGACCGGCGCGCTCATTCGATCATCTCCAGTCTTGGTTCACGTTCCCTCGTTCTCGTTGGATTGATGGGGTCTGGCAAGACCTCGACCGGACGCCGCTTGGCGCAAAGGCTCGGCCTTCCCTTCGTCGATGCCGATGTGGAAATCGAATCCGCTGCTGGCATGACGATTTCCGAAATCTTCGCGCGCCACGGAGAAGATTATTTCCGGGACGGCGAACGGCGGGTCATGGCGCGGCTTCTGGCCGATGGGCCCAAAATTCTGGCCACCGGCGGCGGCGCTTTCATGAACGAGGAAACCCGTTCCCGCATCGCCGAGAAAGGCGTATCGATCTGGCTCAAGGCCGATCCTGACGTCTTGTGGCGGCGCGTCAAGAAACGCCCACATCGGCCGCTTCTGCAAACGCGCGAGCCGGAAAAAACCTTGCACCGCCTGATGGAGCAACGCTATCCGATCTATGCGCGGGCCGATATTGCCGTCGAATCGCGCGACGGACCGCATGATGCCGTAGTCGAGGACATTCTGACGGCACTCGAGTTTTTCCTGCGCTTCTCGCCCAATCCGCCGCTCCCCCCACCCGGAACGCTCAACCCCTCTTTTCTTGGACAAGATTCCGCCTTGACCGAACTGGTTCCCGTTGAACTCGGCGCGCGCGCTTATGAGATCCATATTGGTCCCGACCTCATTGCGCGGGCTGGATCCCTGATTGCCGCTCTGGCCCCGAAAGCCGCCTGCGCCGTCATCACCGATGATAATGTCGCGCGCGAACATCTGCCCCGGCTGGAACAGGCCCTCGCGCAACAGGGCATAAGATATGAGACCATCAAAGTGCGGCCGGGCGAAGGGTCGAAATCCTTTCCGGTCTATGCCGAGGTCTGCGACGCCGTCATCGCCGGTAAATTCGAGCGGCAGGATCTCATTCTCGCGCTCGGCGGCGGCATTGTCGGTGATCTCGCCGGATTTGTCGCGGCAACGGTGCGGCGCGGCATGCGCTTCGTTCAATTGCCCACGACTCTCCTGTCACAGGTCGATTCCTCGGTCGGCGGCAAGACTGGCATCAATTCACCACATGGCAAGAATCTGGTCGGGGCCTTTCATCAGCCCTCGCTGGTTCTCGCCGATACGACCGCGCTTGAAACCCTGCCGAAACGTGAGTTCCGAGCGGGCTATGCGGAAGTGGTCAAATATGGCCTGATCAACGATCCCGATTTCTTCTTCTGGCTCGACATGCATTGGCCAAACGTCTTCCAGGGGGGAGCGGATCGTGTGCATGCCATTGCAACAAGTTGCAGAGCCAAGGCGGCCATCGTCAAACGGGATGAATTGGAAACCGGGGAACGGGCTCTGCTCAATCTCGGTCATACATTCGGGCATGCTTTCGAGGCCCTGACGCATTTCGACAATGCGCGTCTCGTCCATGGCGAAGGCGTCGCGATTGGCATGGCTTGCGCCTTTCGCTTTTCAGTCAAGCGCGGTCATTGTTCCCCCGAGGATGCCGCGCGCGTGGACAATCACTTGCGCATGGTGGGTCTGCCGACACGTATTCGCGACATCAAAGATTTCGACGCGGATGCCACGGCTATTCTTGCGGCCATGTATCAGGACAAGAAAGTCGAGCGGGGGACTCTCACCTTCATTCTCGCCCGCGCGATCGGGCATTGTTTCATCGAGAAAAAGATCGAGGGAGAAGAGGTCAAAGCCTTCTTGGAAGAGGAACTGATGCTCTCCTAGAATAGAACCCAAAAGGCGGAGCCACTTTTGGGTTCTATTCTAGTCTCAATGTCCGCATGTCACAGCCGCGAAGGGTTCGAGCGGCACGAAGTCCTGTGTGGTTTCGATATCCTCGACATCGATCTCAACCCAATTCCTGACACCATCGCTCCCGCGTAAGGCGGTCTCGTATGCATATTTTTTCGCGGCCCTTGCCCGCATCCAAATTATGTGGGATATATTCCCACATAATTTGGATGTTCCGCAGGAGCACAGGATGACTCACTCTTTACCCGTCGACGATTTGCGCGAACGAGCCCTCAGCCAGATGCGCAGTCCTTACGAGATGAAGATCATCTGCATCGACATTACGAATAAATGCGATCTGGCCTGTTCCAATTGCACGCGGCTCCTCGAAAATCAGGATATGCATTGGGAAATGACGCTGGAAAATTTTCGGCTAGCCGTGCGCAGTCTCGCGGATTATCCGGGCATTGTCGCCATCATCGGTGGCAATCCAGTCATGCACCGCAACTTTACCGAAATCTGTGAGATTTTCGTCGAGGAATTGCCGCGCAAGGAACAGCGCGGTCTTTGGACGAACAATGTTTTCAAACATAGCGAACTTGCCAAGGAAGTTTTTGGCATCTTCAACCTCAATCCGCATGGGGTCGAGCGCGGGATCAAATCCCTGGCGGACCTTAAGGATCTCGGTTGGTATCACGAGGGTCATTCGTCGCATTCACCGCTTTTGACCGCGGGCAAAGACCTGTTCGACGAAGAAGACATGTGGGAGCGTATCGCTCATTGCGACGTCAACCAGGATTGGTCGGCGAGCATCGTGCAGAACAACGGACAATTACGCGCCTATTTTTGTGAAGTCGCCGCCTCCTTCGATCTTGCGCGCGGCACCGATCATGGGATCGAGCCGGTGCCTGGATGGTGGCGGCGCTCCGTTTCGGATTTCAAGGATCAGGTCGCCCATTTCTGTCCTGGCTGCGGCGTGCCCGCAAGGCTCGAAGGATCCATGGATTTCGAAAAGGTTGACACCTACACGTCGAGCAACGCCGATCTGGCTCTCAAATCCTTGAAGAAAAACAGAAAGATCATCGAACTCACAAGCGATCAGATCAGCAAGGGTATCGACCATAAGGTGACGCAATATTCCAAGAATCTGCGCGGGATAGTGGATACGAAACCGACCCTGATGGATCGAATAAGATCAATGTTTGGATACTGATCCGTTGTGTTGATGGTGTGCGTGCACGATGAGTTTCCAGCTACAACCGCCACTCGTCTCCCTTATCATTCTGAACTACAATTACGGACGCTTTCTCCGAGATGCCATTGCGTCCGCGCAAAGGCAAACCTATTTGCATAAGGAATGTATCATTGTCGATGATGCCTCGACGGACGACAGCCATGAGATCCTTGATCAAGCCCAGCACGATTGGCCGGATTTACAGATTCTCAAGTTGAACATCAATTCCGGTCAATCCGCTGCTGCCCTTGCTGGCCTCGCCCGGGCCAAAGGCGATTACATCTTATTTTTGGATGCCGACGACATTCTCTTTCCAGAATGCGTCGCTCATCATCTTTCGGTTCATATGTCATCGCGCCGGGCGGTCGGCTTTTCCTGTTGCGATGCCATGCAGATCGTTGGCGAACGCATGGTCATTGCCCGTAATGGGAATATATCGGCGAGCTTCCTACGTTTGCCCATGGACATGGCTCTCATCTCCGACTCGGCAGTAACGCAACTCGCCTCACATGGCATCTATCTGCCGGCCACGACGCCGGAAATGGTCCGCTACATTCCCCCTAACCATGGAGGCTGGCCCTGGTCCACCACCTCCTCCATGTTTTTCCGCAAGGAAGCCCTCGACCTGATTCGCGACGCATCCGGCCTCCATGGCTTGCGGATCGCGACCGACAATTATCTTGCCCATGCGATTAATTTCTTGACCGGAAGCCTCATTCTGAATGAGCAACTCGTCGGCTATCGCCTGCATGGCGGGAATGGATTCAACAAGCGGCCAGCACTCGACGGCTTCATCTGTCACAACCGGATCGATGAACATTTCGACAAAACCTGTCGGGTGTTCCTCGACGATTTGATGACGCGCTATGCTCATTATAGCGCCTTCATGGACGTCCCAGAACGAATTCTCGAGATCTGCCTGAAAGTAGATGTCCCCGATACTGAGCCAGGATTGCCTTATTGGGCAGCGCGATCGCGTTTTGCCCATCTGCTAATGGAGCGATACCACGAGCTGGAACCCTTTGTCGGCCGCACGAAAATGCAGGAATGGATGCGGCGTGCGAATATTCCGATTTGGATTCGAAAGCGGTGTGAACCAAGAGCATCACCTCAAAAGTGGAGACCACTTTTGAGTTTGAGGCGACGATAAAGACTGGCCGCATCGCTCCCGAATTCGACGCATAAAGAAGAAATGGGTTGAATCGAATGGCTCGAAGCATCAGACCTTAAACTGGATACCACTTTTTAGGACGAATCTGACACTTTCTAAAATCAAACACGACGCTTGTTGTTTTTGATTTAAAGAGAAATGCCAAGATCAGCGATCACATTTTATGACACTTGTATCCTTACTTTATCCTCATCGTGAAGCCAGGATAGCCGAACCATCGAGTACGAATAGATCTCTGATTCCACTTTCCCCGCGCCTGCCTAAACCTCTATTCCTTCATATTCAGCTGCCCAGGATAATAGTTGAGCTTCTAAAAAAGCTTGTTAGCCTGTAAATCTCAATAAACACCTTAAACTTACTTTAATGGCAAAGCTCACGTCTGGTCTGGCATTGGTCTCTTGAAGGCGATGTTCTTCAAAGGTTCTTCCATGGCCTGATCGCTACACATGAACCAAATTAAAACAATTTTCAGAGGCACGTGCTCATTTCGGGCAAACCAAGGACAGCAAGATGAACAAACCTGAATTCTTGCCGCACAAGACGATAGCCCCCCGTCTTACGGAGCTGCCTCTCGTCAGTGTGATCATCGTCAATTACAATTACGGGCGTTTTCTCTGGCAAGCCGTTACATCCGTCTTTCAACAGACCTATTCAAATTTCGAATGTATCATCATTGACAATGCCTCGGCCGATGAGAGCGCGGACGTTCTGACACGGATCGAGGAAACTTATCCAGATACGATCATTATCCGGCGCAAGGAGAATTCCGGCCAAAGCAGTGCGTCCATCGAAGGCTATGCCGCCAGTTCAGGCGAATATATCGTCTTTCTTGATGCCGATGATTGTCTCCTGCCAGATTGCCTCAGCACACATATTTTTGTGCATTTATCCTTGCGTATTCCAGTGGGTTTCAGCTCGGGCGATATGTTGCAATCGGTCGGGCAGCGCCTCGTTCTCGGCACGGTCACAGGCATCAGTGACTATATACGATCCGGAAAGGGACGGACGGAATGTCTGCTCCGCCGTATCGATTATGCCAGCGGAAACATATGGCCTCTCCCGTCCCCCGATGACGATTTCGAGGCGGATGTTCATTTCGTGCCGCCTGAAAACGTCACGTCTTGGGCCTGGGCTCCCACATCCGGCAATTGTTTTCGTCGCGATGCGCTTCAACTTTTCCTGGGGAACAAGCGTCTGCAAGACCTGCGTTCCTGCACCGACGCTTATCTATTGCGCGGGATCGGGTCCTTGATGGGAAGCGTCTTGATCGACCGCGCCATAGCCATCTATCGGCTGCATGGGCAAAATGTCTTCTCCAAGTCACCGCAGCTCAATGGCATCCTCATTTATGAGCGCGGGACCCCCTCCGACAATGATCTTTTCGCGCGGCGGCTGCTGATCGATTATTTCATCGACAATGCCGCCTTGTTCATGAGGAAACTGCCCGCACAGCAGACTTTTCTCCATGTGCTCAAACGTCTTGATGCAATCGATCCAAAATTGCCGCCAGCCATTCCCGGCTGTCACAGCTATCTCGCCAGCAAGCTCGTCCTATCCTTCAATCCGATCGCGCAAGCCATCGGCACCCGTTCCTTAATCATGACTCTTTTGTCTATGCGCGTTCCCCCCTCTGTCATCATCCGGGCCTACTGCAAGCATTGGCCAGCACGCCTCATGAAGCAGGTGAACTGACATCGCTCTTCCATCTGAAGCGGGAAGAGCGATGCTCTTAAACAGATAGAGAAAGATAAGGGGTGTAATAGCCCACTGCATCATCGGATTGAACCGGCCCGATGATGCGGGCCATTGAAGAGGGCGGTCGTCTATTTGAAGAATTCGCGCTTCGTCTGCTGCAGCTTGAAGCCGTTATTCTCGAGCACGGCATCCGCATTCGGATCAGTCGCGACCGTCGCCTCGACTTCCACATCGAGATTGATGTTTACACCCGTAATGCAGACATCATCGCCATCGAGGAAACAGAGAATTTGTGTCAATCTCTTGCCCTCGCAGGGGCCGGAAATGCAGACGCCCGTTTCCGGATCGAATTGTGCGCCATGTTTGCCGCACATAAGAACTTTCAGATAATTCGGCTCGTAGAAATTGTTCTTTTCCCAATCGAGCCGGACGTTCTGATGCGGGCAGGAATTCTCATAGGCGAAATATTGCTTGCCGAAGCGGGAGATGAAAATATCCCAAGGCCGCAATTTGCCATCGTCCCAGAGGCGCATGAGCGGGAAGCTCTTGCCCATTCTGTCGCGAATATCGCGCCGGTCGCAGATCACATAAACATCGCCACTCGGCGGCGCCGGCTGGGCGGCGACAGGCGGCGGCGGCTCGATCTTATCGACCTTTTTCGCGCGCATGATGAAAGCGCCGTAAAGACCTTGGTTAGCCGCGATCTGTGAGCCGGCGCAACCGCCGACGGTCAGATCATCCGCCTTGGTGATGGTAGGCTTAGAAGGGTCATCTGACGCCATGGTGTCCTCGTTCAAGATTACGCCGATTCCTTCTCCAGCTTCCGTGCTTCTATGAGATGCATGGATTCTGGGTTCTTTCGTTCCTTCGATCAATGCAAGAGAGGTGCCGCCTTCCCGGTGACAAAACCGGGTCAAGCACGGCCGTAGCGGTGAGACACAAGAAAGGTCTCACCGGGAGTTTTGCTGTATTTTTCAAAAATTCAAGAGCAGTGGCAAGCCTCGATGACCTTCGCCCCTCTCAGGCTCAGGGCGACGGTTTTGGCGGCTTGCCGCCCGTTTCCGGGTCCTCGGGACGGGCGCCAACCATGAATTGCGCTTTGGCCAAGGTGGCGAAACGGCCCCCTAGTGCGACGAGTTCGTCAAAACTGCCGGTTTCGACAATATGGCCATGGTCGAAGACGAAAATTCGTTTCGCCTCTCTAATCGTCGCCAGCCGATGCGCGATGATGAACGTCGTGCGCCCTTTGGTCGCCGTTTCGAGAGCCTCCTGCAATTGCCTTTCAGTCGTGGCGTCGAGGGCAGAGGTCGCCTCGTCAAGGATCATGATGGGCGGGTCCTTGAGCAAGGCGCGGGCAATGGCAAGGCGCTGACGCTCGCCGCCGGAGAGCGAGCGGCCGCGCTCGCCGACAATGGTCGCAAGGCCATTCTCCTGCCGGGCGACGAAATCCGCCGCTTGCGAGCGCTCCAAAGCCAAGGCTATTTCGGCCGGCGTCGCATCCGGCTTGCCGACCCGCAAATTCTCCTCGATCGAGCGGGCAAACAGCATCGGTTCCTGAAAGACGACCCCAATATTCCGGCGCAGGCCCTGAAGGCTCATGGTGCGAATATCCAAGCCATCGATCGTGACGCGGCCTTCCTGCGGATCGAAGACGCGATGGAGAAGGCCAAGTGTTGTCGATTTGCCGGACCCCGTGGCGCCGACCAAAGCCACGGTTTCGCCGGCGGCTACCTCGAAGGCAAGGTGCGAGACGGCGGGTTTGCGCCCGTCGTAGGAAAAGCTCACATTTTCAAATGACACGCGTCCATGAAGGCGGCTGGGGTCGATCGCCTTGGGACTATCGGCAACCCGCGGAACAGTATCGAGAACTTTGAAGAAGTCCTGCATCTTCGGTGCTTGCAGGAATAATGTGTTGAAGAAGCCGATCACCTGTTCCAGACGAGCAATGAGCATGGTCGCGAGATTCATGAAAGTGACGATCTGGCCGATCGTTGCCAAGCCCCGCAGATTGAGCCAGGTGCCGAGCAGGAAAATACCCAGCAGGGCCAGGGTGGCGGAGGCTCTGGCGCCAACAGCGGCGACAGCCCACCAGTTCAAGACCGGCATTTGCGCCGCAAGCACGTGATCGATGATTTGCCGCAAGGCATTGGCTTCAAGCTCGATGCGGGTGAAGCTCTGGATCACCGAAATATTGCCGAGCGCGTCGGAGGCCTGTTCGGCCAGCGAACTATTGTATTGCTCGACCGATTGTTGCAAGGCATGCGTGCGGTGAAGCACGAAAGCGATCAGGCAGCCAAATAGCACGAGCAGCACGATGAGCAGCGAGCCGAGCCGCCAATTCAGGAAGAGCGAGAGCGGCAGCAGAAAAACCAGTGCGGCCAGCGAGGCGCAATTTTCCCGAAAAAAGGAGAGCCACAGGCCGAACATGCCGCTCGAACCATCGAGCATGGTTTTCAACAGGCGCCCCGAATGGACGGACGCGTGAAAACTCAGCGGCAGGTTCAGCACATGCTCGAAATAGAGGCCGGTCACGGCCATACGGCGTCGGTGCGCCAAACGGTCGGAGTGAAGCGCGACCAAAACCGCCGCCAGGATTGAAAACAGGCCGAAACCGACCCAGGCGCCAATCAGCGGCAGCAATTCCTGAAAAGTCGGAAATCGACCGGCGCCCTCGGTGCTGCTCAGGCGATCGATGATACGGCCGAACAGGACCGGCTCGGCGAATTGCGCCGCCGCCAAAGCGAGATTGGCGAAAGCGAGAATGAGTGCCAAACGTCTCTCGCCACCGAGAAACTGGAGGACGCGCCAATAAGTGGAGAGTATCGACATGGAGAGGCTGAATGAAACCGTTGAGGAATGGCAAAGGGGATAATCAATCCCCAACAGTGTAAACCATTGGATAAAACAGACAGAAGGGCTTTTCCGTGACCATGTCGCGATTTGCCCCCAAAGCCCAACCGCATCGACTGAAAGGAATGCAGATTGGTTGAGACGACGCCAACGCCGCCCACGGATGAAGCTCTATTGATCCGCTGCGTGGTGGGAGCGGAGGAAGCCGGCCAGAGGCTCGACCGTTTTCTCGCGGAGCGGACGGAAACGGGGGCCGCCTTTCTGTCACGCATGCGCATCAAGACCCTAATCGAGCAGGGCCATGTCTCTGTCGATGGCGAGGCGCGCTTGACGGCAAGCGCCAGCGTGCGGGCCGGCCAGATTATCGAATTGGCGGTGCCGCCAGCCAAAGAAGCCGTGCCGGTCGCGCAGGATCTCCCCCTCAACATCGTTTACGAAGACGCGGGCCTCGTCGTACTCGATAAGCCAGCAGGGCTCGTGGTGCATCCTGCGGCCGGCCATGCGCAAGGCACGCTGGTCAATGCGCTCATGGCCCATTGCGGCGAAAGCCTGTCGGGGATCGGCGGCGTCAAACGGCCTGGCATCGTCCATCGGCTCGACAAGGACACATCCGGCCTCCTCGTCGCGGCCAAGACCGACGCGGTGCATCAGGGCCTGGCGCGCCTATTCGCCGATCATGGCCAGAACCTGCATCTGGTGCGTGAATATCTGGCTTTCGTTTGGGGCGTTCCTGCGCGCCAGAGCGGGCGGATCGAGGCCGCTTTGGGCCGCCACGCGCAAGATCGCGAGAGACAGGCGGTGGTCTCAGAAGATGTCGGCCGTCACGCCGTCACCCATTGGGAGGTCCTGGAGGTTTTTCAGCGGAAGGGCAAGCCAGTGGCGAGCCTCATTGCCTGCCAATTGGAGACAGGCCGTACGCATCAGATCCGCGTCCACATGGCCCATATCGGCCATCCGCTTCTGGGCGATCCTCTTTATGGGAAGGGGTTCAAGAGCAAAAGCGCCATCCTGTCCCCTCCCGCCCAAGAGGCCTTGCGCCAACTCGGCCGGCAAGCGCTGCACGCCGCACAGCTCGGTTTCGAACATCCGATCACCGGCGAGGAAATGCTTTTCGAAAGCGCCCTGCCCGCCGATCTGGCGGCACTCCTCAACACCTTGCGCAGCGGAGAGTAGTTCACTCACGCCGCGAGGGATCAGCCTTCACTGAGAGGCTCTGTGACCATGGTTTCCCTGCCGATTTGGCTTCGACACATCAACGGGGAAACCTTGGGAGGACCTGGCCACATTTCGCTGCGGCCTCACATTTCACTCATCGCATTAGCTTGGCCCTGACGACAATGACATCTCCCGTTCATGTCCGGGCAAGCTTGGTGGTGCTATAATGAAAAACAATGATCATTAAAGAAAATTCATGGAAAATTATGCTGGAAGTCCTTCCCCGCATAGGAAGTCCATATTCTTTTCGAGATCGGACATGAACAATCCTTCATGATTATTTTCTTCTTTTTTCAAGGGGTTCATGCTATAAACCAAGCGTCGGTCAAGCCTTCTGAGATTTTATCTTGTTTGGTCTTGACCACAACAGGCTGATTACAGAACGATGGGACCTCGAAACATCATTCTCCATTCTCCCTTTGTTGCCTTCTTGGACTTGCCGGCCCCGAACCGAACAGATCCACCCATTCATTCCGGGAATGGAAAACAATCAGGGGAATGGAAAATGGTGTTCGCTCTCCGCAAATGCCAGTTTTTGTGCCCGAAACCGTCTGGCGTAACAGAAATGTGAACATTCCTCGCCTTTCAGCACCGCTTTCGGTTGAACCTTTTCACTTCTGTTCCATTGTCCATTCAACAAAGCCTCAGCGTCCACCCTTGCGATTGCGCTCCGGGCTTCCCACATGAACGAGCCGCGTGATCGACTCTCAAGAGTGATCACGCCTGAATCCGCCACTGAAGTGGGGATTCGAAAGGAGATTGACCATGGCTACCGCATTGCCGATGATTTCGGGCGAGAGTGGTCTCACCCGCTACCTGAACGAAATCCGCCGCTTCCCCATGCTGGAGCCGCAGGAAGAATATATGCTCGCCAAGCGCTGGCGGGAGCATGAAGACCCTGATGCCGCCCAGCGGCTCGTCACCTCGCATCTGCGTCTCGTCGCCAAGATCGCCATGGGCTATCGCGGCTATGGCCTCCCCATCGGCGAGGTTGTTTCCGAGGGTAACGTCGGCCTCATGCAGGCCGTCAAGCGGTTCGAACCCGATAAAGGTTTCCGTCTGGCGACTTATGCCATGTGGTGGATCCGCGCCTCGATTCAAGAGTATATTTTGCGTTCCTGGTCACTCGTCAAAATGGGCACGACCGCGAGCCAGAAGAAACTCTTCTTCAACCTGCGCAAGGCCAAGAGCCAGATCTCGGCTTTGGACGAAGGTGATCTGCGCCCGGATCAGGTCGCGTTGATCGCCACGCGTCTCGGCGTCACGGGACAGGAAGTGATCGACATGAACCGCCGCATGTCCGGCGATGCCTCCCTGAACGCGCCTCTGCGCGAGGAAGGGGAAGGCGAGTGGCAGGATTGGCTGGTCGACGATCAGGCCAATCAGGAACATGTCCTTGCCGATCAGGAAGAAAGCGCCAATCGTCTTGGCGCCCTGCGGCAGGCGCTCGATGTCCTGAATCCGCGCGAGCGGCGGATTTTCGAGGCCCGCCGTCTGGCCGATGATCCGGTCACTCTGGAGGCTTTGTCGGACGAGTTCGACATTTCACGCGAGCGCGTGCGCCAGATCGAAGTTCGTGCCTTCGAGAAAGTGCAGGCCGCCGTCAAGGCCGGCGTGGCGCGGATCGAGGCTTCTCTCGCCCTGCCCGCCCCCGCCGCCGCGTGAGATCTGGCGACCCTTGCGGTCGCCAGGCCCCATCTTTCCTGAGGCTTCTTGCCACGAGCCTTTTCAAGGAAGTGCACTTCCTTGAAAAGGCTCGTGTGTTTGACAATGTCATATCCTTCGAAGTCATATCCCTCGAAACGCGCGCCCATGCGATGCGGAGACGACACGATGATCGATCTTTATTATTGGACCACCCCGAACGGGCATAAGATCACGCTGTTCCTCGAGGAAGCGGAGCTTCCTTATCGCATCCATCCGGTCAATATCGGCAAAGGCGAGCAATTCGAGCCGGCCTTTCTCGCCATATCGCCCAATAATCGCATTCCTGCTATCGTCGATCAGGCTCCAGTCGATGGCGGCGCGCCGGTTTCCGTCTTCGAATCCGGGGCAATCCTCCTCTATCTCGCCGAGAAGACGGGCAAATTCATCGGCTCCGATCTCCGCGGCCGGGTGGCGACACTCGAATGGTTATTCTGGCAGATGGGCGGCCTCGGCCCTATGGCCGGGCAGAACCATCATTTCAGCCAATATGCGCCGGAAAAAATTCCTTATGCCATCACCCGCTATGTCAACGAGACCAACCGGCTCTATGGCGTGATGAACAAAAGACTGGCCGATCATGCCTTTCTCGCCGGCGACCATTATTCCATCGCCGACATGGCCGCCTATCCCTGGATCGTCCCCTACGAGAGACAAGGCCAGAAACTCAGCGATTTTCCCCATTTGCAACGCTGGTTCGACGCCATTGCCACGCGCCCCGCAACCTTGCGCGCTTATGCCAAAGCCGAAGACATCAACAAGGTCCCCAGCGTTAACGACGAGGAATCGCGGCGGATCCTGTTCGGCCAGACGGCCCGGCAATAGATCGGCTCTCTCCCTTCACCCTTCCTTTATTTCTGTTCTTCGACGCCTTATAAAGGCCGCCGCAACGGGCGCGGGATGAAAGCCGACACTGCTTTGGTTTGATGCCGTAGACGCATAGAGGAAGGTATGGCGGGTCATAGTCAGTTCAAAAATATCATGCACAAGAAGGGCAAGCAGGATGCGATCCGCTCCAAGCTCTTCTCCAAGCTCGCCCGCGAAATTACCGTGGCGGCGAAGCTGGGCCTGCCCGATCCCGCGATGAACGCCCGCTTGCGCGCCGCCGTGCTCGCGGCGCGGGCGGAAAACATGCCCAAGGACAATATCGAACGCGCCATCAAAAAGGCTTCAGCGGCTGATGGTGAAAATTACGATGAGGTCCGTTACGAAGGCTATGCGCCGGGTGGTGTCGCCCTTATCGTCGAGGCACTGACGGATAATCGCAACCGGACGGCCGGCGAAGTGCGGTCCTATTTCACCAAATCCGGTGGGTCACTCGCCGAAACCGGCGCCGTTTCCTTCATGTTCGACCATGTCGGCCTCATCGAATTTCCTGCCTCGGTCGCGTCCGAGGAAGCCATGCTTGAGGCGGCGATCGAAGCCGGCGCGGAAGACGTCCAGTCCAACGAGGAAACCCACGAAATCATCACCTCGTTGGAAAGTTTGCGCGATGTGGCGCAAGCACTGGAAACCAAATTCGGGGAACCGCGCAAGGCATCCCTGATCTGGAAGGCCCAGAATGCCATCGCCGTCGACGACGAAGCAGGCGAGAAAATTTTGCGCCTCGTCAATCTGCTCGAGGAAAACGACGACGTGCAGAATGTTTATGCCAATTTCGAAGTATCCGACACTCTGCTCGCCAAATTAGGCGACTGATCCGAACGACGGAGCCTGTTCGCGCCGCACACGCCTCGGCTCCGATCTCAATTGAGCTTTCTTGCATTCACATCCTGGAAGTTCCTTGAAGGCGCCCATCGAGGCGCCTTTTTATTCATTCCCCCTCGCTCATCCGGCTTTGGTTAATGGTTTCCAAGCCATTCCATCATCACGCAAGCTTCATCTGGTAGAAGAAAACAGAGGCACCTGTGTTCACAGACATCAATTGTCTTTGACGCGCACGCATTTTTGTGACTCAAGGCAGGAATGGTTTTGTTAACCATTCGACGTTAAGGTTACGAAATTCATAGCAATGATGCCCTTTCGCTTTGCGGTCGGCGCCGCAGGCCAGGGCAGCGTCAAGGGCAAAAGTTTGCAACGGACGCGTCGGCCGGGCGACCAATAGGCAATGGGGACCGCACATGCGCGTATTATTGATTGAAGACGACAGCGCGACCGCTCAGAGCGTCGAATTGATGTTGAAATCGGAAAATTTCAATGTCTATACGACCGATCTCGGTGAGGAAGGGATCGATCTCGGCAAGCTCTATGATTACGATATCATCCTTTTGGATCTGAACCTTCCCGATATGTCCGGTTACGAGGTTCTGCGCACTTTGCGCGTTGCCAAAGTCAAGACCCCGATTCTGATCCTTTCGGGCCTTGCCGGCATTGAGGACAAAGTCAAGGGGTTGGGCTTCGGCGCGGATGATTATCTGACCAAACCTTTCCATAAGGATGAGTTGGTGGCCCGGATTCACGCAATCGTGCGGCGTTCGAAGGGCCATGCGCAATCGGTCATCATGACCGGCGATCTGATCGTCAATTTGGATCAAAAAACCGTCGAGATCTGCGGCGCCAGAGTACATCTGACCGGTAAGGAATATCAGATGCTGGAATTGCTTTCCTTGCGCAAGGGGACGACCCTGACCAAGGAAATGTTCCTCAATCATCTCTATGGCGGCATGGACGAGCCTGAACTGAAGATCATCGACGTCTTCATCTGCAAACTCCGCAAGAAACTCGCCAATGCGAGCCAGGGCCGCAATTATATCGAAACCGTCTGGGGGCGTGGCTATGTCCTGCGCGAGCCCAATGATGAAGAAGAACGCATCACGGCTTGACCATGCCGTTGCTACTGGCATTGCCTCCAACGGGATCGCGCCGATTCTGGAGGCTCGCACCCCTATCGGCATTTGAATATGCGTTCCCTCCCTGGGTAACATTGACAAATATATCAATTTTGAGGGCCTGCTTTTCGCCTATCGGACATTCTCGGCCGTCATTGGAACGTCCGAAATCTGTCACACAGTGAGTCCGGGTGCTTACGATGGCTGCAGGAAAGACCTTTGCTGCGGAAGCCATTCACAGCACGGAATGCATGCGGGCCAAAACACATGGAAGCCAGAGCATTGGCATTCATCGTTGCGTGAAAGAGTGAACGATCGAAGTTTCGAGGTCCTGAGAAGGCTGGAAATCCGATCGGCATATCGCCGGTCGGAACGGGACACAGGAATGCGAACTGCCTGCACCCTGCCGTTTTCTGCGAAATGATCGCTTAACGTCCCATCTCGACTCGCAGCAGACTTACGCAGTGTCCACTTTATAGTCGGTGGCTGGCTTACTCATCCTCATCCTCGTCCTCGAACGTACCCCAGCCTTTTAACCCCTCGATCTGGGTCGCTCCGTCCTGTCTCATCACCGAGCGCACCTTACCCGCGCCAGTGGCGGCAATGGCATCAGCAAGGCGGGTGGAATGGGTAACCAGCCAGACTTGCGTGCGTTCCGCGGCTTGGACGATAAGCCGGGCGAGAGGTTGCATGAGATCGGGATGGAGGCTGGCCTCCGGTTCGTTCAGAGCGATGAACGGCGGTAATCGATAGGCGAGCAATGCGCCCGCGAGAGCGAGAAACCGAAGAGTTCCATCAGAAAGCTCGTTGGCTTCAAAGACCCGTTGCGGGAACTCGGGGAACGTCATGCCGAAACGCGCCATCCGATCGGGATGAGGGACAATTAATCTGGCACCAGGGAAAGCTTGATCGACAGCCGCGTCGAGATCCGCGGTATCCTGGCGAATATGAGCCAAGGTTGCGAAGACAGCGGCGAGATCAGAGCCATCTGATGCAAGCGAGGGCGTTGCCACAGCCGCGCATGGCTGGCGGAGCGGCGATGCCACGTCAGTTCTGATGCCGTGGTAAAACCGCCATTGCAGAAACGTCCGCCGCAAAGCGTCCATCTCAGGGTACCGCGAAGGGTCTTCCAAGCGCCCCAGCACCGTTTCTGACGGAAGAAGGTCTATATCGATCTGGAGCGGGCGGCCATCCTCACCTCGCGCCATGACGGAGGAGCCGTTCCGATCAATCAAGCGTAATGGCTTGGCTCCCCTCCGATAGGTGAGAATTTCCTCCTTGACCTGCGGCTCGGCTAGAAAGGCCGCCGAGGTTGGCGGCGGAAATCCGACCGCAACCTCGTAGCGATAGATAATTGCGCCAGAACGCTGGCGCGCTGGATCAGAGAGACCGACGGCGAGGCGGATACGTGCTGGCTCCGACCGATGGCGAGGCCCCGCCCATAATGCGGATTGAAGACCGCCTTCTTTGACCAGATCACGAGCCAAAGTATTCGCTGCGGCAGAACGAATGAGCTCAAGAGCATGATAGAGATTGGTCTTGCCGATGCCATTGGCACCGACAAAAATATCGAGGCCGGAGATTGGATAGGTGATGGATTTGAGCGACCTATATCCCCGCACCCGGAACTCACGAACGGGAAGACTCATTAACGCTGATGCTCGCGGAGAGAGTGCGGAGAGTCACACCTTAACCCCACCGGCAAACGATTGTCGAATTCCTATTTTCTGCCCAAACTTGAACTTTCTGAGCCTTGTTAAACGTGAACGAAACCCTACTCAGCACCAATCCTAGCTTGTTGCTTCTTTTGTTGTTCAAGGCGCGTGACACCATGGGATGGACTAAGCATGGCAGAGTTCACAAAACTCGAGCATGCGGTATTCGCTTCCATCTGCGAAGCACAGACCGAAATCAGTGACGCTCTGCGAACGCTTTTGCTTAACGTACGCATCACGCAGCGGGATAACACAGGTCATGGTTTCTATACTTCGTTCGAGGTGGATCGATCTCACCCACCCATACAATTCCCCAAACGATGGATCGACTGGCCAGACGCCGAGGTCATGGTCGGCAATCGCGTGTTACTTATGGGCTTCATTCTCTGGCTCGAGGATGGCTATCCAAAATGCCTTGAGGGTTTTCAATATGGGACAAAATCTGGCGAGAGCATTGATCTACATCGAGAGGATCTAGGAGCTCTGATGTTGCTTGGTCCCATATTATGATACTCAGCAAAACTTTCACCAGCTATCCGGGCCGCACACCGATTGGCACACCAACATCGTTTGATTGAGCACACCGTCACATTTGATCTGGCTATTCCAAGGGCCTCCTCTGGCATACAGAAAAACAAATCTGAATGAAATCAATATGAACAGATGTTTTGATGAGGCAATTGGTCCCCTTGGATCGCCCCTTTTTCTTTGATTTTCACCCCGCTCCCCTGCCCGCAATTTTTTACACGAGGCGCGGAATAAATCGATCTCCCAACCAGTCTGGATGAGCATGCAGCACGTTGCATGGGTCGCGGAATCGAAACAGGACGGGAAAGATCATGCCCAATGTCGGTGAAATGGATTTAGCTCAGCAGAGCTCGCGTGAGGATAAGGATGAAGTCCATCAGGAAAAACAGGGCCTTGACCGCCGTGGCTTCCTGAATTGCATGAAATGGGCGGGCACTGGCGTTCTATGGTCCTTGAGCGGGGGGCTGCCGCATAGCATGAAGCTCGACAAGGCTTTCGCCGCCGAGCAAAAGGTTGAGCCTTTCACCTTCATTCAGATCAGCGATAGTCATATCGGATTCGACAAGCCAGCAAATCCGAACGCTTTGGCGACCCTGCGCGAGGCCATCGACCAGATCAAGGCATTACCCCATAAACCGGCCTTCATGATCCATACGGGCGATATCACGCATTTGTCGAAAGACAAGGAATTCGACGACGCCGATCAGATCCTTAAGGAAGCCGGCCTCCCCATCTTCACCGTGCCAGGCGAACATGATCTGCTCGATGACAGTCAAGGCAAAGCCTATCTCGATCGGTATGGTCGCGGACCGCTCGTCAAGGCCCTGGGCGCCGGCTGGTATAGTTTCGACCAGAAAGGCATCCATTATATTGCCCTCGTCAATGTCACCGATCTGAAGGCCGGCGGCCTCGGCAACCTTGGAGCCGAACAACTCGCCTGGCTCGCGGCCGATGTCGCGCTGCTCTCGTCCAGCACGCCGATTGTGGTCTTTGCCCATATTCCCCTCTGGACTGTCTATGCCGAATGGGGCTGGGGCACGGAAGACGGCGCCAAGGCGCTGGAAACGCTCAAACGTTTTGGCTCGGTGACGGTGCTCAACGGTCATATTCATCAGATCATGCAGAAGGTCGAGGGCCATGTTGCCTTCCACACCGCACGTTCGACCGCCTTTCCGCAGCCGGTGCCGGGCACTGCGCCCTCACCCGGCCCGATGAAAGTCCCGCCAGGCGATTTGCGCAAATATCTCGGCATCGCCACAATCGATGTCATTCACGGTGGTGAGCCTCTCGCCATCATCGATCGCCCCCTGGCTGGTTAAAGTCGGAATGATTTGGAGACTTGGCCATGACGACGCTTTCATTCTCTCGCGCCCGCCTTCTTTTACCCGCCCTAGCCTTGGCCTTTGCGATGACAATGCCCGGCTTAACGGCGATCGCAGCCCCAGATACGACCAAAGACCCGGTCAAGGATGCCGCTGCAAACCAGGCGGTGACTGTCGTTATCGATAATTTCACCTTTACGCCCGCCACGGTCACGGTGACACCCGGCACGACAGTGACCTTCGTCAACCACGACGACATTCCCCATACGGTTGTCGAGACGAAACATCTGTTCCGCTCGAAAGTGCTCGACAGCGATGATACATTCTCCTTCACCTTCGATAAGGACGGTGTTTATGATTTCTTCTGCTCGCTGCATCCGCATATGACTGGAAAGATCGTCGTCGAAACGCGCTGATTCTTGGTTCATACAATGGTTCTTGGCCCATACACCATGTTGGATGACGTATGGGTCAAGCGCGATGTCCCTTTCTCAATCACAGAGGCGCGCATGATGAGTGTCTCCATGCAATCCTGGCCCCGTCCCGACCCCTTTTGGATGGTCGCTGGTTACGCGGAAGGGACCGGCTCTTTCTTGCCGTCCCTCTTCTCGCGTGTTCTGGCGTTGCGCCGCGCCCTCGCGTCTCTGTCTCTCTCGTCAGCGAAAGACAACGCCCAATGCAATGCTCGATTGGACGGGGCAACCTTGATCCGCTTTCAGCAGATCATTCTGCCGCATCTCGACGCCGCCCATAATCTCGCACGTTTTCTGAGCCGTGACGCCGATGCCGCGCAAGATATCGTGCAGGATTCCGTCCTGCGCGCCTTGAATGGTTTCGATAAATTTCGGGGCGACAGCCCCAAAGCCTGGCTCCTCACCATCGTCCGCAATTGTCACAATGATTGGCGCACCAAGGGACGGCGCGAGCCCTCGACCGATCAACGCCGGAGCTTTTCCCAGGAGATTATGAGCGAAGAAGAGGATAGGTTTGATCCAGCCGACCTCGCGATCGAGTGCGAGACACCGGAAACCGCATTGTTGCAAAGGACTGAAGCGGAGCGGATCCGGTTGATCCTCGATGCCTTGCCCGAGCCCTTCCGAGAGATTCTCATCCTGCGCGAACTCGAGGACTTATCCTACCACGAAATCGCCCTGACAATTGATCTGCCCATCGGCACCGTCATGTCGCGCCTCGCGCGGGCGCGCAAGGTTTTTGCCGATCATTGGCGCGACCAAGAAATGGATCGGCCATGAACAAGCTGGAGACCCGATCCAATCCCCCTCCCTGCGCCGAATGGGTTTTGCCGCTGCACGCCTATGTGGATGGTCAGATGGACGCCATCCATGCCGCGAGCTGCGAGTCTCATCTCACCCAATGTAAAGGCTGCGCCGCCCAGGTGAAAAAGCTCGAAGACATTCGCACGGCTTTGGACCGCGATGAGGTCCGCTGGCCCATGCCGGAGGCTTTGCAGGCCCGCGTTCTCGCAGCCATCGAGCAGCAGCAGGGCTCCGCCGAAGGACAGAGCCTGCCCGCCACGGCTCTTGTGCCACGGCGCTCCTTCTGGCGCGAGGGCTTGGATTTTATCGGGCGCTGGAGCCTGGTGCCGTCCAGCGCCGTCCTGGCTCTCGGCCTGCTTCTCCTCCTGATGCCGGCGAAATTCACGGATAGTCTGCCGCAAGAGCTCGTCGCAAGCCACGTCCGTTCACTGCTTGCCGACCATCTGACCGATGTAGCCACGTCAGACCAGCATACCGTCAAACCCTGGTTTACCGGCAAGCTCGATTTCGCTCCGCCCGTCGAGGATTTATCGTCACAAGGTTTTCCACTCGTCGGCGGCCGCATCGATTATGTCATGGATAGAATTGTCGCGGCCCTGATCTTTCGGCGCCACAATCATGTCATCAATCTTTTCATCTGGCCAACCGAAGGCTCCGCCCCGCCTGCGACGGCCCCCTCGTTCACGACGCGCGAAGGCTATCATCTGCTTCATTGGACAGCGTCAGGGCTCGCGTTCTGGGCCGTTTCCGATCTGAATAGTGCGGAACTCAGCACTTTCCAGCAGATTTTTCAGGCCGCGGCTCAATGATCTAAAGGCCGTCATAAGAAAGTCTGATGCGTTTATAAAAACTTACAGCCTCGTTCTTCCGTCCGGTTGAACGAGCGCGATGTTATAAACCGCACCTTGAGCGCTCCAGTGCTTGATTTTTGCGCCCGGTAAACAGATATCCGAGAAGAGTTTTTCAATCTCGAAGAGAGAACATGACAGATTCGACCAATAATCAGGGCACTTCCGGACGGCCGGATGATGATCACACGACCGAGGAGGTAGCTTCGGTGTTCAACGATCCCGGCGCACAGGCGCCCGCAGGTGAGCCCGATCCCTTTGTCGTTCTCGAAAACCTGCAGCTTGAAAACGCCGGGCTGAAGGACAAAGTCCTGCGCACTTATGCCGACATGGAGAATCTGCGCCGCCGTTCCGAAAAGGAAGTGGCCGATGCCAAGCTTTACGGCGTGACCTCCTTCGCGCGCGACATGCTGACCTTCGCCGATAATCTGCATCGGGCGATTGAAAGCTTGCCAGCCGAAGCGAAACAGGCAGTGGACGGCCCTCTGAAAACCTTCGTCGAAGGTATCGAACTGACCGAGCGGGATTTTCTCTCCCGCCTCGCCAAATATGGCGTCAAGAAGATCGAGCCTTTGGGCAATAAGTTCGATCCCAACCTGCATGAAGCCCTGTTCGAAATTCCCGATGAAAGCGTCGTCAGCGGCACGGTCAAGCAGGTCGTTGAAGATGGCTATGTCATCGGCGAGCGGGTTCTGCGGCCGGCCAAGGTGGGCGTCTCGCGGGGCGGACCCAAAGCCTGATTTTCATACACATTTTTCTTTATTTTAAAGGGCCCGAGGCGAAAAACGCCCCGGGCCCTTCTCGTTATGTGATACCAGCGGTCATAATAAATGATCGTTGGACCGCTCTTGAATTTTCGCTATCACTTTGAAAAAGCGAAAATTCAAGAAAGGAACCAAAGGTCGTTCTTTACGACCTTTGGTATGAATATGTTGCCGATCCGCATCTTTTCTCAAAAAAATGCCTTTTATTCTTGCTACAAGGATCGCAAGCAGCCGTCCCGTTCCAGCTTCCGTTGACCTTGACGGAAGAAGGCGGGACAATAGGTGCGAAAGCTTCCCCGCCTTTTCCCACCCGTTTAGGACAATCGATATGGCAAGCGCCTGTACTCAAGGGCTCGATACGGGATTCGTCGCGCTCGGCTATGCGAAAGTGGCTTTTCTCGGTGTCGTTCAAGGATTGACCGAGCTTTTGCCGATCTCCTCGACGGCGCATATGCGAATCGTCCCCGCTCTTCTTGGCTGGCAAGACCCCGGTTCCGCCTTTTCCGCCGCTATGCAGCTCGCGGCATTGGCCGCTGTGATCAGCTATTTCTGGTCCGACGTCCGCGGCCTTCTGTTCGGCTCGATCGGTGCCGTGCGGCGGCGCGATTTCAGGGATTGGAATTTCCGTTTCGCGGTTTGGATCGTGCTCGCGACGGTGCCGATCATGGTCGCGGGCGTTCTGCTGTCGCCCTTTCTCAACGCGTGCAACTCGCCGCTCCGGACCCTGACCGTCATTGGTCTCTCCTGTGTCGTCATGGGTGCTCTCCTGGCGGTCGCTGAATATTACGCGCGGCACAAGCGCACGCTCGATCAGGTGACGTTGAAGGATGCCTTGATCGTGGGCTGTGCCCAGGTGGGCGCTTTGATCCCCGGCGTGTCCCGCTCCGGCTCAACCTTGACGGCGGCTCTGTTCCGGGACCTCAAGCGCGAGGAAGCAGCGCGCTTCTCCTTCCTGCTCGGCCTGCCGGCCATCGCCGCCGCGGGCTTCAAGGAATTATGGGAATTGCACAAGGCGCATCTCGATGCGCAGGGATGGTCGATGCTGGCCGTCGGGCTGATCGTCGCCTCACTGTCCGCCTTCGTCGCCATCTGGAGTCTGATGCATATTCTGGAACGTTATTCAGCCTGGCCTTTTGTGATCTATCGTTTCCTGCTGGGCATTGTGCTCCTGGTCTCCGTCGCCGTGGGCTTCCTCCCGAATTGAAGTAAAGAGAAAAGAAAAGAAGGGCGGTTCCTCGGAACCGCCCTTCTTTTTAGGTAAGAAAGCAAGACAGCTCCTCTTTGATTTAATGCGGCAGGCGTAGCGAAAGCCCACGCGATCGAGAAGCCTTCAAAAACATCGGCCCCGGACAGTTCCCTGCCCGGGGCCGATTGATTCACGATCCTATATTCTAATCCGTCGAGCCGGTTCAGCCCTGCTGCTGGATCGCCGCCAGCTTCCAATCGGCCGGCGTTGCGCCGAGCGGCCGGAAGAAGGTCCAGATTTCAGTCACCTGCTCCGGGGTTCCCCCCGAAACGATACGGCCGCTCGCGCGCTCGATCATCCGGTCGGTGAGGGAGAAGCGCATCGCCACCGTGGCATATTCGCCATTGGCTTCGCGCCAAGCTTCAGCGACATCACCCTGCAAGAGTTTAACGTCGCTGATCTTGTTGACGAACCCCTTGGTCGCGTTGCCAGCGATTTCCTCGGCAAAATAAGAGGCCATTTCCGGCGTCGTCAGGAGCCGCAGACCATTGAGGTCCTCATTGCTGAAGGAGGACTGGATGGCGGCGAGCTTCTGTTCGAAGGCAGTGTAATCAGCCGTCTCGATGGGCAAGGGCTGATCGTTGACGCCGGCTCGTCCCGGCCCTGGGCCGCCGCCAAAGCCGAAATTGCCGCCCTGCGGCTGATTGCCCGGGGCCTGACCGCCCTGGTCCGCCCCCTGGTAGGCGGGCTGCTGCCGGTTGCGCAGAAACCCCATGACGAGTTTGAACAAGAGGAACAAAAGGCCGATCTGGACCAGCAGCCCGAGGAAGGACATGCCGGAGCCGAGACCACCGAACAGTCCGTGCCCGAACAAAAGTCCGAACAGTCCGGCGCCCAGGAAACCGCCGAGCAAGCCACGACCGAAGCCCCCAGAGAAGAAGCCCGGCCGCGCGCCCATACCCGCACCCATGCCGGGGCGGAAAATACCCTGGTTGGGCGAGGTCATCGAACGCTCGAAGGGCGAGGCGCCGCGCGGCGCCGTCTGTGTCATTGAGGGAGCGGAAAACGTCCGGCCGCCACGGCTACCGAACGAGCCACCGCCGCCCGCGCGCGCATAAGCCTCCCCGGCAAGACCGAAAGCCAGAAGGCCGGCGAGCAGGATATTCAAGAATTTTTGGCGTAACGACATGGTCTCATCCCAGGAAGGCGCCCTTTGGCCCATCCGCGCCGAAGATATGGGGAGGATAAACGGAAATGCCAATGGTTTAAAGATTGCCTCCCGTGGGATCGAAACGATCCTTTGTTCGAAAAAACCGGCTGTTAGCCCCCGGCGGGCGCTTTCAGCCTCGCAAATGCTGTGTTAGAAGGCCCAAAATCTGTCCCGGTCCGTCCCTCCGCGGCCAGCTTTCTCGAATAAATGGCAATAGGCTTGGAACTCCGGGATTTCAGGGTTCCAGCACTGGGCTCGGGGCTCCGGATCACGAGGGCATGACCGGCGGAACGGTCTGTTCTCCCTTCAAACTGGACGGGTGCGTCGGCTGCCGGCTTCACGCGAGGCCTGGATGTCAGCCGGCTCGACGTTTTCGCGTGAAAGAATTGGTTGATAATGGGCGAGAATACCAGCGAGCGGCGCTCCAGTTTCGAATATGAGGATCTGCTCGCCTGCGCGCGAGGCGAATTGTTCGGGCCCGGCAATCCGCAATTGCCGCTGCCGCCCATGCTGATGTTCGACAGGATCGCTACGATCTCCGAGGAAGGCGGCGCGAACGGCAAGGGCGTTATTCGCGCCGAATTCGCGATCCGGCCGGACCTCTGGTTCTTCGATTGCCATTTCAAGAACGATCCCGTCATGCCGGGCTGCCTCGGTCTCGATGCCCTGTGGCAATTGCTCGGCTTTTATCTCGGCTGGCTGGGCCTGCCGGGGCGCGGGCGGGCGCTCGGCGTCGGTGAGGTGAAATTCTCCGATCAGGTCCTGCCCTCGGTCAAGCGGGTTATTTATGGCGTCGATTTGAAGCGCGTCTTCAAGACCAAGCTGGTGCTGGGCATTGCCGACGGCTGGCTCGAAGCCGATGGGACGCGCATTTACGAGGCGAAGGATCTGAAAGTCGGCCTCTTCCGCGCCGAGCCCGCGGCGGCTCCCGCCTGATCCCCCAAACAACTTATTGGTTTCCACGCGAACGATGCGATAAGAGCAAGCCGTTCCGGTTCGCCGGACCCTTGCGCGATGGTATGGGAGACACCGAATGAGGCGCGTCGTCGTGACCGGAATGGGGATCGTGTCCTCTATCGGCAACACGAGCCAGGAAGTGCTTGCCTCCTTGCGGGAGGCGAAATCGGGTATCGTGCGGGCCGAGCGCTATGCCGAACTCGGCTTTCGCAGCCAGGTTCATGGCGCCCCGACGCTCGATCCGAGCGCCATGCTCGATCGCCGGGCGATGCGTTTCCATGCCGGCGGCACCGCCTGGAATCATGTCGCAATGGATCAGGCCATCCTCGACGCTGGTCTCGAGCCTTCGGACGTCTCAAATCCGCGCACCGGCATCATCATGGGTTCGGGCGGCCCCTCGACCCGCACGATCGTCGAATCCGCTGATATCACGCGCGACAAGGGACCGAAAAAAGTCGGACCTTTCGCCGTGCCCAAGGCCATGTCCTCGACCGCCTCGGCGACGCTCGCCACCTGGTTCAAGATCAAGGGCGTCAATTATTCGATCTCCTCGGCCTGCGCGACCTCCAACCATTGCATCGGCAATGCCTATGAGATGATTCGCTACGGCAAGCAGGATGTCATGTTCGCTGGCGGCTGCGAGGAACTCGACTGGACCCTCTCCGTCCTGTTCGATGCCATGGGCGCCATGGCCGCCGCCTATAACGATCGGCCGGCCGTCGCCTCGCGCGCCTATGACAAGAATCGCGATGGTTTCGTGATCGCCGGCGGCGCCGGTGTTCTCGTGCTGGAAGACTTGGAACGCGCCAAGGCGCGCGGCGCCAAGATCTATGGCGAGATCGTGGGCTATGGCCTGACCTCCGATGGCCATGACATGGTGGCCCCTTCCGGCGAAGGCGCGGTGCGCTGTATGCGCATGGCTTTGGAAGACGTGAACATTCCGATCGATTATATCAATCCTCATGCGACCTCGACAGGCGTCGGTGATCTCAAAGAGATCGAGGCCATTCGTGAAGTCTTCGGTGCGGGGGACAAGAGCCCGCCGATCGCCGCCACCAAATCACTGACCGGTCATTCGCTCGGCGCGACCGGTGTGCAGGAAGCCATCTATTCCCTCTTGATGATGCAGAACGGCTTCATCTGCGAAAGCGCCAATATCGAGGAACTCGATCCGGCTTTCGCGGATATGGATATCGTGCGTCATCGCCGGGACAATGTATCCCTGCGCGCTGTCCTCTCCAATTCCTTCGGCTTTGGTGGCACCAATGCCACCCTCGTCTTCAAGCATGTCGATGCTTGAGGCGGAAGGACCGGCGCCTGGCCGGCAGTCCAACGGGTTGATGGCGGGCAAGCGCGGCCTGATCATGGGCGTTGCCAATGATCATTCGATCGCCTGGGGCATTGCCAAGGCGCTCGCCGCGCAGGGCGCCGAACTGGCCTTCACCCATCAAGGCGAATCGCTCGGCAAACGAGTGCGTCCGCTCGCCGAAAAGCTCGGCTCCTCGCTCGTTCTGCCTTGCGATGTCGAGGATCTCGCCTCGGTCGATGCGGTCTTTGCCAGCTTGCAAGCACACTGGACCCATCTCGATTTCCTCGTGCATGCGATCGCTTATTCAGACCGCAACGAGCTGAAAGGCCGCTACGCGGATACAACGCGCGAGAATTTCACCAAAACCATGCTGATCTCCGCCTTTTCCTTCACGGAAGTCGCCAAGCGCGCGGCGGTGCTCATGCCCAAGGGCGGCTCCATGCTCACCCTGACCTTCGGCGGCGCGACGCGCGTCATGCCGAATTACAATGTCATGGGGGTCGCCAAGGCAGCGCTCGAGGCGAGTGTCCGCTATCTCGCCGCTGATTACGGTCCGCAGCAAATTCGCGTCAATGCAATCTCGGCGGGACCGGTCCGCACCCTGGCAGGCGCCGGCATTGCCGATGCGCGGTTCATGTTCAATTTCGAAAAGAAAAACGCTCCCCTCCGCCGGACCGTCACGATCGAGGATATTGGCGGATCGGCGCTTTATCTTCTTTCCGATCTGGCGAGCGGCACGACCGGCGAAGTCCATTTCGTCGATGCGGGCTACAATATCATTTCCATGCCGCATCCACAGGATGCGCAGGAGTCTGATGCGTCCGACGCGAAGGCCTGAGCTTTTGTGCACGTCCTGAAGTTGGGGAGATGGTCCTTAACTTCTCAAGTCAACCCGTAGGCGACCTTCGAGGAAGATCATTCAACTTCCACTTGGCGCCCAAGCCGGTCACTTGCAAGTGGTGTAGCAGCTCCTGAAAGCGGACCCTTCCTAGGGCTTTGCACCGAGCAAGCTTGCTCCCGACCTTAAGACGTTCCACGACGCACAACCTCCGAGCGCTTTGGCTTAAATTAATTGCCTCCAGCGGTAATATACGGTTAAAACTTTAACGTTTGGGGTAGGTTAGATCTGATGGATTTCTCATTGCTTCTTCCCGCCATGATTGCTGGCGCCTCGACGCTCGCCCCGAAGATCGGCGAAATTATAGGCACAGAGGTCATCAAGGAGGCGACCAAGGACGCCTACGAGAGCTTAAAAGGAGCTTTGATAACCGTTTGCGGTCGGAAGGTACAAAGGGCAGCAGAACGCCTCGAAGAAGACGCATCGTCTCAGGATGCACAAAATGAACTCGCTTCGGCTATTGCCGACATTCCACCAGAAGATGCGGATGAAATATCGCAAAAACTGGCCACCCTTTTGACCGCCGTGAAAGAAGATAAGGCGGCTCTCAAAGCAGCGGATACCATCGCCAGTATCAAACTTAACATCGACAGCGGCGGACATGTCAAAATTGACGTGATCAAGGGCGTTCAAACCATCGACGTCAAATCGAAGTCTGCAGGCGACTTCAGTTTCACCAATGTTGACATGAAAGATGGCAAGCCATCGGGAAACTGAGTGGCGCACCGTTTGATGACGTAAGCGGTGCGCTCGAACAGGTCGAAACTTTCAGTGACAGGTCAGCTAATACGAACATCTTTTCCCAAGCCGGTCGGGATTCCGTCGTCATTTCAAATTCTCCAGGCGCGGCGGTATTCTTACCGGACTATTTGCGCCTCGTCAGCGCAGGGATGCCTCAGGATACTGACCAGCGGATCCTCACGGTCTTAGAACAAGCTCTCAATCCGCAAATCGATTTCTTGCGGGAACGGCTTAGAGTTGGCTACGCAAAAGAGGCAGAAAATGGCCTGCGAAAGATGCTCGCCACGCTTCCAGGCGAAGCATCGCCCTATGTCATCTTCCGGATAAAGGCGAATATCGGCAATTGCCTTGCACAGCTCGGCGATATCTCCGGTGCTTTGGGATGGTTTGATGAAGCCGTGGAGACTGCACCACGTGAACCAAAGGCCATTGCGACACGGGCTTTTGCCCTAATCCTTCGTAAAGAACTCAAAGAAGCCATCACATTCGCACAAACTGAACTCGCGCTTGACCCGAACAATGAGGAATTGGCCGCTCGTCTTATCGATGCCTGTATCAGCCTGGATGACGGCACCGACCCGGAGCAAATGATCCCGGCAGGTCTAAAACATCGCGAGCAGGTTTTATTGGCAAGATGTCTTCACGCACTGCAACGCGACCAGCAAGAACGATGGTGGTCGCTCGCACGTCTTGGAGCTCAGACCTATCCAGAAAGTCACTTCTTTAAGGTGCTTGCAACGGAAGCGGATGTTGACGAAATCGCGCGCGCTACCCGGCACGAAAAATATCGTGCGCTTACCGATGTTGAGCGTGGAAAGATTCAATCCTCGGCAGATGTCCTCGAGGGTATCTGGCTTCGGATTAAAGGATCTGAGGTTCCAAATCGCGAAGATGGCCTATCAGCGCTCACCACCTGTAGTGTTGCCTATCGCCTGCTTGAAGACGGCCCCAAGGCCATCGAACTCGCGGGAGAGCTTGTTGATCGTTCCGACTATGAGCCGGCTCTTATCCTAGCCGTTCAAATCGCCCTGATTTTCAATGATAATGAACTCGTCTCGCGCGGATTGGCGAAGCTGCCTTCCCAAGGTGCGGCAGGTTTTTTCAAAGGCGTGTTCGAATTCAATAAGGGCAATTGGTCCGAAGCGGCTCAGATCCTGCGCGAGGCTGAAATCCCCGATATTGAAAAGCCGTTTGTTGCACATATCCTTACCTTGGCGAGCCTGGGCATCAGTCAGGACCAGGGTGATGAGATTGTGCTCGATAAGGCCCGACAAGAAGCTGTAACAGAGCCTAGAGCCCTCATAGTCATCGCGAAGCTTGCACACCGGCACGGTTTTGGGGAAGTGGCAAGCCGCGCTTATTCTGATGCCGTCTCACTGCTTGGTCCGAAAACCTCGCATCCGGCTCGAATCACCATCGCGTCTTATGCCCATTCCCTTGGGGATTACGGCATCGTAATTAGTGCTTTGGATGGCCATCTCGATCTGGGTGCCATCACACCAGAGCTGCTGCAGCTTTCGGACGCGCATGCGTTAGAAAGGCCGACCCGTCAGCGCAATATGAAATTTTATGAACGTTTGACGCCAGCGGTCCGCAGTCATTTGAGAATTGTACGAGGCTACGCCAGCATTTTAACTGACCGACGGCGCTATAGCGAAGCTGAAGCTGTCTTGAAGAAGGCGATCGAGGCGTTTCCAAAAGATGCCTATCTCCTTCTAAAACTTATCGAGATCTATAGACGCACTGATCGTGACGAAGAAATCCGGAAATTTATCATCGAACGCGATGAAACGACCTTCGTGGGGCCACCGCTTTACGCCATGCAGTGGTCCCACCAGCTCCGGGACGCTGGCGAGTTCTCAAGAGCGCTTTCGCTGGCTTATCAGACGCTTCAAGCTCATCCTGACGATCCGCAACTGGCACTTGGCTATGTTGGACTGATCCTTGGTGATAACAGCCAAATGATCATTCCAAATCAAACAAACGTCGGCCAAGACTGCTGGGTCATGATTAAGGATGATCTGGGCCGGACCGATAGCTTTATCATTGGCCATGGCCCAGCAATTCTCGGGATAGAGGTCGTTTCAATCCATCAAGAGAGAGCTAAGCGTCTTGTCGGCAAAAAGGTCAATGACTCGTTCGAGACAAGCGACCTGGGTGGCCAGCAACGAGCTTGGACAATCAAAGAGATCAAAAGCAAATATTTGCACGTTTTGCACACGGTGATGCAGTCGTTTCAAACTCGATTTCCGAGCACCCCCGGCCTTTGGGGCTTCACGACTGTCGAGGGCGACATTCAACCCATCCTTGATATGGTCAAGGCGCATGCAGACAGCCAACGAAAAGTGGTCGAGGAGCTTTACCTCAAAGGTCTTCCGCTTGCGATTATGGCGCGCTCCATAGGTATGGATGTAACTCGCTTTGCCTATTTCATTCGTTCTTTGGGACTGGATATTGTCACGGCCAATGGAACGAGTGCTGAATTTGATAAGGGTATATCCACCGCAAAAGACTATCGGAACGCAGGCGCCGTTCTTGACGAATACACTGCGATCGTCGCGGCGGAAGTTAGCTCGCTGCCGCTTCTGAAGTCTTGGTTCGGAACTCTGAGCGTCCCAGCTTCCGTGATCGATGAATTGGATGCTGGAATTACACGCGCAAAGGCCGATCTCGGACGTACCCAGCTGTCCCTTGGTTTTGTCCGCGGCGAATTCGTCAGACATGACATTAATGACGAATTCCTAGAGCAGCAAATCAATGCTTTGAAGAGTGTCAAACAGAAGATCGAAGATCACTGCGTCATCGAGCCCGTCACCTTCCCTGACACCATACCGGAAGAAATTGCCGACCTTTATCGAATGACCGGTCAGCGCGTTTTGGAACCGATGTACCTGGCAGCCTCTCGTGGTGACGTGCTGCTCAGTGATGATCTTCATTATCGGCAAATCGCGGCCGTTTTGACTAGAGTGGATGGAACTTGGCTCCAGGCCGTCGTCCTTGCTGCGCAGTCGCAAGGGCTCGTGACCCCAAAAGACCAAACGAACATAACCGTCGGGTTGGCCGTTCGACGGCATGGAAACATTTGGCTCAACCCGCAATCTCTTGCCATGTATTTCGACGAAAGCACCGCCGAGGGATTCGCCGCGTTATGTCATTTTATCGGAAACATCGGCGCTGATATGCCCGGCCATACCGTCGTCACAGCGCGCTTCCTCAAGATTTTGTGGCTGACGAGAAAAGCTACTCTTGAGCGAGATGCCCGCACCTCTTGTATTCTCTCAGCGCTTCTCCGTCACCGCGCGGACGATTGGGCCTATTGGATTGCGTACATCTGGATCCACGGCGATTACTATCTGAAAAAATACATCCTCGCATGGCTCAGAGGTCACTTCTTGCCCACTCAACCCTTTGAAGACGCGTTGAATTATTGGTTGGTTAAGGTACTCTCTTGAGGGGAACTCAATTTCGGGGTTAACCGCGCACTAGCAAGGAAGAGTGCATCAGCTAATTGGTGAGACAAACTTTAAGTTTGTAAGGGGCTAGTGTCAGCTTGGTAACCGATAGCTCACTCTGCAAGGATTTGTTGACGGCGCGCAATCACTCAATACAGACATTCGAGATTTATATTGTGCAGAAATCCCAATGCGGATGTCTGCTTTTCCATGCCGAAGATTTCTAGCAGTCATTCTGCTCCCGGCCTATTCTGTTGAAAAAGGGTTGGCTTTTCCGGCGACGAAACGCATTTGAAGCGCGTCATTTATAGACGGTGATAGGACGAGGCCCCTCTTATACTGGTTTTGGCTGTGGTATTGGGATGAGCTTGGCGAGCTTCCTCAAGTTCTGGGCTGTGGCTGCGAGATGGAATTCATCCCGCGCCCCATTTGGCCCGCGCAATCGGAGCCGATCGAGGTGCAAGATCCGTTTGAGATGGGCAAACAGCATCTCGACCTTTTTGCGCAGACGCTGTGATGTCCGGCCCTCCTTCGACTGCAAGATATCGCGGGCCATATCACGCGCGCCCTCGTAGATGGATCGTGGCACCTTGCGCGCGGGTGTGTTGGGACAACAGCGCGATTTCAGGGCGCACTCATCACAATCATACTTGCTGGCAAGATAGAGCAGCGTTGCACCATCATTTACCAATGTTCCCTTGCTCGTGAGCATCTTTCCTGCAGGACAGAAATAGACATCGCCTTCATGATCATAGACGAAATCGCCACGCGAAAAGGTTCCATCAGTCCGGGTGGATTTGTCGAAGACGGGAATGTGCGGCTCGATCCCCTGCTCGTAAACGAGCCAGCCGAGCATCTCGCCGGAGCCATAGCCCGTGTCGCCAGCAAGGCTCTCTGGATAAAGCTCGAAACGGGCCATCGTCCGCTCAATCATGCGTTTGGCTGCCGTGACTTCGGCTTGGCGAATGGCCGTGGTCGGTTCGACATCCACGATGATCGCATGATCCGTGTCGATCAGATAATTGACTGTATAGGCAAAATAGGCCGGTCCTCCCTGAGCGCCCGTCCAGCGGGCCGCTGGGTCGGCTGGAGAAATGAACTTCGGCTTTACGGATGTTGCGGCGCCGAAAGCGGCATCGTCAAGCACTGTGAGATATTCCTCTACGGCCCGGCTCATTGTATCCGCTGGCAACCCTTCGGCTCCCGGCACACAAGTCTGACGGCTGGCATCGGCTTTGATGAGGCTACCATCAATGGCGAAGCCTTCTCCTCCGACCAGGCCTTCCTCGATACAGCGCTGCAGGACAGTCTCGAACAGACGTCGCAGCAGATCGCACTCACGAAAACGGCCATGACGATTCTTCGAGAAAGTGGAATGATCAGGAACACGGCCCTCAAGGCCCAGACGGCAGAACCAGCGATAAGCGAGGTTCAAATGGACCTCCTCACAGAGGCGTCGTTCCGAACGAATGCCGCAGCAATAGCCGATGATTAGCATCCGCATCATGAGTTCGGGATCTACGGAAGGACGGCCCGTCGCGCTGTAAAAAGGCGCCAGCTCCTGCCGCAAATCCGAAAGGTCGACAAAGCGGTCGATCGCTCTCAGCAAATGGTCCGGCGGCACATGAACATCGAGCGAGAAATTATAGAAGAGTACCCCTTGCTCGACTTGCCGCGGTCCGATCATCACCTTCAACCCTTGCTTTTCAACTGGATTGAATCAGCGATCTACCATCCACGCAATATCGACTTTTTCAACAGAATAGGCCCATAGCAGCCACCCCTATCCGACGCCAATCAGACCACTGGCCGGGACCCTGCGATCAAGATATCGACGAGCCGTTTGGCACTCGCTTCCCAACCTGGATCGGCGGCAACATTCGAGACACCCACCAGCGCGCGCAGCAAATCCAGCGGCTCCAGATCAGACCGTACGTCGCCATTCTGAACAGCGCGCCCCACCAAGTCATGAATGGCCGTCTTGATGACCTCGCCTGATGCGGCATAGAGGGCAGACGAACAATCGCTAACGAGGGAATTGAGTGCGGGTGCAATAAGCTGTTTGGCGGCGATGTAATCCACAAACAATAGCATCCATTCGCGCAGGGCCTCGACCGGCGGATAGGTTTCAGCAAGCCTCTTCGCCGCCTGGGCCAGTCTGTCCAGCTCGGCACGATAGACGGCTTCGATCAGCGCATCCCGATTGGGAAAATGGCGATATAGCGTGCCGATCCCCACGCCAGCACGACGCGCAATGTCGTCGAAACGAATATCTGCCTCTCCCGCCCGAAACGCCGATTTCGCAACCTCGATAAGTTTCTCCCGGTTGAGGAGTCCGTCACGGCGCGGGCGGCGATGCGATGTTTTTTCTTCTGCCAAGCGGCGTCCCCTTGTTAAACGGAGAAATCCTCCACATATTAATAAACGGAGCATGTTTCCACATAACTCCTCTCATGCAGTCGTTCAATGCAGCGACGCTCTTCCCTTGCTGGAGACCATTATGGCAGATTCTTTCGGCGCGACTTCCACGACCGACGACGTGCTCGCGGGCGTATCCCTCCATGGCAGACGCGTGCTCGTGACCGGCGTGTCCGCTGGCCTCGGGGTCGAGACCGCGCGGGTCCTGGCGGCGCATGGCGCCCATGTCGTCGGCGCGGCGCGCGATCTGCAAAAAGCGGAGGCGGCGACCACCCAGGTGCGGACCGACGCCGCAAAAGGCGGTGGGACGTTCGAGATCGTCGAACTCGACCTCGCCGATCTGGCGAGCGTGCGCGCCTGCGCCGATGCGCTGAACACCAGATTAGCCCCTTTCGATCTGGTCATCGCCAATGCGGGGGTCATGGCCACGCCGTTCGGACATACAAAAGATGGGTTCGAAACGCAGTTCGGCACCAACCATCTCGGCCATTTCATGCTGATCAACCGAATCGCCGGCTCGATGAAGGATGGCGCACGGCTCGTGAATCTTGCTTCTTCCGGGCATCGCTTTTCCGATGTCAATCTTGACGATCCGAATTTCGAGCATACGCCTTACGAGCCCTTCGCCGCCTATGGCCGCTCGAAAACCGCCAATATCCTGTTCGCGGTCGCTTTCGACCGGCGCCATCGCGAGCGTGGGGTCAGGGCAACAGCCGTGCATCCAGGCGGTATCAGGACCGAGCTGGCGCGGCACATGCCGCCGGGCCAGCTCGAAGCAATGGTCGCTCAGATCAATGAACAGGCCGCCGCCAATGGCAAGCCTCCCCTTGAATTCAAGACAATCCCGCAAGGTGCGGCAACCTCGGTATGGGCTGGCGTCGTCGCAAAGGCCGATGCGGTAGGCGGTCATTATTGCGAGAACTGCCATGTCAGTCACATCGTCCCTGACGATCAACCGATCGGCCTGCTCGATGAAGGCGTGCGGGCTTATGCGCTCGATCCCCAACACGCCGAAGCGCTTTGGGCCAAAAGCGAGGCCATGACCGGCGAGACATTCTGAATGCCAGAAGTTTGTCTTTCCGTTTCCAATCAGGATACCAAAGGGCTCTCTGCGGTGCCCATCCTTTTATGAGAAACGGAAGAAAGAATTGAAAAAATTTGCCCGAGGAGGTGTTCGCACCTTCTCGGAGCAACATTCTTTCCCCATGGCCATCCGTCAGTCCCGTAACAGGCACATCCATTTCTGCTTTGCGCCCAGGTCGGTCGGCCAGGGGGCGCCCGTAAATCCCCCGAAGCAGACGTTTGATCCAGAAAATTTCATTTGCTTGAGCAAGCGGTCATTCGTTCCCCGCCGTTATGAAACTGCGCCCCCTATCGCGCTGGTACCAGCCAACACCACACCGGTCTTCATCAGCAAACAGGCAATCATGCTAGCGTTTATGCGGTCTTGCCGAGCATCGGATCGAGCAAGCCCTTGCGGTCCAGCGCATACATATCGTCGTAGCCACCGATATGCTTGCCATCGATGAAGATTTGCGGGACCGTGTCGCCGCCATTGGCTCGCTTAGTCATGGCCTTGCGCAGATCTTTCGACCCCGAAACGTCGATTTCCGTATAGGTCACGCCTTTCTTGGCAAATAACTTTTTCGCGCTCGCGCAATAGTCGCAGGTCGGTGTTGTATAAATTTCAATTTCGGCCATCATTTACTCCTTGTTTTCCATATTGGGGTTCCGCCTCGTTATAAAGCTCCGCCTCTGCCGGGCCAAGCTGCAGAGCATAACGCGGGCCACGGCTCGGACAGCGATGCAGACATTGCTCCCAACGTAGTCATTGAGTGGACGAGAGCCGCTCCTACGAAGCGGACGACTGCATGTTTTTGTCAAAGCCAGCGCGATGCGCGACTGCGTGGACGGGCTTTCGCATGGCAAGCCCGCCCCGCGAAGGCTTGAGCTTGCCAATCGAGTCGTGTAACGGCAATCTCAGCTCGGCAAAGACGTTCAGCGGGCATATGCCGGAGCATTCTCTGGTCGGGTGACAGGATATGGGAAATTCCAAAGTCATGATCATGGACGGTGAGATTGCCAACGCCAGCGAGAGGGACGACGTAGCTCTGCTTGGGCTTCGGTCGGAGCTTCTCAACCGCCGGTCGTTTCTGTTCGGCTCTGCCGTCAGTCTCGGCGCGCTTGGGTTAGCCGGTTGCGCGACAACCGACGACGCCATGATCCGCGCCGAGGCGGCGAAGCTCTACGGGCCAGTGCCCGACAAGAAATTCCCGATCCCGGCGGTCGATGTCGCCAAGATCGATCCGAAATATTATCGCCGGACAGTGCGCTACGACACCCATGAAGCGCCCGGCACGATCATCATCGATCCCGGCAATTACTATGTTTACCGCATCGAAGGCGATGGAAACGCCACCCGCTATGGCGCCAATGTCGGCCGTAAGGGGTTCCTGTGGAGCGGTGAGGCTTACGTCGGGCGCAAGGGGGAATGGGCGACCTGGACCCCACCCAAGGAGATGATCGAGCGCCAGCCCGAGGCGCGCAAATATGCCGGCGGCATGCCGGGAGGTCTCGACAATCCGCTCGGCGCCCGCACACTCTATCTCTATCAGAAAGGTGTGTACACGCTCTACACGATTTACAGCACCAGCGACCCCGAATCGATCGGGACCGGCGTGACGAGCGGCTGTACCGGCCTCCTCACTCAGGACATGCTCGACCTCTATTCACGAACGCCAGTCAATACGAAGGTGATCGTCCTGCCGGCGTAGGCAACGGCGTCAGTCCTTTTGGTCCATGCGCGTCGGTGCGGCCAGGCAAAACATGGCCGTCCATCAGAGTCATAGCGATTGTGGGGTGCTGCGGCCACTTGTCGTGTGTCCACACGACGCCGCTTCGAACGTCCGCTGCCTCATTGCGTTCCCCAAAAGCGGGCCGACTGGAATCGGCCTGAAGCAGACAGAAGCAGTCACCCGGCGAGCCGCCACGGGACGCTGGCACTATACAGACGCAGATGGTGCTCCAAACTTAGCCCGGTATCAGCCCGACGCAACGGGCTCAGCCGCACTGCTCCCGTAGGGCCGAGTGATAACTTCCAGGAAATGGCCATCGGGGTCGGGGAAGTAGACACCCCGCCCACCATTGTTGTGGTTGATCTCGCCCGGGCGGTGGCGCATCGGGTCGGCCCAGTATTCAAGCCCTCGCTCGCGGATGCGGCTGAGAACAGCGTCAAAATCCGCATCGCTGATCAGGAAGGCGTAGTGCTGTGGGTGGATCGAGCCTTTTGCGTCGGCGAAGTCGAGAGAGACACCGTTGTCGAGTTCCACCACGTCGAAATGGCCGAAGCGAGTTGGCGCTGGCCGACCCAGTATCTCGGCCAGGAACCGAGCGGACATCGTCTGGTCGGACGACCAGACGATGGTGTGGTTGAGTTGAACAGCCATGCCGTCGCCCTCGTCGATACGCAATGAATATCAGATAGGTAGGGAAACCGCCGGATTCAATCGATCACAGCCAAAGCATCATCTCCCCACCGGGATGGGTGACGCCGAACGAGGCTCGCCCGAAGCCAGTCGAGCTAGTGCACCGACTTGGTCTATCTGGTGCTTCCGATACACAGGAAGCACCAGATAGGGATCAGGGGACGATGACATAATCTGGGTTTGCAATCGCGAAAACTGTATCCCGATCGGGCTTTGGCGGGTAGATCCAGACTGTGTTGATATCCTGCTTGATCTTCTTGCCGTCCGCCCGCGTGAACCGCACTTGCCGGTCCCAGCCTTCCGTATAGAGCGCCCCCCAGGGGCCAAGATCGAGGCAGGTCACATATTTCGGCTGGCTGTAAGGGTGGAGGGGCAAGCCCACGAGTTCGGCGGCGGCGTTGTATCCCGCGACTCGCCCGAGGCTCATGGCGTGCTGGCAGGACATGACGTTGAAATTGCCCTGATCGTCGGTCGCGACCTTGACCGTGTCGCCCGTGACGAAGATCCCCTCTGCCTCCGGCGCGCGCAGATAGGCGTCGCCGACCACACGTCCGAGCTGGTCGTGTTCTCCGGGCAATTGCGCCGCGAGCGGGCTTGCGCGCATGCCGGCAGTCCATACGACCGTGTTTGTGGCGATCCGCTCGCCGGAAGATAATGTAACTCCATCGGCGTCGATCGAGGCCACGCGCGCGCCGGGCCTTGTTTCGACGCCGTCCTCAGCCAGGGCTTCCTCGATAAAGGGCAATGCCTCGGCGCCCAGCGAAGCGCCGACCGGCTCTGCATTGTCGACGATGATGACGCGAAGGGTTGCGTCCGGCCCGAGCGATGCGCGGAGCCGGCCCGGCATCTCTGTCGCGGTCTCGAGTCCCGTCAAACCTCCGCCCGCGATAACAACTGTGTTGCGAGCCTCTGTTTCCGGCAGGCCAGCGAGCGCTTTCAGATGCGTGTGAAGCTTCTGTGCCGATGCGAGTTGGTCGGTCTCGAAGCCATAATCGGCAAGACCTGGAACAGGGGGCCGGAACGTCTGGCTTCCCGCCGCGAGGATGAAACGATCGTAGGCAAGCGTTTCGCGCGCGCCATTGGCTGTCGTGACCGTGATTTGCCGGGACTTGGCATCGATGGCCTCAACCCGTCCCGCAATATGCCGAACCCCCACAGCGTCCAGAAGCGGTGCGATATCGGGCCTCATATTGACAAGCGCCGCCTCATAGAGGCGTGGACGGATTGTGACATTGGGCGTCGGGGACACGACGATCACCTCGACCTCGCCATCCTTGCCAGCCAATGAAACAGCGCGTGCCGCTGCAAGGGCAGCCCACAATCCGGCAAAACCAGAACCTGCAATGATAATTTTCTGTGTCATGCTTATTCTCCTGTGTTTGCCGGACGTGCATCATCATTCCGCCGCGCCACGGAGAAGGCGCGTGGAGACTTTCCCGGAAGCGTCCGACAGAAGCCGAGAAAGATGTTCAGGAAAGAGAGGAAACCCGTATGGCCGGCGCGCCGGCTCTAGCTCGGCGCATCCTTGGCCGGCTTGTCGCGCCTGCCAGTGCGATCAGCAGCGTGATCGTCCACCCAGGCACGAACGTCTTTCAAGAAAGCATCGGGCGCCTTGCGACCGAATGTGGCCGCCACATCCGCGAGGGTCTGGCTTGCGAGACTGTCACGCATCGCCTTTTCCGCCTGCAGCATGACGCCATGGATGGCGCAAACGCCTTTCATCGCCCATTCCGGCGGCTTTCCCGCAAAAAGCGCACAACGCTCGCGCACCTCCTGACAGTCGAACAGCGGCTTATGCCCTTCGATGGCGTCGACAATGTCGAGAAAGCTGATCTCTTCGGGGGAGCGGCCGAGGCGGTAGCCCCCGCGCACTCCCTCGCTCGCGGCGACGATACCGGCCTTTTCAAGTTTGGGAAAAATCTTCGCAAGGAAGCTGGGCGAAATACCCTGGAGCTCGGCCAGCTCTCGAATGCTCATCGCAGTATCGCCGGAGCCGACGAGCCACAGCAAGCAATGGATGCCATATTCTACGCTGATTGTCAGATGTGCCATAACGCAGACTATATCACTCCTAGTTCAGCCGTCAAGGCGAACTAGGAGTGAATTTGTCTCAGTTTAATATCGCCCTCCCTTGGCCGGTTCACGCCTTCGCGAAGTCCGGCACTTTCAGCGCGAAATAAACAGGCACGAGTCTCCCCATCCGATCTGGACCTTCAATTGACGTTGAAGGTCCGCAGCAGCCATTCAGTCGATCAGTTGCAAGCTTTTGTGGCACCTGGACAGGCTATCCAGATCACCCCCGCCCGACGCGGCTCGAGCCTTCCTTGGCGAGGCCGTTGCTGGGGTCGAAGGTCAGCGCCCTTTGATAGGATTCCGCTGCCTTGGTGCGATTACCCGATTTTTCATAAGCCAGACCAAGCCCGGCCCAAGCGTCGGGATTCTTATTATCGACATGCAAGGCCGCGTTGAAATCCTCGATCGCCTTGTCATATTTGCCGGTCGCGATGAGGCTTTGGCCGCGCGCCAGATAGGGCGCGCCGGCAAAGGGATCGCGGTCAATGGCATTGTCGAAATCGGTAATGGCTTGCGGCTGATTGCCTTCGCGCTGATAGATCAGGCCGCGCGCATGAAAAGCTTGGGCGTTTTCGGGATTGAGCTTGATCGCCTGATCGAGATCGGATTTCGCCTCGTCTAGATTGCCCTGGACGCGCAGCAGATTGGCGCGGCCGAGATAGGCCGGCGCATGACGGGGATTGACCTCGATCGCGCGGTTGAAGTCAGCCAGCGCGGCATCGTTACGGTTGCTCTGCCGATAGGCGAGCGCGCGATTGGTATAGGCTGGGGCATTATTCGGATCGAGCTTGATCGCCTGCGAGAAATCGCTGATCGCCTCGGAATATTTGCCAAGCTTGGCATAGGCCACGCCACGCGTGTCATAGGCTTCCGAACTGCGCGGATTGCGGGAAACGACATCGCTGAGCGAAGCGAGATTGGCGGAAGCCTCTTGCGGGGACTGGTTCGCGACTTCGGCAACACCAGTGCCATGCATGCCGGAAATGCCGTTGGCACCGCATCCGGCCAGCGCTCCAGCGCTCAAGGCGATAAGGCCGAAGCGGACGCGACCAACATGCGCGATAGCCCGCGCAGCAAGGCATTTCTGGTTCTGTCGCATGTCGCTCCTGATGCGGAACCTCTCCATGAGGGTCACTCTCCAGCGCCTAGCCTCATCGGCCCCTTGTGTCGCGTTAGTGGTGTCACGTCAGCAATTTGAAAACACACCAACTCACCCTGGAAGGGATCTTCCTTTCAAGGTGAATCTAATGGTTCGGAAGTGAAACCCTTGCCGCGAGAATCGAAGACTGCGGCGAGGATAGAGAATCAGCTGAAAAAGCGGCTCAGCGCATGCCGGGCATGGGCTTCGGCTTCATGGGCAGCAGACCTTCGCGCTGCATCTTTTTGCGCGCCAATTTGCGGGCGCGCCGCACGGCTTCAGCCTTTTCACGCGCACGCTTTTCCGAAGGCTTCTCGTAATAACCGCGAAGCTTCATCTCGCGGAAAATGCCCTCACGCTGCATCTTCTTCTTGAGCGCTTTGAGAGCCTGATCGACATTATTGTCGCGAACGAGAACTTGCACGCAATGGTCCTTATGAAACGGTCGTGCTCCCGCTCGGGCGGAATGGGCACGGAACAAGGGAAATTCTGGATCTTGGGCAAAAAGCACCAAAGAGGAGCGTTGCGGATAGCAAACCCCGGGATTTTTGTCCAGTATCGGACGCTCTTTCGATGGGACGATTGAAAAGAAATTACGACCCAATAGCCAATATGGCGCGTCTTGGTGCTACCTGAAACCTTTCATGCGCGCTGTTCGGGAAATAGGCCCGGCATCCAGCGGGGGCAAGTTTGGCGGGAAATGCGAGGCGAAGCGGGGCGCGAGCGCTGTCGGACACCAGCACTTCATGCTCGATCAGGAGAGAAGTGACGCGCCGGGACTGACAGCGACATGGCGGCCAACCTTCACATCGTGCTTGCGCAGGACACCCGCTTCGACTTGCAGCAGTTCACAATTGTCAGGATCTTTTGCCCACAACAGATCTTCGGGAAGCAGTTCGCAAAATCGGCGATGGACTTCCAGGAGACCATCTTGGCTCGTCGCCGGCCCTTCAGGCCACCTTCATCGATCCATCTCTGCACAATGATATGGGCCTTGGCCTCAAGCTGTAGATTTCGCTTCTCAGCGTCGGCACTATAGTCATTCTTCAGCGCACGTTCGATGTCGATCGGATGCGTATCATGTCCCTCGATGAGATTGCTGTAATAGCAGTTCATGGCCCGAACGAGATCGGACAGCGAGGTCATTACACCTTGGGGCAAACTGCGACGGAAGCCGGCCGCGCGGGAAGCAAGCTCGATGGCGAGATCGGTAAGGGCTGTCCGGTGTTTGGAACTCTCCGAGACAAGCATAGGCTCCATCAGGCCGATTGTTTCGCCCCGATCCACGACGGCCGCTTCTTTGGCCGCTTTATCATCGTTCATAATAAGAATAATAGCATATACTTATGAAGCTATCGAGTTGGAAATTGGCCGCTTTCCGAGCCGCTTCGGGGAAGGACACGAGGCAGCTTCCACATTAGCGTCATCCCTCGTCGCACAAGGCTATACGAAGCCCCTCCTCTCCCTCTAGAACGCGCTCTTTTCGGTCTTGGGTGCGACGCTCCAGGTCTTTTGGTTGGATACGTTATTTCGCCTTTTCAAGATGGGTGACGGTGAAACGCCCGTCCACTTTCTCGGCATCGAAAAGAACGTGCTCGCCCGGGACGACACCCTGGAGGAGGCTCGGCTCCTTGATCCGATAGACCATGGTCATGCCCTCCTCCATGTCGAGCTTGCGGATCGGCTCATGTTTGAGCGTGATCTTGCCTTGCGCGGCATCGACGGCTCGGACTTCGCCGTGAAAAAGCTGCGCGGCGAAGCAGGAAGCGGGGGCGGCAAATACCAGACAAGCGATTGCGGCGGAGGTAAAAAGAAGACGGAGAGACATGATCATTGCCCTGGTTTGTCGAGGAGGAGTGTCAACGCTTGGTATGTCCGCCGTGGCGGGGCGGCATGGTGGGAGGAGTGGCGGGAGCGTCACCGCGCCATTCATAGGCGACAGTGCCTTGCGGGTGCCGATACCAGCCGGGATCGCGATAATCGCCAGGGGCGAGATCCGGCCGGATCTTGATGGTGGTAAACATGCCGCCCATCTCGACCGAACCGAAGGGGCCATCGCCCGTCATCATCGGCAGTGTATTGCGTGGCAGGGGCATTTCCATCTCGGCCATGGAACCACCGCCGGTTGAGCCCATCGGCATGTAATCGGGCGCCAATTTGCGCAGGGCCTTGGCCGTCTGTTTCAGATCGACGCCAATGTAAGTACGGACCTGATGGCCCATCGGATTCATCGTATGATGCGACTTATGGCAATGCATCGCCCAATCGCCGGGATTGTCCGCTGAAAATTCGATTGCCCGCATCTGCCCAACCGCCATATCGACCGTGACCTCGGGCCAGGAGGCGGCAGGATCGACCCAGCCGCCATCCGTACCGGTGACGCGGAAATGCGTCCCGTGAATGTGGATCGGATGATTGGTCATGGAGAGATTGCCGATGCGGATGCGCACTTGATCGCCCTGCCGCACAGGCAAGGGATCAATGCCTGGAAAGACGCGCGAATTGAACGTCCACAGGCTGAAATCAGTCATTTCATTGACGCGCGGCGTATAACTGCCGGGATCGACCGCATAGGTCGACAGGAGGAAAATGAAATCGCGATCAACGCGGCGGAAATCGGGATCGCGCGGATGCACGACGAAAGAACCCATCATGCCCATCGCCATCTGGACCATTTCATCCGCATGCGGGTGATACATGAAGGTACCGGAGCGCGGCAGCACGAATTCATAGGCGAAGGTCTTGCCCGGCGGAATGCCGGGCTGGGTGAGGCCCGCGACACCATCCATGCCACTTGGCAGTTCGATGCCATGCCAATGCACGCTCGTCGCCTCGGGCAGATGATTGGTCACAAAGATGCGAACCTTGTCGCCCTCGACCGCCTCGATGGTCGGACCCGGGCTCTGGCCGTTATAGCCCCAGAGATTGGCCTTCATGCCAGGGGCCATTTCCCGCACGACCGGCTCGGCGAGAAGGTGAAATTCCTTCCAATCGCCATTCATGCGGAAGGGCAGGCTCCAGCCATTCAGCGTGACGACCGGATGATAATCCGGCCCGCTCGCGGGATGGAGCGGGGGCTGCATTGTTGTCTCGCGCATGATCGGTGCCTCGGGCAGGCTTGCCGCCTCGGCGCGGCTCCCGATCATCGCGGCCGAGGCCAGGACGAGCCCGCCACCGCCAAGAACATGCCGACGGGAAACCCCTTTAGTCTCTGCCATGGGAGGCTCCTCTCTCAATTTGCCGCAGCTGTGCTGCTCGTCGCCACGCTGGAGGGACCACCGCCCCCAAAGCCGCCGCCATAAGTCGCCGCTGCGAGATCGACCGAGGCGATGAAGAAATCCCGCTGCGCGGTGATCGCGGCATTGTTGCTGGTGATCCGCATCTGGCCATCGACGATCAACTGGGTGATATCGGCGATCATGCCGTTGAGTTGCAGCGCGGTTTCATCGACGATAATCTTGCGCAAGGGCAGAACGTTTTTCGCGTAATAGCGGGCAAGGTCATATTTGCCGCGATAACGCAGATAGGCCTCCCGCGCCTGCGAGCGTACATCGATGGCCCGCTGGGCAAGACGATTGGCCGAGGCCATGTATGTCTCTCGCGCGCCGCGCACATTCGTCTCACCAAAATCATAGATGGGGATGGTGAAGCTGACATCGAAGCCATTGCGGATGAGCTTATTATTGAATTCCGTGCCGAGGACGGAGCCACCGACATTACCGGCCCACTCACTGTCATTCTGATAGGCCAGCGTGATATCGCTGACGTAGCGGGTCGCATTGGTCAGGCCATATTGGGCGGCGAGCCCCGCCAATTCATGCCGGCCGGCCTTGAGATCGACGCGCTCCGACAAAGCTTTGGCTTCAATATCCTTTGCGCTGGCGATTCCCTTCGGGAGAGCTGGCAGAGTCTCCGGCAGTTTGAAGGCAATGTCGCGGCCCCAAAGGCCCATCAGCCGCGTGAGTCTCTCCCGTTCGGCCTGAGCTTGTATCCGCGCATCGGCAAGCTGGGCGCCCATTTCCGCGAAGAAGGCCCCGGCGCGAGCCTGTTCCAATGTATTCAGGTTACCGGCCTCGCCAAGCTTGCGGGCAAGATCAGCAGCGACTTCGGCCGAGGCCACCGAGCGCTGCAGGAAAGCCACCTGCGCATTGGCCGCAACAGCCGTATAATATTGCCGCCGGACACTGGCCGCGAGCGCCAGCACCTGTTCCGCCGCCCGCCATTGCGCAACGGTGAAATTCTCCCTGGCGATAGCAGTGCGTGAGGGCAGCGTCGCCAGCGCGAAAAGACTGACGGCAAGCTGGCGGATGACCTCGACATCGCCCTCCCCCGCGAGCCGCGAGATCGAGAATTGTGGCGGCGGCGGCAGACTTTCCTGCACGAATTGCGCTTCCGAGACGCCGAGATCATTGAAAGCCGCCTGCAGACCCTTATTCCGCAGCAAGGCGATTTCGACTGCCGCTCGTGGCGTGAGCGGCGCTCGAAGCAGCGCGGCAACCCTTGCCCGGGCGCCCTCCTCCTGGGTGTCATCGGTGATCTTGGTCACCTCCCCCTGGAGAGCCGAGGCTGCGGCCTCTCGCGCCGGCGACAGGCCGCCATCCGGCGAGAACGTCGCGCAACCGCCAAGAAGCAACCCAACAGCAAGGCAAGGCGCTAGAAGACTTCGCGACGGAGGTTTTTGGACGGCCGTCACGAACCAGCTCCCATGCCAGGCATTGCGTCCATCGGGCGTGTTTTGACGCTAGGCGTCACATCCCGATTCAATTGCCGCCAATCCTTCGGCTCGGCCGGTGTGAAAAAGCGCAGCCCCCTGGTCGGAGCGGGGGGCGGCGACCAGGCCGGCACGCTTTCAGAATCGAGCGGTGCCAGAAGATCCGAGGGCCCAGCTGGTAGCCCGCCAGCCAGCATGACGCCGGCAACAAAGGTCGAGATCACAAAAGGCATGACTCATCGCAAAAAAGAAGGTTGTCATGACGATCGTCAGGGATCAAGCCGCGCAAGAAGACGCGTCTTGACCACCAAACGTTTGACAAGCCGAAAACGGAGACAGGAACGGCGAGAATCGCCGGCGCGAGCGAAATCAGGCCAGACGGGGTGGCCGGCGCATCGGCGTGGGGGCAGAGCCTTCCACCCATTCATTGCGATGGGGAGCATGCGCGAAGGGCGCAGCAAAAGGCAGGTTCGTCCCCGCCTCTTCGACGTGAAGAACCATGATGAGGGATGTCGCGCAGCAAAGCAGCCATCCCTGTTTACCCGCCTCGTTCGGGCAGGATTTTGACGCTTGATGAGCCCCGGCGTGATCATGTGCTGTCATCAGCACATGAGATTTTTCAGCAGGGAGCGTTTCACTTTGCGCCTTTTCATCATGAGCATGGATGCCATGCTCATGATGCATTGCCGGTCCCTCAAGCCAGCCCATGGCCTGCGCGCCCGGTGCACTGACCAGGGACAAGGCGACAAGCGCCAGAAGCAGGAGGCGAAGCAGAGACAAGCCGACAATCCTCGATCATCACCCAGGTTTTTCAGAGCGGGCCAGGCCCGAAGAGAAAAACAATGCGAAATCGAAAACTAAAAGAGAGAAAAATTTTTCGCACATTTCCAAGCATAGCACAAGGCGCCCAAATGCTCGGTTGTGTTTCAGTTTGAATTTTCTTGGCCACGCTTTTTGAGAAAGCGTTAGTCAGGAGAGTGAAGCGGCGGTTGTGCACCCACATCGTAAGATTCTGGCGCTCCGGTGGGCATTATTTTTGATCCGGCGAATGGACGATATAGCAGGCATAATTTAGACGTTCGTATCCCATCTCGCGCGCAATGGCTTCCATCATTTCAGCATGCGCCCTTGGGGCGTAACCCGGAGATGAGCTATCGTGCATAAGATCGGTCACGATGTGCAACACGTTTCCCGACGGTTCGCGCTCAATATAGACGCGCTTGGCGTGAGAAATGTTCGGTTGCCGCATTTTCCATCCTGCTTTCCGTTAAGCATATCGCGGAAATAGGCGCTGGCGAGCGCCCGTCAAGGGCGACAAATTTCAAATTAAATAAGACACTACCAAACTCTCCGATCACAGTCTCTTGCGCCTGCCCCATCCCTTGCGTGTCTTCTGTCGCATTTCGAGGCGCGCCGAGCCATGCTACAGGCGCGTGACGACAGGATCGTCAGCCCACATTGACCGGATTTCTCGGACCGGATTCTCGCACCGGATTTCTCGACATGAACAAGTCGTTGCACATGGCGCGTGAGACTCTTGCCTCCGCCAATGCATCCGCAAAACAGGCGCATGCCTTCCTCAGCGCCAAATATCACAAGCTCGAGGCGAAAAGCCACAGTGACGTCATCGTCACGGGCTTGCGTGATCATTTCTGGGGCGATCTCTATCATCACGCCCTGACGATTTCCTGGCTCGCCTTTCTCGGCTGGTCGATTCTTTTCTTTCTTGGTGTCAATCTCAGCTTCAGCCTGCTCTATGCGATGGCGCCACAGCAGATCGCCAATATACGCCCCGGCCATTTCGAGGATTTTTTCTTCTTCAGCATCCAGACCTTCTCGACCGTCGGTTACGGCGGCATGACGCCCGTGGGCGCTTACGCCAATACGATCGTCTCGCTGGAAGTGTTCATCGCCATCATGATCAATTCGCTCGGCACGGGCCTGATCTTCGCGCGCTTCTCACGCCCGACCGCGCGCGTCCTGTTCAGCGACAAGGCGGTGATCAACATTTTCGATGCGACCCAGACATTGAACATTCGCATCGCCAATTGCCGCCGGAGTGTCATTCTTTCCATGGATATGGAAATGGCTTTGTCACGGCTGATACAGGTGGGAAGCGGTCGTTATGTGCGACGTTTCGATCCGCTGCCACTCGTTCAGGCGCATAGTCCGTTGCTCCGCTTCACCACCATCGCGACCCATGTGATCGATGCGACGAGCCCCCTGCACAATATCAAGCTGGAGGATCTCAAACGCGATGAGGCGGAAATCATCATCACCGTCACGGGCATTGACGAAGTGACATCGCAGAGCATTTTCGCGCGAACCGCTTACAATTTCGAGAAGGTCCTGCACGGCCACCATTTCGTCGATATTATCGGAATGACCAAGGACGGCCGCCTCAACGTGGATTTCTCGCGCTTCCACCATACCGAGGACCGCGAGTTGCCTGACGCGGTGCAAGAACAAAACTCCGCGCGCTAGTCTAGCTCTCGCCTGTTGAGCGATTGATCGCTCAACCAAACTCCATCTGCTTGCGGTTAGCGAGCGGAAAGGTCAGTTCCTCACGTTCATCGATTTGATTCTCTGCAAATCCTTGAGGGCGTATTACGAAAACCGGAGATATCAGGCATCGATATTACGCTACTAGGAACCGTTTAAGCTGATCGCAAAAGAAATCCGGCATCTCGTCAGCGACAAAGTGGCCGCTGTCCTCTGCGATCACCGCGGTAAGGTCACGCGCCTGTTTGCTGAGTGCATCAGCGAGCTTTGTCCCGACGCCATGGCGCCCACCAATAGCCAAGACTGGCATGTCTATGCTCCGCCCCTCGAACGAAGCCGCCAGCGCGGCGTCGTCGCGAAGCGCCCGGTAGTAGGCGAACCCCACCGTCATGCCGCCGGGAGAGGCATAATGCCGAGCGAATTCGGAAATCGCCATTTCGCTAACAGCGTCCTTTTTGTAAGACCACGCCCGAATTTGCGCCGCGATGTAGTCGCGCTCCCTTCCCTTGGTCAGCATCTCGGGAATCTCTGGAGCCATGTGAAACCCATAATGCCACGCTCCTCCGCGTAGGGCGTCCATGTTTTCTGTTCCTGGAATGAGGCAATCGACCAGAACGAGCTTCTCGACGCTTTCGGGATGAAGATTGGCGAGCATATATGCTACCTTGCCGCCCATATCGTGTGCCACGACATGAGCCCGGCCGCCCGCAGCATGACCAATGAGAGCGGCGATATCGCTTGCGATAGTCCGTTTATCGTAGCCCGTCGGCGTCCGTTCAGATAGCCCGACGCCTCTGAGATCAGGCGCAATAACTGTGAAATGTGAGGAGAGCCGTTCCATCGTCGCTCGCCAAGCGAACCATGTTTGCGGCCACCCATGGAGCAAGATCACCGCAGGACCCGATCCCGTGCTGACATAGTGCAACCTGATGCCGTTGATCTGCACGAATTGGCTCGTTCCGCCTTTAGGAAGTGTTGCGTCAGGCGCTTTCCTCAAGGCCATCGACTGAGCCATCGCACCCGGTGCGCACATCATCGCCAGCGCCGGTCCAAAGATGATCCCTGAGGTCCCGATTAGGAAGGCTCGGCGTTCGGCTTTCATAGTTCTCATTGGTTCCCTCGGTTGCTGTGTTGAACACGAGGGTTGCCGATCCTGCTATGCCGGTCTATCAGTTATTGTGTCACAGTTTCCATAACTATTGGTTATGCATGGACCTCTCAACCGCCCTCCGCGCCTTCGTTCGTATTGTCGAGAGGGGCTCGATGACCGCGGCGGCTACGGACCTCGGCATTTCACAGCCTGCGGTTAGCAAGCTACTGCGCAATTTGGAGGAACATACGGGCGCGAGGCTCATCGAAAGAAACCCGCGCGCCATGCGACCGACCGCGCAGGGATTGGCGCTCTATGAGGCAGCAGGTAGCGCCCTAGCCGTTATCGATTCAGCCATTGAAAGCGTCCGGAGCGACGTTGGCGCAATCCGTGGAAATCTCCGTTTGCACGGGCCGACCTGCATCGGCGAGCGCCACTTACACCAGATTGTCGCAGAATTTCAGGATCGCTATGCGGCCGTCACCGTAGAGCTGATCCTTGAGAATCGAACGGTTGATCTGATCCACGAAAATGTGGATCTCGCCCTGCGTATGGGGAGACCGGTCGATCAAAACCTGATTATGCGGCGTATCGGGCTCAGTAGAAGAATCCTCGTCGCCTCACCAGAATATCTCGAACGCTGTGGACCAGTAAGAGTTTGCGAAGATTTGAGTGGCCACGACATGGTGGTGACCAACGCCTCTCTTTCCGGTGGGGTACTCCCTCTTCACAAGGGGAACCAGAAAATCGAAATCTCAGTTCGACCCAGGCTGATCACGAACAATGCACAGGTTCTGGTCGGTGCGCTGAGAACAGGCAAAGGCATCGGGACCGCACAGGTTTTACTTGTAGCGGACGAACTGAAAAACGGCTCGCTCATCCGAGTGCTTCCAGAATATGAAATCGAGCCGACTGAGTTCTTTCTGGTCTATCCCTCTTCAAAATTCCTACGGCCGACCGTTCGAGCATTTGTTGATTTCGCAGCGCCGGCGTTGCAACGCGTTGAGGGTATCTACTGAGTAATCAACGGCAATCAGCATACATCCCCCACCCTTCACCTTTCTTCATCCGTATCCTTCGCCACGCCGCGGCCGAAATCAGGAGCTGCTGTTTCCTGACCCTGTTCGATAATGTTGCGGCGGATCGCGCGTGTGCGCGTGAACAATTTGAACAAGCCGTCACCATCCTCGTGGCGGATCATACGTTGCAGCGCGATCAGATCCTCGGTGAAACGGCCGAGCATTTCGATGACGGCGCTCTTATTATTCAGGAAAATATCGCGCCACATAGTGGGATCGGACGCGGCGATACGAGTGAAATCGCGAAAGCCGCCGGCGGAAAATTTGATGACTTCCGATTGCGTCACCGTTTCGAGATCGGCCGCCGTGCCAACGATATTATAGGCAATGAGATGCGGCACATGGCTGGTGATGGCGAGCACCAGATCATGATGCGTCGCCTTCATGATCTCGACATTGGCGCCAGCCGCGCTCCAGAAGCTCTCGACCCGCGCGACAATCTCCGGATCAATGTCTGGCGTCGGTGTCAGAATGCACCAGCGATTCAAGAACAAAGTGGCGAAACCGGCCGCGGGCCCCGAATATTCCGTACCCGCGACGGGATGTGCGGGCACGAAATGCACATGGCCCGGAAGGGCGGGCGCGACCGCTTCGATGATCGCTTCCTTGACCGAACCGACGTCGGAAACGATTGTTCCTGGTGCGAGATGCGGCGCGATGGTTTTCGCAATCTCCCCCATGGCGCCAACCGGCGCGCAGAGGATGACGAGATCGGCGCCCTGCACGGCTTTTTCCGGGCTCGGCGAAACGACATCGGCAAGGGCGAGCCGTTCGACCTTGGCGCGGACATCGGGATCATTGTCATAAGCGACAATGCGGCGCGCAAGACCCTTGCGGCTCGCGACACGCGCCAGTGAAGAACCGATCAGACCAACGCCGATGAGCGTCAATTGCTCGAACAGGGGCGTCTCGAGCCGGGCGCCCAAACCATCAGCCACGCTGTTTCATCCTTTCGCGGCAAAAATCCTTCAAGCCGTCTACGACAAGCCGATTAGCCTCCTCCGTCCCAACGGTCAGGCGCAAACAATTCGGCAGGCCATAGGAAGCCACAGCCCGCAGAATAAGGCCGCGCGACGACAAAAAGGCGTCAACAGCCTGGGCCTCGGCCTGATCCTCGAAATGCAGCAGGAGAAAATTGGCAACGCTTGGCGTGACTTTAAATCCAAGTTTCCCGATTTCCTCGCCGAGCCAGGACAGCCAGGTCTCGTTATGAGCAATCGCCCGGTCGATATGCGCCTGATCGGCCAGAGCCGCGACGCCCGTCGCGATAGCCGGACCACTGGTGTTAAAGGGCCCGCGCACCCGGTTCAACGCATCGGCCACAGCAAGAGGCGCGTAGCACCAGCCAAGCCGCAAAGCCGCGAGCCCATAGATTTTGGAGAAGGTGCGGGTCATCACGACATTCTCATGGGTCGAAACGAGTTCGAGCCCGGCGGAATAATCATTGCGCGTCACATATTCCCCATAGGCAGCATCGAGCACGAGCAGCACGTTCGGCGGCAGGCTCGTCGCCAGTCTTTTGACCTCGGCAAAGGGCAGATAGGTGCCGGTCGGATTGTTCGGATTGGCGATATAGACGATCCGTGTCCGCGGCGTGACGGCGGCGAGAATCGCGTCCACATCGGTGGTGAGATCCTTCTCGGGCACGACGATGGGCGTGCCGCCAGCGGTCAGAATCGCGATTTTATAGACGAGAAAACCATGCTCGGTGAAAATTCCCTCTTCGCCGGGGCCGAGATAGACGGCGGCAAGAAGCGAAAGCAATTCATCCGAACCCGCGCCGCAGACGATCCGCGCCGGATCGAGCCCATGGCGGGAAGCGATGGCCGTGCGCAAAAGCGTGGCCGCGCCATCTGGATAAAGGGCAAGCTTTTCGGCACTGGCGGCAAAGGCCTTTTGCGCCTCGGGCGAAGGACCAAGCGGCGTTTCGTTGGAGGACAGCTTGTGGATTTTCGCCACACCCGGCGCGGCGCTCTTGCCCGGAACATAGGGCTCAATGCCAAGAACGCCCGCATGCGGCATCGGACGCACGGACGAGGGACGGGGCGAGGAGCCGGATTGGGTCATGAAAGGACTCCAAAAAGGGTTTTGGCGAAACCGCCTTTAATACCAACGGTCACAATAGATGACCGTTGGACCGCTCTTGAATTTTCGCTCTCGCTTTGAAAAAGTGAAAATTCAAGAAAGGAACCAAAGGCCGTCCTTTACGGCCTTTGGCATTATTTTTGGGAAGAAATCGCGTTCGTCTCAAGATCGAAACGCGCCGCATGGCTGCCGACCTCGGCGATCCGCGCCTCGCCCGCACCCGCCTGACGCAAGCCGTCGCGCAGGCTCTGCGGCGTAACGGAACCCGGCACAGCGACCAAGAGGGAAAGACCATAGCCATCGGCCGCATTGCCGAGAATATCGCCCCCGAATGCCGCGAGACATTCCGGCAAGCTACCATGCCAGCGTTCGAGGCCTATCGCATAAACCACGGTCTCACGCGAGGCCGCATCCGACAAAGGCTTGGCGATGACGAAAAGCGGCATCCCGGCCGGATGGTCGGGACGTTCGACGAAAGGCAGGCGAGCGATGATTTTGGGCGCGAAAGGCTCGGCAAGCCGCCGCCACCAGGCGCCTTCCGCGGCACTCGTCTCAACCTTGACAAGACCGAGATCTCCCTTGGCGCTAGCCACCGCCTCGACGACGCCCCCCGTGCCCTGATGCACGATATAGGGCACGGTGAAGCCGAAATGAAAGCGGCAGCAATCGCGCATGGCGGCATCGCCGCCGCTGATATCGGCGTGGACGCTATAGGGCGCCTGCACATAGGTAAAAGTCGAAATGATGATGCGCCAGATGCTTTCGACCGTGTCGACCGGCAGCAAGCCCCGGTGACGGCTGACGATTTTCCGCATCATATCGGCTTCGCGCCCGGGCCTGAAGGCCGAGCCGCCGCCCTGGCGCGCCTTGACCGCGATCAGCCGGTCGATGATTTCTCCGCGCGCGATCAGCAATTGATGCAATTCGGCGTCGATTCGATCAATATCGACCCTGAGATCGGCCAGGGTTTCTTGCACGGATGCGGTGGCAGAGGAAGGCAGAGGGGTCATGCGGCTGTCGAAAGCGTGATCTTAAACGGGAATCTCCCACTCTTAATACGACCCGCGGCGGAAAGCGACGCGGAAAGCGCTCCAAAAGGCATAGAAAGCCTTACGGCGCTCCTGAATTCGACCGCTTCCCGGAATTTCACCCTTAAAAAGTGACTTTCATTCCGCCATAGAAGGAAATCGGCTGCGCCGCCGTGATCGTGCGCGGATCATTGGTGAAGGGAATGCTGGACACGAGCTGGGCGTTGGTGTCGGTCCCGTAAAATGTGCCATAGGTCGCATAGTGCTGATTGAAGAGATTATTGATGAGACCGAAGAACTGGATGTGCTCGTTGACCTGATAAGAAGCATGCAGATTGGCGACCCAATAGGACGGCAGTTTCGGATTCTGGTTCGAATTGTCGCCCACATAATATTGCGAGCCAATGATGAGGACGTCACCTCCGACCGTGAATTGCGGCGTCACTTTGTAATCGGCGCCGAATTTCAGCATTTGCTGTGGAATACCCGGGATGTGATTGCCGGGGTGGACGAAAACATCGCCATTGGCATCGGCGTAAGGATTGTTGGGCGAGGAGAGCGCGCCGGAAAATTGATAGGTCGCATCGACGAAACCGTAATTCAAATAAGCAAGCCAGTCGCCCGTGTGAAATTCGATCCCGAGTTCGAGGCCTTGCCGCAAGGTGCCAGGCACATTGGCATAATAGCCACGCCCCGGAATCGTGCTGGCGAGGGTAATGATGTCATTGCTGTTCGCTGTGCGGAAATAGCCGAGTTTCCAATCAATACTGCCATCATCCAGAACGGGTTGCGAACCGCGCAGGCCCGCCTCAACCGTGCGTGAGACGACTTGTTGCAAAGGGGGATCGGACGTGAGGGAGTTTTCGAGAATGCACGGACGCGTCGGATTGGCGCAATCGAGTTCAAGCGGTGTCGGCGCACGATTGGCCTCCGAATAACCGGCATAAGCGGTGAGCGTCGGCAGGATGCGCCAGGTGAGTCCGCCGATAGGATTGATGCGTGTATAGGCAGCGTTGATATTGAGTTCGCTCGCCTGGCCCGTCGTGTCATGGGTAACGATATTGGCGATATTCAAGCGTCCACCGCCAGTGATCGAAATATCCGGCGTCACATCGAATGTATCCATCACATAGACGCCGTAATAAGTGGTATTGCCATTGAGGTAGGTCGGCACATAGGCGAGATTGCCATCCGTGCGCATCACTGAGCCGGAACCCGGGAAACCCGTCGTCTGCACCGAGAAATCCGGCGTGATCTGGCCAAGCGTGCTGTAGGAACTGAAGCTCAGCTGACTGCGATCGATGCTGCCGCCAAAGGTCACGTGATTGTCGTGGCCCAGAATCTTGTCGGTATTGGTCGCCTGCAAGGTGGTGCCGACGCTGAGGGAATGAATATAGGTCCGGTCGATCGTGCCATAGGCGAAATCATCCCCCTGAAAGGGGATCGTCTGGCCATTCTGATTTCGGATGACGAACATATTGCGGAAGGCCGTCGTTTTCGGGCCTCCATTTAAAAGATATTCGAATTCATCATCCTGCAGGCAAAGCTGGCCCGGATAGGAAGAACGGCTGCTGCATCCTTCGACATTCGCGTCATTGCCGTCGGTGTGGATCTGCTTGAAGGCGCGCATATAGAAATTGCTATTGACCGTCCAGGTCGCGCTCAAGGGAAAGCGGCTGGTCAAAGCCAGCGAGCCCGCCTGATTATCGGTCGTCTGCGGCGAGGTGAAGACACTGCGATAGTCATTGCTGACAAGACTGAAAGGTGTCGGGCCGACGACACCGAGCAGGCTCTGGCCACCATTGGCGATAAAATGCACTTCGGCATCGGGTGTACGATAGCCGATATCGCCATAGAGGCGGACTTGCGAAGAGGCGGAATTATACCGCCAGCCGCCATCGCGGGTCGCGTCGGCACTGAAATAGACGCTGAAATTATCGATTTGTTTGCCGTATTGCAGCATGCCGGAGACGCGGCCGTAGGAACCGCCCATGGTCTGTGCCTCAAACCCTTGCCAGGTGAAGCCATTTTTCATCTGGATGCTGACCGCACCACCGAGCGCATTGAGACCAAAGGCCGGATTATTGGTGAAAATATCAGTCCTCTCGATGGCCTGTGGTGGCACCAGATCCCAATTGACCGTATCGCCGAAGGGCTCATTGAGACGCATACCATTCTGGTACACGGCGAGCCCCTGCGGCGTGCCCTGGCGCGGCGAGGCGACGAAACCGTGATAATAAAGATCCTGCGAAAGCGGATTGCCATTCACGTCGATCGAGACGGCGGTCGGCGTCCGCTGTTGCAGCGCATCCGTGACATTCGGCGAATAGGTGCGTTGGAAATCTCGTGGGGTGAGTGTTTGCGTCAGTCCCGGGAGTTTGTTGCTGTCGATGCCGGCGCCACTGGCGAGTGGCGCGGTCGAGACGATATCGACCGTTGGCAAAGCGATGGGTTCCTGAGCAGTTTGCGCGCGGGCCGATGCCGGGAGACAAGAGTAAAAGGCCGCACCGAGGCCTAAGCTGATAAAAATCCTGCCCATCATTCCACGTGTTCTTATTTGAAACTGATTCCACTTAAACTCTATAGACCGAGATGCGAATCTCGAACAGCAAAATTAAAGTTTTAACGACGATTTTCATAGGAAATGATCCCTATTCGAGACGAATCTTCCTGAGAAATAGAAAATTTCATCTTGAAATATGGAAAAGTTCCCGGCTTTAATACTTCATATTCTCTGATGAAGCGCGAAAGAAACAGACTTCCTGATCAAAACCCCGGTTTCACGCGATTTTCGTTTGAACGATTTTCATGCGAACGACATTCAACCGCGAATTTGATCAAAGCCGGACTGGTGGTGACACCGAGCTTCTGCTTGAGCATGGAAACAATATTGGCCACGGTTTTATAGCCGAGCGACAAAGCCCGCGCGATTTCCCCGAGGCTTTTCCCCTCCCCCATGAAATGGAGCACTTCACGCTCCCGCTCGCTCAGATCACGCAGCGGATCTTGGGCCGGCTCGATCTGCGCCAGAGCGAGATTTTGCGCGACCGTCTGGCCGAGATAGAGAGCGCCCGAGAGCACTTTATCAGTGGCCTGGAGGATCATGTCGGGATCGTCGTTCTTCGTGACATAGCCGCGGGCGCCCAATTCCAGGGCACGGGTCACGAAATTGCGCGCCTCATACATACTGAAGACGATGATCCGCGCCGTGTCATTGTCCTGAAGAAGAGCCGGAATCATGTCGAGCCCGCTCGCATCGGGCAGGTCCACATCAAGGATGATGACATCAGGCCGAAGGGTTTTATTGCAGGCAAGGCCTGCACCCGCTGAAGCCGCGTCATGCGTCTCGATATCGGGCCTGCGGCTAAACAGCCGCCGGCAACCCTCACGAACGATCGGATGATCCTCGATGATGAGAATCGTGACGGGCTTTTGATGCGCCTTCAAGCTTTCCATGCTTCCTCGCCGCGAGAATATCGCGCGTTCAATCAGACGCTTGAGCGATGCGTCTCAAACCTTATAAACGCATCAAATTGGTCATGGGAAATGGCCCGTTGCGCAAAGGATTGGACGATTGATCATTCGAGCCGCAGGCACCCATGACGCTCCGGCACTATGGGCCATCATCGAGCCCGTCATCCGGGCGGGCGAGACCTATGCGCTGCCTCGCGATATGCCGCAACAGGAAGCGATCACTTATTGGATGGGGAGCGATCGCGAAACCTTCGTCGTAGAGGAAGACGGTCGGCTGTTGGGCACTTTCTACCTGCGGGCCAACCAACTCGGAGGAGGCTCCCATGTCGCCAATTGTGGCTATATCACCGCCCCCGAAGCCACGGGGCGCGGCATAGCCCGCATGATGTGCCTGCATTCGCTCGACCTCGCCCGCGCCAAAAGATTTCGCGCCATGCAGTTCAATTTCGTCATCAGCACGAATGAGCGGGCCGTTCGCCTTTGGCAGGCTCTCGGATTTGATATTATCGGCGCTCTGCCCGGCGCCTTTGCCCATCCCACATTGGGGGATGTGGATGCATTGGTGATGTTCCGGAAGCTGTAGCAAACTTATGGGTTCGATGCCTCATACCAAGGGTGAGACTTGGCATAAGAAGAACGAGGCAGCGGAATAAGCGCCTCGATTAATGTGCCGTGGGGCAAGGCGTTTTCGATCCGCAAGCACCCGGCAAGCTTGCGGACCCTTTCGCTCATGCCGAGGAAACCGAAACCGAACCGGAAAGACGGCGGCAGGCCGATCCCGTCATCCTCGATCCGCAGGCAGAGATTTTGGCCCGGCTCTGAAACACCCTCCTCCGGGTGTGCCGAAGCGGCAACGAGTGCCAGCGTGATCCGGGCCGATCGGGCTTGCGAATGCCGCGCTATATTGGTCAGGCATTCCTGCACCAGGCGATAAAAGGTCAGGCTCACCTCTTCATCGAAACTCGCCGAGTCCACCGCAAGGGTCAGGGCACAGGAGAAACCTTTGTGATGCGTTTGCCAATCCTCGACAAGATGGCGCAGGGCCTCGGGCAGACCCATCCGATGCAGGACAGCGGGGCGGATCCGTTCAAGAATGCGACGATTCTGTTTCTGGATCGTATCGGCGAGCTGGGAAATCGCCTGGGCGCGTTCGCTAATCTCTTGAATGTTTTGGTTCTCCCCGGGTTCGGGCCGCTGCAAGGCATGCGCCGAGTCGAGGATGCAGGAGGTGGCCGCCCGGATGCCGAAGAGCGCCGCGCCATATTCATCGTGCAATTCGCGGGCGAGTTCCTTGCGTTCGCTTTCCTGGACGGAAATCAGCCGATCGATCAAATGATGTTTGTCCACCTCGCTGCGCTCGAGCGTGGCCGCGAGCTGGTTGAAATGCATGCCGATCTGGGCGAGTTCTTGAACCGGAAATTCGGTCATGGCCGCGAACTGGCCGCGTCCCAACCGGTCAAGTCCTTCCACCAATTGATGGAACAGCCGCAAGGCCTGATGCGTACAAAGCGCGATGAGCCCGACGATGATCAGCGACAGACAGCCAAGAAGTCCGGTCAGAAAAACGAGGTCTCGCCAGACCTCGGCCACTTCGTCACCGGGGCGTGTCGCCATGACGAAAGAACCCCTGATTTTTTCCGTGTCCCCCGCCAGGGACAGCACGACAGGATAGGTTTTGACGATCCGCGCCGGTTCGAACATGGCCTCGAACCAGAGCGGCGCGGCGCGCGTGGCTCTCCGGCTCGGCTCGGGCCAAGGAACGAGGGGGGTATCAGCAGGACCTGGCGTGTCCTGGTTCTTCCCCCCTGACGGCGCGTCCCCCTCGTGTTCGTTGCCGCCCAGGGCCGGATCACTGACGAAGCGGAGAGAAATATGCCGCAGGCGGGAGAGATCCCGCCGCAGTTTGATCAGCGCAGCCTCGGGGTCTGGGTCCCTCGTGAGATCGTGCAAAGCATGGGAAAGGACGAGATCGCCCAAATTGAGTCCTGACGCCGTTTCCGTGACAATGCGACCCCTTGCGTCCAGAAGCGTGACTCCGATCGCAATGAGGATAGCGAGGCAAAGTATGGCGGAAGGAATAACGAGCAAAGCCAGCCGCAGTGAACTTTTGGCCGCTTGGATGCGGGGCCTGCCGGCGCTTCCCTGGTTGCCTTGCGAAGAGATGGACGTTATTGCTTCCAACGATATGACGCCAAGCTTGAGATGAGACGACCGACGGAGCAAAACTCCGCGCGGGTCTTGGCGCGCCTGTCCGGCGCGTCCATGCAACAAATCCTGGTAACTTCCTTTTTTCAATCATCCTTTCGCGGTTCGTCCAAGGATGCGGATAAGCGAAAGCGAGCTCGCTTTCCACGCCGTTCCTTGGGAGCCGTACCTTGGGGGCACTTTTCTCGTGCGCCCGGCGCCTGACGACCATTCCGTTCAGGGCTTTCCGCAAGCGTGATCTGGAAAATCATCTCGACCGGCGTTAAGAGCAGCCGGCGCAAGATTGGAGAGAGGCCAATTCATGACCACATCCGACGCCAATGCCGCAAGTTCCGCCTCCGCCGCGTCCACGATTCCCTGGCGGCGGGTCGTCGTCAAATTATCCGGCGAGGCTCTGATGGGATCATCAAGCCACGGTCTCGACGCGCCAACCCTGAACCGGATTGCCGGTGATCTGGCCGGCGCCGCCGCACTCGGCGTCGAAGTCGCGGTCGTGGTCGGCGGCGGCAATTTCTTCCGCGGCATTGCCGGCGCCGATAAAGGGATCGAACGCGCCCGCGCCGATTCGATCGGCATGCTGGCCACCGTCATGAATGGGCTGGCGCTCGAATATGCCATCGAGAAACAGGGACAATCGGCACGCACGTTGTCCTCCATTCCGATGCCATCGATTTGCGAGCCTTATTCGCGCCAGACCGCTCTGCATCACTTGGGCAAGGGCCGCATCGTGGTTCTGGCGGGCGGCACCGGCAATCCCTTTTTCACCACCGATACCGGAGCAGCCTTGCGCGGGGCCGAACTCTCCTGCGACCTCATCATGAAGGCAACGCAGGTCGACGGGATCTATTCGGCCGATCCGAAACGCGACCCCACGGCTGTGCGTTACGATAAGCTGACGCACGATGAGGCCATCAGCAAAAACCTCGCGGTCATGGATACGGCTGCTTTCGCCCTTGCACGCGAGAACCGGATTCCGATAATCGTATTTTCGATCGGCGAGGCCGGCGCCATCAGTGCCGCCCTGCTGGGCAAGGGTCGGGCGACTTACGTCTCTCCTTGAGTTGGGAGAAAACCGAGTTGGGAGAAAACGCGCGCGGGACGATCAGTCCTGTTCGTCGGCTCCGGGCACGGTCGAAATTGCAAATTTCTAAGGTTGGGCGATGAGCGCAGAATTCGATATTTCCGATCTCAAGCGGCGCATGCAAGGCGCGATCGCAACGTTGAAGCATGAATTGGGCGGCTTGCGGACCGGGCGCGCGACGGCAAGCCTTCTCGAACCGGTGCATGTCGATGCCTATGGTCAGTCCTTACCGCTCAATCAGGTGGCGACGATCAGCGTTGCGGAAGCGCGTATGTTGTCCGTCCAGGTCTGGGACAAAGGCATGGTCGGCCCCGTTGACAAAGCGATCCGCGATTCCAATCTCGGCCTCAGCCCCACGGTCGAGGGGCAGATCCTGCGCATCCGTATTCCAGAGCTCAATGAACAGCGGCGCAAGGAAATGGCCAAGGTCGCGCATAAATATGCCGAGGAAGCCAAAGTCGCCGTGCGCCATGTCCGCCGCGACGGGATCGACACGTTGAAGAAATTGCTCAAGGACAAGGCGATTGGCGAGGATGACGAAAAGCGTCATGCGGCCGAGATCCAGAAAGTCACCGATCAGTTCGTCGGCGAGGTGGATCAGGCGCTCGCGGCCAAGGAGAAGGAAATCATGCAGGTTTGACCATGATCGTTCGCTGTGAGACCTGACCTCCCGCGCACGAAGGATGCCATGGAACCTTGTAAAGGGTTCGAGGCCTTTAAGACCAACGATCATAGAAATGGCCGTTGGTTCCTTTCTCGAATTTCCGCCAATCCTTTGAAAAAGGGGAAATTCAAGAAAGGAACTCAAGAGTCGTTCTTCACGACCCTTGGTAGAAGAAAGCCTTTGACGCGAATGGCCACCTCATTCTCCCGATCAGATATCATGGTCTCGTGTACCGGCAATCCGGAGGGGCGCATATGACAATGCCGGAGGCGACGACACAAGAAAGAGATAAAGGGATGAAAACTCGCGCCGCCGACGTCCCGGCCCATGTCGGCGTCATCATGGACGGCAACGGCCGCTGGGCAGCGGCTCGCGGCCTTCCCCGCCTCGAAGGTCATCGCCGCGGGGTCGAGGCTCTGCGCGCGACCGTGCGCGCGGCCCTGGATTTCGGCCTCGACTATCTCACCGTCTATAGTTTCTCCGTGGAGAATTGGAGCCGGCCGATCGAAGAGGTCACCGATCTCATGGGCCTGCTCAAGCGTTTTATCCGGCACGATCTTCGCGACCTGCACAAGGCCCACGTCAGGGTCAAGATCATCGGCGCGCGTGAGCCCTTGCAGCCCGATATCCGCGCCTTGCTCGATGAGGCGGAGGATCTCACACGCGACAATGATCGGCTCACCTTGGTGGTCGCCTTCAATTACGGAAGCCGCCAGGAAATTGCCGGCGCCGCGAGGGCCATCGCGCACAAGGTCGCGGAGGGGCTCCTGCAGCCGGAGGATATCAACGAACATCTCTTTGCGTCCTATCTCGATACGGCGGGCATTCCCGATCCTGATCTCATTATCCGCACATCGGGCGAACAGAGATTGTCCAATTTCCTGATGTGGCAGGCCGCTTATGCGGAATTCGTCTTTCTGCCCATGCATTGGCCGGATTTCAATCAACAGGCCTTCGCCGCCGCTTTGACGGAATTCGCCACACGCGAACGCCGGTTTGGCGGGGTGAGCGCGGCACCGAAAAAATCCAAATTCCTGGGCGGCTTTCGTCCATGAATGCTTCGCCCTCCGAAAATCCCGCGCCGGCAATCCCCTTGCCCGCGGGCAAGAGACGCTTCGGCGATCTCGGCCCACGGATCGCTTCCGCTGTGGTGCTCATGAGCCTTGCCCTGGTCGCGCTTTGGCAGGGAGGGCTTGTCTTTCTCGTCGTCTGGCTCGGCGCCAGTCTGGCGATCTTCTACGAGTGGGAAAGCCTGATCGGCGGCGCTCGGCGCCCGCTCCGGCTGGGCCTTGGTTGGCTCACGCTCATCGGGCTCGCCCTCTGCCTTTGGATCGGCCATCCAGCCTCGGGCTTTTTACTGCTCCTCTTCGGCACCGCGCTTCTCGCCGCCGTCGCCGAGCCCGGCAAACGTCTGTGGAGCGCTGGCGGTCTGCCCTATGCCGGCCTGATGCTGATGGCGGTCCAGGGTCTTGGCACAGGCGATCTCTGCGCGACGCTCGTCATGGCCTGGCTCTTCGTCACTATTTGGGGCACGGATATTTCCGCCTATTTCGCCGGGCGTCTGATCGGCGGCCCGCGCCTGTGGCCCCGTGTGTCGCCGGGCAAAACCTGGTCCGGCATGCTGGTCGGCGTTTTGTGCGGCGGTATTTTCGGCACTCTGCTGCTCGTCGCCGCGTCGCCCATTCCCTGCGTTTCAACGCCAGGCCTCACGCCGATTTTTCTCCTGGGACTGCTCACAGCCCAGATCTCGCAAGGGGGTGATCTCTTCGAATCCTGGATCAAGCGTCATTTTGGGGTCAAGGATTCCGGCCATTTGATCCCCGGCCACGGCGGGTTCATGGACCGGCTCGATGGGTTCATCACAGCCTCCATCTTCATCTGGCTGGTCGGCGCTGCGCGTGGCCTCCCCTCCCTGGCTCAAGGCGTGCTCTTCTGGTCCTAAAAGGCTGGCGACAGCCACCTGCCCGCCGAAGGCGATTTACACGGCAAGGCTGATGCGGGATAAGCAGACTGAACGATCAGACTCCGCGAAGAAGCGAGGGGGAATGGGTAAAGTCAGCGAATTGCGGTCCGAGGCCGCCGAAGCGAAAGCCAGCCGCAGTATCGTGATCCTCGGAGCGACGGGCTCCATCGGCCAATCGACGGCCGCGATCATTTCCGGGGCCAAAGGCGCCTTCACGGTGGCGGCCGTCGCGGGGGGCCGCGACCCGCAAGCTCTGGCCAAGGTCGCGCGCGAACTTGGCGCCTCCTTCGCGGCTTTGGCCGATCCGGCCGGCTATAAGGATTTGAAGGAAGCCTTGAGCGGCACGGGCATCGAGGCCGCGGCCGGTCCAGATTCTGTTGTCGAAGCAGCGCTGCACCCTTCCGACATGGTGATGGGCGCCATTGCCGGAACCGCAGGCGTCGCGCCGACTTATGCCGCGCTCTCGGCCGGACGCACGGTCGCGCTCGCCAATAAGGAATGTCTCGTCTGCGCCGGTCCCGCCTTCATGCGCCAGGCCGCCGCCATGGGGACCCGCCTCCTGCCGGTGGACAGCGAGCATAATGCGATCTTCCAGGCGATGAATGACGCCAATCTCGATTCGATCGAGATGATTACGCTCACCGCTTCCGGAGGGCCATTCCGCACCTGGACCGCCGAGGAAATCGCCAAGGCCACGCCGGAACAGGCGTTGAACCATCCCAATTGGTCGATGGGGCCAAAAATCACCGTCGATTCGGCGGGCCTCATGAACAAGGGGCTCGAGGTGATCGAGGCCCATTATCTCTTCGGCATCGAGGCGGCACGGCTCGACGTGCTGGTGCATCCGCAATCCGTGGTGCACGGCTTGGTGCATTTCACCGATGGGTCGGTGACCGCCGGCATGGCCGCGCCCGACATGAAAGTGCCGATCGCCCATTGCCTCTCCTATCCTGAGCGCATCAACACGGCGGCACGACGGCTTGATCTCGCGGGCGTCGGGAGCCTGACCTTCGAACGACCGGATTTCGAGCGTTTCCCGGCCCTGCGCGTGGCGCTCGACGCCTTGCGCGCCGGCCAAGGACTCCCCACTATTTTAAACGCCGCCAATGAGATCGCCGTAGAAGCCTTCCTTGATAAACGCATTTCCTTCCATGCCATTGCCCGCCTGGTCGAGCAGGCTTGCGAACAGGCCCAGGCCGATGGGATCGCCCGCGATCCCGAAAGCGTCACCGAGGCCTTGGAAATGGATCAGTTGATCCGGGAACGCACGCGTGCTTCTCTCGCCAAGGGCAATGTGGCGACGCTGCATTGACGGTGCGCGTCAATGCACGGCCTTGGCCCTGCACCTCCGCGCATTGATGCCGCGGGGAATTGATCATCGAACGAGGGCCTCGCCCTCGATCCGCCCGAGAGGAGCCCTCTATGCCGATTCTCAGCAGCCTCTGGTCGCTTGGCGCTTATCTCGTGCCCTTCGTTTGCGTCCTGAGCCTCATCGTCTTTTTCCATGAATTCGGGCATTTCCTGATCGGCCGCCTCTGTGGCGTCCAGGTCGATGCCTTTTCGCTGGGTTTCGGACCCGAATTATTCGCCTTTGTGGATCGCTACGGCACCCGCTGGCGTCTCGCCGCCTTGCCGCTTGGCGGTTATGTCAAATTCCACGGGGACGCCAATGGCGCCTCCATGACCGATGAAGCAGCCGCGGCCTCGATGCCGGCGGCCGAGCGCGCCGTGAGCTTTTTTGCCCAAAAGGTCTGGAAACGCGCGGCCATTGTCGTCGCCGGTCCGCTCGCCAATTTCATCCTGGCGATCGTGCTCTTCACCGGTATTTTCTATGTTAATGGCCGCAACATTCTGCTCCCCTATGTGGACGGTGTCTCCGCCGGCAGCGCCGCCGAGGCGGCGGGCTTCCAGCCAGGCGATCTGATTCTGTCGATCGACGGCCAACCAATCGACAGTTTCGAGGCCATGCAGCGCCTGGTCCAGACAACCCGCGACCAGAGCTTGACCTTCACCATCGCCCGCCAGGGCAAGGAACTGACGCTCAACGCCACCCCCCGTGTGCGCGATATTGTCACACCGCTTGGAACGACGAGGGTCGGTGTGCTCGGCGTCGAGGCCAAGGGCAAGCCGGAAAACTGGCGCGTCGAACATTACGGCCTGGCCGATTCGGCCCATCTCGCCGTCTCCGAAACATGGTATGTCATCGCGCGCACCGGAGATTATGTCGTCGGCCTGTTCAGCGGCAAAGAATCAGCGGCGCAAATGTCGGGCGTCGTCGGCATTGCCCAGGCTTCAGGGGAAATGGCCAAGATCGGTATCGCCGCCGTTCTCCATCTTGCCGCGATCTTGTCGATTTCGGTCGGCATCCTCAATCTGCTCCCGATCCCGTTGCTGGACGGCGGCCATTTGTTCTTCTATGCGATTGAGGCCATCCAGGGCCGGGCTCTCAATGAAAGAGTGCAGCAATTCGGTTTCCGTGTTGGAATGACCCTTGTCGCGGCCTTGATGATTTTCGCGACCTATAATGATGTTTTACGCATCACCCGGCAATTATTGCATTGGGGTTGAGTAAAACCGTCGTTTGGGTGTCATTAACTGTAATTCATAAGGTGTTGCTTACCATAGGACGTGACTTGCAGGCCGCGGCAGAGTCAAAAACGACAAATGATAACAAACTTGATTTGCAGGCTTGGCTAAAAATTGTAGAAGCAAAAAAGAGCGGATTTGAAAGAGTGGGTTCTTTCGATCCATTATTCGACAACTGGACGCACTTTCCTTGAAAGTCGGGTTGTGTGTAGGCCAAATGGGAATGCGGGGACCGGTCTGAATGCCGATCATCAAGGGTCACTCAAGCCGGATCATTGCCAGTAAGGCCGAGGCCGCAGCCTCACAGGACGCAAGCGTCGGGAGCAGTCCGAGGCGCTTGAGCCGCGCAGGGCTCTCGGGCAAAGCGAAGTTCTTGGGCAGGGCCAGCGCCACGGCGCTCATAGCCTCCCTTTATCTTGCCGCCGTGATGCCTTCCGCTTTCGCCGTGTCCGTGAGCGTCCACGGCAATAAAAGGGTCGATACGGAGACGATCGCCTCCTATTTCACCGGCACCGATTCCGCCTCCGTCAACAAGGGCGTGAAGGATCTCTACGCCACGGGTATGTTCTCCGACGTCAAGATCAGCCAAGCAGGCGGCGGCCTCGTGGTTTCGGTCACCGAGAACAATATCATCAACCGCGTGGTGTTCGAGGGTAACAGCAAGGTCAAGACCGAAACCTTGCAGGGTGAGGTTCAATCCAAGTCGCGCGGTGCCTACAGCAAGGCCACCGTCGATGCCGACGTCGAGCGCATCAAGGACGCCTACCGGCGGGCAGGCCGCGCCGGCGCCAAGGTGACGTCTCGCATCGTCGATCTCCCCAATGGCCGCATGGACGTCGTCTTCACCATCGACGAAGGCGAAAAAACCGGCGTGAAGCGGATCGAATTCGTCGGCAATACGGTTTTTACGTCGAATAAACTGCGTGATCTCATGCAGACGACGGAGATGAATTTCCTCTCCTTCTTCAAAACCTCCGACGTCTATGATCCTGATCGCATTGGCTCCGATCTCGAGCTGATCCGCCGTTTCTACCTCAAGAACGGCTATGCGGATTTCCGCGTCGTCGGCTCGGATGCGAAATTCGATGAGAACGAAGGCGGCTATGTGATCACCATCACGGTCGAGGAAGGCGTCCAATATAAGGTCCAGAGCGTCACCATCGACTCGCATCTGCCCGATATCGACACCAATTCGCTGCAAAAGTTCCTGCGTCTTTCGCCCGGCGAAATCTACAATGGTGACATGGTCGAGAAGACCGTCGATGCTCTGACCCGCGAAATCTCCCGGCACGGCTTTGCCTTCAGCCAGGTGCATCCGCGCGGAGATCGCGATCCGGCCTCGCGCACCGTCAGTATCGTTTTCGTCCTAGAGGAAGGGCCGCGCGTCTATATCGAGCGCATCGTCATCCGCGGCAACACCCGCACGCGCGACTATGTCATCCGTCGCGAATTCGATCTGGGTGAAGGGGATGCCTATAATCGCGCGATCGTTGAGCGCGCCGAGCGGCGGCTGAACAATCTTGGCTATTTCAAAAAGGTCAAGATCACCAACGAGCCAGGCTCCGCCCCCGATCGTGTCATCATCGTGGTGGATGTCGAGGATCAATCGACGGGTTCGCTCTCCCTGTCGGGCGGCTATGGCACCGCCTCCGGTCTGATCGCCGAAGTCTCGGTCAGCGAAAGCAATTTCATGGGCCGCGGCCAATATGTCCGTCTTGCGGTCAGTGCCGGCCAATATAGCCGTGGCGTCGATTTCAGCTTCACGGAGCCCTATTTCCTTGGCAACAGGATCGCCGCCGGCTTCGATCTCTATGCGAAGAAGACCGAGGTCTCCTACTATTCCTATTACAGCAATTTCATCACCGGTGGCACGTTCCGTCTCGGCCTGCCGGTGACCGAGGAACTGACCTTCTCGCCACGCTATTCGATCTATAATTCCGATCTCACCATTCCCGATGATTGGAATCACCCCTATGACGACTGTAACAGGCCGATCTGGGGCTTGACGCCTGGCTTTGGCGCCGGCGCTCCCAGTTATTCCTATAGCTGCTTGACGAATGGTGAAGCCTCGCTCGCCCTGAAGCAGGCGGCGGGTCAATATCTGACCTCCATGTTTGGTTATACATTGTCCTATAACAGCTTGGACAATAACAAGAATCCGACATCCGGCATTTTTGCTGAATTGCGCCAGGACGTGGCCGGCGCGGGTGGTTATTCGGAATTCGTCAGGACCACCGGTGATTTCCGAATCTATCACGAACTCACCGAGGACATCGTTGGGTTCCTCCGCTTGCAAGGTGGCGATCTTGTCTCCTTGAACAGCAAGGGCCATCCCTTGCGCATCGTTGATAATTTCAACCTCGGACCAAGCCTCGTGCGCGGCTTCCAGCCCATGGGTCTTGGCCCACGCGACGTCTCGCCCGGTGTCGATTGGAGCGGCAACCCCTTGGGTGGCACGAAATATTGGGGCGCCACGCTCGAAGCTCAGTTCCCGCTCTGGGGCCTGCCGCGTGACCTCGGCCTGAGAGGCGCCGTTTTCGCCGATGCGGGTAGCCTTTGGGGATATGAAGGCCGGACCAATTTCGCCAATGGCGGCAACATTATCCCGAACAATGCTCCGCCGCTTTATACGCAAGGCAATACGATCACGGTTGGCGGTGCTGGCATGACGGTCCGCTCATCGGTCGGCGTGTCCCTGATCTGGTCGTCCCCCATGGGTCCGATCCGGTTCGATTTCGCCAAGGCGCTCACGAAGAGCCCCTTCGACCAGACCCGAATCTTCAACTTTACGGGTGGCACGAGTTTCTAAAACCAAGCCCCGTCAGGGCCCGTTCTTGGTGGCTCGCGCACCGGCTCAATCCAAGGGAACAAGCCGCAAGGCCCCTCGGATTGGATAAGCCGCTGCCCCTCAAGAGGCGAGTGCGTTCAACCACATTGCTCATGAATCCTTCGAATGTGTCATCAAACCCAAAAGTGATATTCACTTTTGGGTTTGATTTTATCTTCATCCGTTTCTCTTCCCATGAGTGATCCTCTCTTTACGCCGCCGGCTCCCTGGCTTTCCCTCGCCGAAGTCGCAGCTTTGACCGGAGCCCAGGGAGCGGGAGATCTGACCGCGCATATCCATGCCGTGGCACCGCTAGAAAATGCGGGCCGGGGCGACCTCTCTTTCTTCGATGCGTCCCAAGATCCGGCCCTGCTCTGCGAGACCGGCGCGACGGCCTGTCTTATTGTTCCCGCCCAAGCCAGCCTGCTCGCGCCTTCGGTCGTTCCGCTCCTGACCCTCGACCCGCCAGGGGCTGCCGCGCTGGTTCTTGCGATTCTATTCCGCGAATCCCTCCGGCCAGAGAGTGGTTTTGGCGGTCCGGGTCTGTTGGGCGTTTCGCCCGGCGCCCATGTCCATCCCAATGCCCGGCTGGAAACGGGAGTTGGAATCGATCCCGGAGCCGTCATCGGTCCGCGTGCCGAAATCGGTGCTGGCTCTCTTATTGGCGCTGGAAGCGTCATCGGTCCGGGGGTCCGGATTGGGCGCGATTGTTCAATCGGAGCCGGAGTGTCCATCAGTCACGCCTTGATCGGCAATGAAGTCGTTCTTGCGCCGGGTGTCCGCATGGGTCAGTCCCCGGTTCTTACTGCCTGGCCAGTGGCGCCCGGCCGAGTCATCGTCCAGGACAAGGTCGTTATCGGCGCCAATAGCACGATCGATCGGGGCATTTTGCGTGATACGATCATCGGCGAGGGAACACGGATCGCCGCCTTGGTCGCGATCGGCGCCGATGTCAGCCTCGGCCGTTTTTGCCGAGTTCCGCAAAGGACGGAACTCTCTGTCGGCATGACGTATGGGGATCAATCCGTCATCGGCGTTTGACGCCGGGAGCCGTCAGTAAAGCCTTGAGACACGATGTCCTAGAACGGGGCTAGCCCTTCGCTCCAGCTTGACCTTGCGGATTAAGCTCGCCGCCGCCGAAATTATCCGGCCGAAATAATCTCTTGTTTTGGAATTACAGGAACTGACTAAAGCGGATCAGTAGCGGCTTCTTCAGTCGCGTGAGATAATTGTCGTTCCAACATCTCTTCTAGCATCTTTTCCATGCCCGCGAGATGCAATCTCTCATGCTTCCATCCCGCATCCGCTTTTTCGAGTTCATCGTAATAAGGTTTTTTATCGGCGGCGATTTGGTCTGGAATTGTCGGCGTACCAGGAAGAAGACTCTTTAGCTTTATATTAAGGACGACATAAGAAACAACGCGTGCCGTTCTCCCGTTACCATCGGCAAAGGGGTGAATCCAGTTCATTCGCCACAGAACATAAGCGGCAAGGTGAATTGCATTCCTTTCATCCCAATTTTCATTAACGTAGCGGCACATCTCCGCCACATGGTCAGGAACCTCGATATGGGGAGGTGGATTGTGGTGGCTTTGCCCAATACGAACTGGAGAATTCCGGTATGTGCCCGCCAATGGATGGAGGCCTTCCAGGGCCTGTTGATGGAGTTGGAGAATTAAGGCTTGTGTTAGACGGAACTTACGTCCCCCATCCCAAATTTGATCTATAATAATTTTGGCAGCGGTCTTGAACTGCCTAACCCCATTTTCTGCTTCTCGACGCGCTTTTTCGATTGGATCGGAAATCAACTCTACTGGATCAGCTTGGCTGTGGCGATCCTCGCTCATTTTGCCTCTGCAGCTTGAGCCTTTTCCTCTTGGGTGATTTTTTCGTCAGCTTCGGCAACCATCTCGCGGGTAATCATAGAATTTTCAATATGGGTATTCCCATAAACAAAACTCAATCTTTGCTCTCGTGCCTGCTCATCCGTCATTTGAATCTTCCGGGCTTTTGCAATCAACAATTCCAGAGCTTCGGTCATTTTTTCCCCCATATAGTTCAAAGTCGCGAACCATAGCCAACAACACCATAGGCTAAATGGCCGATCAACATAAAATCACGCGATGGGTTGTCGGTCGTGCGTTACACTTCAAAAAATCTGGAACGTCATACGGGACAATATGTCCGTGTCATTTTCTCAGGATGCGGAACGCGTAGGCTTCGAAGCCCGCCGCTTCATGCGCTGGGGAGATTTACCGGAACCTGCATGCGGCTTGGCTTCGCCACCGCCAAAATTATGCGGCCCCATTTCGGCATCGGTCGGTTTGTGCGGACGGTTCACCGGCAGATTGGCGGCGGCGCCATATTTGCGTGCGCCCTTATAGGCCCCGGCCTGTTCCTCAACCTCTTCCTGGCGCGCCAGCGGATCATCGGAAACAGCCAATTCGACCGCCTGTAACCGTTGCAATTCATCGCGGTAGCGGGCCGCCGCCTCGAATTCGAGATTGGCCGCCGCCTCGCGCATACGCTTTTCGAGATCGGCAATGGTCATCTTGAAATTATGGCCGGGCTTGAGATCGGCCTGGGCGAGACCGGCATCGACACTCACATGATCCTGCTCGTAGACAGAACCCAGAATGTCGTGAATGCCGCGTTTGATCGTCGCCGGCGTAATGCCATGTTCCCTATTATAAGCTTCCTGCTTCTCGCGGCGGCGCGTCGTCTCGGCCATGGCGCGTTGCATCGATCCGGTCTCGTGATCGGCATAGAGAATAACTTTGCCTTCGACATTACGGGCGGCGCGGCCGATCGTCTGCACCAATGAGGTTTCGCTCCGCAAAAAGCCTTCCTTGTCGGCGTCGAGAATAGCAACGAAACCACATTCGGGAATATCGAGTCCCTCGCGCAACAGATTGATGCCGATCAGGACATCGAAAGCGCCGAGCCTGAGATCGCGGATAATCTCGATACGCTCGATCGTATCAATATCGGAATGCATGTAACGCACGCGGATGCCAGCCTCGTGCAAATATTCGGTCAGATCCTCGGCCATGCGTTTGGTTAGCACCGTGACGAGGCTGCGATAGCCTTGGCGCGTGACCTGGCGCAATTCATCGAGGAGATCATCAACCTGCGAGCGCGCCGGATGTACCTCGACGGGTGGATCGATGAGGCCCGTCGGGCGGATGACCTGTTCGACGAAGACACCGCCGGTCTGCTCCATTTCCCAGGAACCGGGCGTCGCGGAAACATGCACCGTTTGCGGCCGCATCGCCTCCCATTCCTCGAAACGCAGCGGGCGATTATCGAGACAGGACGGCAGACGGAAACCATATTCGGCGAGCGTCGCCTTACGCCGGAAGTCGCCGCGATACATGGCACCGATCTGCGGCACGGTGACATGCGACTCATCGGTAAAAACGAGCGCATTATCGGGGAGATATTCAAACAGGGTTGGCGGCGGCTCACCGGGCCTGCGGCCGGTCAGATAGCGCGAATAATTCTCGATGCCGGCGCAAGATCCCGTCGCTTCCAGCATTTCAAGATCAAAGACCGTGCGCTGTTCGAGCCTTTGCGCCTCCAGCAATCGGCCCGCCGCATTCAGTTCATCGAGGCGCTGCTTCAATTCCTGCTTGATGCCCTTGATCGATTGCAACAGTGTCGGGCGCGGCGTCACATAATGGGAATTAGCATAAACCTTAACGAATTCGAGATCCTGCACTTTCTTGCCGGTCAGGGGATCAAATTCAACGATGCTTTCAATCTCATCGCCGAAAAAGCCAATACGCCAGGCGCGATCCTCATAATGGGCTGGAAATAATTCGAGCGTATCGCCGCGCACCCGGAACACGCCGCGCGAAAAATCGCCCGCTGAACGCTTGTATTGCAAGGCAACGAGATCACCGATCAATTGGCGCTGGTCGATCCGCTCGCCCCGTTTCAAGGTGAAGGTCATGGCCGTATAGGTCTCGACCGAGCCGATACCATAGATACAGGACACGGAAGCGACGATAATCACATCATCGCGCTCGAGCAGGGCACGGGTCGCGGCGTGGCGCATCCGGTCGATCTGCTCGTTGATCGAGCTTTCCTTCTCGATATAGGTGTCGGAACGCGGCACATAGGCTTCCGGCTGGTAATAATCGTAATAAGAAACGAAATATTCGACCGCATTATTGGGAAAGAAGCTTTTGAACTCGCCATAGAGCTGCGCGGCCAAAGTTTTATTGGGGGCAAGGATCAAGGCGGGGCGATTGGTGCGGGCGATGACCTGCGCCATGGTGAAGGTTTTACCGGAGCCGGTGACGCCAAGCAGAACCTGATCGCGTTCCTGAGCTTTGATGCCAGTGACTAATTCATCGATCGCCTGCGGCTGATCGCCTTGCGGAGTGTAATCCGAGACAATTTCGAACGCATGGCCCCCTTCGCTTTTGTCGGGCCGGGGCGGACGATGCGGCTGCCACGGAGGCCGCTCGCGCAGATTGGGATCGCCCCGCGCCAAGAGGTCCTGCAAGGATTCCGCTGTCGCCGAGGCCCCGGTGAGCTCCGAGAAAGCCGGCTTCGCGGCCGTGCCCCGGCCGCCGCGCCTGCGGGCCGGCGCCTCCATCTCCAAGGGTTCCACATCGAAATGAAAAGCCGCCCGCGCCTCGGCAAAGCCCGATGGCTCGCCATGCTCTTCGAGCGTGGCGAGCGATTTGTTCAGAGCCGGATTGAGCAGGGCAGCAAGATGCTCGTCGAGCGGCTGAACCTCCGGCTTGGAGGCCTTCGCCTTGGAGGTTCTTGGCTTTTTGGCAACCGCCGGCTCAGCGGTCTTGGATTGGGCCGTTCGCGGGGAGGAAGGAGCTTTGGGCATGGGGTCAATATAATATCGGACTGGCTTCTTCGCGAACACTCCATTGTACTGTTTAAATTAATTCTATTTTCGTAAGGCCAAAAGCCAAAGATAGACGGCTCCTGGCGCCCAAAAAAACCAGACAAGGAATCCTGTTCGCGCCGGAAATAGGTAAAGCAAAGGTGCCATCCAGAAGGGGCACCAAACGGCGAAGGCGATCCACACCCGATCACCGGCTCGATGTGCGAACAACGCGGTCGGGATCGCCAGTGCCAACCAAAAAATAACGAAGAGCACGCCTGCTGCAACCACCATGGAAACAGTACCGGCCATCATCCCTCCCGCTTTTTCAGGCCCGTTCAGCGGGTCGATGCTTGGACCGGTTTCTCAAAGCCCCTCGAAAACGACACCAGCGAGAAGAATGCCATAGGCCGCTGCCATGGCCCAGAACCGGTGCGTGGAGACATAATGGCCGACCCAGGGCACTTTCGTATAGAGCGTGGCGATGGCCGTCACGGCGACCGCCAGGGAGACGAGCAGGACAGGCGGTGAGGGCGGTGAAAGTCTGAAGCGCATGCAATCCTCGCCAATGAAGCAGCCTTTCCAGGAGCAAAAGTCGGTGATTGCCGATACTGGGGGTTGCTGATCGATTCTCTGGCGAGATGTTTAGGCCAAGTATTCTTAAGGACCGGCAAACCGGTCAAGCCCTGCTTGGGCCGATCCTTGATGGCGCCAGCCTTCGACCCATGCAATAGCTTGCAATTGAAGCAAAAATTATGCCTCATACGACGGCTCAGCCCGCGATAATTTCACGCATCGGCCTTGAACTTTTATGTCCCTGCCTCGTTTGCCGGGCAAGCAGCCTTATGGGGCTGAAGCCCGCAAGGCTGTTTTGAATACCCGCGCACTTGACCAAGTTCGCGGAACGGAGCCGCCATCCATCCTCTTGCAGGGCACCCTTGCAACCTTCTTTGCCAATTCTCAGCAAGCGATCCGCGGCTTTCACGTCGCGCCGATATCCATCGCACGACGGTTCTACCTAGAGCACCGCATGTCAAACCGGACATGAGCGATGCTCTTGGTTTTCCAATCACATCAAACCAGGTTTCTCGAGGATCAGCCATGTTTCTCCATGTCAAGGAAACCCTTCATCCCGTCAGCATCGGAACACCAGACCCCAGCTTCGGCCAAATGCTCCTGGAACAATTTGGCGGCGCGACCGGGGAATTAACCGCGGCTCTGCAATATTGGGTACAATCGTTCCATGTGGAGGACGCCAGCATCCGCGATATGCTGCAAGACATTGCCATCGAGGAATTCAGTCATCTCGAAATGGTCGGCAAGCTGATTGCCCAACATACCAGCAAGATCGATCAGACCGCTGTTCATGCAGCGCCTCTCTTCTCCATGAAAGGCATTGGTCCGCATTTCCTCGATAGCCAGGGGGCACACTGGACCGCGTCCTATATCAACGAGGGCGGCAATGTCGTGCGCGACTTGCGCGCCAATATTGCTTCAGAGGCTGGCGCGAGGCAGACTTATGAAGCCTTGATCAAACGCTGCATGGACGAGAAGACCAAGAAAGTGCTGGTCCACCTGCTGACACGGGAGATCACGCATACGCAAATGTTCATGAAGGCGCTCGCCGCCATGGGCAAGCTCGACGATCCCATGTTTGGCACCATCACGCCGGACGAAACAGTCAATGTGGTCTTCAATTTCTCGGCCGGCGAGGATTATCGCGGTCCCTGGAACGAAGGAAATTTCAAATATATTTCGAATCCCCAGGCGGAAGGCGGTCTGCCACCCGATCCGATCAATCCCGACGACGAGAAGATCAATAAAGCGGCGGCGGAATAGCTTTTAACCACCCTTAAATGCCAACGGTCACAATAAATGACCGTTGGACTGCTCTTGAATTTTCGCTCTCGCTTTGAAAAAGCGAAAATTCAAGAAAGGAACCAAAGGTCGTTCTTCACGACCTTTGGTATAGGAAACAATTTCCTTTCCAGCGCCAAATGCTCTAGGGATCGGACAGGCGACGCGGCCGGGCTTAAGCCCCAACGCCCGCCCCGCGCCGTCCCGTCCCTGGAGGCCCTTGATTAGATGTCCCTTGATCCTGGCGTCTCATGTCCTGATTTCCCCTGGCCCAAACCCGGTGAGATCTTGCCGCCCCAGGCACTTGGGCCTTTCGATAGCTCAGCGCTTTCCGCCTATGCCCTGGCCTCGGGCGACGATAATCCCCTGCACCTCGATCCCGCCGCCGCGCACAGTATCGGCCTGCCGCTTCCTCCCGTGCAGGGCATGCTGATCCTGGCATCTTTCGAGCCTTGTCTTGCCGCCTGGAACCCGCAATTGCGGCTTTCCCGCCTTTCCGCGAAATTCCTGCGGCCGGTTTTCCTCGGCCAGGGCCTTACCCTGTCCGGCAAAATCGTCCGCCATCGCACCGAGCCCGAACCCGAGATCGTCCTGCGCCTGATGGCGCATCTGGCCGCTCCTCCCGCGTCCAACGATTCAAAACCCGGCGAACTCGCGATCCTGGCCGAAGCCAATCTCATCCGGAATCCGTCTCCTCATGCCTCTTAACAGCCGGCGCCCTCCCCAAACCGTCCTGATCACCGGCGCCTCGAGTGGCATCGGCCGGGCGTTGGCCCTCGCCTATGCGGCACCGGGCTCCCGCCTCATCCTCATCGGGCGCAATGCGGAACGGCTCGCGGCCACAGCGCAAAAGGCCATGGACCAGGGCGCGGAGGTGATTATCGGCGCGATCGATGTGCGCGATCAGGCCGCCATGGCAGCCTGGATCTCCGAACGGGACAAAACGCATCCGATCGATCTCGCCATCGCCAATGCCGGCATTACCACCGGGCTCTCGCCCGGCGAATTGACCGAGGACCCGCAGGCGGTCAGGGCCATTCTGGCCACCAATCTCCTTGGTGTCCTCAATACGATCGAGCCTTTGATCCAGCCCATGAGCGCGCGTGGGAAAGGGCAAATCGCCTGTATTGGCTCGATCGCCGGCCTCCACGGCCTGCCCTATGCGCCCGCCTATTGCATGACCAAATCCGCCGTTCACGCCTATATGGAATCGATTCGCGGCCGCCTTGAAGCACGCGGCCTCGTCGTCAGCCTGATTATCCCCGGCTTCGTCAAGACGCCCTTGAACGACAGTATCGACGCGCTCAAACCGCTCGAAATCAGCGACTCCAAAGCCGCCGCGCTCATACGTCGCGGTTTGGAGCGCGGCAAGGCGATCATTGCCTTCCCCCTGCCGCTCTATTGGCTGGCGCGATTTGGTCGTCTCCTGCCGCCCAGGCTCTACGACAGGATCATGGCGGGCGTCGCGGCGCAGGTGCCCCAGACACAGGAACGGGTCTGAGAGTGCGAAGCCGCCTGTTTCAAAGATATGGTTAAAATTTGAGACTGTTCCCAAAAGCATTCTTGATGATTTTCAAGTTGAGACCGACCCCTCCAAAGTTCTGAAAACACAAGAATTCGTTCCAAAGCGGGAATTTCTTCCCGCGCCGATGGCCACCTCGGCATTTGATTCTTTTTTCAGAACAAGACGTGTCAACCCCTTGGGAAGGCATCATTAAGCTTTCTCACCCGTTGCAAGAATATGTTGCAATTCGTTGGTTGAGCCCCCCGCCAATCCATGATGAATCGAAAACGTGGAATAGTCTGAAATACTGCGGCGGGATGCAGCCTTTGTTATCGATCGATTTCCTGAGATTTGGTCTCGAGAGCAGCCTCATGCTCTCCCTTCTCGGATTACTGCTCGTTGCGAGCGGCTTTCTGGCTCTGATCGGCATTAATATTTTCGAGCTATTGATCGGTCGGCGCCTGCGGGTGCCCCTGCCCGGTCCGCTCGTGGCGGAAGCCAACCTCCCCCACGTTCTGATCCAGATTCCGGTCTTCAACGAAGCGGAAATGGTCGCCGAGGCGCTGCAGGCGGCGGCTGCCCTGCAATGGCCGCGCGACCGGCTGCATATTCAGCTTCTCGACGACTCGACCGACGAAACCTCGACGATCGCCCAGAGAATTGTGCTTAATCTGCGGGCCCAAGGCACCGATGTGCTGCATCTGCGTCGCGCCGATCGGTCCGGCTACAAGGCCGGCGCGCTGGCCGCCGGCATGGCCCGTTGCGATGCACCTTATGTCGCCATTTTCGACGTCGATTTCCGGCCGCCGTCCAACTGGCTGCGGGCCGTCGTGCCCATGCTGATCGCCGACAAAAAGGCTGGTTTCGTCCAGTCGCGCTGCGAATTTTCCAATTATGCCACCAATTGGCTGACCCGCATCCAGGGTCTGATGATGGATGCCCATTATACGATGGAACAAGCGACGCGCTATCGCGCTGGCTGGCTGTTCCAGTTCAATGGCACCGCTGGCCTGTGGCGGCGTGAGGCGATCGAGGCCGCCGGTGGCTGGTCCGCGGATTCCCTCTGCGAGGATCTCGATCTAACGGTCCGGGCTCGTGTCGCCGGCTGGCATGGCGTCTTCACCATGGAACCCGTGGTGCCCGGCCTCGTCCCGGAAAAGGTTCGTCATTGGCGTGTCCAGCAAAGACGTTGGTCGACCGGCTTCGTGCAGGTCACTCGCAAGCTCATGAAACAGATCTGGACCTCGGATTGCTCTTTTGGTCTCAAGCTCTCGTCGAGCTTCCTGATCCTGATCCAGGCTTTCTATCCCTGCGCCGCCGTTGCCACGGCATCCATCCTTGCCGGCGTGCTGCTGCGCGGTGGTGATGCAACCGATTATGTGCCTTTGCTCGATGGCTTTGCAGCTTTCGTCGCCTTCATCGCCATCGGCCTGACGCTGGTTCCCTATCTCGTCCTGCGTCGCGGTCCGCTGCATCAATATCTCCTGACGTTGATTCTGCTGCCGCCCATGATGATCTACATCAGCCTGTCCAACGCGCCAGCCATCCTCAAAAGCTCGTTCGGTGGCACAGAAACCTGGAAGCGCACGCCGAAATCACGGGCCCTTCCCGCCGGTGCTTCGACCGACGACAGCTTTGGGGATCTTTGATCCTTCCGGCGCGGAGGCTCCCGCTCTTTGCACCGCATCATATGGATCTGCAAAGGTTTTCGCTTCCGCGACCAATTGATGCTCCAGAGCCTTTTCAGCCTCCATGGGGATGCTGAAAAGGCTCTTTGTTTTTAAGATCGCGTAGTGTCCAAACGGGGCCAAGAACCACGCCTGTCCCAGATGGGCCGTCCCCAAAACCCGAACTCGAAAGGATGTCTCCCATGGCCAAACTTTTCGATCTCGGTCCACCCGATCGTGCGCCCCGCCTCACGGCCTATATTCCGGGGCCCGCGCAGCGCCCGCATCCGCCGCGCCGCCGTGCGATCACAGCAGCCCATCCCGATGTCGTCGCGCTGGTCGGCCACGATCCGCTCACGTTCGTCATTACGCTCGGCATCGTCGGATTCCAGATCCTGATGGCCGGCTGGATGAGTTCTCATGTCTGGTGGGTCGCGCTCATCGCCGCTTATTGCATCGGCGCCTTCGCCAATCATGCTCTCTTCGTGGTGATCCACGACGCGACGCATAATTGCATCTTCGAATCGGTGCGGGCGAATAAATGGGCGGGCATTCTCGCCGATCTCCCCAATACGGTGCCGACCGCCATGGGGTTTCGCTATTTCCATATCAAGCATCACTCGCATCTCGGCGATTATGATTATGATGCCGATCTGCCGAGCCATTGGGAGGCCCGCCTCTTCGGCCGCACATGGTACGGCAAGGCCGCGTGGATGCTTTTGTTTCCGGTCTTCCAGGGCACAAGGCTCAGCCGCCTCAAGGCCACCGTGCCCATGTGGAGCCGCTGGACTTTCATCAATCTCGCCTGCGTCGTCCTGTTCGATCTTGCGATCCTTGCCGCCTTCGGCCCTGTGGCTCTCCTCTATCTCTTCGCGTCCTTCTGGTTTTCCGTCGGTGGCCTGCATCCGCTCGGCGCGCGCTGGATTCAGGAACATTTCACACCCGACACGCAGCAGGAAACCTATGATTATTACGGGCCCTTGAACTTCCTCGCCCTGAATATCGGCTACCATAACGAGCACCATGATTTTCCGGACGTACCGTGGATCTGGCTTCCCTGCCTCAAAGCCATGGCGCCTGAATTCTACGGCCATCTGAAATATCATCGGTCCTGGTTCAAACTTTTCGTGACCTTCATTGTCGACCCGCGTTTCACGCTCTATACGCGGCTCGATCGGAGCGCTGCTTCGCTCGCCAGCCCCGAGGCCGTGATGGCGCGCGCGCAAGAGGCACAAGCTTCGGCCCAAGGACAAGTTCAAGAGCAGGCTCAAGGGCCGGCACCTCAAACGCAAACCATTCCAGTCAACAAGCCGGTGGACGGCACCGCCGGCAAGACATCCAAACAGGCGACGCCCGCCGCCGCCTGACCGCTGTGCCAGAGCATTTTCAATTTACATTTGAAAATGCTCCCGTTTCCCGAGTGAAGCGTTTCGGATAAATCCGAAACACTTCAGGGCGGCAATCAGAACTGCGCAATCAGAGCCAAGACCCCGGAGCCATGAAGCCCGAAATTTGGCACAGTCGAAGGGAAGGAGAAGCCATGGGTGAACAGATCACTTTGACGGCGAGCGATGGCGTGAAGATCGGTGCCTACAAGGCCGTTCCTTCCGGCACGCCGCGTGGCGGCATTGTCGTCGTACAGGAAATTTTCGGGGTCAATCCGCATATCCGCAAGGTCGCCGATGGCTATGCGGCCGAAGGCTATCTGGTCGTCGCCCCGGCTTTGTTCGATCGGATGGAACCCGACGTCGAGCTTGGTTACACCGGCGAGGATTATAACAAAGCCATCAATTTCATGAATAAGATCGACAAGGAGAAGGCCTTGCTCGATATCGCCGCCGCAGTCGCCGCCGCCTCAAGCGCTGGCAAGGTCGGCATCGTCGGCTATTGTTTTGGCGGCCTCATGAGCTTTACCGCCGCAGCCCGCGTGCCCGGCCTTGCCGCCGCGGTCGCCTATTATGGCGGCGGCATTGCCCAGGTTGCCGATCTCCAACTCAAAGTGCCGCTCCTCCTCCATTTCGGAGAACGCGACAATCTGATCCCCCCGGCCGATGTCGCCAAGATCCACGCAGCCCATCCCAATGTGCCGATCTATACCTATCCGGCCGGCCATGGCTTCAATTGTGACGCCCGCTCAAGCTATGACAAGCCGAGCGCCGATCTCGCCCTCTCCCGCTCGCTGGCTTTTTTCTCCGAACATTTACGCTGAATTTTTAGGCGGCAGGCACCCTCCGGCCGATCCAGAAAATCCTGTAATATCAAAATATCTCCGGGGTTCTCATACGCCCTGGAGTTACGCTGACGCGCCAAAGTTCGCGTTTGAGGTGAAATCGCGGGCAAATTGCCGATGAAAAGTATTGTTCAGTATATAGCTTTTGACGTATTCTAGGATTAACAGCCGTTCGTCCTAGAGTGTCGCTCGCTGAACAAGGCCAGAGAGATGCTCTAAGTCTTCAGAATTGCATCACATTCACCAAGGAGCGTGGCCCGCTTTTTGGCTTGATGCCTTAGAGGTCTCCATGCGCCCCGACCCTTTTTCCAATCGGACGGATTCGAACCGCTTTTCAAGCCGTCCCCTTGCCATCGTTCTCGGAACCAATGAAATCGCCTCAGCCGTCGCCGTGCTGCTGCATCGGACCGGCCGGGCCGTGATCCTCACGCATGATCCGGTCATTCCGGTCATCCGCCGGGGCATGGCCTTTCATGATGCCCTCTTCGGGGATTTCGCCTGGGTCAATGATCTCAAAGGGCAGCGCGTCGATTATCTGAGCGAGGTGCCAGCAGCGCTCGCGGCGCGCGACACGGTTCTCGTCACCATGATGGGGCTGATCGATCTCCTCATTCTCGGTCCCGTCGATGTCATCGTCGATGCGCGGATGCACAAGCGCTCGATCAAGCCGGATCTACGCGGCCTCGCCAAATGTGCGATCGGCCTTGGCCCCGGCTACAGGATCGGCGAGAATTGCGATCTTGCGATCGAAACCCGTCCCGGTCGCATCGGCCATCCTTTGGTTGATGGCGCGACAGAGGACCAGCACGAGGAGCCGAGCCTGCTTGGCGGCGTCGGCGCCGAGCGTTTCGTCTATACGGAAGCCGGCGGGCGCTGGCGCACGGCGCTCGATGTCGGGACCCGCGTGTTCAAGGGCGTGGTGATCGGCCATCTCGACCGCCAACCCATCATGGCTCCGATGGATGGCATTTTGCGCGGTCTCGCGCGCGATGACACAGAAATGCCTTCCGGCGTCAAGCTTGTCGAAATCGATCCGAGCGGTCGGGCTGGCCGCTGGACCGGCATGGACGAACGGCCGCACAGCATTGCCGAGGCCGTTCTCCGCGCCATGCGCCGGGCCGACGCGGCACGCATCGACCTCAGCCACCTCGTGCCAGGCCTCCACTTACATTAAGTTTCATCTACCTGTCACATTTTGCATGCAAAACAGCATTATCCTATGCGTTCAAAAATATTGTTGGAATTGCAACTCAATCAGGGGCTCTTTCTCCCTTGAAAAAAGGCAAGACGAAATCAATTATTTAGGACCTTGGGGCTATACCCTCGGCAAATTGACTCGAAATTTCGGGCAATGCCTGCTATAGTTCGAGCTATAAGGGAGCTTCCATGCAAAAACCTAAGCCTAGCCGGGCCTGCCTCGCGATCGAACTCCAATTGCCGAATGGCGGATCTTTTGGGCCGGAAGATCTGGCCTTGATCAATATGATCCGTTCCGAACGGTCGATTATCGGTGCCAGCCGTGCCCTCGGCCTTTCCTATCGGAAATGCTGGCTGACCGTCGACGCGCTAAACCGCACGTTCGAAAGCCCCGTCATCGCCACCTTCCCCGGGCGACGCGGCGGCGGTGCCGAGATCACCCCTTTCGGTGAACGTCTCGTCGCGCTTTACTGCTCGATCGAGCGGCACTCGTCGAATTCCGCCAAGAAATCCCTCGACGAACTTACGTTGGCTCTGGATTGGGCTTTCGAGCCAAAGGCCAAGGTCGTGGAGCCGGAGCGCGATCTGGCGTAATTTCACCACTGGCAATCGCCACCGCCTTGATCATCACCCAGGCGGACAGGCCAGGCTCGAGCGCCAGCCGCAGGATTGATTCCTTGGTCACAAGGGCATGCAGGCGGGTCTTGCCGAGATCGAACGTCACACGCACATAGGGCGGCGTGAGATATTCGAGCTCGGCGATCTGCCCAGGAAGCCGATTGGTGATCGAGACATCCATTGGGCGCGACAAAGCGATAGAGACGTCCCGCGCATCAATGCGCACGCGGACGACCGAGCCGATCGGATGATCGATCAGCGGCACACGCAATTCCCCATCCTCGCAAAACAAGGTCGTCAGGCCCATGCTCTCGTCGTGACGCAAGACGCGGGCGTGAAGCATCGTCTTCAGGCTGGGCCGGCGTCTGGTTTTTTTCGCGACTTCCAACATGATCCGATCGTGATCCCCCGTCCTGCCTCAGAGCCTAATGCACAAGCGCCTATCGCATAAGAGCCTATCGCATAAGAGCCTATTCAAGGGCCGCTCCACGAATCCGAGCGTTGCCCTTTGCCCTATTCTTGAGTCACCAGGAATGTTCCTGGATCATCCTTGAATCCCTGCCCCTCTTTCGAAAGATGAAAATGCGAGAATGAAGCCAAGCTTTTTCTGCGTGGCATCATGCAATTGATTTTCAAAACCTCGAAGAGGCTCCGCCTTTTGATATAAGCGTAAACATGACGAACATGCCTTAATTTTCAAATGTCGCAAGTCGGAGGTGCTGGTCATTGACCGAGGATGGCTGGACCAAGCGTGACCGCGACATCGCGCGGCTTGCCCCAATAAGGTGAGGAGGTCACGAGAACATCCGCCCCTGCCGCCGCATAAAGGCCTGCATTTTCAGCATTAATTCCCCCCGCTGCGGCGATCACCGGCTTTGGTTGCAGCGATCCCACGGCCTCGACCAAGGATATAATGGCCGCAGGAGAAAATTTTTCCGCCTGAATCACATCGGCCCCCGCCTTGGCCCAGGCCAGAGCTTCTTCGACCGAGGCTACCTCCACGACAATTTTCTTCTCGGCCGCCTCGCGGCGAACCTGTTCGACCAAAGCCTGTTCCGACTGACCGCTCAGAAAGGCGCGATGCTCGGCAAAGATCAAAATGGTTTCGGAGAGGCCGAGACGATGCGGCAAAGCCCCGCCGGCGAGAATGGCCTTGAGCGAGATCAGCTTGGTGCCTGGCACCGCCTTGCGGGTGCAGGTGACCGCAATATTGGGGCGAACCGCGCGGGCCGCATCGACGAGAGCGGCGGTGGCCGTGGCTATGCCGGAGGCCACTTCAATCAGATTCTGGCTGACCTTCCAGGCGCGCAACAAAACCGGGGCGGGCCCTTGCGCGGTCAGGATCGGAGCCTTCGGCACCAGTCTGTCGCCGGACGCGGCGTGCCGCACAACTTTGGCGCCCGCCCGTTCGATGATCCGGGCAGCCTCCTCCACGCAGGCTGCCACCATGGGGTCGCGCGCGGCGAAATGCATCTCCCCGGCGTGAGCATCAAGGGCGAGGACATGGGTTGTCAGATCGAGAAGTGGACTATCATCGGCCAGCAATTGGTCGAGCACATGGTCGGGCAAAATAGGAAGAATCACATCATCACTCCGCTGGATCCTTTTACCGACCAAGAAAAAACAAAAAAATGAACCAGCCTGGGACTCTTAAGAGGGAGTGTAAGAGCTTTGTCACAAAGCTATATCTAAAATCTCTCAGGATGACCATGCAGGAAGCATGCTGAGTCAGCAGTCAGGAATTGCCTTTCCCCCTTGATAACGCCTAGATTGCATTGATATTTCATCCATAAAATCAGAGCTAACGACAAGCTCAAGGATCATTGGAAAACTTTCACCCTCTCAATGATCTCTCTTCACGTCTAGATTTGATCAAATGTAATTGCGTTCATTGGCCAAGAAAGGATGCCATGAGTAAGATTTCCGCCTGCAACGTGTTGGACGGAACGGTCGCGGCCATCCATCAAGGTCCGACGACCTCCCATGTCGAAATTACCGTCCAGGGTATCAAGCTGATTGCGTCGATGACCAATGAATCGGTGAAAGCGCTAAATCTCAAGGAAGGGATGCCGGCCCATGCCGTCATCAATCCGAATGACGTCCTGCTTCTCGTCGACTAGAGCATCGGACTTTCAATTGAACCCTGTCCAATGCTCTATCTTTCTGAAAACGCATCAGATTGGTCCCAAAAGTGGGAGCCACTTTTGGGTCTGATGCTGTAGAGCATCAGCTTAGGAAAAGGCCGTGTAAAGAGACATGGAGAGTCCAGAAAGCGTCGTGCCGCATTGTCTCGGCATTCGTGTCTATTATGAAGACACGGATTTTTCCGGCATCGTCTATCATGCCTCCTATCTGCGTTTCATGGAACGCGGCCGCACCGAATTCCTGCGCGAACGCGGCATTTCCCAAGGCCTCCTCGCCATGCGTTCCGAGGGGGAAGCCTTTGCCTTCGTCGTGCGCGGCATGGTGCTCGATTTTCTGCGCCCGGCGCGGATGGATGACGAATTGATCGTCGAGACCCTCATCGAGACGATCGGCGGGGCCTCCATCACCATGACTCAACGCGTCACGCGACAAGACAGCGAGCAGAAGACCATTCTGGTAACCGCCACCGTGCGGCTTGCCATATTGGCGGGGAGCCGCGCCAAACGTATTCCGCCCTCGATCCGCGCCAAGCTGGCGGAAGGTTAGAGCATCAGGCCCAAAAGCGGCCCCACTTTTAGGACCAATCTGATGCATTTTCAGAAAAATAGAGCATCGGATAGGATTCAGTTTAAAAGTCCGATCCTCTAACATTCCAGATGACCCGTTGGGGTAGGCCGTAGCGAAGCCGGAAACTAACGCCTGACCCGGACCACCAAACCGAAGCGCTTCATTGAATGTGACGGACCTGTCGGGACGGTGATCAGGTCGCCGGGCAATATTTCAAGAGCGGCGATAGGCATTCCCCGGCCTAACGGCTGGTACGACCCGCCCCACCAACCTCCTTAATGAAGGCAAGCAGGAGCGCGCCGAGCCGAACCGGCTGCTCCTGTTGGATCCAGTGACCGGCACCGTCGATCAGCTCCATGCCACCCATCCTCGTCGCCGCCTTCGTCCTCATGAGATCGAGCGCGCCTGGCGCCGAATAGGTGCCCCAATCGCTCTTCCCGCCGATGAAGAGCGACGGGACATCGATCGTCTTGCCCGAAAACAGGCGCAACTCAGCGTTTAGGTCAGGATCGGAAAAGACGCGATAAGCCTGCAGGGCACCTTGAAACCCGGTGCGGTCGTACTCCTCTGTATACACTCCAAGTTCTGGCTCGGTGAGCCATTTGCAGGCCAGGACCTCGGTGGCGGAAGGTTGGAATGGAGCGACGGTCTGGGGCATCGTCCTGCCGAGATCCATGACGTAATAAGTGGGCATTCGTGCAAGTTCCGCGGCGGTTCGCGCCTTCAACGGATGGGGCTTGTTTCCCGGCCAGTCGGCGCTCTTGACGTAGAAGAATGCACGCAGAAACGCATGCAAGCCTTGAGGGGGGTGCCACATGTCATCGTTCGCCGCCCGCGTGCTCAAGTATTGTTGATAATACTCTCTGGGCGGATCGAGCGCGGCCAGCGCGGCCGCTAGCTTTTGATTTTCAGTGTTCGGTTGAACCGACGATGCCTCGTTTTTCGCGGTATCGAATGGAAACGCCGGCGGACCAGGGAACGGTGCGCTCATCAGCACCACCGAGGGAAAGACGTCAGGTCGGGCTAGCGCACAATAGGCTGCTACGGGTGAGCCGAGGTCGTGCCCGACGAGCATTGCCGTACGGCGATACCCCAACGCCGCAACCAGTCCGAGGGCGTCACGCGCCATATTCAAGAAGCTGAAGGGCTCTAACGGGGCGTCATAGTCGTTCACCCAACCGGTTGTGCGGCCAAAGCCCCGCTGGTCGGGCGCCACGACATGGTACCCGGCTTCAGCCAGAATTGGAATCAAGTGTCGCCAGCCGTAAGCCAAATCCGGAAAGCCGTGCAGAAGCAGCGCGAGCGGCCGGCTGGGGCTTTCGTAACCGGCCTCCAGAATATGGACATTGAGGCCGTTGACCCCATGGATCATGCGCGAGCGGACCCCCGTGGGAAGCGTTCCCTCGCCATATGTCCATATCGTCAAATCAGTTCCTCCCATGGGGTTTGCGTGGGCCGGTCGAAGTGAAGCCGCAACCAGGCTGGCCGCGCCCATCGCTAAGACGGCGCGTCGAGACGGCGATGGTTTGATTTTGTAGAGAGGCATCGCCGAACTCCGCTATATGGTGATCACCATAGTATAGTGACCACCATAGAAGCGTCAAGCAAAGCGTGGTATGTTCGCGGCATGACACGTAAGACTGACGCCCGCGCTCGCGCGATCGCCACGGCCGAACGGCTGTTTCGCATCCAAGGCTACACTGCGACCGGATTGACCCAGATCCTTGAAGAAAGCGGTGCGCCTAAAGGATCGTTCTACTTTCACTTTCCACGCGGCAAGGCACAGCTCGCGGAAGAAGCGATCGATCATTACATTGCAGGTAGAATTGCTGTATTACGGAATATTTCGGCGAATACGACGGGCGATGCTCTGAATTTTGTTCATCAGATTTTCGGCACATTCGCGGCCGAGATGGTCGCGACCGATTTCCAGTATGGATGTCTCATGCAAAATCTGGCGAATGAACTGCCCACGCTTGACGCTGAGCTGACTAAACGGGTAGCGCGCGGATTTGTCGATTCGACCGAGATTATTGCGGAGCATTTCAGGGGGTGCGGTTTCGCTCCCGCGCGCGCATCCTCAACCGCAGCCGCATTGGTAGCTGCCCTCGAAGGCGCGCGCACGATCGCCCGCCTGGAACGCACGCCGGCTATATTCGAGGCGCTGGCGGATGTTAGTGTCCAGAGGTGGGCTACCCCCGAGAGGTGATCCGGGTCCAATGTTCTCGCCCGGGCCAGACCCCCATCCTGGGGGTTGACTCCGGCGGGTCCAAAGGTACCTCCTGCGGCCGTCACCGCCTGCGCTCTTGGCGGCGCGCGATCCATGAATGTCGCGCTGTATGGAAATGGAGCGAAGAATGCCTGACCTGATCTTGCGTCTATCCGGCCTTCTTGAAGGCAAGCCTTGGTCTTTACAATTACGTTATCATGATTGCTGCGGGCCGACTGAATACATCACGCTTACTCGTGTATCTGATGATACTGCGAAAGATATTATCAAGGCTGGTGCGCCTGACTGGCTGTTTGGCGAACCAGATTGGGATAACGAAAATCGCAAACGCGAATTAGGGCGTGTGGGGGATTTATTGTGAGTTGATTATGGCGGCGGCGAGATAGATCATGGCCTCGAAGCTCTGATCGGTTTTGTCTGCGCGCATGGCGATGCGTTTGAACTCTTTGAGCTTGCAGAAGAAGTTCTCGATCAGGTGTCGCCACTTATACATTTCGGTGTCGAGCGGGATGGGCTTGGCCGTCGCGGATGCTGCGAGATGACGATCTTGGCACCGCGTTTGTTGAGATTGGCGACGATGGTGTTGCTGTCGAAAGCCTTGTCGGCGATGACGGTGCCAAATTCGACCCCGTCAATCAGCGGGGCGACGCCGATGCTGTCGAAGCGGTTGCCCGGCATCAGGTGGAAACGTACGAGATTACCCAAGGCGTCGGTCAGCGCGAGAATTTTGGTGGTCATCCGCCTTTCGATCGGCCTATGGCCTGGCTCTGAGTCCCCCTTTTGCGCCCTGCCCCTGGCGGTGAACCTTCACGATGGTGGCGTCGACCATGGCGTATTCCATGTCCGCGTCATCCGACAAAGCGTCGAAAATCCGCTTAAAAACATCAGCCTTGCGCCAGTCGCTGAACCGGCGGAACGCCGTGCTCCAATTGCCGAACAGACATAGCGGCGCCATCTTCGCCCACTGGGCGTCCGTCAATACAAAGCGTTCCATCCAAAGTGTGAATCATATTTCAACGCTTCTGTGAATCCCCACACCCCCTAGGACACGCAATGAAAGGCTGGAGTTCGCGCCGCGTTTCAGTTTAAAATATAATGCCTCACGCCAATCGGAGATTAAGTCTTCAGCTAAGCTTGGCCGTTAATGAGTAATCTGTCTTTAACCTTAAGGGCTGCATAATACCAAGGCTGCAGAGAGTGGCCCTGGTTCTGTTCCATCGCGGATTCGACGAAATCGGCGCCCGATCCGGGCTCTCGCGCACGGGAGACCGGCACAGCCGCAGAAATGACGGATTTCCGTTCGAGGAATGAAAATATTTCGCGTTTCATTCAGACCTTTTTCCTCCGCCGGTTCGCTCCGGCCTCTCGTTGCAAGGACCCAACTTCATGAATCCTGCCGATCTTGCCAGCGCCGCCGCGCCGGTCACGGAAGTATCGTTGTTCAGCATGTTCTGGTCGGCGCATATTATCGTCAAGATCGTCATGCTCGGCCTGCTCGGCTCCTCGATCTGGTGCTGGGCCATCATCGTCAACAAAGTGCTGCTGTTTTCCAAAGTCGATCGGGATATGGCCCGGTTCGAGGATATTTTCTGGTCCGGCACGTCGCTCGATGAACTTTACGCGACCTTATCCGCCAAGCCCGTGAGCGGTATGGCCAGCCTGTTCGTCGCTGGCATGCGGGAATGGAAACGCTCCATGCAGGGGGCCGCTCATTCCTTCCTCGGTTTGCAGGCGCGGATCGAAAAGGCCCTCGATGTCTCGATCGCGCGGGAAGTCGAAAAATACGAATCCTCGCTCCTGGTCCTCGCCACCGTCGCTTCCGCCGGCCCCTTCGTCGGCCTGTTCGGCACCGTCTGGGGTATCATGACCGCCTTCCGGTCGATTGCGGCCTCCAAAAATACCTCGCTCGCGGTCGTGGCGCCCGGTATCGCGGAAGCGCTCTTCGCCACCGCGATCGGCTTGTTCGCGGCCATTCCCGCCCTGATCGCCTATAACAAGCTGCAAAACGACGTGGCTCGCAAACAGGCCAAACTCGAAAGCTTCGCCGATGAATTTTCCTCGATCCTGTCACGCCAGATCGACCAGCATAATGTGCAGGACCGCGCCGCTTAAGATGCGGCCTGTCCGTCGAGACGCGTAACACATCGGACGAAAGGATCTTGAGACATGGGCATGTCGATGGCGACGGGAAGACGGGGCGGAGGACGCGGCCGTCGTGGTGGGCGCCGCTACGGAGCCATGGCCGATATCAATATGACGCCTTTCATCGACGTCATGCTGGTGCTGCTCATCATCTTCATGGTTGCAGCGCCCCTGCTCGCGACCGGCGTGCCGATTGATCTGCCGCAGACCAAGGCGGCGGCGCTGAATGTCGAGCACAAGCCGCTGTCGGTGGCTGTCGATGACAAGGGCGACATTTTCGTGATGGACAAGCAGGTCGACAGCAGCACGCTCGCAGCCGCCCTGAAAGACATGGCTAAGGAAGGCTTCGACGAGCGGATTTATGTGCGCGGCGCCAATACGGTCAATTATGGCAAGATCGCCGAGGTCATGACAATCATCACCGGCGCCGGCTATAAAAAGGTCGCGCTCGTGACCGATCCGAGCAAGAACTGAGGCGATCCAACGCCATGCGACTGCACGCCTTGCACCACCCCGGCGAAAATTTCGACGATGCGGACGACTGGGACCGCCAGGAGACGGGTGCGTCGGCGGCGAGCCTCGTCAGCATGATCCGTCAGTCAATTAGCAAGAAACTCAACGATAATCCCGGCTTCGGCGTCTCGCTCACCGCGCATGCCGCCTTGCTCCTGGCCTTCGTCATTTCCTTTTCCAGCACGCCGCAGTTCCCCGAGGCTGTGGAGTCGATCCCTGTCGACATGGTCACCACCCAGGATCTCAACCAGATCATGAAAGGGGAAAAGACCGCCAAGACGGTGCAGTCCTCGCATCGTGCCGAGCGCGTCTCCGATCTCGCCGAATTGCACCCGCAACCGCCGCTCGCCGAGGCGAAGAAGGATGTGATGCCACCGCCACGGCCAGGCAAGCCGCAACCCGATCCCGGCGAGAGCGAGAAGCCGCAAGAAGCGCAAAGAGAAACTCCAACCCCGCCGAAGCCGCCGGAGCGCCCCGCCCAGACGCCACCACCCCGGCCTGCGCAGGAGGCCAAGCTGGAGCCGCCGACGCCTCCGGCCAAGCCGCAGCCCCCGCAAAAAGCAGAGCCAAAACCGCAGCCGGTCAGCCCGGAGGCAGCCGAGCCGCTGCCCGCGCCCCGGCCCAAGGCGGAAACCAAGCCCAAACCTGAGCCAAAATCCGAGTCCAAGCCCGAGGATAAGCCCAAACCGCACGAGGCCAAGCCAAACGAGACCAAGCCGACGCCGAAATTCGCCCCCGATGCCGTGGCGAAACTGCTCGAACAGACACCGGCCAAGACAGAGACAAAAAAAGCTGAGGCGAAACCCGCCCAGCGGCCGAAATCCGGCTCCGAGGCCGCCACGGAACCGAGCAAGTTCAACGCCGCCGATATCAGCAAGCTTCTGAGCGCGGAAGCGCCGCAGCACAAGGCTTCGACCGGCAAAACCGTGCAGCAAACGGCTTCGCTCGGCTTGCCGAACGCGAATGCCGCCAAAATGTCCCCCTCCATGTGGGACCGGCTCGACAGCATATTGCAGGATCAATACAAGCAGTGCTGGAGTTTCATCGGCCTCAACAAGCAGAAATATGTGCCTGAAATCCATGTCCAATATGCCGAGGATGGCTCGCTGATCGGTCAGCCTTCCCTCCTCAACCCGCCGTCCGACCCGCAATTGCGTGGTTTGGCGGACAGTGCGATGCGGGCCGTGCGGCGTTGTAATCCACTGAAAATCCCCGCCCAATATCAGCCCTATTATGATCAATGGAAAGGCCGGATCGTCCGCTTCGATCCGGAGGAAATGCTTTGAAACCTTTCTTGTCCAATCCCTTGTCCCTGACGCGGCGCTCGGCGGCCAAACTCCTCATAGGTCTTAGCGCGGCACCCGTCATCGCGCCGATCCCGCGCGCCTTCGCGCAAGATCGTTATCTCGACGTGCGGCCGGGCGGCGAGTTCAAGCCCGTCTCGATCGCCGTGACCACTTTCGCCGGCGATGGTTCGGGGCCGAGCCATCCAACCAGCATCATCATCAATAATTTCCGCCGCTCGGTCTTTCTCAATCCGCTCGATCCCAAAAGCTTCGTCAGCGATGTTTCCAATCCCGATCAGGCCCCTCAAATGGATGCCTGGAAGACGATCAACGCGCAATTCGTGGTGACCGGCCGCAGCGCCCGCAGCGCCGATGGACGCCTGCAGACCGAGTTCCGGCTCTGGGACGTGACGAGCGGCCAGCAGATCGCCGGCCAGCAATATGTGACTGATCCCAATAATGCGCGCCGCGTCGCCCATATCATTTCGGATACGATCTTTTCACGCATCACCGGCGAAAAAGGCTTTTTCGACACACGGGTGGTCTTCGTCGATGAGACCGGCGCGCGCGATCATCGCCGCAAGCGCCTCGCCATCATGGATCAGGATGGTGCCAATGTGCGCTATCTGACGCGCGGCGATGATCTCGTGGTGACGCCGCGTTTTTCACCCTCATCGCAGGACATCACCTACATGTCCTTCGGCGCGGCCGATCCCAAAGTCCTGCTCCTCAATATCGAAACAGGCCAAAGGGAAGTCGTCGGCAATTTTCCGGGCATGACCTTCTCGCCGCGCTTTTCGCCGGATGGGCAAAAGATCGTCATGTCCCTCTCGCAGGGCGCCTCCTCCAATCTCTTCACCATGGATTTGCGCTCGCGCAATACGACGCGCCTGTCGGATTCGAGTTCAATCGATACATCGCCCTCTTATTCGCCCGATGGCACGCAGATCGTCTTCGAATCAGACCGGGGCGGTACACAGCAGATCTATATGATGTCGGCCGCGGGCGGCGGCACGCGCCGCGTTTCCTTCGGCGATGGCCGCTATTCGACGCCTGTCTGGTCGCCGCGCGGCGACTACATTGCCTTCACACGTCAGAAAGGCAGCAGTTTCGGCATTGGCGTGATGAAACCGGATGGTTCGGGCGAACGCATCCTGACCGAGGGCTTTCACAACGAGGGGCCGACCTGGGCGCCGAACGGACTCTATATCATGTTCTTCCGCGATGCCTCCGGACAGGGCGGTCCACGGCTGTTCATGGTCGATCTCTACGGTCGCGGCGAATTCCCCGTGCCAACGCCGAGTTTCGCCTCCGACCCTGCCTGGAGCCCCCTGCTCAACTGACTTTGAAACGGAGCAGACGCAGAGCGTTGCCGGTCACGAGAACCATGGCTCCAGTATCGGCGAGAATCGCTGTCCAAAGCGGCGTCGCTCCCCACAAAGTGGTTGCGAGAAAGACGCTTTTGAACCCAAGAGCCAGCGCGATATTCTGCCAGACAATGGCAAGCGTCGCGCGCGATAAAGCGACCAGTTCGGCGACCCCGGTCACACGATTCTTCAAAAGCGCAGCATCGGCCGTTTCCAAGGCGACATCGGTCCCGCAGCCCATTGCAATACCGACCGAGGCGGCGGCGAGCGCCGGCGCATCATTGATGCCATCGCCGACCATGGCGATCGGCGCCTCGGCTTTATAGGTCAAAATCGCGTCGAGTTTGGCGTCAGGCAGAAGTTCAGCTTTCACCTCAAGGCCAAGTACATGACCAAGCGTTGTCGCGGCGCGTCCATTATCCCCCGTGAGCATCACCAGGCGAAGGCCCAGGGCACGAAGCCGCGCAAGGCCTTCGGCCGCATCCGATCGCGGCGCATCACGCAAAGCAATCAATCCGAGTATCGTCTTGTTTTCCCTGATGACGACAACGGTCTTGCCTTCCCCTTCCAAGGCCGCGATCCTGGCCGCAATGTCATCGTCATTGTTATCGGCCAGGGCGGTTTGCGCGGCGGCATGGCGCGGTGATTCCACCCAGACAAAACCCGATTTCAATCGACCCATCATCGCCTTGCCAGGAATGGCGATCCCACCACCGAAACATTCGGGCAGTGCGAGATGCCGTTTCTCGGCTTCCGCGACAATCGCCACTCCCAGCGGATGGCTGGAACCCCGCTCGACGGCCGCGGCCTTGACGAGGATTTCGGCTACGCTCCCATGGATTGGCAAAACATCCGTGACTTGCGGATGACCCAAGGTCAGCGTGCCCGTCTTGTCGAAGGCGATCGTCTGGACCCGGCTCAGTGTCTCGAGCGCCGCGCCTCCTTTGATGAGCAGGCCATGCCGGGCACCGCTCGCAAGCCCCGAGGCAATGGCGGTGGGTGTGGAAACGACGAGAGCACAGGGACAGGCGATCAGCAGCACGGCCAGACCGCGATAGATCGAGAGGAACCAGTCAGCCCCAAAGAACAGCGGCGGCATCAGGACCACAAAGCCTGCCGCCGCCATGGCAAAAGGCGTATACAATCGGCTGAAACGGTCGATCAAACGGGCTGTCGGTGCTTTCGAGGCCTGGGCCTCCTCGACCTTATGAATGATGCGCGCGATCGTATTATCAGCCGCTGTCCGGGTAATTTCGACACGCAACTCGCCATTGGCATTGATGCTTCCCGCATAGACAATCGCGCCGGTCTCTTTGGCGACAGGCATGGATTCCCCCGTCACAGGCGCTTCATCGACCTCCGACATCCCCTCGACGACGAAGCCATCGGAAGGAATCCTGTCGCCCGGCCGAACCACCACATGATCTCCGACGGCCAATGTCTCGACGGACACCATCTCGACATTTGCCCCGTGTAGGCGGAGCGCTTGGCGTGGCAAAAGCTTGGTCAGCGCCTTGATGCCGGTCCGCGCGCGATCAGCCGCGATGCCTTCCAATAATTCCCCCACGGCAAACAGGAACACGATCACGGCGGCTTCTTGCGCCTCGCCGATGGCGATGGCGCCAGCCGTGGCGATTGTCATCAACGTCTCAATGCTGAACGGAACTCCCGAGCGTGCTCCCGCCAAAGCCCGCCGGCTGAGCGGTAAAAGGCCCGCCAGTGTCGCCACGCCATAGGCCCAATATGACCATTCCGGCGCGCGATAGGCGATGATAGTCGCAAGGCTCAGCACAACACCCGTCGTGATGACCAACCGTCCCTTGCGCGAGGCCCACCAGGCGTCTTGCCTTGGACCATGATCACGATCCGTCTCACAAGCCACCGCCACGCCGTCACCGATCGGTGTATAGCCGAGCGCCCTGATCCTGGCCTCGATTACGGCGCGGGAAGAGCGGTCTTCGTCAAGCGTGAGAGAGAGCGAGGCTTTGTGATAATCGACCGCAATATCCGCGACACCTGGCAAGGACCGCATTGCGGCCTCGATCTTCAAGGCGCAGGCCCCGCAATCCATGCCTTCGACCCGCAGCTTCAAGATGCTGGCGCTCGCCATGACCTCACCTCGCCAAAGTCACCAGGATAAATTCACCATAGACAAATTCAGCATGGTTCCACACATGGGCCCTGTAGTGACTACAGGGTCAAGGCATGACGGACAGGCTTCTGACAATCGGAGAATTGAGCAGAAACACCGCAAGACTTCGTCCATTGCATGAAGACGAACCAAATTCGGTAAGGAATACGCAACTTTACTGCGCCACAATTAGTTCGGAAAGTTCAAGGGAAGAGACGCGCACTTTCCAAGCCGTCGAAAATCTCGATTGAAAAGTCTCAATCCGGATTTTCGAGCCGTTCACCCGGCATCGTGGCTTCGCTCCCTTGAATCAGGATCAGATGATCAGGATCGGATGGCGTCGCCTCGTATCCACCTCCTTGAAGCGCGACTCGTCGGGCTTCAAGGAGGTGGATACGGTTTAAAAAGTGACGGATCGAGAATCTGTGATTCTCGATACTAGTCCGCTTTTCATCCCTGCCTCCTTTGTCCTCAAAAGGCGCAAGGGACAGGACGTTTGTGACCGGTGTGGAGCTTGCTGAATGAAATCGCGCGAGAATATCATGCGCCTCAAGCGTTTTTATGCGGAGGAAAAACGGCGCCGTGTCATGCAGATCGAGGCCATGATCGCGGAATTTTCCCGCATGGCGAGTGATCTCGAACAGGAGATCAGCCTGGAAGAGCAAAGGGCTGGCGTCTCCGATCCGACCCATTTCGCTTATCCGACCTACGCCCGGGCTGCACGCACGCGGCGGGATAATCTGCAGCGCTCCGCCGAGGAATTGAGCCACCAACTCATCGAGGCCCGCAACAGCCTCGATGAAGCCCTCGCCGATCTCGATAAGGTGCCCAATCTCGACACGCGCGAGAAAAACGCCGATTCCGCTTCCGACGAGGACCAGCAAAAACAGGCGCCCTACAACCTGCGCTCGCTGGAAGCCTGAGGCTTTGCCTCCGCGAAACCCCATCGCGAAGGCGCGTGGACCTTGCTTTGAAGGCGCAAGTTCACGGGTTCAGTGAAAAAAAATTCACAGGGCGGCTTCGATAACGCTGTCCTTTGATGTCTCAGTTTCAGGCGATGCGAAGGCTGCGCCAATGAAAACGAGACAGGGGCCGTCAGGAGCCGCCGCCGCGACCAGGGGCGGCAAGCTTTCGATCGTGCCGGCGAGTACCCTTTCGTCCCGTTGGGTCGCGCGTTCGATGAGCAAAGCCGGCGTCGTCGGATCGATCCCCTCTGCGAGGAGCCGCGAGGCCAAAGCCTGCAGGGTTTTCACCCCCATATAAACGATACTTGAAGCGCGCGGATCACAAAGAGCCCGCCAGTCCATGTCGTCCGGCAAGCTTCCATCATGCGCATGGGCAGTGATGAATTGCAGGCGCCGCGCTTTGTCGCGCTCGGTCAATGACATTTGCAAGCTCGCGGCCGCGCCGAGCGCCGCCGTGATGCCAGGAACGACCTCAACCCTGACGCCCACCGCGCGCAGGGCCGCGATTTCCTCATTGGCGCGGCCGAAAATCATCGGGTCACCTCCCTTGAGACGAACCACTTTCTTGCCCGCCAACCCCAGCGCGACCAATTGCGCGGTAATATGATCCTGCCGGCATGAGGGACGATAGCCGCGCTTGCCGACCGGGATCTTTTCCGCATCGCGCCGTGCCATGGCGACGATGCGTGGCGAAACGAGATCGTCATAGAGGACGACGTCCGCTTCCTGTAGGAAGCGCAGCGCCTTCAAGGTCAGGAGTTCGGGATCACCTGGTCCCGCACCGACCAGAGCGACGACACCTTTTTGGTTGGGGCTTATGGTTTCCTCCAGGGATTCTGCATCGTCCTGTTTCTGGCTCTCCTCGCGCATGCGCTGGAAATCCGTTTCGCGCGGCGCCTCGCGATCCGCCGCAAGCGCCGCCTGGCTGAACAGACTCCAAAATCGCCGCGGATTGTTCACCGGCTCCCGTTTCAACCGTGCGCGCCAGTTTCGCGCGGCTGCCGCCCAATGTTGCAAAGAAGCAGGCAGCCAGGCTTCGAGCCGGCCGCGCAGGGCTTGCGCCAGGGCCGGCGCGGCGCCGTGTGTTGAAATGCCGATGACAAGGGGAGAGCGATCGAGGATCGCGCCGAACTGAAAATCCGACCGTTCCGGTCTGTCGATGATATTGATCGGCACACCGGCCGCGCGCGCCATGGCCAGGAGGGCCGCAGCCTCGCTATCCTCATCGCAGGCGGCAATGACCAGTGCCGCGCCGGAAAGATCCTCCGCCCGGATTGGACGCTGATGCCATAGGCAACGCTGCTCTTGCGAAGAGGCTGATGGGGCGGGCTTTTCGGCCTCGTGATCTTCACTTTGGAGAAAAGCGGCTAGCCGAGGCACGGGTTGCGGCGCGAAAACACGCAGATAAGCCCCGGTCGAGTACAAAAGCTCAGCTTTCCAGACCAGGGCCTCCCCATCACCGGCGAGGACGACGGTTCGCCCGGCAAGAGGAAAGAAAAGCGGCAGGCAACTCAGTCCTTCGGCCGATGAGGATGCAGCCGGTGCTGAGGGGGCAGCCTCGATTTCGGGCTCGGCACGCGAATCTGTCCGTGCGAGGAGATCAACCATGGCGCCTTGCCCTCACATCGACACCCTTATGTCATACCAACGGTCATGATCAATGACCGTTGGACCGCTCTTGAATTTTCGCTCTCGCTTTGAAAAAGCGAAAATTCAAGAAAGGAACCAAAGGTCGTTCTTCACGACCTTTGGTATCACTGCTTGTGGAGCCGTTCGCGCGGCTCACATGCGTGGCCCGCTCCATGCCCGCGATCATTTGAACTGAAGCAAAATCAATGCTGCCTCGCTACGAAGCAGTGTCCGGCCCCGCCGAGGACGCCAGAGCATATCTTTTTAAGCCGTAATGAGGAGACATGCTCTCTTATTCTGGAAAATGCGTCAAAGGGGACCCCAAAGGAATGTCCCTTGGCAGGTCTGGCCTATTAAATAGGATCCTTAAATCGTGCGATGGTCTCAAAAGGCTGGCGAATCAGTGCCGGATCTTTCCACAATGCCGCACGCTCCGCGCAGGACCTAATTGCCGATGCGACCGGATTCAAGCTGCCCCCTGGCTTCCCTCGCCATCTTGCTGGTTTTTCTCACCGGTTTCCTCAGCCATGCCACGACCGGCATGACGGCCGAGGCCAAGCCAACCTTTCTGCCGAACTTCTGGGACCCTCGCCATCTCCCCGAAAAGCCGGTGCTCAGTTCGGCTCGGACAATCCGCTTTCTGACTGAGGCGGATTGGCCACCCTTTCATTTCACCCTGGACGATGGAACGCTCGTTGGCTTCGATATCGATCTCGCACGCGCCATTTGCGAGGATTTGAAACTTGCTTGCACCATTCAGGCACGCCGTTTCGATCTCTTGGAACCGGCCCTTGCCGCGAAAGAAGGGGATGTGCTGCTGGCCGCTTTGCGTGTCGACCGCGCCACGCGACCCGGTCCGCAATCGGGCATTGCCTTTACTGCCCCCTATTATACGACGCCCGCGCGTTTCGTGACACGGCGGGCCTCCCCCATCGAAGCGATACCGGAGAAATTGGCCGGCAAAAGGATTGGCGTCGAACAAGGAACGGCGCATGAGGCTTATCTGACCGCCTTTTTCGCGCAAGTGACGCGTCAACCCTTCCCGACTCTCGCCGAGGCGCAGGAGGCCTTGCGCAACGGCTCGATTGATGCCCTGTTCGGCGACGGCATCACACTCGCCCTCTGGTTAAACGGAACGGATTCGCAAGATTGCTGCGCCTTCCAAGGCGGTCCTTTTACGGAAAGTGCCTATTTCGGCGAAGGGATCGGCATGGCCATGCGCACTGATGATGATGATCTGCGCAAAGCCCTTGACTATGGGCTCGCCCGCGTGGCCACACGCGGGCTCTATAGCGAACTCTATCTCAAATATTTTCCCTTGGGCTTTTATTAAGATCCGTTGACCAGATTTCTGGCTGCGCTCCGAGATCAGTTATGGTCACCGCGGGGACCGAAGAAGCGTGTAGCCAAGGCGCAGCATAGCAATCCAACTTGCCGGCTTCAGCCTATCTAGGCCCACGAAGAAACGGGCGACACGAACAAGCTGCTCAGTTGAGTATGTCTCTGGCAGCTTGGGCAATATCCTCGCCGCCTTGTCCCGATTGCGCGCTGCCTCCATTCGATCGGCGCGTTTCAGCAGCAACGGCAGTTCGGCAAGCGTTGGATCGGTGCAATAGGCTGGTTGTCCTGGCTGTTGGCGCCACGATTCCGATATGGGACCTGCGTCGAAAGCACTGAAACCCAGGGTCTCGACAAGGCCCATGATTGTGGTTCGGGCTTTCGGATCGTCCCCAGCTACGGGCAATGCAATGCGGTGACGGTCGCCCTTGGGCTTGCCACAGGTGGCCAGCCGGGAGGCGATGATATTATTGAACACCTTGATGACAGGGATGCCGAGTTGTTGAGATACCCAGGCAGACTCGGGCATGCCTTGGTCGATTGTCGCGATTTCCCCGTCCCGCAGCGGATAGTAATTACCCGCATCCACGACAATCGCGCCTTGCGGAAGCGTGTCGATGACCGACTTCGGCAGCTCGGCCACCCGCGCCATCGGAATGGCGACGACGAGAATATTCACGCCCGACGAGATATCCTCGATATCGGTCGCTTGGGCGCCGGTCTTTCGCGCAAATGCGGCGAGACTGTCTCGACCCCGAGAGTTCGCGACCTTCACCTTGTATCCAGTCTCGACAAGCCTGGCCGCTAGCGCCTCTCCGACATAACCCGCACCGATGATCCCGATCTGCATCATCTGGTTCCTATAGATAACTCTTGATAGTTACCAACCTATACCGTTAGGTCGCTTGCACAAGACGGCACATCGTTGTGCGTCAGTCACATGGAGATAACCCATGCCGTCAACTGTGCAGAAAAAGCCTCGTCAACAGACACCTCCCAGCGTGCAGCTTCTATCGTGCGCGCCGCATGTCGTGCTGACTCATCTCGGGGACAAATGGACGATCCTCGTCGTGCTTCTGCTGGCGCGCGCACCAGAGAACCGTCTTCGATTTTCGGAAATTAAGCGCGGGGTCCAAGGCATATCGCAGCGCATGCTGACGCTCACGCTGCGCATGCTTGAGCGCAATGGCCTAGTTTTGCGCCACTATTATTCCGAGGTCCCGCCGCGCGTTGAATATGAACTCAGCGCCATGGGGAAAAGCATGCTGTATCCGCTTGAGGTGTTCACGGGCTGGATTGGAGAGAACTGGCAAGCCATGCAGCAAGCAAGGGAGCGTTACGATGCTAGAGAAGACCGCACCCCGTGAAGCCGATTGGCGAGGGCGCATCGCGTGCCTCTTACCACAAACCGGTTCCGATGCATCACGGCCGACACACCGCCAAAGCGGAGGTCGAATCACGTCGAGCCGGCGACCGGAACCCTGAGTTTCAACGGGCCTTAAAGCAGGCTGGGAACAGACCCTTGGAAACAGAGTTTTGAACAAGACGCTTAAGGCTGAGCCCAAGCGGCGAAAGCTTCCTCCATCGCCTGTTGCCCGGCGGCCCCTTTTTCAAAGGTCAGTTTGCCGATCCTGCCATTGCCGAGCATCAGCGGTACGTCGATCCATCCGCGGTCGCGGAGCAAAGTAATATTATTGGCTTCGCCACTGCCGCGGCTGAGACCGATCAAGAAGGCATTATCGGTGATCGGCACGGGGACGCCGCCCAAAATATCGCCGTTCGCCGCATCCTCGCGCCGCATCTGCGGCACGCTGATCTGGCGCACGCTGGTAAAGGGGGCATCGGGCGCCATGGCGAAATTGATCTTGATCGTATGCGACGCCGGCAGGCTAAGATCCGTATTCTTTTGGAAGATCAGGACCGCCTGAAGTTTCAGGCTCGGAATATCGACATCGGCGCGGACAGCGACCTCCGGGGGGCCGTTGGGATCACTGACGATCATTTCGCGCCGCCAGACGACGCTCCCGGTCGCGGTTTTGACCTTGTTGGCTTCTTCCGGCGCTTCCATCAGGAAAGCCGCGCGCCCGGGCTGAGCGAGGCCACTATTGGCCGAGACCGGCGCTGGATTACTCGCTTGATTGCTCGATTGACTCCCCGACGGGCTCGCCGCTTGACCAGCGCCCTGTGCCGTATCGGTCGCGCTCGCTCCATCGGTTGGCGCATCCGCCGCCGAAGTGATGGTCCCGCCGCCGATCCGATCGATGATCTTGCCTGTGCCATCGCTTGGTGCCGATGTCGCATTGGGCTGCAGATGCGCCAGATCTTCCGGGCGATCACGCAATTTCCAGGCAGCAAAAGCCACGAGCAGGACGACTAGGCCAACAGCGGCGCCGACGATCCAGAGCTGTTTTGGTGCCGCGCGTTCAGGCTTTGGCTGCGGCGCGAAAGGCCGCAAGAGATCGAACGATCCGTCCTCCGGAGCCGTGGCCGGCCGTTTCAGTCCATTCCAGCCCGCTGGCTCGGCACTTTCCGCCGGTGTTTCAGAAATGGAAGTCGCCTTGGGTTCCTCACCGGCCGAAGGCGCATTCGTGGCGGGGGGCGGGACAGTAAGGTTTTTTTTCGGAAACGGGCTTTTCCGCCTTTTCTGCGACAGGAGCGCTTACCGGCGGCGTCAGAGGCCGTAGCGGGAGGCGCGGCGCCGGCGCGGGGACCGGCTCAGGGCTGGCAGGCTTTGGCGGAACAAGGGGAGCCAGCGGCGCTTCCGCTTTGTTGATGCCGGCATCGGGCGCACCAGGATTCTTCTTGCCCAGCTCCGATTCGATAGCCAGTTCCGCCTCGAGCTTGGCCACCGCCTGAGCAAGGGCTTGGGACTCAGCCTCGATATTGGCTTCCGGCACGGGCGGCTGATGCGCGCGCAATTGGCTGATAAGCGCCTTGCGCGCACGTTCATAAATGGCTTGGCGCGCTTCTGACGATGCGTCCGGCAAACCAGCAATAGCCTTGGCGAGGAGCGGGTAATAATCAGCCATTATCGGTTTTGAACATTCTCGCTTGTATTCGTCAATCCCGACGACGCGGGTGCTCATTAAAAGGCGATTCTGTCCCCTGTATCCACCCCGTTGAAGCGCGACTCGTCACGGATCAACGGGGACAAGTGGATAAGTTTAAAAAGTGACGGATCGAGAATCTGTGATTCTCGATACCAGACTGGTCCCGTTTGCTTGCATCAAGATGACGTCAATCCCGGAACGGATCATGGACGAGGATTGTATCGGCGCGTTCCGGGCTCGTCGACAAGAGCGCCACCGGCGCTTCGATCAATTCCTCGATCCGCCGCACATATTTGATCGCCTGGGCCGGCAGATCGGCCCAGGAGCGGGCTCCGGCCGTTGTGCCTTCCCAACCGTCGATCGTTTCATAGATCGGCTTCACACGAGCCTGAGCCGATTGGCTTGCCGGCAGACGATCGATGCGACGGCCGTCGAGATCATAGCCGACACAAACCTTGATCTCCTTGAAACCATCCAGAATATCGAGCTTGGTCAAGGCGATTCCATCGATACCGCAGGTCTTGACGGTCTGGCGCACCAAAACCGCATCGAACCAGCCGCAGCGCCGCCGCCGGCCGGTATTGACGCCATATTCGTGACCGCGATCACCGATCAATTGACCCGTTTCGTCGAGCAATTCGGTCGGAAAGGGGCCGCCACCGACACGCGTCGTATAAGCCTTGGCGATGCCCAGCACATAACCGATCGCCTTGGGGCCGAGGCCCGATCCCGTCGCCGCATTGGCCGCCACCGTATTGGAGGAGGTCACGAAAGGATAGGTGCCGTGATCGATATCGAGCAAGGCCCCTTGCGCCCCCTCGAACAGAATGCGCTTGCCGGCTCGGCGCGCATTCTCAAGCAGATCCCAGGTCGCATCCATGAAGGGCAGGATTTTGGGAGCTAGGCTTTCGAGCTCGGCGCGGATCGCCCCAGCGCTTATCGGCTCGAGGCCGAGACCGCGCCGCAAGGGCTCGTGATGGGCGAGAAGGCGCACGATCTTTTCATCAAGCGTATCCGGCTCGGCAAGATCCATGAGGCGGATGGCGCGGCGTCCGACCTTGTCTTCATAAGCGGGACCGATGCCACGCTTGGTCGTGCCGATCTTCACACCCTCGACCGTGGACGATTCGCGATGCGCGTCGAGTTCGCGATGCAGGCCGAGAATCAGAGGTACGTTTTCGGCGATTTTCAGATTGTCCGGCGTGATCTCGATGCCCTGCGCCGCCAATTTGGCAATTTCTTCCACCAGATGCTGCGGATCAACGACGACGCCATTGCCAATGACGGATAATTTGCCCAGCCGCACGATGCCCGATGGCAGGAGCGCAAGCTTATAAACCTGATTGCCGATGACCAGGGTATGACCGGCATTGTGCCCGCCCTGGAAGCGGACGACGATGTCCGCCTCGATCGAGAGCCAGTCAACGATCTTGCCCTTGCCCTCGTCGCCCCATTGGGCGCCGACTACCACCACATTCGCCATGCGACGCGTTCGCTTCCGAGTCTTTATTAAGGTGTCAGGAAAATGATTTTGCGATCGGCCGGCGCGAAAGGACGCGCCCGGCTTTCATCCCGAGTATGCAAGGACGGAGGTACACAATCGCAACGCGTGAGTAAAGCGCGCGGGACGATGAGAGAAGAGCGAAGCCGTGCAAGGGGCGAGATGCCAGGCCGATGATTCGGCAAATGTCGAGAAACTTGCCTGTTTGTCCCGATCGGACTATAGGCATGGGCACATTTCCAATTCATCCCTCTCCCTGCTCCAGGGCGGCGGAGAGAAAGGTGCGCCTGAGGCGAGCCCGCGTGGCTCCCCATGCCTCGGGCGCTTTTGTTTCTTTTAAGGACACGTCCGATGAAGGCCGATATTCATCCGCAATACCATCTCATCAAGGTCGTCATGACCGATGGCACCGAATTCCAGACCCGCTCAACCTATGGCGAGGAAGGGGCGACCTTGAACCTCGACATCGACCCCAAGACGCATCCGGCCTGGACTGGCGGCACGCAGCAATTGCTCGACCGTGGCGGCCGTCTGTCGCGCTTCAATTCGCGCTTTGGCAATTTGAGCTTCGGCAAGAAATAATTTCGTCCGAACGTCACGACGACCCCTTAAACAGAGTGCGTTACAGCGTCCGGTTCCGTGCCGACGATGGTGTTCTACGCGCCTGCCGATCGGACGTTCACGAGATCCACTCTATTCCCCCTCTCCCCCCGCGAGGATCGACCCGCCCTTGACCTTTTCCACCCGTAACCCCAGCCTCGCCCGCGCTCTCACCGAGCGCGGTTATGATCAGCCGACCCCTGTCCAGGCGGCGGTCCTCGAATGGGAAGACAGCAACCGTGACCTGCTGGTCTCGGCGCAAACGGGGTCGGGCAAGACCATCGCTTATGGGTTGGCGCTCGGTTCCGCCCTCCTCGCGGACGAGAAGCCGCTGCCGGTGGCGCCCAATGCGCCGCTCGGGCTCATCATCGCTCCGACTCGCGAACTCGCCTTGCAAGTGCATCGCGAATTGAGTTGGCTCTATGCTTATGCGGGCGTGCGGCTAGTCACTTGCGTCGGCGGCATGGACCCGCGCCGTGAAAGGCGCGACCTCGATCAAGGCGCGCATGTGGTGGTCGGCACACCCGGCCGCCTGCGCGATCATCTCGAACGCGGCGCCCTGAACCTGCAAAATCTCAAGGCCGTCGTGCTGGATGAAGCCGACGAAATGCTCGATCTCGGCTTCAGCGAGGATCTGACCACCCTGCTTGACGCAGCGGCGCCCGAACGGCGCATGCTCTTGTTCTCGGCGACCCTGCCCCGAGATATCGTGGCTCTGGCCCAACGCTATCAGCGCGATGCCGCCCGTATTTCCGTGACGGCGCCCGCGGGTGGCCATGCCGATATCGATTATCGTCTCGTGCGGGTCGTGCCCGACGAGATTCCTCATGTCGTGGTCAATCTCCTGCGTCAAGTCGAGGCGCCAGGCGCTTTCGTCTTCTGCAACACGCGGGAATCCTCGCGTCATCTGCAGGCGCTTTTGTCCGAGCGCGGCTTTTCCGCCGTCCTACTTTCCGGCGAATTGAGCCAGAACGAGCGCAATCGCGCCTTGCAGGCCTTGCGCGAGGGCCGCGCGCGCATTTGCGTTGCGACGGACGTCGCGGCGCGCGGCATCGATCTGCCGAATCTCGGTCTCGTCATCCATGCCGACCTGCCGAATGATGCCGCAACTCTGCAGCATCGCAGCGGCCGCACCGGCCGTGCGGGACGCAAGGGATTGAGCGTGCTGCTCGCTTCCCCCTCACGCCGCCGCCGCGCCGAGCAGCTTTTGAAGACGCTGGGTCTTCCCATTGTCTGGCAGGCCCCACCTAGCGCGGAAGAGATTCGCAAGCTCGATCAGGAACGCCTGCTGCAAGATCCCCTGTTGATGGAAGCGGCTGGCGAGGACGATCAGGCCAGCGCCGCCATGCTGCTCGAAGCCTATCCGCCGCAAGCCATTGCCGCCGCTTTCGCGCGCCTGTTGCGGGAACATCGGCCGGCGCCGGAAGAAGTGCGCGATCCCGGTTTCGGCCCCGATTCGCGCCAAGGCGCGGGCGCGCGGCGTGGTCAGCTCGGTGACGCGGGCGCCATCTGGTTCAAGCTCGGCATTGGGCGCAAGCAGAATGCCGATCCCCGCTGGCTGCTGCCGATGATCTGCCGACGCGGCAAAATCAGCCGGAGCGCCATCGGAGCGATCAAGATTTTCGAGCGCGAGACGAAATTTGAAGTCGCGATCCCGGTGGCGGAGCAATTTGCCGCGAATATTCGGATACCCGATCCGGAAGGGGTCCGGATCGAGCGCGCCGAGGCTCCGGACGCTCACGGCATGGCGGGCCATGCCGGAGAAACGCAAGCCCATCGCCACGGCTCGAAACCCGGCCGCATGCCCAAACCCGCTGGCAAATCCGCACGCAGCAAGGCTCAGGCGGAAGAAGCGCGCGCATGAAGAGCGAGAGCCTTTCTCGTTCAAAGCGCCGCTTCCGCAGTTCATCGCAACGATCGTCTCAACGGATGGCCAGTCCATTGGCGCTCGCCGGAAGCCCTTGCAAAGCAGCGATCGGCGTGAGGCCACCGTCATGGCCGATCTTGAAGGCGCCGATCGTGTCCTTGCCGGCGCTCAACACATAAAGAAACTGCCCGTCGCGGCTAATCACGCTGTCGATCGGATTACCATTGCCCGCAGTGCTGGCCGTTACTCCATCCGCATCGAGCAGGGTCAGATCGCCTGAGGGCGCGACCCGAAAACCGGTAATCGACTGGCTCGCGGCATTGCTCGTATAGGCATATCGCCCGTCGGGTGTCACGGCCACCCAGCAGGCCGCGCTCTGTGTCGTTCGAACCGCGCCATCGACCAGAACAGGCAACTCATCGCGACGGAGATGATAGGAAGAAAGAGTGCTGCCATTGGTGCCGCCACCTGCCTCTGTAACCAACAGCGTTTTGCGGTGGCTGAAGGCAAAGCCAAAGGGCGTGAGCCCCGCCGAGGGCACGAGCCCAGGCGCATTATCGGTCAGGCCCGCGCGATCGACTTTGAAGACAGCGAGTCGATTCGTGGCCTTTTCGCTGATGATAAGGCTCTGGCCATCGGGGCTAAAGGCAATCTCGGCGGGATTGGTGCCGGTTCCGCCCAATGCGCGCAGGGAACCTGGGATCTGTTCGAGACGACCGTCCCGCTTAAGCCTGAATCCATTGATGAGATCGCTATTCGCATTCAGCACATAGACGAGATCATCATCGACGGCGATGCTGACGGGCTGCCCACCGCCGCTGGCTGTTTTCGAAGCCAGTCTCAGGCGGCCCTCATCGTCTATCGCAAAAACCGAAATTTCATTGCTGCCGGCATTGACGGCAAAGAGCCAATGCTGGTCCTGGCTCAAGACAAGCCCGCCGGCATTGCCAAGGCCGCCACCCGTGCCGAGGCCACCGGTCGGAAATGAGCCCGCGGGAGAAAGCTCGCCTGTTTCCGTCTGGCGAAAAGCCAATATGGCATTGCCATTGACCGCATTGCTCATCGTATAAAGGGTGCCGTGCGCTCTTTCCTGCAAGCTCTGGGCGACAGCCGCCGATGAGAGTGAGAAAATGGCTGCAAGCGCGGCCAGGGACGATCCCGTGATTTTCAAAATCGATCTCATGCTGAATCCTTCTCAGCGGATATGGCTTCAACTTGGCCACATGAGATCTTTCGTTCGGCCGGCCGAAACTATTACAAAGGCCCGCGCGAAAATTTTCTTTCCATCGTTTCCGGCTTAAGCCACGCCGTCGCGATAAGCCGCATAGCCTTTGGCCCGCAGGACGCAGGCCGGACATTGACCACAGCCATGTCCCCAGGCGTGAAGCGCACCGCGTTCGCCGAGATAACAGGTATGGGTCTCCTCGATAATGAGATCGACGAGGGCTTGGCCGCCGAGCGCTTCGGCGAGCCGCCAAGTCTCCGCCTTATCGAGCCACATCAAGGGCGTTTCTAAAACAAAGCGGCGATCCATGCCGAGATTGAGCGCGACTTGCATGGCCTTCACCGTGTCGTCACGGCAATCGGGGTAACCGGAAAAATCCGTCTCGCACATGCCGCCGACGATATGTTTGAGGCCGCGCCGATAGCCGAGCGCGCCGGCGAAAGTCAAAAAGAGCAGATTACGCCCCGGCACAAATGTATTGGGCAGGCCCTGCGCATCCATTTCAATGGCCATATCCCGCGTAAGCGCGGTTTGCGAAATCTCCGCTAGGGCCTCGATGGTGACGAGATGATCGTCCCCAAGCCTCTCAGCCCAGGCCGGGAATTGCCGCGCGATCGAAGCGCGCACCACTTGGCGCTGCGTGAGTTCGATCACATGGCGCTGTCCGTAGGAAAAACCAATCGTCTCGACAAAGGCGAATCGATCGAGCGCCCATGCGAGGCAGGTCGTGGAATCCTGGCCGCCGGAAAACAGGACCAGGGCCTTGTTGTTGCCCGTGTCTGAACTGTGTTCCGGCATGGCTGTCTATCCCGTCGCTTTCGTGAAATCCGGGCATGTTCAACAGGGCGGCGCCAAAGTCAAAAGGTTAAACTCTCGGAAGCCCAGCGGCGCAGGAGCAAATTGGCGATACTCAATTTCGGCGGGCAGATCGGCCCTTCCGGCAGGGGCGCCTCCAGCATCTGGCGCACTTCGGCGCGGGAATACCAGCGCGCATCCTCGAGTTCCTCGTGATCGAGCACCAGATCCCGGCTCCGCGCCTCGGCGAGGCAACCGATCATCAACGAGGCTGGAAACGGCCAGGGCTGCGAGGCGAAATAGGTCACCTTGCCGACACCGATGCCCACTTCCTCAAAAACCTCGCGGCGCACGGCATCCTCTATCGTTTCCCCTGATTCCATGAATCCCGCAAGACAGGAGACCATGCGCGGCGGAAAAGCCGCCTGCCGTCCGAGCAGGCAATGCGCGCCGTCTTGCACCAGCATGATCACGACCGGATCGGTGCGGGGAAAATGCGAGGCCTCGCAAGCCGGGCAATGACGCCGCCAGCCGGAAACGGAGACTTGCGTTTTCGTCCCGCAATTGGCGCAGAAACGATGCCGCGAATGCCAGTAGAGCAGGCTCTTGGCCTCACCGAGCCGACCGAGCATAAATGGCGCGACCAGTCCTTGCAGGGCAATGGTGCGCAAATCGATCATGGCAATATCGTCGCGCTCCTGCTGCTTTTCCGGCAGGACGCTTTCGAGCAATAAAGCAAATAGGGCCTCGCCGGCCGCATCGACGCCAAGAAAGGCAGCTTCCCGGGCAATGCCGAGATGGGCCGCCTCGGCGAGGGTAAAGGTCGCCTCATGTACCGTCCCGCAACGTTTCAGCACGGGAATGTCGCCTGAAAAGACGAGGGTGCGGGTCGAGGGCGCCTCCGTCATCGCCTGTAGAAAATTGGCATCCTCGCGCCGTTGCGACAGACGGTCGAGCCCGTTCAAGGCGAAACCCGTTTCCGCCGAAGGCTCGGAAGGCGTGGGCTCGACCGCAAAGAGATAAGGTTTTATCGCGGCCATGATTTCCTCCTCGTATCCACCCTCATTGAAGCGCGACTCGTCGTGGTTCATTGAGGATAAGTGGATACGGTTTAAAAATGACGGATCGAGAATCTAAGATTCTCGATCCTCGGGCTCCCGGCGGACCAGCTCACCAGATCCTGCTTCTTCGCTTGTCCAACAAAAAAAGAAAATGAAATGAAAATTCAGACAAACAGCCAATTCCACCCAAAGACGCTTAGCGACGTCTGTCTGGTCGATGATAATTTTCGCTCGCGAGGTTGCGAAAATCGCGCCGACAGTCCAAATAGGGATCGGGAGGTTGGCGGTGGACGTACCACTCGCCAACCGGGTCAGGTCCGGAAGGAAGCAGCCCTAACGAGCCCGGGCGGGTCTCTGTCCAGCCTCCCACCGAACATATTCCGTTTGAAAATCGAAACGCCTTAATCACTGCATTTTCCTGACACGGAGCAAGCAAGCTTCGCTTGAAAATGCTTTAGGCCGAAAATTCCGCGGCCGATGCAATCCTGCCGCGCAGGTTGGGGACAGGCCAGCGCAAATGCCAGACGAGCGCATCCAGAACGACGCGGCTCCGCCCTCCCCGGTTTCTCCTCTTATTCCTCAAGCTTCCACGCCCAAACCCTATCTGGTTCTGGCGCGCAAATACCGCCCGTCCCGTTTCGAGGATTTGATTGGCCAGGAGGCCATGGTCAAGACGCTGTCGAACGCCTTCGACCTTGACCGCATCCATCAAGCCTATCTCCTGACCGGCGTGCGCGGTGTCGGCAAAACCACGACAGCGCGCATCCTCGCCCGCGCCTTCAATTATGAAGTGCCTGCTGAGAACGGCCAGCCCGCGATCGAGAAACCGACGGTGCATATGGACCGATTCGGCGTCCATTGTCAGGCGATCATCGAATCCCGCCACGTCGATATCATTGAAATGGATGCCGCCTCGCATACAGGCATCGACGACATCCGAGAGATCATCGAAAGCGCGCGCTATCGTCCGGTCTCGGCCCGCGTCAAGGTCTATATCATCGACGAGGTGCATATGCTCTCGAAACAGGCTTTCAACGGCCTGTTGAAAACTCTGGAAGAGCCGCCGGAACACGTCAAATTCATTTTCGCGACGACCGAGATCGACAAAGTGCCGATCACGGTGCGCTCGCGTTGTCAGCGTTTCGATCTGCGCCGCATCGAGCCCGCCGTGCTCATCGATTATCTCGCGAGCGTTTGCGCCAAAGAAAATGTCCTGATCGAACGCGAAGCCCTGGGCCTCATCGCTCGGGCCGCGGAAGGTTCTGTGCGTGACGCGCTGTCGCTGCTTGATCAGGCCATTGCCCACGGGACAGGGCAAGCCGATCCCCATTCTTCCGCGCAGCCAATCAGTGCGACGGACCTGCAGGCCATGCTGGGGCTCGCCGACCGCGCGCGGATCATCGATCTGTTTGAGGCGGTCATGCGGGGTGACATGGCCAAGGCGCTGGCGGATTTGAAAAACCTGCATGATTGCGGCGCCGATCCAGCTCAGGTCCTCGTCGAACTTGCCGAATTCGTGCATTTCGTGACACGCTTGAAGCTCAGCCCCCACACTTTTGACGCGGCCGCGACACCGGAGGAATTAAGCCGCGGCGGCGCGATGGCCGGAACCTTGAGCGTCATGGTTCTCACACGGGCCTGGCAAATCCTGACCAAGGGCTTGCAGGAGGTAAAGGATTCGCCTCGGCCGCTCGCTTGTGCCGATATGGTTCTCGTCCGCCTCGCCTATGCAGCCGATTTGCCGACACCCGACGTTGTGCTGCGGCAACTCGCCAAAACGCCCCCCTCGCCGCACGGACGGGACGGCTCAACGGATGCCGTCTCCGGATCCCGCGTCCAGCCCTCCCTGCCCTCAGCCTCTGGACCTTCCCTCGGGTCGCCCTTGGTGACGAGTTCGCGTCTGGGAGCGCAAGCGGCAACTCAAGCCGCTTCTCACATGGCCCCCCTCGCCGTTTCGGCTCCTTCTCTTCAACCGGGCCTTGCGCAGGCGCCTGCCATACGTCTCCAGAGCTTCGGCGCCTTGGTGGCGCTGGCCGGCGAAAAACGCGACATTCAACTCAAAACGGCGCTCGAACGCGATGTCCGGCTGGTGCGTTTCGAGGAAGGCACAATCGAATTTGCCCTCGCACCTGGTGCGTCGCCGCAATTGGCGCAAACCCTGATGCGCCGGCTCCAGGAATGGACCGGCACGCGCTGGATGGTGGCGATCGCCAGCGAGACTTCGGGCGGGGCAGCCGCCTTGACGCTCAAGGAGCAAGCCGAGAAACAGGCGGCGGCCGTGCGGCAGGGCATTGAGGCCGACCCCTTGGTACGCAAAGCCCTCAGCCAGTTTCCCGGCGCGCAAATCATCGCCGTTCGGCCCAATGAGGCGCCCGCCACGGTGCCAGAGGATCAACCGTTTGCCGCTGATTCGGCGGAGAGCGATGATGATGTCGCTTTTCCCGATCAATTCGAAATGGATGAAGATCGTTGAGCGCGCCAGCGCTAGAGTACGATGCGATGTTTCGCATCTGCTCCACTTAAAAATATAGAGTGGGATCAAAGACTTCTAATCGCGAAGCGATTCGACCTAAACTCATCCCGCTCTAGTATCGAGAATCACAGATTCTCGATCCGTTACTTTTTAAACTTATCCACCCTCATTGAAGCGCGCCGAGCCGCGCTTCAATGAGGGTGGATACTAGATCAGATCGTTGAGGCGAGACCAGAAAGGACAAGGTCATGAAGGATATGATGGGGCTCCTGAAACAGGCTCAAGCCATGCAGGCCAAAGTCCAGGACATGCAGGCCGCTCTGGAGCAAATCACCGTCGAAGGTCACGCCGGCGGCGGCCTCGTGAAGATCACCCTGACCGTCAAGGGACAGATTCGCAGCGTTTCGATCGATCCCTCTCTCCTCAAACCGGAGGAAAAGGAGATTGTCGAGGATCTCGTTGCCTTGGCCTATGAGAATGCGCGGCACCAAGCTGAACAGATCATGGAAGAAAAAATGCGCGAAGTCACCGGCGGCATGCAATTGCCCTTCTGATTTATCCGTTGGCTTGAGTTACTTGGCTTGAGCTCTTCCTCAAACCCGACCCTTCACTTCGATTCTTAATCGCGATTCTGATGACAGCGCCTATTGCCGGACCGGAAATCGAGCGGCTCATTCATTTGCTGGCCCGCCTGCCGGGCCTTGGTCCGCGCTCGGCCCGGCGAGCGGCCTTGCATCTGATCCGCAAGCGCACGGAGCTTCTTGGCCCCCTCGCCGAGGCCTTGCAACAAGCATATAATCATCTGATCCCCTGCCAGATTTGCGGCAATATTGACACGCGTGATCCCTGCACCATCTGCGCCGACGCCAAACGCGACCCCACTTTGCTGGTGGTCGTCGAAACCGTGGCCGATCTCTGGGCACTCGAACGCGCCGCCGCCTTGCCTGCCCGATATCACGTCCTCGGCGGCACGCTTTCGCCTCTCGATGGGGTCGGCCCCAAGGATCTCAATCTTCAGAGCCTGACCGAGCGGGTCGCCCAAGGCGAGATCCGCGAGGTCATTCTGGCGGTCAATGCCACGGTCGACGGCCAGACGACGGCTCATTACATCACCGACAGTCTGGCGGCCTTCCCCGTCAAAATCACCCGCCTCGCCCATGGCGTTCCGGTCGGAGGCGAACTTGATTATCTCGATGAAGGAACCCTCGCCGCAGCCTTGCGCAGCCGGACAAATTTTTGAGGCGAGGCAAGCCGCAGCATTGTCCCCTTCACCATGCGCCCGTTTCAGGCGGATTCTTTCTCGAATAATAAAATTTATTTTAAGTTTCGCTCGGAATGCCGCATCGACCCACGGGAATTTAAAGACATCCGCATTTCAGCGGCAGCCCCATGTTTTATTGCTGTAATTTCCCATCATTTATCCACTTTTAACGATCGGCATGCGTATTCTTGACGCGTCATCATCGACTTTAATCTGTCACATTTGTCTCTTGAAGCTGTGCAATCAAGCAAACTCGGCGATTGGGGATTCTGTTGACTATATTCAGAATACCCTATTAAAATTAAAAACATAACGCCTATCAACAATAAACCTGGGAGGACAGCTTCCGACTGGACTGTCAATAGACGCGGCAATAACGAGCGAAACGTCAAGATATTATAGTATCGCGCTCATATATACTTTCAATTGGAGCAGAATAACGGATGACGCAAGAGCCCCATCATAGAAAGCATCTCGCGTCTGTCCTTCCAGAAACGCCTATGCCCCTTCCCTCAGGCCGCAGGCCGAGACCATACCGCAATGATGCGCGAGATCCCCTTGCCGAGTTCGCCCCTACGACGCCATCCCCCGATCGTGAGCTTGGCGATTCGAATGGGAAAATCGCTTATTTCCAAGGCGCGCCAAACAATTGCTCCACGGCCGGCAAACGTCTTCTCGATCGGCTCGCCATCGCCCTCCTCGAAGGGGTTGATGATGGGAATGATGAGGAAGAAATCCTTTTCGATCTGACCGAGCTCGGCACGAAAGACATCCAGTTCATCCAGCACCTCTTGGGCGAAGGCCGGATCACGGGCAAAATAGCCTTGACCGACGGCGTGGTTGCAGAGGTCAGAAGCACCGCCTTGACGCGGGCTTGGGAAATCGTCTTTCGCGGCCCGGATGGGGTCATTCTCGAGCATTTCTTGCAGGTCGACGATCTGCCGAGGATCCTTCGTCAGGCGGCTTTGGCGACCCCCTTGGAATTTCAGGAGCCGGCGCGGCCTGATGCGGACCCTGCTTTTCCCTTGCTGAAGATGATCCAATTCCATGCTTGGCATTTCGAGGATAAGCGAAACGCTGTGCGCGATCCTCTCACCCTTGATCTTCTCAAGCTGGAGGATTTAGCGACCGCTCAAACCCTGTGCGAGATTTTGGGTCGGGGTTCCATTGATCTCTCGATCAAGATCGCGGACGTGGACAATCCTGTCTCACCGATCGTCTCTCAGCGAATCACTTCGACCGGAACCCGCCATGTCTGGCTGCTCGAAAGCTTTGATGCGAAGGGAACGCTCCTGCAACAGGCTGTGTCGATCGACGACGTCCCTCTTGCCATGATGCTCGCCTCGCCTTCTTCCGCGCTCCTTCCCAATGCCGGCCCCTAGTATCGAGAATCACAGATTCTCGAACCGTCACTTTTTAAACTTATCCACTTGTCCTCATCGAACCACGACGAGTCGCGATTCAATGAGGGTGGATACTAGTCACTGAGCGATTGAGTCGCTGAGCGACTGATCGGCCTGCCCTTCCAGCAAAGGGAAACCGCATTAGTCCTGGACGAATCCAGGCAAGACGCTTCCCATTTTGCTGGATTTTGCTCTATTGTCCCCATCTACCCATCCCCTCGCGATGGATTGTGCCATAGGGGTTAGGCCTGTCGGGTTGTAGAGGAGAAATTGATGTTGCCTTGTTTTCCGCGGTCCTTGGTTCTGACCGCAGCGGGCGCTGTCCTCTTTTGCCTGGCTTTGCCGGCAACGGCTGCTCAACGTGGGCGTGACGATACCGGTGGTGTTCCGGTGCTCGACGTCAAATCGACCTGCAAGGAAGCCCAAAACTACGGCACCGAGGACAAACGCGCCGCCTATACGGGCTGTCTTCAAGATGAGGAACAGGCCCGCCAGCAATTGAAAGCGCAGTGGAAGAAGTTCAAGCCGAAGGATAAGGAAAATTGCGTCGCCTCCAGCGCCTCGGTCATGCCGAGCTATGTGGAGGTCCTGACCTGCCTTGAAATGAGTCAGGAAAATAATTTGCCCGAATATCAGCCCGAACGGAAATGGCCGACCTATTCCACGGTCCCGAATCCAAACGCGCCGAGCCCCACCAATCCGGCCGAGACCACGCCCCGCTATCACTCGCTTGATGAAAAGGCCCCCGAGACTGGCAGCGCGACCAAGGAAGGGCAGCAACCTTCAAAGGAAGAGACAAAAGACCAGAAGCATGAGGACACCGCGCATTGAATTAGGCGCGAAAGCAGCTCCTAAGAGCATTTTCTTTTCCAGCTTGGTCAGAAAATGCTCTCTATCTTTTTGTTTTAACGCATAATCCCCCAATTGTCGGAGATTATGCTTTAGAGCACCGGACTCCTATCCGATGCTCTCTCTTTTTTGAAAACGCATCAGATTGATCCAAAAAAGGGGGAGCCACTTTTGGGTCAGATGCTCTCGCCGTGACCTCACAGGATGAACCGGCTCAGATCCGTATTTTTGGCGAGATCGCCGATATTCTTCTCGACATAGGCGGCATCGATCGTGATCGTCTGTCCGGATCGGTCCGGCGCTGTATAACTTACCTCATCGAGCACGCGCTCCATCACCGTCTGCAAACGCCGCGCGCCAATATTTTCGACACTGGAATTCACCTGCACGGCGACCTTTGCCAGACTGCTCACCGCCTCCGGCGTAAAGACCAAGTTCACCCCCTCGGTCGCGAGCAAAGCCTCATATTGCTTGATAAGACTGACTTCCGTTTCAGTCAGGATTCGGCGGAAATCCTCTTCATTGAGGGGCAGCAGCTCGACGCGGATCGGCAGTCTGCCCTGCAATTCCGGCAAGAGATCGGAAGGCTTGGCGACATGAAAGGCGCCCGAGGCGATGAAGAGAATATGATCGGTCTTGATCGTCCCATGTTTGGTGGCGACGCTGGTCCCTTCGATCAGGGGAAGAAGATCGCGCTGCACGCCTTCGCGTGAAACATCCGCGCCGCCACGTCCTTCCCGCGCGCAAATCTTGTCGATTTCATCGAGAAAGACGATGCCATTATTCTCAACGGAATGAATGGCCTGCGCGATGATCTGTTCCTGATCCATCAGCTTTTCGCTTTCCTCGGCCAGGAGCGGTTCGCGCGCCTCCTTGACGGTGCTGCGCCGGCGCTTGGTGGAACGGCCCAGTGATTTCGCGAAAATATCGCCGATGGAGATCGCCCCGACCGCCGCACCCGGCATGTTTGGCAGATCGAACATCGGCAGATTGCCCGTAGCCTGCGCCAGTTCGATCTCGATTTCCTTATCCTCCAGGTCTCCGTCGCGAAGTTTCTTGCGAAAGGAATCGCGCGTGGTCTGCGCGGCATTGGCGCCGACCAGGGCATCGAGCAGGCGTTCCTCGACCGACTGATGCGCCTTTGCTTCGAGCGACTTGCGCTTTTCCGCCTTGACCATGACGATCGCCGTCTCGACCAGATCGCGAATGATCTGCTCGACATCGCGTCCGACATAACCGACTTCGGTGAATTTCGTCGCCTCGACCTTCAGGAAAGGCGCATTGGCGAGCTTGGCGAGGCGTCGGGCGATCTCGGTCTTGCCGCAACCGGTCGGGCCGATCATCAGGATGTTTTTCGGCAAAACCTCCTCGCGCATCGCGCCTTCAAGCTTAAGCCGGCGCCAGCGGTTGCGCAGCGCGATGGCCACGGCACGCTTGGCATCGTTCTGCCCGACGATATAGCGGTCCAGCTCGGAAACGATTTCACGGGGTGAAAAATCGGTCATGAAGGCATCGCGTAAAAAATGAGGAGAAGAAAGCCCAAACCCTTGCAGGCTCAGGCATCAATCGATTCGATAATGAGATTGCGATTGGTGTAGACGCAAATATCGGCGGCAATTTCGAGCGACTTGCGCGTAATGGTCTCGGCGTCGAATTCCGTGGCGAGCAGGGCGCGGCCGGCCGCCAGCGCATAATTGCCGCCGGAGCCAATGCCCATGACACTCCCTTGCTCGGTCATCTCGGGTTCGAGCACATCGCCGGTGCCGGTCAAGACCAGCCCCGCCTGTTTGTCGGCGACGAGCATCATTGCCTCAAGCCGGCGCAAATAGCGATCTGTCCGCCAATCCTTGGCGAGTTCGACGCAGGCGCGCATCAATTGTCCGGGATATTGTTCGAGCTTGGCCTCGAGCCGCTCGAACAAAGTGAAGGCATCCGCGGTCGCACCGGCGAAACCGCCGATGACATCGCCCTTGGAGAGCCGACGGACCTTGCGGGCATTCCCCTTGACGATCGTCTGGCCAAGCGTCACCTGACCATCACCGCCGATCACCGTTCGGCCGCCTTTCTTGACCATCAAAATGGTCGTGCCGTGCCAGCTTTCGGGCGAAGAAGCCTGGGAAAAAGCCGGAAAGGACGGGTAATCGCGCATCGAAACTCCAGGAAACGCCGCCTCTTCTCCACGAAGAGCAGATCTTTCATCTATGGGGAGGCCACGGGTGATGCAAGGCCTATGGCCGTGGACAAGTTTTCGCGGACAGGCTTTGCGGGCCGGCTTCCTTCGCCTCGACGGGAAGCCTTCGTCCCCTCTCCATCCCCCGATGAGAAGAGAGATAAAGAGATTTTCACGGCGAATGCGAGGCGGAAGCCGGATTTTGGCTGGAATACGTTCACTTACGCGGCATCATGGGCTAGAAGCTGCACAGAGTTCTCAGCCCGCAAGGATTGGCGATATGCGTACCGGCGCCGTTTCGCGCAAGACCAAGGAAACCGAAATCGAGGTCGCCGTCGATCTTGACGGGCGCGGCACCGCGCACATCTCGACCGGCATCGGTTTTTTCGATCATATGCTTGAACAACTCGCGCGGCATTCGTTGATCGACATGACCATCAAGGCCAAGGGAGACCTGCATATCGACGATCATCACACGGTCGAGGATACGGGCATCGCGCTCGGCCAGGCCGTCCGCCAGGCGCTGGGCGATCGCGCCGGCATTACCCGATATGCCGATGTTCTTTTGCCGATGGACGAGACCCTGACCCGCGTCGCCGTCGATGTCTCCGGCCGCCCCTATCTCGTCTTCCGGACACATTTTCTGCGTGACAAGATCGGCACATTCGACACCGAACTGGTCCGCGAGTTCTTTCAGGCCTTCACCACGCATCTCGGCGCCAATATTCATGTCGAAACCCTCTATGGCGAGAATGCGCACCATATTTCTGAATCATCCTTCAAAGGGCTTGCGCGGGCCTTGCGCGTCGCTCTGACACTCGATCCGCGTCAATTGGGCGAGATTCCCTCGACCAAGGGCGTGCTCTGACGACTTGCGTGCTCCGAACCTTGATGGAGACAGGCTTGGCTCTTTACGCGATCTATCTTCCCCCCGAGGCGCCCGGCGCCACCTTGGGCATGACGGCTGACAAGGCCGAGGCCCGGCTCGAACGGGCGGCCCGCGCGCGCTTTGTAAAACAAAGCTTTTCCTGGGGCGCTTTCTGGTTCGGACCCTTCTGGCTCGCCGCGCGCGGCCTCTGGCTGTCGCTCGGCCTCTGGATCCTCGCCATGCTGGCCGTTTCGCTGCTGCTCGTTCTCGGCACATTCGGCTCTGTGCTTTTTTCAAGCTTCGCCATAATGCTCGCGATCTTTCTCGGCCTGGAAGGTTTTGGCCTTTGTGAGCGCCGTTTCCGGCGCCAGGGCTATCAACTCGAAAACATTGTCGCGGCGCCGGGGCGAGACACCGGCGAAAGCCGTTTCTTTTCGCTTTTCGACGCCGATCTGGAACAGCTTGGCGATGACGACGTGCCTCCCGCGCGTCCCCCGGAACGTCCGCCGGCAGCCCGCGCCGCCACCACCCTGGCCCATCAGGGAGAAACCGGACGCGATCTTCTCGGGCTGTTTCCGTCACGAGGGCGGCGCCAGTGAACGAAGCAAAAACAGCCGCGTCACGCCTCGGCGTCGCCATCGTCGATTATGGATCGGGCAATCTGCATTCGGCCCATAAGGCCTTCGAACGGGCAGCGAGCGAGACGGGCTATGCCGGAACGATCGCCGTCACCCATGATCCCGAGGCAGTGGCCCTGGCCGACCGCATCGTCCTGCCAGGCGTTGGCGCTTTTGCCGATTGCCGGCGCGGCCTGAATGCCGTCCCCGGCATGATCGAGGCCATGGAGCACGCGGTGCGGCGCGAGGGCAAGCCGTTTCTCGGCATTTGCGTCGGGATGCAATTGCTGGCAACGCGCGGGCTCGAACATGAAACCACGGCCGGTCTCGATTGGATCAAGGGCGAGGTGGCGGCGTTGGAGCCCACCGACAAGAGCCTGAAAATCCCGCATATGGGATGGAACACGCTGACGGCCTTACGCCCGCATCCTCTGCTGGCCGGCATTCCGCTTGGGGCTGAGGGGCTGCATGCCTATTTCGTCCATTCCTATGCCTTCCGGCCCCAGCGGGAAGCGGACCTTATCGCCACGACCGATTACGGCGGGCCGGTCACCGCCATGATCGGCGAGGCCAATATCGCCGGCACGCAATTCCATCCCGAAAAGAGCCAGACACTCGGCCTGGCCCTGATCAGCAATTTTTTGAAATGGCACCCATGATCCTCTATCCGGCGATCGATCTGAAGGAAGGCCACTGCGTGCGTCTTCTGCAAGGCGACATGCAAAAGGCCACGATCTTCAACGATGATCCCGCCGCCCAGGCGGCAGCTTTCGAGGCCCAGGGTTTTACCGCCCTCCATGTCGTCGATCTCGACGGCGCTTTCGCCGGCAAGCCGATGAATGCGGCGGCCGTCGACGCCATCCTCGCGCGTGTCAAAATGTCTGTGCAGCTCGGCGGCGGCATTCGTGACGAGGCGACGATCGAGGCCTGGCTCGGCAAGGGCATTGCCCGCGTTATCATCGGCACGGCGGCGGTGCGCGATCCTGATCTGGTGCGCCGCGCCGCGGCGCGTTTCCCGGGCAAGATTGCTGTCGGCATCGATGCGAAGGATGGTTTCGTCGCGGTCGAGGGCTGGGCCAAGACCGCGCAACTCTCGGCCGTCGAACTCGGCAAAAAATTCGAGGATGCCGGCGTCGCCGCGCTGATCTATACCGATATTGCCCGCGATGGTGGCCTAACCGGCCTCAACATTGACGCGACACTGGCTCTCGCCAAGGCTGTTCATATTCCTGTTATCGCCTCGGGCGGTCTCGCCTCGCTCGCCGATATCGAACGGCTCACCGCGCCCGATTGCGCGATCCTGGCCGGCGCGATCAGCGGTCGCGCCCTGTATGACGGGCGCATCGATCCCGCCAAGGCCCTCGCGCTGTTACGCAAGGACTGAAACATCAGAGCATCACGGATCATGGAATGAGATCCAATGCCTCGCCTTTTCATCAACCCGCGCTTGTCCATCGACGAGGCCGAACTGCTCTTCTCCTTCGCGCGGGCGAGCGGACCGGGAGGACAGAATGTCAACAAGGTCGAAAGCGCGGTCCAATTACGCTTTGATGTTTACAATTCTCCATCCCTCGACGAAACGGTCAAAGAGCGGCTCTCCCTCTTGTCCGGCAGCCGGATAACCAAGGATGGAATTCTCGTGATTTTCGCGCAGAATTTCCGTTCCCAGGAACTCAACCGCCAGGATGCGCAAACGCGCTTGCTCGATCTGATTGGCGCGGCGGGGAAAAAACCGAAACCACGGATCAAAACCAGGCCGAGTCTTTCCGCGAAAAGACAACGCGTCGATTCCAAAGTGAGGCGTGGAGAAACCAAACGGCTCCGCAGCGGGCCAATCGATTGAGGAAGGATCGGCTTTCTCATACCAACGGTCATAATAAATGACCGTTGGACCGCTCTTGAATTTTCGCTTTTTCAAAGCGATAGTGAAAATTCAAGAAAGGAACCAAAGGTCGTTCTTTACGACCCTTGGTATCACTGCGTGGGCGGGGGCTCGATCGCGGATCGTTTTCGGTTGTAGAGAATTGATCCGAGCAGCGACAAGCCGATGAGGCAGGCGCTGATCAGGCCAGTCACCACCTCAGGGATGTCATAACGGGCGGACAAGAGCATCACGCCCGCGAGCGCGAGAATGGCGTAGAAGGCGCCATGTTCCAGATAGCGATATTCGGACAAGGTGCCACGATCGACCAGCATCACCGTCATCGAGCGGACGAACATGGCGCCAATGCCAAGTCCAAGAGCAATCACAAACAGATTGTTCGTCAGCGCGAAGGCGCCGACCACCCCGTCGAAGGAAAAGGACGCGTCGAGCACCTCCAGATAGAGAAAGCCGCTCAATCCAACGCGCGCCACCTCGCCCGTTCTCCCTCCTGGCCCACCGAGCACGTTGCCGATCACCTCGACACCCACGAAGGTCACGAGCCCGAATATGCCCGCGACAATCAGTTCGGCGGCGTCCTCGGGCGCCAGCAGGCGGGACACAGCATAGAGCGCCAGCAGCACGATCGTATGAGTGATCGCGTCGAGATCGCCGAGCCGGGCCAGCCTTTTTTCGAAAAGGCCAATCCAATGCACTCGTTTGGAGGAATCAAAGAAGAATTTAAGGCTCACCATCGCGAGAAAGGCACCGCCGAAACCCGAGATGGTAATATGGACGTCGGTGATGATCTGCTCGTAATGACGCGGCTCGAGAATGGCGAGAAAGAGAGCGTCGAGCGGCCCGATATGAGCGGCGATGGCGACAATCATCAGCGGGAAGAGGATGCGCATACCGACGACGGCGATCAATATGCCCCAGATCAAAAAACGCCGCCGCCAAACGGGATCCAAGCCACGCAATACGGTCGCATTGACAATGGCATTATCGAAAGAGAGCGAAATTTCCAGAACACCCAAGACCAGCGCGATCCAGAGCGTCGACAAAACACCGCTGATCGTGCCGGTAAGAGACCAGCCGAGCCATCCTGCGAGAAAAAGGCAGAGGATCGTGAACAGAAGCGACCCTCGAAAATAGCGCATGATCACTCGTCGTTCTCTTCAGCAGGCCTCCTCAACGCCAGCGATCCCGCATCGCGGCAAGACCCCTTGCTCATCAAAAGACCTGTGGCTGGCAGGAAGCTGAAAACCTCAAAACGCCGTGCAATTCGGCGTGATTTCAACATGCTTTAAAGGACGGTGCGCCGAGAGGAAATCCTTATCATGCGTCACCCCCTTGATTACAGTCACTTTCGTCACGGGAAAATCGTAAAGCCGATGATATTTGCGCCAGGGAAAATTTACTGTTACAGAGCAGAGCCGAATAGAATACAGCCAAAATGATGATCGAAAAGGCATTGCTTTTCTCGCTCATCATGCGCGCTCTTGAGATGCGCGAGCAAGACTGCGAATGGGGCCAGCCGGGATGGAAAGCGCATTGATGACAGGGCGGCAAGCCTGCCCTTCCTTCTTCCCTTCGAGCCGCTGAAGGGTCCCCCCATGCTCAAGGCCCGCGTCATTCCCTGTCTCGACGTGAAAGACGGCCGTGTCGTCAAAGGCGTCAATTTTGTCGATCTGCGCGATGCCGGCGATCCAGTGCAATGCGCCATCGCCTATGATGCCGCCGGTGCCGATGAACTCTGCTTCCTCGACATTACCGCGAGCCATGAGGATCGCGGCATTCTCCTCGATGTCGTCGAACGGACGGCCGCCGCCTGCTTCATGCCGCTGACGGTCGGCGGCGGCGTCCGGACCGAGGATGATATCCGCAAGCTCCTCCTCGCCGGCGCGGACAAGGTTTCGATCATGTCGGCGGCGGTGACGGATCGCGATTTCGTGCGCCGCGCGGCGGAAAAATTCGGCAGCCAATGTGTCGTCGTCGCCATTGACGCGAAGGAAGTACGTCCCGGCGCCTGGGAAATCTTTACCCATGGCGGCCGCAAGCCGACAGGAATCGATGCCATCACCTATGCGCGGGATGTCGCTGAGCGCGGCGCCGGCGAAATCCTCCTGACGTCGATGGATCGCGACGGCACCAAGGCGGGTTTCGATCTTGCTCTCACCCGGGCGGTCAGCTCTGCCGTATCGATTCCGGTCATTGCCTCGGGCGGTGTCGGCACGCTCGATCATCTGGTCGAGGGCATTGCTCAAGGGGGCGCCCAAGCCGTCCTCGCGGCCTCGATCTTCCATTTCGGCACATTCACCATCGCCGAGGCCAAACATTACATGGCGCAGCATGGTCTACCGATGCGCCTCGACACCGGCGCGGCCATGCCGCCTGGTCCGTTCCCGGCTCCATCGCCTCCTGTATCGCCTGCTGCAACCGGATGACAGGATGAAACGTTTTACACTCGAAGATCTCGCGGCCGTCATTGCCGATCGTGCCAAGGCGACAGCGGAATCGTCCTATACCAAATCCCTCCTCGAAGGGGGACCTCCCCGTGCCGCCAAAAAACTCGGCGAGGAAGCGGTCGAAGTGGTGATCGCAGCGCTCGGTACGGACCGCGCCGCGCTCACCGCGGAAACCGCAGATTTGCTTTACCACCTTTTGGTCGTCTTGCATCTACGAGACATATCCTTGCAAGATGTCTTGGATGAACTCGGGCGGCGGACCAGCCGTTCGGGGCATGAAGAAAAGGCCTCGCGTGCTCACTAGCCAATTGCCCCGGATCGACGCGGCGGGAGAGGACGAGCTTAACCTTTCACCGCTTTCTCCCTACCATCGCTTCACCCGTGAGCAATGGGCAAGGTTACGCGCTGACACGCCGCTGACCTTGACACTCGATGATCTCGCGCGATTGCGCTCGATCGACGATCCGATCTCGCTCGAAGAAGTCATCGCGATCTATCTGCCGCTCTCGCGATTGCTGGCGCTTTATGTCGCCGCGACACAGGGCCTCTTCAAAGCGACCCAGCGCTTTCTCGGCGCCGGTGACGGGAAAGTGCCCTATATTATCGGTGTCGCGGGATCGGTTGCCGCCGGCAAATCGACGCTCTCGCGCGTCATGCAGGCCTTGCTCCTGCGCTGGCCCAACACGCCCAAGGTGCAGCTCATCACCACGGACGGCTTTCTCTATCCCAATCACATTCTTCAGCGCGAAGACTTAATGGATAAGAAAGGCTTTCCCGAAAGCTATGACGGCACCGCGCTTTTGTGTTTTCTTTCCGATATCAAAGCGGGCAAGCGCAATGTTCGCGCGCCGGTCTATTCGCATATTTCCTATGACATCATGCCGGGCGAAAGTGTCACCGTCGACCGTCCCGATATTTTGATTGTGGAGGGTCTCAACGTTTTGTTGCCCAATCGTCCGAACAAGGACGGCATGGCAATTCCCTTCGTTTCGGATTTCTTCGATTTCTCCATCTATCTGCATGCCGACGAAGATGATCTCGAACGTTGGTATGTCGCCCGCTTCATGCGGCTGCGCGAGACCGCTTTCCGCGATCCGCGTTCCTATTTCAAAAAATACGCCGATATTGATGACAGCGCGGCGGAAGCCGCGGCGCGCGACATCTGGCGCCGCATCAATCTCGCCAATCTGCGGGAAAATCTATTCCCGACGAGAGCCCGCGCCAATCTCATCCTGACCAAGGGACCGAGCCACCACATCGAAACGGTGGAATTACGCAAACTTTGAATTCGGGCTTTTTCCCGGCCATCTTGCTTACCCGCCACCCTTCCGCTGTCGCCAAACCCGCGACAACGTTTCCATACGGCTTTATCGGAACGGATGCTTCCATCAGGCGTTTGCCAGACGAGTCACTAGCGTCTGATGATGGAAGGAAAGACCATGAATCTTCATGAGATCGAAGGCGCGGCGCGCGGTTTTACCGGCAAGGCCGAGACTAAGTTTGGCGAAATTACTGGCGATCGGGATGCGGAAGCGCAAGGCCTGATCGATCAGGCGAGCGGCAAGGTTCAAGACCTTTATGGCCGCATCAAGGAAAGCGTGCAGGATGCTAGCGCGCAAGTGCCGGACTCCGTTTCCGAGACCGTCGAAAAAGGTCAGGAAATCTATAAGCATGGCGTCGAACAGCTCGGCAAGCGCGTGGGCACTCAACCCTTTGAGGCTTTGTTGCTTGCTGGCGCTCTCGGCTACCTTCTCGGTTGGGCGATGCATCGCCGCGCCTGAAGAGCTTCGCTCTTCCACATTGTCTCCCCATTCGTTCGCCCCGTCGGGGGCGTCACTCCTTAAGCGAAAGGCTTGAGTGACGCCCTAAGGCTCCATAACGCATCCCATTGATCCAAAAGTGGGCTCCACTTTCTGGTGCGATGATTGATGCCGTAAAAGGAACGGGTCATGTCGCGAGATACATGCTCGCATGCCGCCTTGCAGCGTATTTGCCTGCACTCTCTGAAACAGATCAAAGGTTTTGAACATGTAACCGAAATTCTCGTGCAATGGCGAGAGCCGGTTGGACGCGATCCATGCGGGCGCGAGAATTTGGGACAGAACCCATCCTCACGGGACGAGGCTGAGTATGAAGCGAATTGGACCTTGGCAGCGGTACGGCCGCGTGTCGATAATCAGGTCTTACGCTCGGCCAGGGCGATGATCGAATGGCTGCAGCAAACCTACCGGCTGGACGGCCCCCCAGACTCTCTACGCGAGAAAACCAGAAGGCAACGCCATAGTACGGCTTTTCCCAGGGATGTCCTCGACAAGGATTTCCCTGGGTGAGCAAAACTTACCAGTGCAGTCTTGCCGTCAACTGGAGAGACCGTCCAACCCCTGGCACGGCAAAGCCAGCGCCGGCGATCGATTCATAATTGGTCGTGTTGAGCACGTTGAAGAGATTGGCTTGCAGCGAGAAATTCTCGGTAACCTGATAGCTCGTCATCAAGTCCCAACGCCAATAACTCGGCACCCATCCCGCATGTTGGACATTCGTCCAGCGTGAATCCACGAAATACACGCTGGTGCCAATTTTCCAGTCAGGCGTCACTTGATAGGTTGTCGAGAAGGACGCCTGATTGCGCGGCACATTCTGAACGACATTACCGACAAAGTTCGCATATTGTTGGCTCTGGAGAAGCCGGCCATCGAGATAAGTATAGCCAGCAAAGACATTCCATCCAGGTGTCACTTCACCGGTGGCACCAACTTCGATCCCCTTGACCCTGGTTTTACCAACAAGCGCCACGGTGGGCGGGCTGGTCGTGGCATCGATCGTTTCGACGGCATTGTTCTGGGTGATCATGAATGCAGCGCCGGTCAGGCTCAACCGGCTGTCGAAGAGATCAATCTTGGCACCGACCTCATGCGATTCATTCGTTGTCGCGCCGAGATTCTGTCCACCATTGGTGATGGTTGTATATTCCGCAAGCGGATTTACCGATGTGCCAAAGCTATAATAAAGCGTGGCATTGGGAGCCGGATGGAACAGGGCGGAGCCATTCCAGCTTGCAAAATTATTGGTGGATGAAAGATTGAATGGAGTGGTGCCATTCTGGCTCAGCGATCCATCCGCCCGGCTGCTATTGGCGGTAAATTGCCAAGCCTTGTAGAAATCATAGCGGAAGCCGCCCTTCAGTTCGAAATAATCATTAAACTTGACCTGATCGGACACATACATACCAATGTCACGCGCCTCAGTGCGTGTCAAAGTTGTATTCGGCCCGAAATTATTGCCAAATGGATAAGGGTCTGGATAGAGAAGATTGATGCGCTGGTTGGTCGTGGCCGCTGTCGTGTTATTCGTCGCCTGCCTCGCATTGTAGCGATCTTCCTTACTGAGATCGAGGCCCATCTGGATTGTATGTTTGAGTCCCCAAGTCTCCTCATGTCCGACAACATTGGTCAGATTGCTGATCATGCTATTGATCGTATGATTTTGAAAATGATTATTGTCGATCGAATAGAGACTGCCGATCGGCACACCCGCGAGCGAGGTCAGAGCCGTTCCACCGACGGGCTGCGCGTAAATAGCTGAGGTGGAAGCCACCCATTGAGGCGCGCGGGCACGCAGGAACCGATCGACATTGGAAAAGCGCGTCCCATTGGTGAGCATCCAATCCTTGTTGAATTCATGCTCCAGCTTAGCGGTGACGATATGCGCATCGACCTTTTCGGTATCGTTGAAGCCCGGCGTCTGCTGCCCGTAATAGGTCCCTCTCGAAACCGGCGCGGGTTTGCCATAAGACGTGCCGAAGATGGACCCCGGAACGATCGGAATGCCATAATCAGGCACATTATCATCATGTTGATAGATGTAGGAGAGCGTCAACTTCGTTTGCTCGGTGAACCGAAAAGCAATCGAAGGGGCCGCACCGACACGTTTGGTCCCGATGAAATTACGTCCCGCCGTATCCCAATCGGTGCCGAGAATGATAATACGCGCCGCAATGTCACCAAAGGTTCTGTTGACGTCAATCGTCGAACGCACGCCCGGCGCCGTATTGCCGGACAGTGAAAAATCCGTGAAATTTGTGAAAACCGGCAATTTGCTCACGACATTGATGACGCCACCCGTCGAGCCGCGACCGAAGATGAACGAGGACGGACCTTTATACACATCGATATTTTCGACGCTGAAGGAATCGCGCGAATACCAGGCAGGCTCACGGATACCATCACGATAGATGTCATTGCGCGCCGAAAATCCGCGAATGTTGATATTGTCGCCCTGCGTGCCGCCCTCCGCGCTATTGATCGAAATGCCCGGCACATTGCGCAAGGCCTCGACCATGGTTGTCGTCTGCTGATCGCGCAGCAATTGCTGCGGAATGACATTGATGCTCTGCGCCGTATCGAGGATCGGCTCCGGCAGACGGTCGAGCCCCGTGGAGCGGGGATTGTAGGCGCTGCCGTTGTTGCTGGCATTGCCGGCTTCAACCTCGATCTGTTCAAGCGCGAGATTCGTGCTCTCCTGGGCGGTCGCGGCGCCACCGCCGAGCATGAGCGAGGCAAGCCCGACAACCGCGTTCTTGAGCGGCGGACGCGCCTTGGCCTTGATGTAAAGTTCTGTCGCCGGAGTATTTGCCGCGCTTCCCTCAAAAATCTCGAACTCGTCCCGTTTCATTGCGGCCTACTCCTTCAGGCTATGCCAACGGTCGGAGGCGCGACCGTCGGGAATGCTCGAAGCCGGCCCGCGCCGTGCATCCGCACGTGCCAACCAAGCTTTCGCGCATGCAACCAAGAGCCCCACGACTCTCGGGTATTCTTTGACTCTTGCGTATTCTTTTGGACTTAGAATAATTCTAATCGAATTACTTCCATACGATTCGATATCATAGAATTATACGTTACACAAACGGACTTATTCTTTTTCTATTCTTAATTAGAATAATTAAAAAACAGGCTCTACTTGCTTTTTGAAAGCCAGGCGCCCATAAGATGGTCATGCGGCGCGATCATGTTGGAGCCATGGCTTTTTCTCACTCTTCCAGACCTTCTCTCGCAGAGGCGTCCCCGATCAAAAAACGCCCCGGGACCTGGCGACCGCTCTGGCGCAAGATTCATCTCTACCTCGGTTTCGGCTCAGGATTGGTGCTCCTGGTCCTCGCGCTGAGCGGGATCACCTTGATCTTCAGCGATGATCTCGATCGTCTCCTGCATCCGGATTTTTACGCAACGACCGGCGCCGAAGCCGCGCTCACGCCCGACGTCTATCTCGCCGCCGCCACAGCCGTCGTGCCGGAGGGCGCGGCAACGCAATTGCGCTGGCCACGGACGACCGGCGCGCCGGTGACCGTCCTGGTTCGGGCGGAGCCCAAACATCGCGCAACTGATCAAGGCGCCGATCACACCGCCACGAAGAAAGATATGGACGCCGCCCCCTCCGGGGAACGTCGCAACGAGGCGCGCCAGTTTCTCGTTTTTCTTGATCCACCGACCGCGCGGGTCCTCGGCACCGTCAATTATCGCGAGCGTTTCGCCGCTATTGTCCTCAGTCTGCATCGCAGTCTTTTGGTGCCGCAATGGTTCGGGGCCGATATCGTCGGCTTCTCCGGCATCGGTCTCGCGATCCTCTGCGTGACCGGCCTGGTGCTTTGGTGGCCGCGCGGCCCTTTCCTTAAGGGTCTGTATTTCCATCGCGGCCGCTATCTGCGCACCAATTTGCATTATACGACCGGTTTCTGGGTCCTGGCGCCGCTCACCATCATGGTCGTGACTGGTTTGACACTGAGCTATCCGCGACAGGCGCGCGGCCTCGTCAATGTGTTCGCAGAGCTCTCGCCACGTCCGCCCGAGCGGCCTGGTCGCGATGCTCTGTTGCTGGCGCCGCATCTCGACCCCGCCGAGATTCTCGATCGAGCCCTGGCGCAGATCCGCCAAGAGGCCCCGGAAACGCTGCTGCGGCCCGTGTCACTCACTTGGCCATCCATGAGCGGTAAGGTGTGGCGCGTCCAACTAGATCTCGGGCAAGAAGAAAGCACTCTGCTGATCGATGATGCGACGGGCGAGGTCGCACGCGCCCCAGAAACACTCTCGGGTGAGGCTTTGCTGCTCTTCCTGCGGCGTCTCCATGGCGCGACCCATCACGGCCTCGTCTGGGAAGGCCTCGCTCTTCTCGCCGGCCTCGGCATCCCCCTGCTTCTCGTCACCGGCATTCTGATGTGGCTGCGTCGGCGCCCACACGCAGTGGAAAACCTGCCGGCCACGGCTGTCTGCTTGCCTGAATCCGAGCAAAGCGCAGCCTAATCCACAGTCTTATCTTTCGGCCTCATTCAGGGGCCAGCCGCATGTATCGTCATCGAGAGCGTTGCCTTTTCCGAGAAGAATTGTGACATGATCGTTCACATCCCCGCAGTTCTCAATGCCGAGCAGATCGCGCGCTGTCGCGCGGTCATGCAGACAGGTGACTGGATCGACGGTCGTGTGACTGCCGGCCATCAATCGAGACTCGTGAAGAACAATCTGCAATTGCCGGAAAGCAGTCCCGAACATCAAGAACTCGGCGAAATGATCGTGCGGGCCTTGTGGCATAATCCCCTCTTCATTTCCGCCGTCCTGCCGCATACGATCTTTCCACCCTTGTTCAACCGTTACGATGTTGGCATGGGATTTGGTACACATGTGGATACGGCCGTGCGACGGAACTTGGATGGCAGCTTGCGTATCCGTACCGATGTTTCGGCCACTTTGTTCCTGGCCGGCCCCGAAGATTATGACGGTGGCGAACTGACCATCGAGGATACTTACGGCACGCATAGCGTGAGATTGCCTGCTGGCGACCTCATCATCTATCCGGCGGATAGCTTGCATTTTGTTTCACCGGTGACGCGCGGTTCGCGCATTGCGTCGTTTTTTTGGATTCAGAGTTTGATTCGTGACAAGACGCAGCGAAACTTGCTATTCAATTTAGATACAGCAATTATGCGCCTGACCGAAGATGTAGCGGGCAACCCCGCGCTGGTCTCTTTGCAGGGCGTTTACCACAATCTGCTGCGTCAATGGGCTGAGATCTAAGCAAAACGCACGGCTCATAAGCAATCGCGACGCGTTTGCTCAAAGCGAAAATCCGGGAGGCTGCACAATCCGGTCGCTCGCTGATTCATTTAGAACGCAGGCATAATCAATTTGGCGTGAATGAGACCGGACCCGTGGAATGATGGAGACGAGGAAGGATATGCGATGACCGACTGTAGACATGTGCTTAACCTGCAGGAGCGCTTGCCGCAGCGCCCCGCGCGAACGAGGCGGGAGAGAAGAACAACGCTTCTGCCGCTGGTCTGTCTCACTCAATTCGCTCTCGTCTCGGCGCCCGTGCTGATCCTGGGGCCGAGCCTAGCGCTTGCACAAACCGCGTCTCAACAGCCGTCAGCGTCAAGCCCTTCTCCTCTGGCTCCCTCTTCTCAAACCGCGTCTTCTCAAGCCACGCCGGCCGCTGAGCCGGCGGCACCAGCGGCAACCGCCGCCTCCGAGGCTCCCGCTGTTGAACCCGGGAGCGTCGCCGCTGCCGTCGATCCTTCCAACATTCCGCATGATCTTTCGCCTTGGGGCATGTTCACGCATGCCGATATCATCGTCCAGGGCGTCATGCTGGGCCTCCTGTTCGCCTCCCTGGTGACCTGGACCATCGGCATCGCCAAATGCCTCGAACTCATGGCGGGCGACCGCAATGCCCGGCGTGGGCTCAATATTCTCTCCGGCGCGCAGAGCCTGCGTCTCGCTGATAGTGCTCTTGAAGGCACGCTCGGACGCGGCAAGGGCGTCGTGGCGAAGCTGGTCAGCGCCGCCATTGCCGAGGCCGAACGGTCCCAGGGCCTGCCGGCGGATGGTGTCAAGGAACGCGCCGCCGCGCTTTTGAGCCGGATCGAGATCCGCGCCAGCCGGGCGATGACACGCGGCACCGGCCTCCTCGCAACCATCGGCGCAACCGGTCCCTTCGTCGGTCTGTTCGGCACCGTCTGGGGCATCATGAACAGTTTCATCGGCATTTCGAAATCCAATACGACCAATCTCGCCGTCGTCGCGCCTGGCATCGCCGAGGCTCTTCTGGCGACCGCCTGCGGTCTCGTGGCCGCCATTCCCGCCGTCATCATCTACAATGTCTTCTCGCGCGCCATCGCCGGCTACAAAGGCATTCTCGGTGATGCCTCGACCGAAGTGTTGCGGCATCTCTCGCGCGACCTCGACCGTGCCGCCCTCAAGGATCAAAAGGACTGGCGCGTCACCAATCTGCGGCAGCCGGCGGAATAATCATGGGCGCGAAACTCTCGACAGGCGATAGCGACGATCTCGAGGAAAACCACGAGATCAATGTCACCCCCTTCATCGATGTCATCTTGGTGCTGTTGATCATTTTCATGGTCGCGGCGCCCTTGTCGACGGTCGATGTCAAGGTTGATCTGCCGGCCTCCTCGGCACAACCGGCGCCGCGACCAGACAAGCCCGTCTTCGTCACCCTCAAGCCGGATCAATCCATCTATGTGGGTGACGCGCAGGTGGCACGCGACAGGCTCGGCGCCATGCTCGATCAGACAACGCAATCGGATCATGAGCAACGCGTCTTCGTGCGCGCCGATAAAACCGTCCCCTATGGTGATCTCATGGAAATGATGAATCTGCTCCGCAAGGCTGGCTATTTGAAGATCGGTCTCGTCGGTCTTGAAACCGTGCCCAGCGCGTCGGCAGCTTCCGTTCCTGGAACTTCCGTTCAAGGGACCTCCACTTCGGGCACCGGAGCCGCGCCCGGAAGTTCCGGCGCACCGTCATCGGTGAAGTCGCCTCTTTGAAACCATCATCCCCGCGATGTCATAGGAAGATTTGATGAGTTTCATCTCGGACCGCCCTTTTCTGCCGCCTGAGGAGGAGGGCCTCGACACCAAGAAATGGGTCCTGGCCGGAACGCTGGTGCTTTTGGCGCATGCGGGTCTCGTCTTCTGGTTGACGCGTCCGCACGAAGATGACCTGGCCGCCGGTCAACTCGAACCGGCGGTCATGATCGATCTCGGGCCCGAGGCCATGGCGCCGCCGGTGGATACGCCAGCGGAAGTCGCGCCGCAGCAGATGACCGAGGCTGATCCAGAGGAGAACAAGGAAAAACCGGATCCTGATCCGGTCCCCGACCAACCGGTGCCACCGCCAGAACTACCACCCTTGCCGGAAACACCGGTCGTGCCCAAGGCGGAAGTGGTGATGCCGGCCAAACCGGTCGTCAAAAAGCCGCCGCCGAAGAAAAAAGACGTCAAGAAGGAGCATGCACCGAAAACCACGGCTCCGGTGCAGACCAATGCCAGAGCATCAAACGCGGCCGCCTCGGCGGCGACGGGCGCTGGCGGCTCATCCGCGGCCGCGAATGATTGGAAAAGCCGGGTCTTTTCGCAACTCGCCCGCAACAAACGCTATCCCGATTCCGAACGTCAGAATGGCGTGCAAGGTGTTGTGGGCCTGGCTTTCACCATTGATCGCTCTGGCAATGTGCTTTCCGCGCATGTCTCCCGCAGTTCCGGTTCCTCGGCCCTCGACAATGCGGCTGTGGAAATGGTTCATCGCGCAAGCCCGCTGCCCGCACCGCCCGATGACATCGGCGGCAGCCGGATCACCCTCTCGGCGCCGGTCCGCTTCAGCGTGCATTAGACCCGACATGAATTCAGGTGATTGTATCTGAACAGGTCTTAACACCAACGGTCACAGAAACTTGACCGTTGGTGTTCACGAGCAAAGAGCTTCTGATCTCTTTCCGCCTTTTTCATCATGCGCTCTGAATCAGGGTTTGCGGCTGGCTTTGCTTCGGCTCAAACAATTGCAAACACAATCGAATCGAAAGAGTGATCGTGAGAATTGAAAAGACGATCTGTGTCCCGGCCAGCCAATATTCGGGAGATGAATGGAAGACTGCCATATAATATTTCATGGCCACGGCTTTGCCTTCGTTAACTTCGACTCCCATTTGAAATTGGGCGTTTTGGAAAAATTTGCCGGCCCACGGCACAGCTGAGATTAGCACACTATAGACAGCATCGATTGTGTTGCGCCCAACGATGAGCATCAAGGGAAAGACCATCATAAAATATTCTGGGTTCACGTGATAAAATAAAGAAAAGAATATCAAAATGGTGGCGGAACTGGCGGTGATGACACGCATACTATCCGTCGGTCCAAAACCCTTGATGAAAATAATGAGAGCGGGAATCAGGGAAGCCGATAAGGCAAGCATTCCTGAAAAAGGACCATAATCCTGGAAGCTCAGATGCCGATAGGTTTTCAGGAGAATCCAGAAATTTGTCCCAAAATACGGGTCTGGGCGGAAGCTTACAAGGGGAAGCGGCAGGCCGTGCATGATCCGGTGAATGGACATCAGACCATAAACGAGAATGACCGGCGATAAACCGATCGCGCCATAAGCTATGATCCGCTTTCTGGAACAGAAGGCGAGCAGTGTAAAAATCTCAAGTATAATAAAAAGCTTGCCACATATGACGCCAAGCCCGCAGGAGAATAAGGCCAGCCTGTGTCGCCCGGATATGAAGAGAAGAATGGCAAGCAGCAAAAAGGCGGTGACGATCACCACATCCTGGGCCATGACGATTGATGTCATCCACCCCATCGGCAGAGCGAGAAAACCAAGCAGGCAAAGGCCAAAGCGTCCTGGACTGAATTCCAGCCTCATCATCAACCGATAGAAGAGGAAGCCGACCAGAATCTCGTAAACGACCATGGTCAAACGGAATGACAGGAAATCGGGCAGAAAAAATTGCAAGAGATAGGCGGGAAAGAGCTCCAGAAAAGGGAGAAACGGTGGGTATTGTTCGTAGCCAGGATATTGATAAGTCAAAATGCAAAATGGCGAGCGCATCATTGTCATATGCATGGCAACGTCATTGCCAAGTTCTTTTCCCCCCGTCACCCAAAATAATAAAGCGAGCAGAAGCAGTCGCGCCACCAAAAGAACCAAAAGAAATAGTGGGAGCGTCAGAAACGAAGTAAGAGCCTGACCAATCCTCATTGTCAGCTTGTTTCCCATTTCCTGGCCTTTGCAAGACATGTCGCAAAACTTATCGGCTATGGACGCTCTGCGTAAGCGTGGTCCACGGCGTCAGCAAGCAATTCTTGGTTGCAGCCGATGGGACATAACAATACCCCGGCACGCATTATATGTGACCACGCTATCGAGCATCCTGTGGGCCGACTGATCCTGACATTTGCGGATATGAATCTCAGGATCAGTCGGCCCGCGAGCGCATGTCTCGATCATTCGGCATTGGAGAGACGCTATAAGACCAAGGGTCGTAAAGAACGACCTTTGGTTCCTTTCTTGAATTTTCGCTTTTTCAAAGCGAGAGCGAAAATTCAAGAGCGGTCCAACGGTCATTCATCATGACCATTGGCATAAGACCAAGGATCGCAAAAAGCGATTTTTCGTGCTTCTTGAATGTCCCCTTTTTCAAAGAGATGACGAAATTCGAGAATGGTCCATCCGTCATGTCCATCACCGATCGCATAAGCCATGACAACGGTGCCAAATTCAACCCAAACGTGTCGCCCTTTCTGATCCAATGCTCAGAGTCACGCAGCATCTCGAAACGTCGTCATCCTGAAGTCCTGCATCATGTCCCGCAAAGCCTGGATCAAGACCTCCTGCATGGCGGCAGCACCAGAAGGAAAATTCTGCAAGATCGTCTGAAACACATGCCGGGAAATGAATAAGGCGCTGGTTGTTTCGCGCGCCGTGGCGGTGACAGGACGCGGGATCGGCATCAGCAGGGCTTTGGTGCCAACGAGCGTGCCACGGCCGACATGTGCGTGCATCGCGGCATCTCCCACTCCCCGGCTCAATTGCAAGGAACCGGTGGTGATCAGAAAACTGCCATGCGAGGGATCGCCTTGGCGGAACAGGATTTCACGCGGCAGGAAGAGACGCGCCTCAGCACATTGAGCGAGTTTACGCAAAGCCGCTCTATCAAAACCGGCAAAAGCCGGGTTCAAGGAAAGATCGTCAATCGTCTCATCGAGGCCCATTCCTCGCCGCTCCCGTTTCCGCTGGCATGACGCCTTCATCATACCCCACATCGTGCTCGCCCCTTCTGACAACGCATTGCGATGCCGCCGAGAGTGCGTGACACTTTTGGGAGTGAATGACACTGTTGGCGGCGATGCATCAAAGGCTGGATTGCCCGGCCTCATCATGACGATGATTGTCGGAGCTTTCCCATTTTCGAGCAAGCATGGAATGGCATCAAAACGACTGTTTGGAGCAGCGCTACAAGCCTCGCGCAAGCCCCAGACAACAGCGTTGGATCATCAAGGTCACGGCACCAATTTATAGCCGCCGGTCTCCGTGATCAGCAATTGCGCCTTGGCGGGATCTTCCTCGATCTTCTGGCGCAGCCGGTAAATATGTGTTTCCAGTGTATGCGTCGTCACATTGGCATTATAGCCCCAGACCTCGCGCAACAAGACGTCTCGGGTGACAACGGTCTGGCCGGCGCGATAGAGGAAACGCAAGATCGCGGTTTCCTTCTCGGTCAGCCGCAGCTTGGAGCCCTTCTCGTTGATGAGATGTTTGGCGCCCGGCTGGAATGTATAATGCCCGATGCGGAACATAGCCTCGTCGCTGCTTTCATGCTGACGCAGATGAGCGCGGATCCGCGCGAGCAGGACGGCGAAGCGGAAGGGTTTCGTCACATAATCATTGGCGCCGGCATCCAATCCTTGCACCGTGTCGCCTTCAGAATCATGGCCTGTGAGCATGATGACCGGATTTTTGAATCCCTCCTCCCGCATCTGCTTGACCGCGTCGCGCCCATCCATATCGGGCAAGCCAACATCCATGAGGATGAGATCCGGCGTCTCCTGATGGATCACAGCGAGGGCTGCTTGCGCGGTCTCGGCGGGCAGAATGGTGAATTCCTCATGCAAGGCGAATTGTTCGGAGAGGGCCGAACGGAGATCGCTATCATCGTCGACGATGAGGATCTTGAGAACCTGCGACATAGAGAGTGAGTCCTTAAAGACGGCGTCCGGGCGCTCCTCGAAATTCGCGCCTTTTTGACACGCTGAGCGACGTTCGTGCCCAGGCCAGTGCGCCATCGCTTGAGCCTGTCGTGAATGAACCTGTCGTGAAGCAGGTTAGAACATCCGACCCAAATCGCTTTCCCCTTCCGAGGCGGGTGTCCTAGACTTTTGTGGTCGCGTTTTGCCAATGCGATAAAAAATAATATGTCGAGATCTTGATCCTTGGCCAAAAAACATCGCTCTTTCAAGATCCTTTGCTGGAAGTCTCTCCTTTGAATCAAGATCTTTGGTAAAATAATTAGGAAGTTCACAGTGATTTGCCCAGGGGGTGGTCCGGCATGGCGGGCATGCGGCAGATAAAAGGCTCGATAGTTTCGCGGGAAACTTCCGCAAAGCGCCTTTCTTCAAGGGCGCTTTGCAACGTGAAAATGCCCCAAAGAGCCCCTCGCCGGACGGTCAAACCGGCGGGAAATGCCCTTTTGCGCCATTTCCGCGTAGGGCGTCCGGCCGCCGGCTCAAATCCCTCGCGCGGCAAAATTCTGGCGGGAGCGCTGGTTTTGCCCTGCGCCTTGGGCAAGACGGGGATCAAAGCCAGAAAGCGCGAGGGGGACCATGCCTCGCCGCTCGGGACTTATCGGCTGCTTGGTGGGTTTTTCCGGGCCGATCGCATGCCACGGCCGCGTAGTCTCGTGCCTTTGCGGGTGCTGCGTCCGGACATGGGCTGGTGTGATGATACTAGAAGTTTTCTCTATAATCGGCCCATGCGCCTGCCAGCCAAGGTGAAGAGCAAGCTCAGCCACGAAGTCCTCTGGCGCGAGGATCATCTCTATGATCTCATGATCATCCTTGATCATAATCAGTGCCCGCGCGTCCGCGGGCATGGCAGCGCAATTTTTCTGCATTGCGCCAGGCCGGATTTCGTACCAACAGAAGGCTGTATCGCTTTGCCCCTGCCGGTCCTGCGCAAGCTTTTGCCGCGTCTTTCACGCGGCTGTACGCTGCGAATTGGCCGCTGAATCCTTGCGGCGCGGAGCCATTACCGCGTCGAGATCGTAATTGTGCGCGGATCGATCGCCACATGGAAGCGCGACAGGAAACTCAAGCCGAGCAAACCATCAACATTGGCGCCATAGGCGCCGGCATTGTCAGACTGAACGACGACGATGGTGTTCTTTGCCTCGAGCGAACGGAGTTTGATCGTTTTCGCCTGCCCCCTCTTGCCATCGGTCATTCCATTGGCCGTATGCAGGCGCACCGCACTGCCTTCGTCGATATCGATATTGGCCTTGCGCGCGAAACTGTCCTTGAGTGAGACGAAACTCGCCCCTGTATCCAGAATGAATTGGCCCGGCACGCCATTGACCAGCACTGTGAGCTTAACGACGCCCTTGCCCGCGCTGTTTGGAAAAACCTCGACCCCGGTCTTCATGTTCGCCTTGCATTGCCCCTTGGCGGTATAAGTGGCGATCATCATTTGCGTCTGGGGCGTCTCGCGGCGCGGCGCATTCATCTCCACCCAGGATTGGACCGCCTGCGCGGCATCGCAAGGCTGCCCCAAAGCGTCATAGACCTTCGCCATTTTGAAATAGGGAGTGCTCACGACTTGTTCCTTGTTCGGAACGAGTTCGAGAGTCGAAATATAATCGTCGAGAGCCCCTTTGTACTCGCCCGCGCCATCCCGCGCGAGAGCGCGCAGAAAATAGCCGTTGTGACTGAAGGGTTCCATTTTGATGAGATTGGTGGCGAGTTCGGCCGCGCCCTTGAAATCCGAGAGCCCGAGCAGAATATTCACCGCAGCCTGGAGCGATTGTGCATAACCTCCACAGCTTTCCGAGAAATGTGCATGGGCATTGGCGGCTTCTCGTCTGTAGCCAACTTTCTGCAATGCATTGGCCAAGGCCACGATCGCCTGCCGGTCGCAGGGCTCCCGACTCAATTCATCCAGCGGTTTGCGCAGGATTTCGTTGGCCGCCACATCTGCCGGGAGATTGATCGACAGGCGGTTCAAGGTCGCCGCGACGGAGGCCGATTCGGCAAGAGCGGGCCATGCCGTGAAGGGTGACGAAAACAGAGCCAGAACACAAGCAAGGCGCCGCGTCCTCGCAAGCGTCCGGCTGGCGCGGAAACTGTCTGGTGCTTCCCATCTCATGCAATCGCTTCACATTTTAGCGCTGCTGTATTTTAGCGCCGTTTCGATATCCCAATGTATATAATACCAGACCAAAAAGAGGGTATCACTTTTTGGACACATTTATGCCTTTTTCAAAAAGGTAGAGTTTATCGCCAGGTTCCAATTTGACGCGACAGGCTCACGGAGGAATATCCGCCTCGGCGTTGAAGATATCGCCCCTCTCAACGCGCGCCGAAGAGCGCGCTCCCGATCCGCACATGGGTCGCGCCCAATTGGATCGCCAGTTCATAATCAGCGCTCATGCCCATCGAGAGATTGGTAAGGCCGTGGCGCTCGGCAATCTTGTTTAACAGAGCAAAATGCGGAGAGGCCTGATCATCGACCGGCGGAATGCACATGAGGCCGGAAATCACAAGCCCGAACTCTTTTTGGCATTGCTCGATGAAGGAATCAGCCTCTTGCGGCAGAACGCCGGCCTTTTGCGGCTCGGCGCCGGTATTGACCTGAATATAAAGGCGCGGATGCTTTCCGCTCTTCTGAATCTCTTCGGCGATGGCGCGGGCGATTTTCTCCCGATCCACCGTCTCGATACAATCAAAAAAACCCACCGCCTCGCGTGCTTTGTTCGATTGCAGGGGGCCAATCAGGTGAAGTTCGACGCCAGGATAAGCTGGGCGCAAGGCAGGCCATTTATCCATGGCCTCCTGCACCCGATTTTCCCCAAAAATGCGCTCGCCCGCCGAAAGAACCGGCTCGATCGCTTCCGCTGGAAAGGTTTTGGAAACGCAAACAAGGTTCACTGAGGACGGCGCGCGTCCGGCATCGCGCGCCGCGCGGGCGATATGGCCACGGATCACCGCCAGCCGTTCAAGCACGTTGTCGGGGAGAGGTTCCGGCGCCTGCGGACTATGCATGGCTCAAGCCCTCGCGATGAGCGGAAGGCCTGATCCTTGACCGGCTTTCCCAATAATGCTGTTTACCGGAACCAGCAGATTCATTTTCAAAAGATTGATCCTCGGCATGGACTCGGAGCGCTATAACGCCCGCGAAGCGGAACCCAAATGGCAGAAGATTTGGGAGGAGGCGGCCCTGTTCCAGACCGCTAATGCGGACACGCGGCCAAAATATTACGTGCTTGAGATGTTCCCTTATCCGTCCGGGCGCATCCATATGGGCCATGTTCGCAATTATACCATGGGCGATGTGATCGCCAGGTATAAAAGAGCGAAGGGATTTGGCGTTCTGCATCCGATGGGCTGGGACGCTTTCGGCATGCCGGCGGAAAATGCCGCCATGCAGAACAAAAGTCATCCCGCCGAATGGACCTATGCCAATATCGCCACCATGCGGGCGCAATTGAAATCCATGGGCCTTTCGCTCGACTGGTCGCGCGAGATCGCAACCTGTGACGTCGCCTATTATAAACACGAACAGCGTCTGTTCCTCGATCTGCTCGATATGGGCCTCGCCTATCGCAAGCAGTCCAAGGTCAATTGGGATCCGGTCGATTGCACCGTGCTCGCCAATGAGCAGGTGATCGACGGACGCGGCTGGCGCTCCGGTGCGCTCGTCGAGCAGCGCGAACTGACGCAATGGTTCCTGAAGATCGGCGATTTCGCCGAGGACCTTCTCTTAGCCCTCGAGACTCTGACCCGCTGGCCGGAAAAAGTGCGGCTGATGCAGGCGAATTGGATTGGCCGCTCAGAAGGGCTGCTGCTGCGTTTCGCCCTGGCGCCGAATGCCGCGATCGAGGCGTGCGAAATCGAGGTCTATACGACCCGGCCCGACACGCTCTTCGGCGCCAAATTTATCGCCATCGCCGCCGATCATCCGCTCGCCACGGCCTGTGCCGCAAGCGATCCGACACTGCCCGCCTTCATCAGCGAATGCCGGCGCATGGGCACATCCGTCGCGGCTCTCGAGACGGCCGAGAAGAAAGGCTACGATACCGGCCTCAAGGTTCGTCATCCCTTTGATGAAAACTGGCTCTTGCCTGTCTATGTCGCCAATTTCGTCTTGATGGATTACGGCACCGGCGCGGTGTTCGGCTGCCCGGCCCATGATCAGCGCGATCTTGATTTCGCCAATGCCTATGGTCTCGGCAATCAGCCGGTGGTCTGTCCACCGGATGTGAATCCTGATGAATTCGTCATTACCGATACGGCTTTTGACGGCGAGGGCGTGCTGGTCAATTCGCGCTTCCTCGACGGCATGACGATCGAGGAGGCCAAGGCCGAGGTCACGCGGCGGTTGGAAGCCGCCACGCTCGGCAATGCTCCGCAGGCCAAAAAGCGGGTCAATTTCCGCCTACGTGACTGGGGCATTTCGCGCCAGCGCTATTGGGGCTGCCCGATTCCGATTATCCATTGCGAGGCTTGCGGTATCGTGCCCGTGCCGCGCGCCGATCTGCCGGTCACGCTGCCAAAGGATGTGAGTTTCGACGAGCCCGGCAATCCGCTTGACCGGCATCCGACCTGGAAACAGGTGAACTGCCCGCAATGCGGGCGGCCGGCCCGGCGCGAGACGGATACAATGGATACATTCGTCGATTCGTCCTGGTATTTCGCGCGCTTTACCGATCCATGGAACGAGGCCGATCCAACGACGCCCGAGGCGATTTCCCATTGGCTGCCGGTCGATCAATATATCGGCGGGATCGAACATGCGATCCTCCACCTGCTCTATGCGCGGTTCTTCACCCGTGCGATGCAGGTGACCAGCCATATGGGCGATGTGAAGGAGCCCTTTTCAGGTCTCTTCACACAGGGCATGGTGGTGCATGAAACCTACCGCGCCAAGGATGGCGCCTGGCTGTTTCCCTCGCAATTACGGTTCGAAACACAGGGCAACGAACGCCGCGCCTTCCGTCTCGATACGGGCGAGGAAGCCTTGATCGGCCCGATCGAGAAAATGTCGAAGTCGAAGCGCAATACGGTCGATCCCGACGAGATCATTTCGACCTATGGCGCCGATACGGCGCGCTGGTTCGTGCTGACCGGCTCACCGCCGGAACGCGATGTGATCTGGACCGAGGAAGGCGTGCAGGGCGCCTCCAAATTTGTACAGCGGCTGTGGCGGCTGATCGGCGAATTGGCCGAAGCGGCGGGCCCCGAGCCTGTGCCACAACCCGCGCTCTTTGGCGAGGCCGCGGCGGCAATCCGCAAAGCGGCGCATGGCGCCTTGATCAAGGTCGAGAACGACATCGAACGGCTGCATTTCAACACGGCCATCGCGAGCGTGCATGATCTCGCCAATAAGCTCTCGGCGGCGATCGGAGCGATCGAATCCGAGGTGATTGGGGATGACCTGCGTTTCGCCTGCCGCGAGGCGGCCTCGATCATAGTGCGTCTCTTCGCGCCGATGATGCCGCATCTCGCCGAGGAATGCTGGACACGTCTTGGCTATGCAACCATGGTCGCGCAAAGCTTCTGGCCAGAAGCCGACCCGAGCCTTGTCGTCGAGGATGAGATCAGCCTGCCGGTTCAGGTCAATGGACGCAAGCGCGCCGATCTCACCATTGCGCGCGAGGCGAGCGAGGCCGAGATCCAGGCAGCCGCCGTGGCGCTCGAGGCCGTGCAGAAAGCCCTCGAAGGCAAGCCCGTGAAGAAGATTATCGTGGTCCCCCGGAGGATCGTGAATGTGGTTGCGTGAGAAAATTCGGCGGTGCGCCTCTCGGCTCCCGCGTCAGGCCTTAATCGCCGGGTTTGGCTCTCTCCTGCTGGCCGGCTGCCTGCAGCCGGTCTATGGGCCGCTGAGCGCGGGCGGTTCCGTCGAAAGTGAATTGCAGGCGATCCAGATCGATCCGATTTCTGATCGATTGGGCCATTATCTCGGCAATGAACTAATCTTCAATCTCAATGGCACGGGTTCTCATGTGCCACCGAAATATCGGCTCAAGGTCGTTGTCTTCGAATCCGTGCAGACGCCCCTGATCGATACAGTCAGCGGCCGTGCGAGCGCCGCCACGGTCGTCGTGAATGCCATCTATATTCTGACCCCTGTCGGCGGCGACGTGCCGATCACCAAGGGCACCGCCACCGTTACGGCGAGTTATGATCGCAACAGCCAGCGTTTCGCCAATCTGCGGGCGGCCCGCGACGCGGAGATTCGTGACGCCAAGGCGCTTGCCGATCAAATCCGCCTGCGCCTGGCCACAGCCTTTGCCGCCAAGGGATGAGCCAGACCAGTCCTGTCCCGATCGGCTCATCCCTCTTTGGGCTTATGCATAAAGGGTGATGAGGCTAAAGGGCGCAGGTTCGCCCGGGAACAGATGCGGCCAAAAGGCGCGACAAACCCATTCTGTCATGCCTGATATATTTGAAATTTAGGGGAAACTTTCATTTTTTGCGGCGTCCCGACACCCTTTTCCTGACTGGTTCACGGGGTTTTGTCGCCCCGCTCCTCCCCGTCCGCATGACCTTTCCCGCATCGTTGCAATAAGAGCGGAACCGTAAAGGCGCGTCCTGGTTCCCCTTTCGAACCTTCCCCGCCCTGCGGGCAGCGATGACGCCGCATGATGGCGTCATGCCATGACAGCTTCGAACAATAAACGCCGGAGAATGAACGACAGCCTGCCGCCACAACGTGTTCCAAGCGCCTTCCCAACCGATATGGAGTGTCCCCTTGACCTTTCTTCCTTTCGGCAAGAGTGCATCTGGTAAAAATGTCTTCCGCATCCTGCTGCTGGCCTGTGCTTTGACCGCGCTCAGCAGGCCTTCCGTCGCGGCCTCCCTTCTCGAACGCTATGACGCCAATGGCAATGGCGTCCTGGACGCGGAGGAAGCCAAGGACGCCGCCGAAGATAGTTTCGACGACATCGACAAGGACGATACCGACACGCTTGATCGGGAGGAGATCGGTTTCCGGCTCACCGACGCCGAATTCGCGGCCGCCGATCTCGATCATGACGGCGTATTGAGCGAATATGAATATATCGCGCTCGTGAAGAATCGCTTCGAAAAAGCCGACAAAGACCATGATGGCTCCCTGTCTCAGGCGGAACTCGCCACCAGGGCAGGACAGGCCTTTCTCCGCGTTCTGCAATAAGACGACGGGGCGCGGAAAGGGCTTCATGGCCCCTTCCGAAATTGTCTGTTTCCAACGGAATAGAGACAATTTCGGCGACCATGAACGGTCATTCCCTTTGGCCGTTCACGTTCCGGCTCTTGTCTTGAGAGTCGAGCCGATCTTTTCAAAACCACGCGCATCGGTCACACCCTTCCCATGCACGTGTGTTTGCCCATCAGAAATCCGGAATAGGCCGAATGGTCGCGATCAAATCCCATGAAGCGGATCGTTTCCTCGCTCGGCCGACAACCCATGTTTTTCTCTATCTGGTCCATGGCACCGACAATGGCCTCGTCGCCGAGCGCGTCAAAACGATTGTCGCGCGATCGGTCGACGACCCCAAGGACCCGTTCCAATTCCTGCGTCTCGACGGAGACGATCTCGCTGCCGATCCGCAACGGCTGGCCGACGAGGCGCATACAGTGCCGCTGTTCGGCGGCCGGCGAGCCATCCTGATCGGGGCCCGCGGCAAGGCTTTCATACAGGCAGTGGAACCGATTCTCGCTGTACCGCCACAGGATTGCACGATCATCGTCGAGGCCGGCGCCCTGAAAAAGGACAATGCTCTGCGCAAGCTCTGCGAGCGAGACAAAAACGCTGCCGCCATCGAATGTTATCCAGATAGTCAGCGCGACCTCCAGGCCTTGATCGAGGCGGAAACCGCAGCCACGCGTCAGACGATTCGCGCCGATGCCAAGGAGGAATTATTGAGCCTGCTCGGCGCCGACCGGCTGACGACACGCGGCGAACTGGATAAATTGCTGCTGTATACGCATGGAGAAGCGGAAATCACGCTTTCCCATGTCGAGGCCATTGTGGCCGATGCATCCAGCCTGTTTGTCGATGGTGCGATCAATGCCGCTTTCGCCGGCGAGGCCACAAACGCCGACAGGATCGCGCGGCGCGTCTTCGAGGAGGCGGGCGATGCCAATATGCTGCTCGGCATGGCCCTGCGCCAAGCCTTGAGCCTGCATCGTGCCAAACTCGACAAGGATATGGGTCTGGCCCCACGTGGTGGGGCGCCTTTTGCGGCGTCCTGGCGGATGGGCAATGCCGAGCAACATCTCTCACGCTGGAGCGTGGAACGGCTCTCCGAGGCCTCCACCCTGCTTGGCGAAGCGGTGCGGCAGGCGCGGCGCGAGCCCAAGCTCGCTGAAGCGATCGCTTTGCGGGCTCTCTGGAGCGTCGCCTTTCTGGCACGCGGCAAGACATTCCGGTAGAGCTGTGGCGCAGCCCTCTCCGCAAAGCTCCTGCCTGCCGCAAGCAATGGTGTAGCCGTAGTTTTCGCGGCCGGACGGCTAAGTTTGCGCTGAGTAGGGTTGCGCGTAAAAAACGCTTATGTTAGGTGAGCCTCGCTCGGGGGGTGGAGCGTAGTCGCGCTGACTTTTTCCCTCCTCGTCTTGTACGTCGAATCCGGTATTTTGCTCACGGCCCCTTTTGGTCATCAGTGGAGATCACCGGAACCGATCGTCGAGATCGGCCGAACCATCGGCCGGACATAAAGGGGCCAAGCTTTCGGTCCGAGGGGATGGGATCAGTGGCGGTAGAAGAGACAATCGTTACGGGAATGGCCGGGCGCTATGCGCAGGCATTGTTCTCCCTCGCGAAGGAAAGCGGTACGATCGATCAGGTCGCCAGCGATTTGCAGCGGCTCCGGGAGATCTATCGCGAAAGCGAGGATCTTCAGCGCTTCATTGGAAGCCCTGCCTTTTCTTCCGAAATTCAAGTCAAAGTCTTGAACGCCTTGTTGAACAAGGTCGAGATTACGGGCTTAGCCGCGAATTTTATCAAATTGGTCGCCTTCAAGCGTCGTTTGTTTGGCCTGCCCAAGATGATTGATGACTTCAATCATCTGCGGGATGTCGAATATGGCATCGTGCGCGCAACCGTAACATCGGCCGCACCCTTGAAGGATGAACAACTCGAGACGCTGAAAGGCGTCCTCGCCGCACAAGGCGGCGGCAAGAGCGTCGAGATCGCCGCCAAGGTCGATCCGGCACTCATCGGTGGCCTGATCGTGCAATTGGGATCGCGCATGGTCGATGGCTCCCTTAAGACGAAATTGAATGCGATTCGCACACGTATGAAAGAGGTCGGTTGATGGATATCCGCGCCGCTGAAATCTCCGCGATTCTCAAGAAAGAGATCGCCAACTTCGGAAACGAAGCCGAGGTTACCGAAGTCGGCCAGGTGCTGTCCGTCGGCGACGGTATTGCCCGCGTCTATGGTCTCGACAATGTCGAAGTCGGCGAAATGGTCGATTTCGAATCGGGCGTCCGGGGCGTTGCGATCAACCTCGAAGCCGATAATGTCGGCGTGGTCATTTTCGGTTCCGACCGCACGGTCTCCGAAGGCCAGACGGTCAAGCGCAGCCGCACCATCGTCCAGGTGCCGGTCGGCAAGGAACTGCTTGGTCGCGTCGTTGACGCCCTCGGCAATCCGATCGATGGCAAGGGACCGATCAACGCCGCCCAATCCGCCCGCGCGGATATCAAGGCGCCAGGCATCATCCCGCGCAAATCGGTGCATGAGCCGATGTCCACGGGCATCAAGGCGATCGACGCTTTGATTCCGATCGGCCGTGGCCAGCGCGAATTGATCATCGGTGACCGTCAGACCGGCAAGACCGCCGTGGCGCTCGATGCCATGCTCAATCAGAAGCCGGCCAATCTCGGCACGGATGAAAACGCCAAGCTCTATTGCGTTTACGTGGCCATCGGCCAGAAGCGCTCCACCGTCGCGCAATTCGTGAAGGTGCTCGAAGAGCAAGGCGCCCTGCCCTATTCGATCGTTGTCGCGGCGACCGCTTCGGATCCGGCTCCCATGCAATATCTGGCGCCTTTCGCCGGTTGCGCCATGGGTGAATATTTCCGTGATAACGGCATGCATGCCCTCATCACCTATGACGATCTGTCGAAGCAGGCCGTTGCCTATCGTCAGATGTCCTTGCTGCTGCGCCGTCCGCCGGGACGCGAAGCCTATCCGGGTGACGTCTTCTATCTGCATTCCCGCCTGCTCGAACGCGCCGCCAAGCTCTCCGATGAAAAGGGAGCGGGTTCGCTCACCGCTCTGCCGGTCATCGAAACCCAGGCGAATGACGTTTCCGCCTATATTCCGACCAATGTGATCTCCATCACCGACGGTCAGATCTTCCTTGAGACGGATCTCTTCTATCAAGGTATCCGTCCGGCGGTGAATGTCGGCATTTCCGTGTCGCGCGTCGGTTCCGCCGCCCAGACCAAATCGATGAAAAAGGTCGCCGGCAAGATCAAGGGCGAGCTCGCACAATATCGCGAAATGGCGGCTTTCGCCCAGTTCGGTTCCGATCTTGATGCGACGACCCAGAAGCTGCTCGCCCGTGGTTCGCGCTTGACCGAACTTTTGAAGCAGCCGCAATTCTCCCCGCTCAAGATCGAAGAGCAGGTCTGCGTCATCTATGCTGGCGTCAACGGCTATCTCGATGCTCTGCCGGTCAATCGCATTCGCGCCTACGAGGACGGCTTGCTCGCCTTGTTGCGCACGGCGCATGCCGATCTTCTGGATACGATCCGGACCTCGAAGGATCTTTCTGACGATTCTGCCGCCAAACTGAAAGCCTTGATCGAGGGTTACAGCAAGAACTTCTCGTAAGGTTCAGGCCCAGGTACGGCGCGTTTCGGCGCGCCGATCCGCGCCAGTCATGGTGCGGAAGGATACAGAATTGAGGACCCGCCTAGCCTTCCGGTGCGGCAGCGTTCTGAAACACGACACTGATCAGGCGGTAGTGCAATGCCCTCGTTGAAGGACCTGCGAAATCGGATCGCTTCCGTCAAGGCGACGCAGAAGATCACCAAGGCCATGCAGATGGTCGCGTCGGCGAAACTGCGGCGCGCCCAGCTCGCGGCTGAAGCGGCACGGCCCTATGCAGAGCGCATGGATGAGGTTCTTGCGAGCCTTGCCTCCATCGTCGGCACAGGTCCAGACGCCCCGAAGCTTCTGGCTGGTAATGGTTACGATCGGACGCATCTGCTTGTCGTCTGCACGGCGGAACGCGGTCTTTGCGGTGGCTTCAACGCCTCGATCGCCCGTCTGGCCCGCGACACGGCGGAGAAATTGATCGCCGAAGGCAAGAAGGTCAAAATCCTCTGCGTCGGTAAAAAGGGCTATGATCTGCTCAAGCGCCAATTCGGCGAGCAGATCCTTGAATTGATCGAATTGCGCAGTGTCAGGACGATCGGTTTCGTGAACGCCGAAGCGATCGGGCGCAAGATTCTCAACCTTTATAAGGACGCAGAATTCGACGTCTGCACACTCTTCTTCGCCAAATTCCGGACGGTTCTCCACCAGATCCCAACGGCACAGCAATTGATTCCCCTTGCTGTGAAAACGCAGGAAGACGCCCCGGCGGCCCCGCCTTCCCTTTACGAATACGAGCCGAGCGAGGAACAAATTCTCGCGACGCTTTTGCCGCGCAATATCACGATTCAGGTCTTGCGCGCCTTGCTCGAAAACGCCGCCTCGGAACAGGGCGCGCGGATGAGCGCCATGGATAATGCCTCCCGCAACGCCGGTGAGATGATCAAGAAGCAGACCCTGAAATATAACCGCTCGCGCCAGGCCATGATCACGAAGGAACTGATCGAGATCATCTCCGGCGCCGAAGCGCTTTGATTTTATGAGGATTGAAGGAACGAACCATGGCTGACGCAGCACTCAACGGGCCGACAGGGCATATTACCCAGGTCATTGGCGCCGTCATCGACGTGAAGTTCGACGGTCATCTGCCGGCGATCCTCAACGCGCTCGAGACACAAAACAACGGCAATCGTCTTGTGCTTGAGGTCGCCCAGCATCTGGGTGAAAGCGAAGTCCGCTGCATCGCCATGGATGTGACGGATGGCCTGATCCGGGGTCAGGCGGTCATCGATACCGGCGCTCCGATCAGCGTGCCCGTGGGTGAGGAATGCCTTGGCCGCATTCTCAATGTCATCGGCGAGCCGGTCGATGAACTGGGACCGGTCAACACCACCGCCCGTCGCGCGATCCACCAGCTCGCGCCTGCCTATGATGAACAATCGACCGAAGCGCAGATCCTCGTGACCGGCATCAAGGTCGTGGATCTTCTGGCGCCCTATTCCAAGGGTGGTAAGGTTGGTCTCTTCGGTGGCGCCGGCGTCGGCAAGACCGTCATCATCATGGAACTGATCAATAATATCGCCAAAGCGCATGGCGGTTATTCGGTCTTCGCCGGCGTTGGCGAGCGTACGCGTGAAGGCAATGACCTTTACCACGAAATGATCGAATCGCATGTCAATGTCGATCCGCATGAACATGGCGGTTCCGCCAAGGGTTCGAAATGCGCGCTGGTCTATGGCCAGATGAACGAGCCCCCGGGAGCCCGTGCCCGCGTCGCCCTTTCCGGACTGACCATCGCCGAGGATTTCCGCGACAAGGGTCAGGACGTTCTGTTCTTCGTTGATAATATTTTCCGCTTCACGCAGGCTGGTTCCGAAGTGTCCGCCTTGCTGGGCCGCATTCCTTCGGCGGTGGGCTATCAGCCGACGCTCGCCACCGACATGGGCGCCTTGCAGGAACGCATCACCACGACGACCAAAGGCTCGATCACTTCGGTCCAGGCGATCTATGTGCCTGCCGACGACTTGACCGACCCGGCGCCAGCGGCTTCCTTCGCCCATCTCGACGCCACGACGGTTCTTTCGCGCTCCATCGCGGAAAAGGGCATTTATCCGGCGGTCGACCCGCTCGATTCAACCTCCCGCATCCTGTCGCCGCTGATCGTCGGCGAGGAGCATTACAATGTGGCGCGTCAGGTGCAGCAATTGCTCCAGCGCTATAAATCCTTGCAGGACATTATCGCCATTCTCGGCATGGACGAATTGTCGGAAGAGGACAAGCTGACGGTCGCCCGTGCCCGCCGCATCGAGCGCTTCCTGTCGCAGCCTTTCCATGTCGCGGAAATCTTCACCGGTTCTCCCGGCAAGCTCGTGGCGCTCTCCGATACGATCAAGGGCTTCAAGGGCTTGATCGAAGGCAAATATGACCATCTGCCAGAAGCTGCCTTCTATATGGTCGGTTCGATCGAAGAAGCGGTCGAAAAGGCCCAGAAGCTCGCGGCTTCCGTCTAATCCCTTCGTTCGAGACCGCCTTTTTCCTTGAAGGGATCAAGGCGGTCCGTGCGATGATGGATTGGATCTTTAGAGGAATATGCCGGACGGCGGATTTTCGGGATTTCACCCTACCGCTGCGGGTTGATGAATAGATTCGGGAGCCGAGCATGGCCGCTTTCCACTTTGAACTCGTATCTCCGGAACGGCTGGTTTTTTCCGGTGAAGCCGATTCTGTCGTCGTTCCCGGTGTCGAGGGCGAATTTACGGTCCTCGCGGGTCATGCTCCCTTCATGACCACCTTGCGGCCCGGTCTGATTACCGTCAATGACGCCACGAGCAAGGAAAAGCTCGAATTTTATACTCTCGGTGGCTTCGTTGATGTTGGCGAAGGTGGCTTGACCATCCTCGCCGATGTGGCTCTGCCGATCGCCGAGGCAGATCAAGCGCGTTTCACCGCCGATCTCGCACAGGCCGAAACCGATATTCACGACGCGCCCGATGCCGATTTCCGTCTTGTCGCCATCGAAAGACGCGATCAGTTGGCCTATCTGAAGACACTTCTGCGCCCCTGAGTTTGGCTCTTCTGCCATCGACCCTAAGAACGCGCTTTCTGATGGGCCACTCTTAAGTTTTCGCTAACAGTCTGAAAAGGCGAAAATTTAAGAAAGGAGCCAAGGGCTATGATTCGCGAGCTTTGATATAAGGTTGGACATTCATCCCTTGATCGGAAAGCGATCAAGGGATGAATGTATTGGTAGTTCAAGGCGCTCGATTCAGATCATTCTCTCGAGAGCATCGGACTTTCAAAGTGAAACCTGCCTGATGCTCTATCGTTCTTCTGAAAGCACATCAGATTGGTCCCAAAAGTGGGAGCCACTTTGGGTCTGATGCTTTAGTATCGCTCGTTCATTCGAACGCCCGAGCGATGTTATAGGCCTTTATAATCGCATCAAATTTATCCCAAAGGGATAGCCACCTTCAGGTTTGAAGCTGTAAGGAGTCGTCATGGAAAAATTCACGACCCTGACCGGCGTTGCCGCGCCGTTGAAGATCACCAATGTCGACACCGACATGATCATCCCCAAGCAATATCTCAAAACCATCAAGCGGACCGGCCTTGGTGAGGGGCTCTTCTCGGAATTGCGCTTCAAAGACGATGGAACGGAAAACCCTGATTTCGTCTTGAACCAGCCCGCCTATCGCAAGGCGTCGATCCTGGTCGCCGGCGATAATTTCGGATGCGGCTCCTCGCGCGAACATGCCCCCTGGGCCTTGCTCGATTTCGGTATTCGCTGCGTGATCTCAACGAGTTTCGCGGATATTTTCTATAATAATTGCTTCAAGAACGGCATTTTGCCGATCAAGGTCACGCCTGAGCAATTGGCCCTTCTCATGGAAGATGCCGAGCGCGGTGCTAATGCAACGCTGACGGTTGATCTCGAAAATCAGACGATTCGCGGTCCGGATGGGGGCTCGATTCCTTTCAACATCGATCCCTTCCGCAAACATTGTCTCTTGAATGGTCTCGACGATATCGGCCTGACCATGCAGAAGGCGGATGAGATTTCGGCCTATGAGGAGCGTCAGGCAAAACAGCACGCCTGGCTGTAAGACCAAAGATCAACCGATGGTATGGTCTCAGCTTTAAGCTTTCCATGCGGAGAAGGAAAACCCTTCTCCGCATTTTTATTGTCATGATCAGAGATCAAAACCGTTCTGTCTGGCAAGATAGGCGAGATCCTTTTGCGGACGCGCGCCGATATGCTGGATGATTTCAGCTGCCGCCAAGGCACCAAGCCTTGCCGCTGTTGAATGATCCTTGTTCTTGCTGAGACCCGTCAAAAATCCCCCTGCGAAAAGATCGCCCGCGCCCGTCGTATCGACCACCTGATCCACGGGAAAAGCTGGGACAGCGAGCACATTTTCCGATGTGACCACCACCGAGCCATGTTCGGAGCGCGTCACGACACCGAGAATGTTCTCCTGACGCAGAGCCGCGATGGCCGTATCGAAATCAGAGGTCTGATAAAGCGCGTGCAATTCGGATTCATTAGCGAAGAGAATTTGGACGGATTTGTCGCGGATAAGCCCTAAAAACTCCTCGCGATAACGATCGACACAGAATGTATCGGACAAGGTCAGGGCCACCTGCCGCCCAGCGTCACGAGCAATGCGCGAGGCCTTCAGGAAAGCCGCCTTGGCAGCTGGCGGATCCCACAAATAACCTTCGAGATAGATGATAGCGGCGCTTTGCACTTGCTCTGCATCGACATCGGCCTCGGTCAGATTGGCCGAGGCGCCAAGATAGGTGTTCATCGTCCGTTGGCCATCCGGCGTAACCAGGACGAGGCACGTCGCGCTCGCCGGGCCATCCTCGGCGAATGACGTCGTGAAGGCGACCTTCGCGCCACGAATATCATGGGCGAATTGGGTGCCGAGCGGATCGGATTTGAGCTTGCCCACGAACCCCGTTTTGCAGCCGAGGCCGGCGGCGCCAATGATCGTATTGGCGGCCGACCCACCAGAAACAACGGTCACCGGTCCCATTGCGCCATAGAGGCTTGTCGCGCGCGCCTCATCGATGAGGGTCATCGACCCTTTGTGCAGGCCCTGAGCGAGGAGAAAATCATCATCGACTTGGCCGAGAACATCGACAATAGCATTGCCGAAACCAAGCAGATCCAATGTGGGAGAAGCCATCTATTCATCCGATCCGGGAGACATTCGAAACGAACTTGGCTCTCGCATCGGCAATGGCCCGGGTCAAGAAGGAGAATAGACCGCCCGCACGGTCGCGATCGGATCGACCGCTTTCGAGAATGGCCTTCGAACATATTCTCGCATGGGGCTCGAACGCTAAAATTCGAGAACCGGGAGCGCTCTTCGCGACTCCCGGGATCAGATGACGTTCTGCCGCGAGGCCTTTAAGGGAGAAAGCGCGCTCAAAACCAGCGGCGGCGAGCCTTCTGCTCCTCCTCGGGCAAATTCCTGAACTCGCGATTATAACGGCTGTTGGAGAAAAGGCGGAAGCCGAACAAAGCCGCCAGGAAAAGCCAAAAAGCGCGCATGTTCAATCCTTTCAAAAATTATCGACCGGGGCTCAGAGACACCTCTGCCGGTAAACAGACATCAGAATAAGTGTTTACCGATAATTTACCATAGGCGTGCCGAAGACGAACGCCGATCAGGCCGAAAACATGCCCTCTCAACGTCCCGCAAAGCTGAGGGGTTCCGTTGAAACGAAAGGTCGCGAAAGGTTGCTTGCGGAGATTGAATGACAAAGGCCGGCGGTGATCACCGCCGGCCTTGCCGTGAAGCCCGTAAAATAGAGAGAAGATCAAAGACCTTCGAACAAAGCCGTCGACAAATAGCGCTCAGCAAAAGACGGAATGATCAGGACGATATTCTTGCCTTCGGCTTCAGGGCGCAGGCCGACCTCGATGGCGGCGGCGACTGCGGCGCCAGAGGAAATACCGACTGGAATGCCTTCGAGGCGCGCCACGAGGCGAGCCGTCTCAAAGGCCGTCTGATTGCCGACGGTGACGACTTCATCGATCAGGGGCCGGTCGAGAACGGACGGCACGAAGCCAGCACCGATACCCTGGATCTTATGCGGACCTGGCTGACCGCCGGACAGGACGGGCGAATCCTCAGGTTCGACAGCGACGATTTTCAGGCTCGGGCGGCGGGGCTTCAGAACCTGAGCGACGCCGGTGATCGTGCCGCCGGTGCCGACACCGGAGACGAAATAATCCACATTGCCTTCCGTATCGTTCCAGATTTCCTCGGCCGTGGTCAGGCGATGGATTTCAGGATTGGCGGGATTGTCGAATTGGCGCGGAATCACGGCGTCGGGTGTCGCCTGCACCAGTTCCTCGGCCTTGGCGATCGCGCCCTTCATCCCTTGGGGAGCGGGCGTCAGAACGAGCTCGGCTCCGAGCAGGGCAAGCATCTTGCGCCGCTCGAGCGACATGGATTCCGGCATGACCAGAATCAGCTTGTAGCCGCGCGCGGCAGCGACGAAAGCCAGCGCAATGCCAGTATTGCCAGAGGTCGGCTCGATCAAAGTGGTCTTGCCGGGGACGATCTTACCGGCGGCCTCCAGGCTCGCGATCATATGGACGCCAATCCGGTCCTTCACGCTGGCGATCGGATTGAAGAATTCGAGCTTGGCGAGCAGATTGGCCTTAACGCCCTTTTCCTTGGCAATCTTCTGCAGCCGCACGAGAGGCGTATTGCCGATCGTCTCGGTGATGGAATCATAAATGCGGCCGCGTCCCGCGGTCTGAACAGGCGCATCAGGTTGTTTCACGGCTGGCTGTGCCATTTTACTGCTCCAGGGAGAGTGTCGCGGCCGGGCAAGAGAGGAAGCTTCTCGCAAAACTGCTTCTTGCCGAGCCGAAAGAAATCGATCGGCTAAACCGAACGGGCGTAGAGAATGGGTGTGGAGGTTAATCCACTCTTATCCTGTTTCACGAGAAGGGCGTCTCGAAAGCGACCGGCGGCGAGAGTGTGGACCGGGAGCAGGCATTTGGTCTTTTTGCGCGAACTTTTAAGCTCGCCCATGCGCCGGTGCTCCGCCAAATCCCCCTCCCTCTCCAACGGGGTCCCGAAGCCTCAAGGATGCCCTTTCGGCCTCGCATTTCGCAAGCAAGATGCTCTTATCCGAAGAAGAAAATTCCCTTGAGCAGGATATTAAGTCTACTAGTTTTGTCAATAAAAGCTTGGCTGCCGCCTCGCCCCCACGGGTCCCGTCTTTGATCTGATAAGCCATTGAATAATAATCAGATGGAGCTTTATCTGCTGGCTTGTCAGATCGTGTAATCGAAAGAATCATAGGACAATTGGCTGAGAATCTGGTCCATGCTGCGCGCCGGTTCAGAACAGCCGGCCGTGCCCACCTGGCGGGCGGGAACGCCAGCCACCGTGGTATTGGGCTCGACGGGCCGCAAAACGACTGAGCCCGCGGCAATGCGCGAGCAGGAGCCTATCTCGATATTGCCGAGAATTTTGGCGCCGGCACCGATCATCACGCCGCGCCGGATCTTGGGATGGCGATCGCCGCGTTCCTTGCCGGTACCGCCGAGCGTGACATTCTGCAGGATCGAGACATCATCATCGATCGAGGCCGTCGCGCCGACGACGAGACCCGTCGCGTGATCGAGGAAAATCCCCTTGCCGAAACGCGCCGCCGGATTGATGTCGGTCTGAAAGACATCGGATGATCGGCTCTGGATATAGAGCGCGAAATCCTGACGCTGATGGTTCCAGAGCCAATGCGCGAGGCGATGCGTCTGGATCGCGTGGAACCCCTTGAAATAAAGGAAGGGCTCGATCAGGCGCGCGCAGGCCGGATCACGATCGAGCACGGCGAGAATATCGGCTCGGAAAGCCTCTCCGATCGTCGGATCATCATCGGTCGCCTGGGCAAAAATTTCCGCGATGAGATAAGCGGGCACCGTCTCATTGCCGAGCCGCGCCGCAATGCGATGCGCCACAGCACTTTCGAAACTCGTCCGGTTGAGAATCGAACTGACGAACAGCGGCGCCAGAGCCCTTTCACGCGCGAAAGCTTCTTCGGCCTCCTGCCGCAGACGATTCCAGAGCGGATCATAAAGACCGGGGCGATCGGAATGCCCCGCAGGGACGCCTGAGTCGGAGATGAGAGTCATGTGGTTCATGGTCTGGCGATTCATGATCTTGCCCCAGGAAAAGCCCTGTCGCCAAGGCTGGCCCAGGCATGGGTGCATGCATGGAACATGACAGTTTCAGCCCGCATGATGTCATGCACCGGCTCCCGTCTGCCTGCGCACGAAACCATCGCTGGGCTGGACGGATAGTAGTCCATAAAAATACTAGATAAAAGCCTTTTGCTGGCCTTCCCGCGCGAATCCGTCCCTACCCGGTCCCATGCAAGACCGCGCTTTAAGACCGTCTCAGGCGATCGAGGGAGCAAAGGATGTGGGGTCTTTTTTCGCGGCTTCGTAAATCGCCAGAAGATATTCGCCATAACTGCTCTTCATCGAGCGTTTGGCAAGTTCATGGAATTGGTCCAGGGGGATATAACCCATCCGCAGCGCGATTTCCTCGATACAGGCGACCCGGATTCCCTGCCTTTGTTCAAGGATCTGGATGTAATGGCTCGCTTCCACGAGCGAGGCATGGGTGCCCGTGTCGAGCCAGGCAAAGCCGCGTCCGAGCATTTCGACGAATAATTGTCCGCGTTGGAGATAGGCCCGGTTGACATCGGTGATTTCGAGCTCGCCTCGGGCCGAGGGGGTGATCTTGGCGGCAATATCGACAACATCATTGGGATAGAAATAAAGGCCCGTGACGGCGACATTGGAGTGGAAGGTTTTGGGTTTCTCGACAATATCGAGCGCCTTTCCGGTCCGATCGAGCGTCACGACGCCATATTGCTCCGGGGTGGTGACCTGATAGCCGAAAATCGTCGCATCCGTGGTCCGAGCCACGGCCTGTTGGAGCATTTGCGGCAGTCCGTGGCCATGAAAAATATTATCACCAAGGATCAAGGCCACACGATCAGATCCGATAAAGTCACGGCCGATGATGAAGGATTCCGCCAGTCCGCGCGGTTCATCCTGCACGGCATAGGTCAAGGACATGCCGAGGTCCTTGCCATCCCCGAGCAGGCGCTCGAACAGCGGCGTGTCGCGCGGGGTCGAAATGATCAAGAAATCCTTGATCCCCGCCAGCATCAAAGTGGCCAGCGGATAATAGATCATCGGCTTGTCGAAAACCGGCAGCAATTGCTTCGAGACGACGCGGGTAATCGGATAAAGGCGCGTGCCTGACCCACCCGCGAGGATAATCCCTTTCATCTCCATGTCCTTCCATTGCACCGCAGATTCGACCCTATGGGGCTGATTAATGATTGTTTTCTACTTGATGCATGGAAAGGCGTCGATAGGACACGGCGAACCGGATGGAACGTCGCGCCCTATCATTTCAAATAGAGGAAGAATCGCCCCAAGACGGCATCCTTGGGGCGCTCCATCAATGAGCGAGAATCGCCAGAAGCAGGAGAGCGACAATATTGGTGATCTTGATCGCCGGATTGATCGCTGGCCCGGCCGTATCCTTATAGGGATCGCCGACCGTGTCACCCGTTACCGAGGCCTTATGCGCCTCACTCCCCTTGTAATGGGTGACACCATTCTTATCGAGAAACCCTTCCTCGAAACTTTTCTTCGCATTGTCCCAGGCACCGCCGCCTGAAGTCATGGAAATCGCCACGAACAGGCCGTTGACGATGACGCCCAGCAGCGAGGCGCCAAGCGCCGCAAAGGCCGAGGCCTTGGAGCCCGACACAGCGAGAACCACGAAATAGACGAACGGCGGCGCGAGCACCGGCAGCAGCGAAGGAATGATCATTTCGCGGATCGCGGCTTTCGTCAGCATATCGACCGCGCGGCCATAGTCCGGCCTTTCAGTGCCTTCCATAATGCCGGGCTTTTCCCGGAATTGCCGCCGCACTTCCTCGACAACAGAGCCCGCCGCCCGACCGACGGCCGTCATGGCGATGCCGCCGAAGAGGTAAGGTATCAGGCCGCCGAAAATCAGGCCGGCAACCACATATGGGTTGGAGAGATCGAAGGAGACCACGCCGACATTGCGAAAATAGGAAAAGACATCGCCATGTTTGGTGAAATAATCGAGGTCGTAGCTATAGGCGGCAAACAACACGAGTGCCCCGAGGCCGGCGGAGCCAATCGCATAGCCCTTCGTTACCGCCTTAGTGGTATTGCCCACGGCATCGAGCGCATCAGTGGCGCGCCGCACCTCCTTGGGCAGGCCCGCCATTTCCGCAATGCCGCCGGCATTGTCAGTGACAGGGCCAAAAGCATCAAGCGCGACAATCATGCCGGCAAGGCCGAGCATGGTCGTGACCGCGATCGCCGTGCCGTAAAGGCCGCCGAGTTGCGAGGTCGCGATAATGCCGGCGGCAATGACAAGGGCCGGCAAGGCGGTCGATTCGAGCGATACGGCAAGCCCCTGAATGACATTGGTGCCATGGCCGGTCACGGAGGCCTGAGCGATCGAAACCACCGGCCGTTTGCCGCTGCCTGTATAATATTCGGTAATAACGACAAGGGCACCGGTGACGGCAAGCCCGATGAGCCCGCAGAAGAACAGATGGAGCCCTGTGAGCGGCACGCCATGCACCGTGCCGATCGTGCCGAAACCGACCGTGGCGTAAGTGGCGAGAGCGAGCCCCGGAATGGTCAGGAGTCCGGTCGCGATCAAGCCCTTGTAGAGGGCGCTCATGATCGCCTCATCGAGACCGAGTTTCACGAAAGCGGTGCCGATGAGCGATGTGACGATGCAGGTCGCGCAAATCGCCAAAGGATAAAGCATGGCGCTCGCGAGCACCGCGTCGCCCCCGAAAAAGATCGCGCCGAGCACCATGGTGGCAACGACCGTCACCACATAGGTTTCAAACAGATCGGCCGCCATGCCGGCGCAATCACCGACATTGTCGCCGACATTATCAGCGATGGTGGCTGGATTGCGCGGATCATCCTCAGGAATGCCGGCCTCAACCTTGCCCACAAGATCGGCCCCGACGTCAGCGCCCTTGGTGAATATCCCGCCTCCGAGCCGCGCGAAGATCGAGATCAGCGAGGCCCCAAAGCCAAGCCCAACCAAAGCATTGACGACTTCGCGGCTATCTTGCGCGTGGCCCAAGGGACCCGTCAGCAGGTAAAAGGTCAAGGTCACGCCGAGCAGCGCCAGGCCCGCGACCAACAGGCCGGTGACAGCCCCCGCCTTGAAGGAGAGGTCAAGTCCCTCGCCGAGCGATTGTGACGCCGCCTGTGCGGTGCGGACATTAGCGCGCACCGACACATTCATGCCGATGAACCCCGCCGCGCCCGACAGCACCGCGCCAAAGAGGTAGGCCCAGGCGACCGTCCATGAGAGCAGAAGGCCAAGCACCACGAAGATCACGGTTCCGACAAGAGCGATGGTTGTATATTGGCGCTTGAGATAAGCGTTGGCGCCTTCCGCTATCGCTCCGGCAATCTCCTGCATCCGCAAGGAACCGGCTGGCTGTTCCAGCAACTGTTTCGATGTCACGATGCCATAGGCTACGGATAATAATCCGCCAAAAATGATCCACCACAAAGGATTCATGGATTCCTCCCTCGCCGCCCACCTGGCCCGATTTCCTGTGAAAGAATCAGGCATGGATCGATATGTTTCGGGTCAGCTTACAGAATCCACAGATCGCCGCAATTGCGATCATTTTCATCCTCCCAAAATGGGAGGCCTTGAAATCATTGGCAAAGCCCTAGTTTCACAGTGCTAATACCAAAGGTCATCGATCATGACCGTTGGTATAAAATGGCGTGGAATCACTCAGAAATGCTGGAAGGATCCCTGCGGGTATACACGCGGCACAGTTCCCGGTGCTTCGAAATGTGGCAGGGCATCGCCGCTCTCCGCCTCGCCGATCGGGCTGACACGCATACCCAGCGCCAGCGCCGATTCCTCGAATCCCACACATTCCCCCGGCGGCACGGCGCACAGGATTTCGTAATCATCACCGCCGGTCAGGATCGTATCGATCAGGCCAGGCTCGAGATGGAGGGCTTCCCGCGCGGCCCTGGAGAGCGGCACCGCGGCAAGCGGGACACGCACCGTAAGATGAGCGAGTCCCAGCAGTTTGGCGAGATCGCCCGCAAAACCATCGGACACATCCATCGCGGCGCGGGCGTGACGGCGCAAAGCCGGCGCAAGGCCCAGGCGCGGCTCGGGAACGAGATAACGATTGAGGAGATCGGTTCGCGCGGCGGGCGTCAGCGCGGCGATCCAGATACGATCTTGCGGCGCGTCGAGACGCACGCGCAGGCCAAGCGCAGCATCACCAATCGTCCCCGTAACATAAAGCCGGTCACCCGCCCGTGCACCGGGGCGTGGCACCATCGTGTCGCGCGGGACGTGACCGAGCGCTGTCAAGCTGAGGGTCAATGGACCGGGCGTCTTGACCGTATCCCCACCCAGCAAGGGAAAACGAAATTGCGCGCTATCCTCACCAAGCCCGCGTGCGAATGCGGCGAGCCAATCCGTCCCCCAATCGGGCGGCAAGGCAAGGCCGAGCAGAAAACCGCAAGGGAGAGCTGCCTTGGCGGCAAGATCAGACAGATTGACGCGCAACAGTTTGCGCGCGATCGTCTCCGGCGCATCGTCGGGAAAGAAATGCACACCTGCGACAAGCATGTCCTTGGTCAGGACGAGATCCTGGCCAGGAAGCGGAGTGAGCACCGCCGCATCATCGCGCAGGTTCAGGCCGGCGGGGCCCGCGAGCGGCGCGAAATAAGTCGCGATCAGCTCGTCCTCGGATAAGCGTGGCATGACAGTCTGTATTCTAAAGACGCGAGGCGGCGAATTCGTCGGCGCGATAACGGCGGGCCAATTCGTCGAGCACAGCATTGATCATGCCCGATTCCTCGCGGCCGAAAAAGGCACCGGCGACATCGACATATTCCTTGATCGAGACGCGGGCCGGAATATCGGTGCGTTTCTTCAATTCATAGGCCCCGGCCCGCAAAATGGCGCGCACGACCGGATCGACACGGCGCAGCGGCCAGCCATCGACCAAGGTTTTGTCGAGCTGGCGGTCGATCGGCTCTTGATCGGCGAGCACGCCACCCAGAATATCGCGGAAAAAGGCGATTTCCGCTTCCTTATATTGATCCCCCTCGATCTCATTCCCGATCCAGAAGGATTCGAATTCAGCCAAGGTCTCGTTCAGCCCCTTCTCGGTGACTTCCATCTGGTAGAGCGCCTGGACCGCGGCAAGGCGAGCGGCGGAGCGCTGTTCGGCATTAGCCATTACAACCCTCCCAAGGGTGGGATCGGGGCCATTAGCGCGCTCCCGAGGTCAGGACCGGGCGCTGAGCTTGAATCTGGGCTTGCTCGACGACTTGACCGAATTCCTGGCTGAACCGGTAGAGCGCCAATGCCGCGCGTGCGGCATCTCCCCCCTTGTCACCACTTTCGACCGAGGCACGTTCGAGGGCCTGCGTCTCGGTTTCAACGGTCAGGATACCATTGCCGAAAGGCAGTTTGCGCTCCACCACAAGCTGCGTCAGGGCTCGCGCGCTTTCGTTGGCGACGATTTCAAAATGATAGGTCTCGCCCCGGATGATGCAGCCAAGCGCGATCGCCCCCTGATAAAGGGCTGGCGCGCGATCCAGCGCAATGGCGAGCGCTATGGGGATTTCAAGCGCGCCCGGCACGCTCACGACATCGAAACGCGCTTGCGCTCGTGTCAGCGCCGCCTCGGCACCGGCACGCAGCTGCGCGGCAATATCTTCATAATAAGGCGCCTCGATGATCAGAAACCGCGCGTTACCAACGCTGATTCTCGCATCATCCATTTGGGCAAGGGCTCGCCGTGGCTCGGCCATCGTCGCACTCGGGGGTCAAAGATCAGATGAAGGATAAAGATCGGAGGACGAGACAGAACTCAAGACCGATCCGATTCGCGCGCATCGAGTAACAAGCCTTGTCTCTCCAAGCAAGCTCAAACGGCGCCTTCACACCGTAAGCTCAAACCCGCACCATCCCGCGCGCCAAACATGCCTCGGTTTGCGACAAGGTTTGTCTTTGTACCTTAACCCATTCTTGAAAGAAAAGGAGCAATTTTCGGCGATCCCCTCTGTCCCTGGTTGAAAGCATGCCGCTTCCCGTCTTGTCCTCAGGCGTTTTCTCTCACGTCATGCGGACCCGCCGCACGACCTTCCGCATCCTGCTCTTCGTCATCGGCGGCATAGCGCTCGTATCCGCCTTGCGGGCCACGGCCGATGCAACCCCCGGCCACCTCCTCATCATTCCCACGGAGGATGGCTATGGCGTCGAAACGTGCCTGACGAGTGATGCAGCCTGCGGCCGCGTGGTGGCCGATGCCTGGTGCCAGGCCAATGGGCACGCCAATGCGGAAGCTTATGGACGCGCGGGCGATCGCATCAAGGATCTCGCCTCGTCGCGCGACGAGGCGCAATTGAAAAGCCTGCGGCCGGACAGCCTCGTGGTCTCCTGCACGGATTGAGACCCGCCCATAGGAAGGCTACGCAAATACCGCTCGGCTCAAGGCCTCGGATTTGCTAGGGAAAGGCAAAGCCCGACGGATCACGATGCCCCGCGTTCAAGGAACCTTTTTTGAACCGGCTCGGCGTCGCGATCCCTCTCACGGACGATCCTTTTCTCTCGCCGGACGCACCAATGCGAAAATGGGATGTGTTTTTCCTCGCAACCAAGATCACCAAAGGATTGGAGCTGGATTTCTTCGAAAATCCGCAAACCGAGCAAGAACCGGCGCTCGAACCCTATGATCGACTGGTCTTTGATGTCGTCGCCCGCAGAAGCAAATTCGAGGGAAGCGTCGTCACGGCGATCAGCAAGGACGAGGCGATTATCGAGGCGCAAGGCGTCAAATGGCGGATCACTCGGCCCACGGCTGAAGAGGCCGTGCATCCCATCCAGACCTTGATGAAACCGCGTATCTGGATCGTGCGGGAAGAAGTTCAATAGAGCGGGCCTGAAGGGACAATCCCTTCTGATCCGCTCCTTTCAGGTCCGATCCATTCAGATCATCACATTCACCCGATCGGGTGCCTAAAGCGCACGCTCAATTCAGCGATCAAGCGCGCACATAGATCACGGCACGGGATGCGGTGTCGTCGCGGCCAGCGCCGGCAGAACCGGGATGCTGACATCGGGCTGCCGGCCGGTCAGGGAATTCAGAAAATCGACGATTTTGCCGGTTTCCGCATCGCTCAGGGTCACGCCAAGCTGGCTCTCCCCCATGATCTTGACCGCCTCTTTCAGATCCCAGACCTTGCCGCTGTGGAAATAGGGCGCAGTCAAAGCAATATTGCGCAAGGTCGGCACTTTGAACGCATAATCATCGTCTTTTGACTTGGTGATCGCGGCACGTCCCAGATCATCCGCTGGCCGAACGTCCGGGGCCGGCGCTTTCACCACGCCGAAGGGCGCATACATGCTGCCGCCGATATTCACCCCATTATGGCAACCGGAACACCCCTTATCGACGAACAGACGCAAACCATTCTTCTGGTTCTGAGTCAGCGCCTTATCATCACCCGAAAGCCAGCGATCGAAGGGCGCCTCAGGGGTGAGCAGCGTCGCCTCGAAAACCGCAATGGCCTTTTCGAGATTCTCATAGGTGATCGAATCGGACGTGCCCGGGAAAGCCGCCTTGAAGGCGGTCACATAGCCGGGAATCCCCTTCAAAACGTCGATGGTTTGCGGCTTGGTCGACCCCATTTCCACCGGATTGAGGATCGGGCCACCCGCCTGTTCAGCGAGATCGGCGGCGCGGCCGTCCCAGAACTGAGCCAGATTGAAAACTGAGTTCAGCACCGTCGGCGCATTGCGGCCACCTTGCTGCCAATCATGCCCCAAGGATTTCGGACGGTCGTCGGTCCCACCAAGCCCCAGATTATGGCAGCTCGCGCAGCTCAGCGAATGGCTGATGGAGAGCCGCGGATCGAAATAGAGCATTTTGCCGAGGGCCAATTTCTCCGGCGTCGCCGGATTATTGGGCAGGCCCGGCGCTTTTGCAGGAATCGGGGCGAACTGGTCCTTGATCTCGTCGCGCAGAGGGTCGGCCATGGTGGTCGCGCCCGACAGCACCAGAGCCGCCAGAGACATGAACATCGGTAAACGCATCTTCATCCATTCTTCCTAATTTTCATCCACCACGCAAAGCAGGTGCCATCTTGCCGGACACATCAGAGCTCTGTGACCGACTGATCTCGATATCGTCATGCGCAGAAGCACGTTCGAAAGCAGCATCGTCAAAATGATCCGCCATGACGAAGCCACGGCGGGATGATGACGAGGTGACCATCGAAACCTTGAGTATCAAATGAATTCCCCGGACCATGAACAAGGCATAGTGCGTTCGATCCGGACCTCAAGGAAACTGTCTCTCTGAATATGCGGGAAGAAGGAGAGCAAGTTCGAACTCACATCCATTCCGCATCCAGATTTAATATTTTTATATTTGGCATCACCACGCCGAATCGATCACATTCGCCGCCCGCAACAGTGACATCATGATGACACGCGGCACGGCGTCGGGGTTACCCGCCTATCGAGCAAGATCGGTGTCGTCGGACCAGAAGGGAGCGAAAGTGTAAACCGCGTTCAGAACGGTCGGCGCCTTGCCACGCCCAGGGTAAGCGCATCCACGGCGACGTTCAAGCCGTAGAAAATGAGCAAGAGCCCCAAAGCAGTTTCGCCGCCATCAGATCACAAAAAAAATATATCCTATTGTTTTAAAACATTATTTCTATTTCAAACGCATGAGGCATCGGGAACAAGGACCCTGCTCCGGCCTGCTCCTGCGCAGCATGGGCCTTCGAGATTCACGCAAAGATGATCATGCCATGGAGGCAAAATGGCCAAGCTCCCGCTGGCTTCATGGATTTGCTAAAACTTTTATCCCTGCAATCTCTGTGCATAGACATTCCTGATTAGTTTTGTCATACAAAGAAAAACAAACATGTGCATTTATCAGATCATCGGGCTTGGTGGCTAATTTGGCCGCCGATGAAGAAGCCCATTCATCTCCTTCATGAAGGCGGATGCTCGTCTTCACGCACGTTAATACTCGCGATCTATTTGCTGATTTCGCCCGATAAACTGTCGATCGCTTCATCCTTGCCGGGAGACGCTCATGACGAACGAGAGACAGGGGGAAACCCCGGATTTTTTCACTAATCCCTTCACCGCTTTCTGGCCCACCGGGGCCAAGAATGGGTTCTCCATACCCGCGTTCCCCTCCGAGCTTTTCCCTTCGTTTTTGTCCCCGCGCGCTGTTCCTTCGCCTGTTTTTGCCCTGCAGGGTAAATCCTCGCCCGCGACGTCCTGGATCGATGCCTTCGGCCTGAAGCCGTACCAAGACTATTGGCAAGACGCCTGGCAGCGGTCGATCCTGTTTCTCGACATTCTGAGGCAAAGGGGCGACCAATATCTGGAACGCAGTCAGCGCGACGTGCCCCATGTCCTGAGCTTCGGGGCGGAATTGATCCTCGATGGACGCACTTTCGAGCGGCCGGTCAATTATGGGCTTGTGCGCATCATTCCGCCGCAAGGCGTCACGGTCGATCCCACCAAGCGCCCTTTCATCATCTTCGATCCGCGTGCCGGGCATGGCCCGGGGATCGGTGGCATGAAGCATGACAGCGAAATTGGTGAGGTGCTGAAAGCCGGCCATCCCTGCTATTTCGTTGGCTTCCTGCCGCAACCGGTGCCGGGCCAGACCATCGAAGATGTCTGCCGCGCCGAGGCGCTCTTCGTGAAGAAGGTTGCCGAGCTGCATCCGGACTCGGATCGTAAGCCGACGCTGATCGGCAATTGCCAGGCTGGCTGGCAGATCGCCATGATGTCCGCCCTCAATCCCGATTTGCCGGGACCGCTTTTGCTCGCCGGCGCGCCGCTTTCCTATTGGGCGGGCGTCCACGGTCGCAATCCCTTGCGCTATCTCGGCGGCCTCCTCGGCGGCACCTGGATGACAACGCTCGCGGGTGATCTCGGCAATGGCATTTTCGATGGCGCGGCACTCGTCGCCAATTTCGAACGCATGAACCCCGCCAATACCTATTGGAAAAAGAATTATAACGTCTATTCCAAGGTCGATTCCGAGGCGCCGCGCTTCCTCGATTTCGAATCCTGGTGGGGGAATCCCATCACCCTCAATGCTCAAGAAATGCAGTTCATCGCCGATGAACTCTTCGTGGGCAACAAACTGACCTGCGGCGAAATCGTCACCTCGGATAATGTGCGCGTCGATCTGCGCAATATCAAATCGCCGATCATCGTCTTCTGTTCCTGGGGTGATGACATTACCCCGCCGCAACAGGCGTTGGGTTGGATCACCGATCTTTATGACAGCCGCGATGAAATCGTCGCCAACGGTCAGACCATCGTCTACACATTACATGACAGCATTGGTCATCTTGGCATTTTCGTTTCGGGTAAGATCGCGACGAGAGAGCATGGCGAATTCACCCAGGCGATGGATCTGATCGATCTCATACCGCCCGGCCTTTACGAGGCGGTCATTGCCGACGTCGGTCAGGAAACGGCCAATCCCGAATTGATCGAAGGGCGCTATCTCCTCGTCCTGCAGCCGCGCAACCTGGATGATATTCGGGCTCTCGGCGGCAATGATCTCGCTGATGAGCGGCGCTTTGCCTCCCTCGCCCGCCTCTCGGACGTCAACCAGGGTCTTTATCGGACTTTCGCCTCGCCGGTCGTGCGCTCGCTCGTCACCAAGGAAAGCGCCGATTATTTGCGGCGCCTGCACCCCAACCGTTTGCGCTACGCCTTTTTCTCGGACCGTAATCCTTGGTTGCGTCCAGTCAAAGCTTTGGCCGAGCATGTCCGGGCCAATCGTCATCCCGTCACGAAGGACAATCCCTTCGTTCTCCTGGAACAGGGTCTCTCCAACACGATCATCAGCACGTTGGAAAATTACGGCCATTGGCGCGACACGTTGGAAGAAAATTTCTTCCTCACCTTCTATGGGTCCCCCACACTGCAAGCGCTTCTCGGCCTCGGCGCCGATCCCACACGCCCGCCGCGTCAGCTTGGCCGTGAAGTGACACGGGAAGCCATCGCCAATGCGAAGAGAGCCGCACTCGAATTCGCCTTCGACAAGGGCAGCACGGTCGAAGCTTTCGTGCGCGCCAGCATCTATATCCACCAACCGATCCCCAGCATAGACGAACGTGTTCTTGCCGCATTGAAGGAAGTGCGTCAGCTTCTGCCAACGGACAAGCTGACGTTTTCACGGTTCAAGGATATCGTGAAACAGCAACATCAGATCGTCCTGCTCGATGAAAAGCGGGCGTTGGCCACCCTGCCGCAGCTGTTGCCAGCGAGCCGCAAGGAACGAACTGATCTGTTCGAAGCTATCCAACGTCTCGTTCTCGCCGGCGGTCAGCTTCCAGAGGAAGCTCAGAAGCGCCTATTCGAGATCAAGACGCTGCTGAGCGGCGCAAAAGATCAAACAGAGGATCGGATTTCGGCGGCGGAATGATCCGCCGCTTGCCCCTCTCCTCCCGCCTGTATTCCCGGCCCCGGAACCGAAAAGAGATAATATCCATTTTGCCCTTGTCCGCGCGGCTCTGATCCGCGCGGACTGATTGTTCCTGCCTCGATTGGAAAAGTCGCGCGGTTCTGCCGGACTTGCCTCAATCACAATCGACTTATCCCCTTCCAAAGACCTATTCGGAGGCGAGATGTTTGACCCCTCAATCATAACACTGAACGGCAAGAAGGGGCTGGTGACGGGCATAGCCAATGAGCATTCGATTGCTTACGGTTGCGCCAAGGCCTTCCGTTTTCTCGGCGCCGATCTCGCCATCACCTATCTGAACGACAAGGCCAAGCCTTATGTCGAGCCCCTGGCCAAGGAGCTGGAAGCCGCCCTCTTCCTACCGCTCGACGTCAGCGTTGAAGGGCAGCTCGAAGCGGTTTTCGAGGCAGTTGAGAAACAATTCGGGCAGCTTGATTTCGTTTTGCATTCCATGGCCTTCGCTCCGAAAGAGGATCTGCATGGACGCGTGGTCGATTGCTCGCGCGAGGGCTTTCTCAAGGCCATGGATATTTCCTGCCATTCGTTCATCCGCATGGCGCATCTGGCCGAACCCTTGATGCCGAATGGCGGCACTTTGTTCACCATGACCTATTACGGCGCCCATAAGGTCATCGAAAATTACAACATTATGGGACCGGTCAAGGCGGCGCTCGAGGCGGTCGCGCAGTATCTTGCGGCCGAACTTGGACACAAAGGCATCCGCGTGCATTCAATTTCGCCGGGCCCCGTCAAAACCAGAGCCGCCTCAGGCATTACCGATTTCGACAAGCTCCTCGAAGAAGCCGCCGAGCGCGCACCCGCCGGACGTCTTGTCTCGATCGATGATGTGGGCCTCGCGACAGCGGCGCTCGCCACAGATGCCGCCCGTCTCCTCACCGGCGACACGCTTTATGTCGATGGCGGCTTGCATATTCTCGGCGTGGGGTAATCATGACACAGAATGAAAGCAAAGAGAGTGTTTCCGTCAATGGCAACACTCATGAAAAATATGAAGCACTGATTGCCCGCTGCAAAGATCTCGAACCGGTCACGATCGCGGTCGCGCATCCTTGCGATCATACCTCGCTCAAGGGCGCGATCGATGCCGCCAATGCCGGCCTGATCCATCCCTTCCTTGTTGGGCCGGCCGATAAGATCCGCCAGGTCGCCGCGGAGGCATCGATTGATCTCGGCCCCTACGAAATCGTCGATACGCCCCATAGCCACGCGGCCGCCGCCCGGGCCGTCGAGCTCATCCGCGAAGGCACCTGTGAATTGCTCATGAAAGGCAGCCTGCATACAGATGAATTGATGAGCGAGGTGGTGAGCCGAGACAAGGGCCTCAGAACCGAGCGGCGCATCAGCCATGTGTTCATCATGGATGTGCCAACCTATCCGAAACCTTTGTTCATCACCGATGCCGCCGTCAATATCGCGCCCGATCTCGAAACCAAGCGTGACATCTGCCAGAATGCCATCGATCTGGCGCATGTTCTTGGCGTGAAACAGCCGAAGGTCGCGATCCTTTCCGCCGTCGAGACGATCAATCCCAAAATCCCCTCGACCATCGAAGCCGCCGCGCTCTGCAAGATGGCCGATCGCGGTCAAATCAAGGGCGCTTTGCTCGACGGTCCGCTGGCATTCGACAATGCCATCAACAAGGAAGCGGCCGAAACCAAGGGCATCAATTCTCCGGTTGCGGGGGACGCGGATATTCTCATCGTGCCCGATCTCGTGTCCGGCAACATCCTCGCCAAGCAATTGACTTTTCTAGCAAGTGCCGATGCGGCCGGCATAGTGCTCGGCGCCCGCGTCCCGATCATCCTGACCAGCCGGGCCGATAATGTGCGCACCCGCCTCGCGTCCTGCGCGGTGGCCGCTCTCATGGCCGCCGCGAGACGCAGCGGGACGAAAGAAACGGCGGGCAAGCCCACCGTCTGATCACATCACCCTCGATATTTGATCATGCCATACCAAAGGTCGTGAAGAACGACCTTTGGTTCCTTTCTTGAATTTTCGCTTTTTCAAAGCGAGAGCGAAAATTCAAGAGCGGTCCAACGGTCATTCATTATGACCGTCGGACCGCTATCAGGAATGATGTTTCAACTGCCGCAACAGCCGCAATGTATGCAGGCCGATCATACGTTCCTCATCCGTCGGAATGACAAAGATCGGCACACGGCTCTCTTTGCCATCGATCCGCCGGCCCTTGTTGCCTTGCCTTTGATGACTTGGGGCCGGCGCTTCATTAGCAGCAGGATCAAGAGCGAGACCAGACCAGCGTAAATGCTCGATGACGCGGGCACGCACTTCCGGTGCGTTTTCGCCAATGCCCGCCGTAAAGACAAGGCCATCAAGCCCATAGATGGTGACCGAGAGACTCGCCATGGCCTGGGCCACGCGCAAGCAGAAGAAATCAATCGCCATTTTGGCTTCGGGGCGATCGCTTGCAAGCAAAGCACGGACATCATTGCTGATGCCGGAGAGACCCAACAGGCCACTTTGCTTATAGAGCATCGTGCCCACTTCCGCCGGCTTCATGCCTTTCTGCTCGATCAAATGCAGCACGACACCAGGATCCAGCGTTCCCGACCGCGTGCCCATGGGCAAGCCGTCAAGCGCCGTAAATCCCATCGTCGTTTCGATGCTCTTGCCCTCATGGAGACAACAGACGGAAGCACCTGAACCCAGATGGGCAATGATCACACGGCCATGGGCAGTGTCCGGCGCGATATCACGCAGCGCCGCATGCACATATTCATAAGACAGACCGTGGAAACCGTAGCGCCGGACCCCCTCGTCATAAAGCGAGCGCGGCAATGCGAAACGATCCGACAATTCCGGATGGCCAAAATGGAAAGCGGTGTCGAAACAGGCGACCTGCGGAAGGTCGGGACGGCGCTGGCGCAAAACGCGAATCGGATCGAGATTGCCGAGCTGATGCAAAGGCGCCAGCGGAATGAAGGTTTCGAGCGTCGCCATCACCTGATCATCGACCAGAACCGGTCTGGAATAGACAGAACCACCGTGCACGACACGATGACCGATGCCAATGATCACATAGTCCTTGATGTGTGGCGTGAGCCAATCAGCGATCGCTGTTTGCGCCTGCTCCGTGGTCGAAATCTCCGCCACGGCATAATCATGCTCCACCAATATGGTGCCTGCGTGATCCTTGACCTTGAGACGGGGCTGACTGCCGATTCCATCGAGCGCCCCGCCCATGACGAGGTCAAGATCATCGCCATTGACGCTATAAAGCTTGAATTTAATGCTGGAGCTGCCAGCATTGACGACGAGAAGAGCTTGGGTCATGAAATCGAGACTCCCACCGGCTGATGTTTCGTAAAAGGCCGAACAGGCCGAAGACGCGAGAGGATTCGCGCTATTTCAGGAGATTCCTCATTCTTGGAGTTCCGACCCAGCCCGTCAAGATCGCACATTCATCACGCCTTGAGCCTCACCACCGAGTTCCGCGCGACGAGACATAAGCAGGGCTTGTCAACCGGTCGGATCGACTATTGACTAAAGTCATGACCGGCAAACACATATCCTCAGCCCTTGTCAGAATTGAAGATGATTCCTGTTGAAAACGGATAGCCTCCCTTCCTGCTGATCATGGAGCTTTTTCATGACATCCAGACGTGAGCTTCTTTCCGCGACGCAAAGCGTGACATTGATGACGATCGCGGCAAAATCCCATCCGATGTCCTCCAGAAATGCGCGCCCATCAGCACACTCGTCAATGCTCCGTGTGCTCATTCTGCTGCTCAGCGCGCCGCAGGTTTGCGCTGTCGCGGCACCAGCGGCGAAAGAGGCAGCTCCCATCCTGGAAGTGGCCGCGACATCACCCACCCATGCCTGGAATGGTGTCGCCGTTGCCAATGATGGCCGGATCTTCGCCAGTTTTCCGCGTTGGGACAAAACAACGCCCAGCGTGGCCGTCATCGGACCGGATGGCGCACAGACGCCTTATCCCGGCGATGGCTGGAATGAGTGGAAGCCGGGTGAGGATCCCGCTCGCCATTTCATTTCGATCAATTCCCTCTTTATTGATCGAGACGCAAACCATCTCTGGGTGGTCGATCCCGCGACCCCGCATTTCGGGGGTATCGTCCAGGGCGGGCCGAAACTGGTCGAAATCGATCTCGCGACCGATAAGGTCGTGAATGTCTATTCCTTCGATCTCGCCAATGCGCCGGCAAACAGCCATCTGAATGATGCACGCGTCCTCGGTGATCATGTTTTCATCACCGATTCCGGCACCGGCGCGCTGCTGGTTCTTGATCGGACAACCGGACATATCCGAAGACTCCTCGCCAAGAGCCGACTCACCAAAGCCGATCCCTCGATCATTCCCCATGTGGATGGCCATCAACTCGCCGGCCCGACCGGCAAAATCCCGCAGCTCAATGCCGATCAGATCGAGCTTTCCGCCGATCGCAAGACATTGTTTTTCATGTCTCCCTTCGGCCCCAATCTCTACCGCGTGGCTCTGGCCGATCTTCTCGATGAATCACTGAGCGATTCAGACCTCGAACAAAGGGTCAAGGTCGCTCGTCATGTCACGCCCGTCGGCGGTCTCGTCATCGATCGCAACAATGTGCTCTATCTCTCGGAGGTGGAGACCCATTCCATTCGCGCGGAGGCCCCCGATGGTCATACGCTCTGGACCATCAAGGATCGGCGGCTCGATTGGCCGGATGCCTATTCCATCGGGCCCGACGGGACGTTCTACATTGTCGCGGCGCAGGTCGATCAGCTTCCAGGCTTCAACCAGGGTCATGACGGGCGCAAGCCACCCTATTATATGTTTCGTTTCAAGCCGAAAGCGCCTTGAACAAGGACAGGATCCATCATGAACAAACCTGCTTGCCAGCCGACGTTCTTCATCCCGCATGGCGGCGGGCCCTGCTTTTTCATGGACGATCCCGCTGGCACCTGGACCCAAATGGCCGCATTTCTCCGTGGCCTGCCCAAAACCCTGCCGGAGCCGCCGCGCGCCATTCTGGTGATTTCGGGCCATTGGGAAACGCAAGGTTTTGCGACAACCGACAGCGCTAAACCGGATCTGCTCTTCGATTATTACAATTTTCCACCGCATACTTATGAATTGCGCTATCCCGCGCCCGGCGCCCCGGCGCTTGCCGAAAAAGTGGCCGATCTCTTGAAACAGCAGGGGTATCAGACCACGCTCGACAAGACACGCGGTCTCGATCATGGCGTCTTCATTCCCTTGAAAGTCGCATTTCCCGAGGCCGATATACCGGTGGTGGAATTGTCACTCGATAAAGGCCTCGACCCGGCTCTGCACCTTGCCGTCGGCCACGCTCTGGCGCCGCTCCGAGATGAAGGCGTGCTGATCCTCGGCGCAGGGATGAGCTTTCACAATATGCGCGGCTACGGCGATCCGAAGTTTACGCAGCCTTCACAAGCGTTCGATCAATGGCTGCTCGAAACCGTGACCGCTCCCGCCGATCGGCGCGCGGAACAGCTCACCCATTGGGCCGAGGCGCCCGCCGCCCGTCTCTCGCATCCGCGCGAGGAACATCTCCTGCCCCTCATGGTTGTAGCCGGGGCCTCCGACAAACCCGGAACGCGCGTCTATTCGGAAACGGTGATGGAGACGGCACTTTCCGGCTTCCGTTTCGATTGACATCAGCGGCTTCAAAAATCATTGGCGACCCAGCGAAATTCAGCTTAAGCTAGGTAACCTTTAGTTTACTATGTTGACGTTCTCATGCCGCCTGCATCCGCTGGAATGCGCGCCGCCGTTCCTTTGCTGCAGCGAGGGGAGAAGGCGCCGGTTTCAAGCCTTTTGAAACACACAGGTGTCTTGAGCATAAGCGTCATTCTATCCGGTTGTTCACTCGATGGCGCGGCGGCTTTCGAAATTGCCGGCGCCTATTTCCCCGGCTGGATGTTTTGCGCGACGCTCGGCATTTTCGGCGGCTGTTTCCTGCGGCTGTTGTTCATTCGCCTGGGGCTCGATGAACGTATTCCCTGGAAACTGTTCTTCTATACAGCGTCGAGCCTCATCCTGACGCTGCTGTCCTGGCGCCACTGGTTCGGGCCCGCCGCATGAAAGCCGCAGGTGCCCCGAAACGCGGTTTGCTTATCCGCATCATCGTCCTGGCCGTGATCGGCTACGGCCTTTTCCTCGCGTGGCAGGCCTATCGGCAAGACAGGGATTTTCCCTATTCCGATGATGCCTCGCTCGATGCCGAGGTCGTGCATGTCGCAGCCTCCGTCGGCGGACGGCTGCTCAACCTTCCGGTGCATGAAAATCAAGCCGTGCGGGCGGGTGATCTCCTGTTCGAACTTGACCCCGTACCCTATCGGCTGGCGGTGGAACAGGCCAAAGCCGATCTCGATCTCGCCAAAGCCGCGCTGGCGACACGTCGCCGGGTGATTACAACCGAGACCGCCGCCGCCAATATCGCCAAGGAACAGACGACCCGCGCGAAGACCAATTATGAATTGGCCGTGCGCACGGCGGAACGGCTGGCACCGCTCGCCGCGAAGAATTTCGTTCCCAAACAGCAATATGACAATGCCGAAGTGGTGCGGCGCGACGCGGCGACGAGCCTGTCGCAGGCACAGCGCCAGGAGGCCGCGGCTATCGCGGCAATCGGTGATACATCGGGCGAGGAAGCCGCCATCCGAGCGCGCGAGGCGGCGCTCGCCATTGCCGAGCGCGCCCTTGAAAATACAATCATGCGCGCGCCGCATGCCGGACGCATCGCCGGCCTCAAGGTCACCACAGGCGAATTCATCGCTCCGGCACAATCCCTGTTCACCTTGATCACGACCGATGAATGGTTCCTGATCGCCAATTTCCGTGAATCGCAATTGCCTGTCATCAAGGTCGGTGATTGCGTGACAGGCTATTCCATGATCGACCGGACGAAGCCCCTGCATGGGCGCGTCCAGGGCATCGGCTGGGGCGTTCTCGAAGCAAGCGGTCCGATTCTGCCACGCCAGCTCCCCTTTGTGCAGCGCTCCTTGAACTGGGTACGCGTGGCACAGCGTTTCCCGGTCCGCGTGCATCTTGAGGAGCCGCCGGAGGAACTCATGCGGATCGGCGCCAGCGCCAGCGCGCAGATCCGCTATGGCGCCGCCTGTCAGGGACAAGAAAACGAGGGGAATGATGCCGCGGCACATTCTTGAAAGAAAGGCGCTCTGAGTGGCGGCGCCTAGCCTTGCAAGTCTTCTCACGCCTTTTCCCGGCCGGCTCGCTTTCGCGGCCCGGCTGGCCTTGACCTGCGCCCTGACGGTTCTGATCGCCGAAACTTATGAAACGCTCGAAATCGCGCTCTCAGCCTATATCGTCTTCTTTCTCACCAAGGAGGACCGGGTTTCGAGCATCATCATGCATATTAGCGGGCTGATCCTGATCACATTGATCATTGGCCTCATCTTCCTGCTCGCTATTCTGGTGATCGACCAGCCGGTCTGGCGCGTCACCACCATGGCCTTGATTTCGTTCCTTGTCCTGTTCCTCGGTTCGGCCTCGAAACTGCGGGCCATCGCACCGATCCTGGCGCTCGTCGTCGCCTATGCCCTCGATCTTCTCGGCCTCATTCCACAAGGTGAGCTGGCAACGCGGGCGCTGCTGCATGCCTGGCTGTTGATCGGCGTACCGGTGTTTGCAGGGCTCATCGTCAATCTCGGCCTCGGCACGCCGCCCCGGCTGCTCGCCGAACGCACCTTTGTCGCGCGCCTGCGAGCGGTCGCCGCCGTGTTGCGCGGGACCGGCAGCACTGCGCAGGAAAGGCTCGAAAGCCTGCTGCATGACGGCAATGCCGCCCTCGCGAAATATCTGAATTTCGCCAGGATCGAGCATACATCCACCGCAAAGGATCTCGCCGCCCTGCAAGCGGCGGCGGCTTCAAGCTTCCGGCTGATGGCGCTTACCGACAGTTTGGCGGCTTTGCCCAGTCCCCCGTCCTCTCCCGAAGATAGGGACAAGCTTGCCGCGACCGCCGAGGCCATGGCGGCGATTTTCGAGACGGGCCGCTATCCGATTGACATCGAAGCTTCATTGCCGAGCGATGCCGCCCCGGTTCTCGCTGATATGGACGGGACCTTGCAGCATTTCACGCTCGCGCCGCCAGAAGCCAAGGCCCAAAAGCCCAAACCCAAACAAAAATCGGGCTTTTTTCTGCCTGACGCTTTCAGCAATCCCGCTCACGTCCGCCATGCGCTCAAAACCACGGCGGCAGCGATGATCTGCTATATTTTCTATCTGCAGATCGATTGGTCTGGCATTCATACCTGCCTGATCACCTGCTACATCGTCTCGCTCGGCAGCGCCGCCGAGACGGCACGCAAAATGATGCTGCGTTTCATTGGCGCTGTGATCGGCGCGGCCCCTGGCATGCTGATGCTGGTCTTTGTCATGCCGCATCTCGAATCGATCGGCGCCTTGATGATCCTCGTCTTTCTCGGAGCCTTCGTCGCCGCATGGGTGGCGGCGGGCGGCGAACGCATCGCCTATGCCGGGTTCCAGATCGCCTTCGCCTTTTTCCTCAGCGCCATCCAGGGCTATGGCCCGGGCTTCGACCTGACGGTGGCGCGCGATCGCGTCATCGGAATTTTTGTCGGTAATCTTGTGATGTATGTGATGGCGACACAGGTCTGGCCGGTCAGTGTCAGCCAACGCATCGGCGAAACGATCAAAGCCTCTCTGCGAGGATTGCGGGACATGGCGAAATCCGCGAGCCAGCCGGAATGGAATACCGGCGCTTTGGCCGCGCGGAACGCGCTCACGACACTCGAAGATGAGATCGAGCTGGTGGCTTTCGAGCCCTCCGCCCTGCGGCCTCGTGAAGATTGGATCGCGGCGCGGGCACAAGTGAGCACGGAACTTGAGACCACTTTTCGACTGCTCGCCCCCCTGACACCCGCCGATGGGCCCGCATCCTTGGCGGATTGCGCCGCTCAATTCGATCAGCTTGTCGGGCCTGCCAGCGCGGAAGAGGATCGTGTCGCCGCATCCGTTGAGGCTTCCCCTGGCACCAGTGCCGCACCAACTGGCACCATCGTCACGGACGCGGCCAGAACCGCCCTGCGCCAGCAGATCGACCGGCTGACACGCGCCCTGAACACGGCTTCCGATATCCCGGCCACGGGAACGATCCAGCAGGCTTCCCATGCGACGGTCTGATTTGGCTCGCCCCTTTCCTATCCGCCTTGCGACGAGAAGCCGAATGGTAAGCGGCCTCTTCGCCGCGCTTCTCCTCACTGGCTGCGCCCCAAGCGCGATCGATCTCGCACCGCCCGCGCCGGACCAGCCCTATGTGCCGCAAACGAAGGAAACCGGCGCGATTGACGCAGGCAAGCCTGCCCAGGAGCCCGTGAAACAGAATTTCACTTTGCCCGCCAATGCCGAGGCTGGCGGCCTGCCGGCCCCGCCAGAGCTCGCAGCCAGCAAAATCTATTCGCTGGCCGAATTGATCGATATTGCCCAGCGCAATAATCCGACGACCAAGGTTGCCTGGAATGCGGCGCGCGAGGCGGCGCTGGCCGTCGGCATCGTCGAATCGACCTATCTGCCGCGTCTCAGCGTCAGCGCCATCGGCGGCACGCAGCAAAGCAACAGCACGCTGACCACCGGCGTCCTCAATGTCGGCATCAGCAATACCAACAAGGCCCATTCGCAGGGTGTGATCGGCGCCGCCGGCCTGCAATGGCTTCTCTTCGATTTCGGTCGCCGCGCGGCTTTGGTCGAGGCGACGCAACAGCTTTCCACAGCATCCAACATCACCTTCACCGGTGCGCATCAATTACTGATCCACAAGGTCAGCCTCGCTTTCTATGCTTATTCCGCCGCGCGGACGCTCACGGCCAATGCCGCGCAATCGCTGCAAAATGCCAAAGAAGTGCAGGACGCCGCCGAGGCAAAGCTGAAACAGGAAGTCGGCACGATCGTCGATGTGGCGCAAGCCAAACAGGCAACCTTGCAGACCAATCTCTTGCTGGTCCGGGCCAAGGGCCTCGAACAGGACGCCTATCTTGCCCTTCTCGGCGCCATGGGCATTTCGCCCCTGACAAAGATCCGTGTCGCCTCGGCGGAAGGCCGCACGCTATCGGCCTCCATGATGCAGCCGACGGAAGCGATCATCGAAACGGCCCTGGCGCAGCGCCCGGATGTCCTTGCCGCCTTTGCCGCGCAAAAGGCGAGCGAGGCCAATGTCCGCGCCGCGCAGGCCGATTTTCTGCCAAAGGTTTTCGCGTCGGGCACCGTGGCGCAGGATAACGGCGGCCTCGGCGTGACGGCCATTCCCGGCGTTGGCAGCGATTCCTTGCCGACCCTCAATCTCAACGGCAGCCGGTTTTCCGGGATCGTGCTCGGCGGCGTCACCCTGCCGCTTTACGATGGCGGCACACGGGCCGCCTTGCTGCTGCAAGCGCGTGAGAGGGAAGCCGCCGCCGGTTCGATCCTGAGCCGCACCAAGCAGGAAGCCGCGCGCGAAATCGTTGCCGCCGAAAATGGTCTCAAGACCAGCCTCGCCGCTTATACAGCGGCCAATGCCCTGGTGCAGGCGGCGCAGACTACATTCGATGCAGCCCTCGCCGCCTATCGCAATGGTGTTGGCTCAGTCACCGCGACCTCGCTCGCCGAAACCAATCTCCTGCAAGCGCGCATCGGCAGGACAGATGCTTATAGCGCGGCACTGACCGCCGCCGCCACGCTCGCGCTCGCCAGCGGCTCGCTCGGCTCGGTGCCTTATTGATCAGCGCCTTGTTGAGGCGTGACCTCAATGCTCTTCAGGAGGGTGGTCAGTCTTTCGAGAACAGGCCGAAATTCATCCGGCGGCAAACTCAGGGCCCCTTCAAACGGGTAATCCAACAACCGCACCAGAACCAAAATGCTGGCAACGCCGAATGTGAAGCAAGCGCTCATGGCAACAGCCATCAGTCTGTCCTCGATTTGTGAAAACGATGCGAAAAGCGACAAAAGGCCGGAAAAAATGATCAGGAGCACCCAGAGGGGCAAAGGAACGCCATAGCTGGCTTCGAAAATCCGTTTGTCGCGCTCGATTTGCGCTTGAGCGAGCAAGGCGGCAACGCGCCGTTTCGTATCATTCAAATCCGGTTCGGAAAGACGCATCGCGGCTATTTGCTGGGTCAATGTATCAAGCTTCTCGGCCGTGGCCTTGTCGCCGCGCCGATGCCCCGCCAGCCGGGGCCATTCCGTCTCGATGACGCTTTCGACATAATTTCTTTGTGCCTTGAGGATCGTGCCGGCTTCCTCCCGCGGCAGGGTCACCGCCAGAACTCCCATGCTGCGCAAGGCATCGCTTTCAGCCCAAAGCGCGTGCGCCGCCTCGTTATATTCACTCCAGACCTCGCTGAAGACGAAAGCCAGCAATACGGCGAAGATGACGCCAAGCTGCAGGAACATGGTGGCGCCGACATCGTGATAACGGCGGCGCAGGCCAATCTCGATGTGATGATGGACAAGCAAAGTGACACAGATGGAGAGCGAGATCACGATGCCAATGACAAGAAGCGAACCCAAAGAGCCCATGACGGCCTTTCCTTCTTTATCCCTCACCTGACCAGGTCTCGCCCGACAAATCCCGGCGCGCTTTGTCGAGTTCCTGCGTATAGCGGCGCAGGACTTGGGATTCCGTGAGCAGGCCGATGATCCGCCAATCCTTGACATCGGCGACGACGGCCAGGGCCTCGCTTTCGCTGCGCTCGAACATCTGCGCCGCCATTTTGACGTTCATCTCCGGTAGAAGGACGCACATTTTTTGGCGCAGCAAAGGGGTTATGGTTGCATCTTTCGGCGCACCCGTATCGCTTTTACCACCCTTTTCGCGGCCAAAATCCTCCTGAACCGGATTGTTTTGAAATTCGGTGAGCCAGGCATCGGTCACCGCCACCATGCCGGCATAATGGCCCTGCGTGTCGGCGGCGATGACCCATTGGGCGGAACCTAAGGGAAATTCTCGCTTGAAACGGGCGAGCGGCAGATCGGACCGGACGATGGCCGTATCGCTGCGCATCAGCTTGCCAACCGTCAAATCACGCATCCAGCCGATGTCTTGCGCGCTGCGGATCGATTCCCCGCGCAAATGCAGGCGCCATGTAGCGAAGGAATAGCCGAACATGCGCCGCACCATGACCGAAACGATCGCCGCGACCGCCAGCATTTCGATTGAGAGCGGCAGATCGCCGGTCGTCTCCAGCGCCAGAAAGGTCATGGTCATCGGGCCACCGATAATCGCCACAGCCATGGCCGCCATTCCGACAATGGTCGCCAGCCAGGCATCGGGCGCCAGCGTCGGATTGGCCCAGGCCGTGACCCCGACGAATATTCGCCCGAGAATACCGCCGAGATAGAGCGAGGCGAAGAAAAGGCCGCCGCGAAAACCCGAGCCGATGGAAATGGCCGAGGCCGTGGCCTTGAGCAACAGCACGCCGAAGAGGAACCCGATAGCGGGCGCCTCCTCGTCGAAAAGGTCTGAGAGCGCACCATGGCCGGAAGCCAGCACATGCGGTGTGATCAGGGCGAAAGCGCCGAGAACGACGCCCCCGACGGCCGGCCGCAGGATGATCGGTATGCGGCTGTTGCGGAACAAAGCCTCGGCGGTGGTCACCGCGCGCATGACACCAATGCCAAACAGGCCGCAGATCATCCCAAGCAGGAGGAGCAGCGCCATATCGCTGTTCGAGAGAGCGACGGCGGGAATATGGCCGATGAAATCGCCGCCTGTGCCAAGTGCCCGGGCGGTCAGCGCACCTCCCACCGCCGCGGCTCCGATCGGCGCGAGACCGAAAGGGGTGTAGGAGCCGAGAATCAGCTCGAAAGCATAGAAGGAACCGGTCAGCGGCGCCTCGAAGGCCGCGGCAATGGCGCCCGCCGAGCCGCAGGCAACAAGCGTGCGCAGATCAGCGCGCCGCAGCCGGAAAGCCTGCCCGAGCCAGGACGCAAAACCGGAGCCGAGCTGTGTATAGGAGGCCTCCAGCCCGACCGAGGCGCCGCTGCCATTGGAGAGAATCGTCTGGCCGGTGATGAGCAGACTGTCGAGCAAGGACATGGTGCCGCCACGCAACGCATTGGCCTCGATCGGATCGATCGGCCGGTCGTTGCGCCAGGTCTGGATAAAATGACCGGTGACGCCGACTACCAGGCCGCCCACGACCGGCACCAAAGCCTGGAGCGGATGGCTGAGGACACTTAGGCTGCTCAGATGGGATTCCAAAGCAATGCCGAAGAGCAGCTTGTGCATTTGGCCAGCGAGGAAAAAAATGCCCGCGACGAAAATGCCGGCGATCTGGCCTGTGATGAGACCAAGCAGGATGAGGCCCAATTCATGACGGCGCACGATACCGCGCAGAATCGCGGGCACATCGATCCGAAGCACTTTTTCAGAAAAAATCGGGGCTGGGGCGGGCATAAGGGGAGGCAACACCTCTGGCGGCAAAACAAGGGCAAACCACATTTGGCTTGGCCTCGATGAGGAAGAAACAAGATTTTTTGAACCGAACCCCGGCAACAATACAGGCCCTCGTGAAAATATCTTTATCGAACCAATGATCTATGGCCGAGCCATGGGCCGGCTCCCCCTTTTCATGAGACCTTCGGAAAAAATATTCTCCAGGAGAGGTGAAAGCCGATTTGGGTGCGGCCTCAATAAAAAATACGGACGTCCGTATTTTTTATTGACACAGGCAATACGTTCGTACATATTATCACTATCGAAGCACGGAACACACCGCTTCAACGATTTAAACCCGAGGAACTTCCGTCATGACTAAGACCCTGAAGACCATCGCTCTGAGCGCCGCTCTCGTTCTCACGCTTTCCGAAGCCGTCCTCGCGGCTCAGCCCGTCTCGAACGGATCGCAGAACCAGGCGCCTTATAATTACAACAACCGGTACGGCACCTTTGGTGATCAGACCAACCGATAAACGCCTATCGTACCCGAAGAAGCGAAGCCGGTTTGGCTGCCGCTTCAATAAAAATACGGACGACCATATTTTTATTGACATAAATAATACGGTCGTACATATTGATCCCCATCGAAGCACGGAACACCGCTTCAACGATTTAAACCCGAGGAACTTCCGCCATGACTAAGACCCTGAAAACCATCGCCCTGAGCGCCACTCTTATCCTCACTCTGTCCGAAGCCGTCCTCGCGGCTCAGACCATCTCGAACGGATCGCAGAACCAAGCGCCTTATAATTACAACAACCGGTATGGCTCCTTTGGTGATCAGATCAACCGATAAACGCCTGTCGTACTTGAAAAAGAACGCTCGCCGAGAGCTCCCGCCATGATACAGATCCTGAAACCCATCGCCTTGAGCGCAGTTCTTTTGCTCCCTCTTTCCGGGGTCGTTCTGGCCGAGCCGCATCAGTCTCGGCCTGAACTAGCCGCTGGGCTCCTTGAGGGTCGTTCGATCGGAACGGGCCGGCACACAGTATCCGATTGGTCGCATGCCGTGTTGTACAAGCCCTTCGGCCAGACACCCTATGATGACAATAACCGTTATCGCGCTTTCAGCGATCAAACCGGACGATGAGAGGCACCTGAGCGTTTTTCGTTCGATCTATCGCTGTTGTCCCTCGTTGGTCACATTGACGATTTAATATGGTCATCCATAGTGTCCCCATGCTCAAAGTTTCAAACCGAGAAAAAATCCTGAACGAAGGCCTTCGCGTGGTCCACGAGCGCGGTTTTGCTGGTGCGAGCGTTCGCGACATCGTTCAGGCCGCCGGTGTGCCCCAAGGGTCCTTCAGCAATCATTTCGCTTCGAAGGAAGCGTTCGGATTGGAAATTCTGGAGCGCTATCTCGCGCGGGTCCATGCATCGATCGCGGCGACGCTCCTCAATGAGAGCTTCGCTCCCATCGAAAGATTGCGCGCCTATCTCAATGATGTGGAAGAAAGTTTACAACGCAACGACATGCGCAATGGCTGCCTCTTCGGCAATTTTTCGGCCGAATCCAGTGATAACACCGAAAGCATCAGGTGTCGGCTGAAAGAGATTTTCACTGAGGTGCAGACAGCCTTGGCCACGTGCCTGAGGGCCGCTGTCGCGGCAGGTCAAGCCCCTGCGGATCTCGATTGCGAAGAAATGGCGGGCTTTGTGTTTTCGTCGCTTCAGGGCGCCATTCTGGTCTCGAAAGCCGAACGCAGTCCCCTCCCCTTTCAGCGTTTCAAGAACGTTATTCTCACAAGAATCCTCCGGCCGGCCTAATCCAGCCGACGCCCCCGCAGCAGAGCCCCTTAAGAAGCGGAACCGGAAAAGACCAATTGCGTGCCCGTATAGGCGCGGACCAGCTTGTCTGGCATTTCCGCTTTGGCCATTTCATAAAAGGGCTCGCCGGAGCAATGCAGCGGCACGATATAATCCGGTCCGATCTCCTTGAGCGCCGCGACTGTCTGGCGGACATAATCCGCCGGATAAGGCGCGAGATGAAAGCCGCCGATGATGGCGTGGACTTTCTCGATGCCGGAGACTGTCTGCGCCTGCCGGACCGCATTGACCACTCCTCGGTGGCTACAAGACGTCAGAATGACGAGGCCGCGCCCCTTCACATGGAAGGATGTGGCGATCTCATGCCGGAACTGATCGGGGATGGAGCCCGGCCCGCGTTCGCTCTCCGGCAAACGGTCGGGATAGCAGCCAGAGCCCTCTGTCACGCCAACATGCATCGCGCTGGGAGACAGAAGCTTCTCGAAACTCCGCTGGCCGATCTGACCCGAGATAAAACCATGATCGGCCACGAGGGCCGGCTGTTCCATCGCGGTTACGCTGAGCTTGGCAGCAGCCAAAGCTTCCCGGTCGATGACACCGAAATTCCCTTTGACGGGTGGCGCCGTCCATTCTCGGGCGCAAAAACAATCTTCGCCTCCCACATAGAAAGGCAGTTTCGGTTTCAATTGATCCTTGTATTGCCGCAGAAAGCCGGCAAGACCACCAAAATGATCATAATGCCCATGGCTCAGAACAAGAGCATCGATCTCGGCCGGCTGAATCCCCAAAAGCTGGAGATTATTGTTCAACGCCATCGCGGTGAAGCCAAAATCGATGAGTGTCTTCCGTGTTTCCCCCTTCCGCGATGATGTCACAACCATAGACAGGCCGAATTCACTTGCCAGAGTGGGACCTGGCGGATAATCCGGGCTTATGCCCCAGCCGAAATGCTCGATGGAAAGCGTATCCATTTTGCGGCTCGGCGCCACGGCGAATTGATAGCTATCCGTCACGATGCGGATACTCAAGGCATCGAGTTCAGGCACCGGCAAGGCCAGTGTTTGCGCCTTGGCTGGTGAGGCATCGCCCAAAAGGCCAGCCAGCAACACACTGAAGGATGCCACGCCGCATCCGCACACTATTTCCCGGCGATCTGGATTATCGCAAGAAAAGGAGGATCGCCGGGTGCCATCGCTTTGGTTGCGAGAAAAGCGATTTTTTGATGCCATGGGTAATGTCATAGTCAATTACCTCCCAACATCGATAATAGTTATATCAACAATTTGACTGATGCGTTAACTATGACGCCGCCATTAACCTGGGATGTTTTGATTGTTTAACGCAAAAAACAGGCAGCTACCGCCTCACATGCATTATAATCAAAGAGACTTGGTATGAGTACCTCTGAAAATAGTCTGGTCGATGCTATATCGGTGCAATTTGTCGTAGAGGGTCTTACGGGCGATACCGAGAGACTTGACTGTTTCCTGTATATCTCCGCTGTTTGCAGCCAAGGCCGCGCGGATTTGATCTGCTTCAAAGGCATCCATTCGTTCCCGTAGCGTCGCCTCAGGTTCTGCTGAGACCTGCTTTTGCTCTTCCACGAGACCAAGAGCTACGCGTTCAGCATAGTGAACGAGTTCGCGAACATTGCCCGGCCAATCATAGGAATTCAGATGATGCCGTACCATTTCGGTGATCGCGACAGGCGAGCGCCGGAAACGCTTGGCCGCATTTGCCAGGAAATAACCGAATAGAAGTGACACATCGGCCTTACGCTCTCTGAGTGGTGGAATGTGTATGTAAGCAACATGAAGACGATAATAGAGATCTTCACGAAAGGAATTGCGTTCGACGAGCGTTCGTAGGTCGGTCTTAGATGCTGCTACTACACGTATATCGACGTGACGGATATTGTTCGTTCCAAGAGGAGCAATTTCACGCGTTTCAAGCACCCGCAATAACTTGACTTGCAGGACAGGTGGCATTGACTCAATTTCATCAAGGAAAAGTGTACCCCCATGGGCATGCTCAATACGTCCCACCCGCTTTTTCACGGCACCGGTAAAGGCACCTGCTTCGTGTCCGAATAGCTCGCTCTCGATCACACTTTCTGGCAACGCACCACAGTTCAACGCGACAAAGGGCCGATTGGAGCGGTGACTCCATTGATGCAAAGTATTCGCGACGACTTCTTTTCCAGTGCCGGTTTCTCCTTCGATGAGAACGTCAACATCAGCATCCGCAAGCTGATGCAACGTTTGTCTGAGTCGTTCCATCGCAGGCGAGCTTCCAAGCAATGGAAGATTGATCGCAGAGGCTTCTATTTGTCGTTTGAGTCTCCGGTTCTCTAGCACAAGTCGACGGCTTTCCAGTGCATGCCGAATACTTCCGAGGAGACGGTCGAATGTATAAGGCTTGGAGATAAAGTCATAAACTCCATCGCGCAGAGCGTCGACGGCCATAGAGATATCACCATGACCCGTGATGAGGATGACGGGAAGATCCGGGTCGATTTTCTTAAGATATTTGAAAAATTGCAGGCCATCAATGCCTGGCATACGGATATCGCTAACCACTACGCCTGTGAACTCAGAGTTAAGTTCGTCAAGCGCGGCCATGGCAGAATGATATGTCACGACATCAAGCCCTGCCAGAACAAGGGCTTGAACATTGGCCGCGCACAGTATCTCATCATCATCAATAAAGGCTACATCCATCAATTGACTCTCGGTAGGGTAATGGTCAACGTGGCGCCGTCACAATTTTCCACAGCGAGCGTACCGTTGAACTCATTAAGGATGTCGTGGGAAATCAGGAGTCCGAGCCCAACTCCATCTGGCTTAGTGGTCGTGAAGGGCATGAAAAGAGCAGTCATGACGGCATCGGGAAAGCCTGGCCCATTGTCGGCGATCGTCACGATAACGTTTTCCGCCGTTGGTCGGGCCAAGATCTGGATGGATCCATCGGGCTGATTGGACACAGCCTCGATGGCGTTCTGCAATAAGTTTACAAAAACTTGTTCGAGTCGGATACGCTCTGCCGCCACCACAATATCCGCATCTGCCAGATCGACGAATAAATTAATTGTCTGCTGCTTGAGACGATGTCCGACCAGAAGAAGCGCTCCGTCGATGGTCTCCCGCAGGGAGATGGGTTCCTTCTCACTTGTTGTTTTGCGTGAGAAAGCACGAAGTTCATCCATGATAGTGCCGATGCGTTCTGTCAGACCTGCAATCGTCGAGAGATTGATTCTTGCAGTGCCTGTATCACCTCGAATGAGAAGAACTTGTGAATTCTCGGCGAAGGTCCGAATCGCGGCGACTGGTTGATTGACTTCATGAGCTACGCTTGCTGCGATCTGACCGAGAACGGCAAGCTTACTTGCCTGAACCAATTCGTCCTGCAGATTATGTACAGCTATTTGCGCATGTTCGCGTTTCTCGACTTCAGCAGTCAAACGTTCATTGATGTGGCGAAGCTCCTTGGTACGGTGTTCAACCATATTCTCGAGCTCCCGGCGCGCCGTCGCGTGCTGTTTCCTTTCCTCGACCAAGCGATGCTGTCGAGACAACCATAATCCCACCACCCCAAGCGCTACGGTGACTAAAAGCAAGGTTAGGGAGCGCCAAGCCGTGACCGTTAGTTTCATCGTGGTCTCTGTCGGCGTCAAAACGTGGAGCGTCCAGTCAATCGAAGAAACCTTGCTGCCCCCTTCAACGAAGTAGCGAGGCCTGTATTCACCAGGCAATGTCGCTTCCACGAGACCTATACTTCCAGTGTTGGTGTGTAGTGGGAGAAGGTCGAGTTTAGCATCACCAAATTGCAGATTGGCCAGGATTTCGGCGCGACGCTCGACCGGGATCGGCGTCTTTGTGCGAAAACGCCAAGACGGTTCACTTGTCACCAGAATGATGCCACGCTCGTCGCTGACGAAAGTAGGCGCCGTGCCGTGCCGCCATTCAGCCTCGACCGCGTCGAATTCCGCTTTCACAATCAGCATACCAAGCGGCCCGGTTGGACCGTCCAACCGTTGTGTCAGGTAGAGCCCTGGTTTATGACTAACGGTACCAAAGGCAAAATGCTCGGCACTTCCTTCCTCCAGGGTCCTTTTGAAATAAGGGCGGAACGCATAATTGGTCCCGACGAAACTGGTGGGCATACGATAATTGCTCGCGGCGATCGCGATGCCGTTAGCATCCAGGAGGTAAATTGCGCCAGCACGAGTGGCGGCAGCCAATGCCTCAAGCTTGGCGTTTAGGGCAGCAAGGCGGACAGATCCGCCTCTTTCGAGCGTTGCCCGAACATCCGGATCTTGTGCCAGCACGATGGGAAGTGTGCGCTGCTTTTCAATTTCATTGCGCAACATAGCGACTCGGAGGCTCGCCGCGATTTTCGCCGCTGCGCCGAGTTCCGAGAGCACGGATCGCTGAGCCACATAGCGGGCGGCGCCGTCAAATCCGAGGATCAAAATGGCGGCTAGCGCGAACAGCAGCAAGCGGCAAGGCATCGAGTGCCATCGCGCAATGCCCATGCTCTGCCTAATCCAAGCTAGCCCCAAAATTTTAGATCCCGATTATCTGTGTAATTCTCCGCATCGTCTTTTTCTATTTGTGCGTAATTCCGCACGATTTGTCTAGGCGCGCTTGACCTAATACCTATAATATTATTTTTATAACAAGTACTTACGGACTCTTTCCTCTCGCCCAGCATATGGTCTGCAATTTGCGCAAACGCAAATACCGATTTTCCATGTCCGCATCTGATGAAACGGCCGTGGTTAGGTACAGCCCCATAAGTGAGGTGCTGACGGTCCACGGGAGGAACTCTATGGCTCATGCCACAACGACGCCGGCTGTTGCCGTGCCTCAAAAGCTATACCTACACCTTTATGCGCAGGTTCTTGTTGCTATTGCGGCAGGTATCCTCATTGGTCACTTCTATCCGGATCTTGGCGCCAACCTAAAGCCGCTTGGAGATGTCTTCATCAAGCTCGTAAAGATGGTGATTGCACCCGTGATTTTTCTCACGGTTACAACCGGCATTGCCAGCATGCGTGATCTCACCAAGGTTGGCAGGGTCGCCGGAAAAGCAATGGTGTATTTCCTTACATTCTCAACTTTTGCGTTATTCATCGGCTTATTGGTTGGTAACATACTTCAGCCGGGCGCCGGTCTTCACATCGATCCAGCCAGTCTCGATACAAGAACAGTCAATGAATATGCGATCAAGGCGCACGATCAGACCGTCATAGGCTTTCTCACTAACATTGTACCAACGACGCCCATTAGCGCGCTGGCCTCAGGTGATATTCTACAGGTTCTGTTCTTCTCTGTCTTATTTGGTATTGCCTTAGCCAGTGTCGGACAGCATGGCGATCCTGTCATTGTGGTTTTGAACGCGCTGTCTCATGCCATGTTCCGTCTGGTTTCCATCTTAATGAAAGCTGCGCCTATCGGGGCCTTTGGTGCGATGGCCTTTACAATTGGCAAATACGGCGTTGGTTCAATTGCCAATTTGGCCATGCTTGTAGCTACTTTCTATCTGACGGCAATATTGTTCGTAACCGTTATCCTTGGGATCGTGGCATATTATAATGGTTTCTCGATAATTGCCTTGCTGCGCTATCTCAAGGAAGAGCTGCTGCTTGTGCTCGGCACTTCCTCCTCGGAAGCGGCGCTCCCAACTCTTATGGAGAAAATGGAGTATGCTGGTTGCAGCAAATCCGTCGTTGGGCTCGTTATCCCATTGGGATATTCGTTCAATCTTGATGGAACTAACATTTATATGACATTAGCCGCACTCTTTATAGCGCAGGCGACTGGCATACATCTCAGCCTATGGGATCAGCTTTTGCTTTTACTCGTTGCTATGTTGAGCTCGAAAGGCGCCGCGGGTATTACCGGAGCTGGCTTCATTACATTGGCGGCGACACTATCGGTGGTTCCGGCCGTTCCTGTTGCCGGTATGGCTCTCATCCTTGGCATTGACCGGTTCATGTCGGAATGCCGAGCCCTTACGAATCTCATCGGCAATTCGGTTGCGACGATCGTAGTCGCCCGATGGGAAGGTGAACTCGATGACAGTCGCCTCAAACAGGCTTTGAAAGGTGTGACTGACACCACGATCATCTAACCATGCAAAAAATGTCCGGTAACTCTGGCCAGAACACCGCACGGCTCTGTCCGTGACGCGGCAATGTCAGTTGGTGTCAATCAATCATGCTGAAACATTTTTTAGGTGCATGCAGCGGAAAGCTCCGGCAAGGTTCTGTTTCGAAAGAAACAGTGCCGCGCCCAGGAGCTGAAGTTCTTCGCCAGTCAGCCACTGCACATGGTGACCATGGAGGCTTACGGTGGCACCCATTGCCGGGGTGCGAGATCGGCACGTTTAGCCATGAAGCCCGATTGATTACGCCGGCCTATGTCAAACCCTTCGTCATATCATCGCTCAATATACAAGTACAGGTTGGATCGTGCCTAACTGACGACACGCCATAAGGTATTCATTCTAAGTATAAATATAAAGCAACAATGAGGGAGGAAATATGAATAGAAGACACATCTTGACTGCAGGGCTTTCGGTAACCGGACTATGTGCATTTTCAGCATATGCCGCGCCATATTATGGTTTTCAGCAAGACCACTCACAATGGACGCAGCGGGTAAGTAGACGGGATCAGCTCGCAGTTGAAGAACATATTCCTCTCTGGGAGGGCTCGCCTCCTGGTGGCGGAGGTCCAGCAGGGCCGGAAGCCTTAAATTACAAGGGTACACTGACCAACGTCTCGGTTCCCACGATCAGCCTGTACCGCCCCGCTGTTCCCAATGGCGCCGCAATACTTATAGCCGCGGGTGGAGGATACCATCATATCCAAATGGGTAAGGAAGCTGTTCCAGCAGCCGAATGGTTGAACAGCCTTGGTATAACAGCCTTCATACTCGCTTATCGTCTTCCGGAAGAAGGCTGGGGGGCTGGGCGTATCGCTCCTTTCCAGGACGCTCAACGAGCTCTACGTCTCATTCGTGGCCGGTCCAGTTCCTTCGGGATCGATCCGTCACGCTTGGGCGTACTCGGCTTCTCTGCAGGTGCTCACTTACTTGGAATGCGCGCCACCCGCCCAGACTGGTCGTGCTATCCTCCGATGGATGCGTTTGACAATATTTCCGATGAATCAGCATTGAATCTGCTGATCTATCCGATTGTTACATTAGAGCCTCCCTATCAGGATACACAAACGTGCCGCATTTTGCTCGGCCCAGATCCTAAGCGACATGAAGCGTCGGAATGGTCGGTTCAGACATACGTGCGCCGTGACGATGCGCCGTTCTTTCTTGTTCAAGCGTCTGATGATCCCATCTCCAATCCGGCTCATACTGCTATTCTCGAAGCTGCCTGTCAGCGCAAAGGCGTTGCTGTGGCACGTCATCTTTTCCCTACGGGAGGACATGGGTTCGGGCTCGGCTCCCCGGGAACACAGACGGTAGAATGGCCCTCCATGGCTGAACACTGGATGCGGCAGATGAAGTTCATTTAGGTGGTTGCCGTTGTCGGGCGTTCATTCCAGAGTCGTCCAAGGGACATTCCGATACCTTTGGATAAGTATTGATGTTGTCACATCAACGGGCCGATGCCAAGCATACAAAAACAATGCTCTGCATTTCCCTCAAAACTTCGGCTTGGGCAAAGCTTTGAGCGATGACGAGCCTATTGGGAAAGGGCGCCGGCAATTTCATTTACATTGTTGCGAAACATGTCGAGATAGGTCGGCGCCTTGCCATCGGGCGGCGAGAGCGATTCGACATAGAGCGTACCACCAGGCCGTGCGCCGGTGGCATCGCCGATTTGCTTCACGAGGCGTGGATCATTCGAATTTTCGATGAAATAGACCTTCACCTTTTCCTTGCGGATCTGGTCAATCAATTTGGCGACGGTCGCCGCCGAGGCTTCCGTTTCCGTCGAAAATCCGAGCGGTGACAAAAAGGTCACGCCATAGTCCTTGGCAAAATAGCCGAAGGCGTCATGGCTCGTCAGAATCTTGCGTTTCTCCTGCGGCACGGCATCGATCCGCGCATGCGCATAGGCGTCAAGCTCCCGCAAATCCTTGCGGTAGCGGTTGGCATTGTCATGGAAGGCCTGCGTGTCCTCCGGGTCGGCCGCAATCAAGGCTTTTTCGATATTATCAACCCAGGTCACGACATTGGCCGCGCTGTTCCACACATGCGGATCGGTGACGCGCTCACCGCCCTCCTCCATGGTAAAGGTCTTGATTCCGTTCGAGACGACAATCGCCGCACCCTTATATCCTGACGCTTTCACCAGCCGCTGGAACCAGTTTTCCAGGCCCTCGCCGCTGATGAAAGTAATATCGGCGCCCTTGAGCGCACGAGCATTGTCGGGCGAGGGTTCAAATTCATGCGGATCACCATTCGGCGGCACGAGACTTTCGACCGTGACTTGATCCCCCCCAACTTGTTTCACGACATCGGCGAGAATGGTGAAACTGGCGACCGCGCGCAAGGTTTTCGCATGCGCCGACGACACGCCAGGCGCAAAGCCGCTCACCAAAGCCAGCGCACACAACAGGCCAGCGCGCGAGAAATGTCGTCTCATGATCATCAACCTGTCAGATGCAGGGAAGGAAGATAGCGCCGCACGGCGCCTTCGGGACCAAGCAACAGCGAAAGGCCATAGATAAAGCCGCTCGTCAGAATGATCGTCGGCCCCGAGGCAAACCCCAGATGATAGGAGATGATGAGCCCGACAAACCCCGAAAAGGCCGCCATGCTGGCGGCAATCGCGATCATAGCTGGCAAGCTCCTCGCCCAGAGCTGCGCCACGGCAGCGGGCAGCATCATCATGCCGACCGACATCAAGGTGCCGAGCGCCTGAAAGCCGGCGACAAGATTGAGGACGACGAGAAACAGAAACAAAAGATGATAGAAGGACCCCATGCCACTGACCGAACGCATGAAACCTGGATCGAAACATTCGGCGACCAGCGGCCGATAAACGATCGCCAGAGTGATGAGCGTGAAGGAAGCTATGGAGCCGACGAGATAAAGGGCAGTGGCGTCGATCGCCAGGATCGTGCCGAAGAGCACATGCAGAAGATCGATATTCGAGCCACGCAGCGAGACGATGAGAACGCCGAGCGCCAGCGAGGTCAGATAGAAACTGGCAAAGCTCGCATCCTCCCGCAGAGCGGTGGTGCGGCTCACAAGGCCGGACAGCAGCGCGACACTCAAGCCGGCGATCAAGCCACCGAGCCCCATGGCCGGTAGAGACAGGCCACCGGCGATTAAAAAGCCGATCGCCGCTCCTGGCAGCACCGCATGGCTCATGGCATCGCCGACGAGGCTCATCCGGCGCAACATGAGCAGGACGCCAACAGGCCCAGAGCCGAGCCCCAGCGCGACCGAGGCGACGAGCGCGCGGCGCATGAAGCCATAATCGGCGAAAGGCGCGATGAAGAGAGAAAAGAAACTCATGCCGGTCCTCACGCCGCGCAATGCGGGGCGTTCTCGTCCCAATGTTCAGCCATGGCGCGGGCGCGCACGAGATTGGCCGCGGACAAGGCTTTTTCGGTCGGGCCCCAATCCACGGCCTCGCGGGCGAGCAGCAAAGTCTCGGGAAACGTGCTTCGCACCTGATCGAAATCATGCAGGACGGCGATGACCGTACGGCCATCGCGATGCCAATCCCGGATGATCGCCAACAGATCCGCGGTAGTGCGCGCATCGATCGCCGTGAAAGGCTCATCGAGAATCATGACCCTGGCGTCCTGCAAAAGCAGCCGCGCGAAGAGCACGCGCTGGAACTGGCCGGCCGACAGGGAACCAATAGGACGCGCCTCGAACCCTTCAAGCCCAACATTCAGCAAGGCTTTGCGGGCGCGTTGGGCGCAGGCCCGCGTGGCACCGCCGAACGCACCCATCTCGCGCCAGGCACCGAGCATGACCGTGTCGGCGACCGAAAGCGGAAAATGACGATCGATTTCGGCGGCCTGCGGCAGATAGCCGAAATCGCGGACACTCAGCCCACCCCGGTCGATCGAGCCCTCGGCCAGCGGCAGCTCCTCCATGATGGCCTTGAGCAAGGTGGATTTGCCGGCGCCATTGGGGCCGGCCAAAGCCGTGAGGCTGCCCGGCGCGAAACAGCCGCTGACATGATGCACCGCCGGATGCCGGTCATAGGCCACCGTGACATTGCGCAAGGTGATGGCAGGGTTCAAAGTGTTCATGGGAGCGAAACCGCCCAAAGAATGGCGAGCCAAAGACAGGCGACAATGCCAAGGGCAACCGCCAGCCGCTGAAGCGCCGAACGCGCCATGAGGGAGGCGAGAAATGGGTCATGAACAGCCATGCGGCGGGAGCATCCTTAAAGGATTTTGGCACGAAAACCCAAGCGTTCCGGCACGCAAATAATCAGGCGCGCCGTGAATCCAACACGCGGCAGGTTGGAATGAGACTCCCGATAATAGGGAAATGTTATAATATTTCAATAGCGTTTTCTTGGCCTGTTTCCCGCGTTTTTGAGGAGACGAAGGAAATTTCGCGAACGGCCCAACAGGCATCCCCGTGGTATTCCCTTCTGTCGGAACGAAGCGCATACAGGCTCAACGAAAGAGGCCTCGGGATCTGAAATGAATTTTATCGGCATTGATCTTGGAACCTCTTCCGTCAAAACCCTCGTCATCGATGAAAATGAAAACGTCACCGCCGATCTGAGCGAAGATGTTGTCTGGTCAAGTCCGCATCCCAACTGGAGCGAGGCCGATCCCGAGTCCTGGTGGGACGCCGTCGCCCGGACGCTCGATCGTCTGGCGGGAGAGAATCCCGGCCTGCTCAAGGAGATCCGCGGTATCGGTCTATCCGGTCAGATGCATGGCGCGGTTCTGCTTGATGGCGCCCACAAACCCCTGCGTCCCGCGATCCTCTGGAACGATGGGCGCTCGCATCGGGAAGCAGCGGAACTGGCCAGCCTCCCCTCCCCTTTGCTTGAGCAATTGGGTGTCATGCCCATGCCGGGACTGACCGGCCCCAAACTTCTTTGGCTGCACCGTCATGAACCCGAGACGCTTGCCGCGACACGGTCGCTGCTTTTGCCGAAAGATTATATTCGTCTGAAACTCTGTGGAGAATTAGCGACCGATGTTTCCGATGCCGCTGGGACATGGATGTTCGATCAGGCGGGACGTTGCTGGTCGGAGGCTGCCATCAAAATCTGCGGGGCTGATCCAGCCTGGCTCCCCAAAATTTACGAGTCCAATGAAGCAACCGGCATTTTGCGCAAGGAATGGGTGTCGCGTTGGGGCCTGCCGAACGACGTCGTGATCGCGGCCGGTGGTGGTGATGCAGCCATGGGCGGCGTGGGTATTGGTGCGATCTCCAATGGAGATGCCTTCATCTCGCTTGGAACCTCGGCCCAGCTTTTCGTCGCGGCCGATCAACATCGGCCTTCCATACACAATCTGGTCCATGCTTTCTGTCACGCCGTGCCGCAAGGCTGGTATCAGATGGCAGCCATGCTTTCCGGCGCCAGTCCCCTGGCCGCCGCCGCGCGCTGGCTTGAGGCTGATATCCCTCTTCTCCTGCAAGAAGCAGAACAATCCTTTCGCGGACCGTCGAAACTGATCGCTTTGCCCTATCTCGAGGGAGAACGGACACCGCATAATGATCCTTTCGCACGCGGTGTCATTTTTGGCCTCGATAATAGCGCGACGCGCGCCGATATTACCCAGGCAGTTCTCGAAGGCGTCGCCTTCATGCTGGTCGATGCGCTTGACACGCTCAAGGCGGCTGGCGCCAGCATTGAAACCGCCGCATTCATTGGCGGCGGTGCACGCTCATCCTTTTGGGCAAAACTGATTGCCTCGGCGACGGGCCTGAGACTTCAGAAATTTGTCGTCGCTGAGCGTGGCCCCGCTTTCGGCGCGGCACGATTGGCGCGTCTCGCCGTGACTGGCGAAAATCCCCGAACCATTCTCCTGCCGCCAAAAGTTCAATCCGTGATCGAGCCGGATCCAGCGCTCCACAGGGCTTATCAAAGTTCGATCGACCGGTTTCGCAGGCTTTATCAAGCGCTCAAACCAGTTTTCCGACCGGCGTCGGAATCTCGTTGAGAAAAGGGAATGAGAAAGGGCGGGAACCTTGCCGGCTCCGCCCTTTGGCACAAGAGATTACAGGCTGCGATTAGGCGGCGGATTTCGGCGGCAGCGCGGCCGCGAAAGGCAGGCTTTCATCCGCCAGATCCTCGACGGAGGTCCGGCCATCAATCGGTGTATGCAATGTCTCCGGCAGATAGAGGCTGCCAATGATGACATTGATCACGCAAACCGCAATCGGATAGATGAGCCCGGCGAGCGGATTGCCTGTGGCCGCGACCAGTGACAAGCCAATCAGCGGCAGAAAGCCGCCGAAAATGCCATTGCCGATATGATAGGGGATCGACAAGGACGTATAACGAATCTGCGGCGGAAAGACCTCGACGAGATAGGCCGCGTAAGGTCCATAGACCGCCGCCGCAATCGCGACGAGAACGAAAACACAGGCTGCCAGCAACCAGATATTGATACCCTGCGGACCGACCGCCGACTGCATGACCATGAAGATCGGCACTAGCAGCACGACCGCCGCCGCCATACCGGCGATGATGAGCGGCTTGCGGCCGATTTTATCGGACCAGATGCCAAACAGGACAAAGAGAGGCATGCCGATCAAGACACCCAGAACCATCACAAGATTCGAGGTCAGGAAATCCACCTTCAAAATACTCTGGAGGAAATAAAGCGCGTAAAAATTTGCCGTATAGAACGTCACGGCCTGACCGCTCGCGACTCCGAACAGAACGGCGAGCATCAGGCGGCGATTACGCGGATCGGCGAAACTTTCGCGCACGGGTGATTTCGACACACGATCCTCGGCCTTGAGCTGAAGAAAGATCGGCGATTCGGCAAGCCGTAAACGCGCCCCAAGAGAGAGCATCACCAGCACGGCCGAAAGCAGGAAGGGAATGCGCCAGCCCCAGGATGCAAAGATGGCATCACCCAAAAGAAAACGGCAGGACAGGACCACCGCGAGAGATACGAAGAACCCCATCGAGGCCATGGTCTGGATCGCGCTCGTCCAGCCACCCCGTCTGCCATCTGGCGCATGTTCGGCCACATAAGTTGCCGCGCCACCATATTCGCCACCGAGCGCCAGACCTTGGATGAGACGCAGCACGACGAGCAGGACAGGCGCCAAAAGGCCGACGCTGGCATAGGTCGGCAAAATGCCGATCAGGGCCGTGGCACCACCCATCAAGAGCAAGGTGATCAGGAAAGTCGTCTTGCGACCGATCCTGTCGCCGAGATGGCCGAACAATACGGCACCAAGAGGACGCACGGCAAAGCCCGTCGCAAAAGTGGCAACGCTGATGAGCAAAGCCGCAACCGGATTGTCCTTGGGATAGAAGAGTTCAGAAAAGAAAACCGCCAGGCTGCCGTAGAGAAAGAAATCATACCATTCGATCATGGTGCCAAGGCTTGATGCAAAAACCAGGAATTTCAGCCCGGCCCCGTTCTCTACATCGGAGTCCGCCCTCTGTGTCGTCATGCTAATTCCTCCCACTATTTTGTCTTTATCTGTTTATCCTAACGCATCGTTCCTCTTCTAAAAATTTCCCCTTTCGACGTATGCGCCTTTATCGTCCAAAGAGCGCGGATCGAAAACATTCGATCCGCGCTCTGTCATTCTCCAAACGTCCCGTTCGAATCAGCCGAGCGTCGGCATTGTAAATTCAGCACCCGCGCGAATACCTGTCGGCCAACGCACAGTCGCGGTTTTGAGACGCGTGTAGAATCGCACACCCTCAGGACCATGCATATGATGATCACCGAACAGCGAGCGCTTCCATCCGCCAAAGGAATGGAAGGCCATGGGCACGGGAATCGGCACATTGACACCAACCATGCCGGCCCGCACACGCGAGAGAAACGACTGTGCGGCATCACCGTCACGGGTAAAGAGGGCCGTGCCATTGCCAAAGGCATGATCATTGATGAGGCCAAGACCTTCCTCGAAGGATTTTGCCCGCACCATACACAGAACCGGGCCGAAAATTTCCTCCTTATAGATACGCATCGAGGATGTCACATGGTCGAACAAGGAGCCGCCAAGAAAGAAACCCTCGGCGTGCCCCTCGACCGCCAGCCCGCGGCCATCGACCCGAAGCTTCGCCCCCTCGGCGAGGCCTGTCTCGATATAGGCCGTCACTTTGTCGAGATGTTGCCGCGTGACCAGGGGCCCCATTTCGGCTGAGGGATCTGTGCCTGGCGCGACTTTGAGAGCCTGTATGCGTGGCACCAGCCGCTCAATCAGCGCCTCGGCGGTCTTTTCGCCGACAGGCACGACCACGGAAATCGCCATGCAGCGTTCGCCAGCCGAACCGAAGGCCGCGCCCATCAAGGCATCGACGGCCTGATCGAGATCGGCATCGGGCATGACGATCATATGGTTCTTTGCCCCACCGAGCGCCTGCACCCGTTTACCGCGCGCCGTGCCCTGTTGATAAATGTATTCGGCGATCGGCGTCGAGCCGACAAAGCTGATCGCCTCAACCTTTTCATGTTCGAGGAGAGCGTCCACAGCCTCTTTGTCGCCATGGATGACATTGAAGACACCGTCGGGCAGGCCCGCCTCACGCAGCAATTGCGCAAGCGCGACACCCAGGCTCGGATCGCGTTCGGACGGCTTCAAGACAAATGTATTGCCGCAGGCGAGCGCGACCGGGAACATCCACATCGGCACCATGGCCGGAAAGTTGAATGGCGTGATACCGGCCACAACGCCCAAGGGCTGGCGCATCGAGACGGCGTCAATGCCGCGCCCGACCTGTTCGCTGAATTCCCCTTTGAGAAGCTGAGGAATGCCACAGGCGAATTCAACGACTTCGAGGCCACGGGTCAATTCGCCTTTGGCGTCGGAAAACACTTTGCCATGTTCGGAGGTGATCAAGGCCGCAAGACGGTCGGCCTGCTGCTCGACGAGATCGCGGAAGCGAAACAGAACCCGCGCCCGGACATGGGGAGGCGTCGCGGCCCAGGCGGGAAAAGCGGTGGCAGCGGCTTCCACGGCCTGCCCCACCTCCTCGCGCGTCGCCAGCGGCACGCGCCGAACAACGCTCCCCAAGGCCGGGTTGAAAACCTCACCAAAACGGCCGGATTGCCCCTCTGTCAATTGGCCGTTGATGACATGCGGGATAGGCTCGATCGTCGTCTGTGCGGGGGTCACGGGAAGGGTCATTGGTCAACTCCTGTTCAAGCCGCCCAGGCCTGGCGGTAAAGGGTTTGAATCTGGTCGGATGTCGGAACAATCGGATTATTGCCGGGCGAGCCCGAGGCTAAAGCCTGCTCCGCCATCAAGGGCAGCAAGCTGTTCCAGCGTGTCTCCTCAATGCCGTATGCGCGCGGTCCCGGCACTTGGAGATCGGCATTGAGTTGGCGCAATTCATCGATAAGCCGGGCAACGGAGGCCTGATCGCCCTCCTCCTCGCGCGCCACGCCCATGGCCCTCGCGCAATCAGCATAGAGCGGCAATGCCACCGGCGCAGAAAAGGCGGTAATCGCGGGCAGAAGCATGGCGTTCGAGAGACCATGCGGCACATGAAAATGCGCGCCGATCGGCCGGCTCATGCCATGGACAAGCGCAACCGAACTGTTCGAGAAGGCGATACCGGCCTGCGTCGCGCCCAACATCATCGCCTCGCGCGCGGGGCGATCATCGGGATTGGCAAAGACCCGGCGTAGATTGGGCGCAATCGCCCGCATCGCCGCCAAAGCAAAAGTGCTCGAGAAAGGATTGGCCTTTTTCGAGACATAGGCCTCGATCGCATGGGTCAAGGCGTCGATACCGGTATCGGCGGTCAGACGCTTGGGTTTCGTCAGTGTCAATTCGTAATCGACGAGGGCCGCAACGGGCAGATAGGCAAGGCCGGCGCAGAGCATTTTCTCGTCATTGCTCTCGTCCGTAATAATGGTGAAACGCGTCACCTCCGAACCAGTGCCGGCCGTGGTGGGAATGGCGATGATCGGCACGCCCGGCAGATCCTGCGCATGCGGCGCCTTATATTGGCTCATCGGGCCGCCATGCACGGCGAGCACAGCCACGGCCTTGGCCGTATCGATCGGACTGCCCCCACCAAAACCAATGATACAATCATGATCGCCCTGCCGAAAAGCCTCGAGCGCGGCATCGACGGATCTGACAGTCGGGTCCGGCACCGTATGCGAAAATACCGCCGCCGTAAGACCAGAAGCCTCGAGCCCCTGCACCAGACCATCGGCCCGGCCGCTTTCCTGCAAATAAGCGTCGGTGACGATGAAAGGGCGGCTGAGCCCCAAACTTTGCAGCACCGACGCCAATTCACGCGAGGCGCCAGCGCCAATCCGCAACAGGCGCGGCAATGCGATCGTACTCGTCATTTTTCCTCCCAGGGCTTGGGCTGTTTTTCTCCGCAATCGCCGGCACCCAAAGCCTCGGACGCAGCGCCAGCGATTGAAGAGTGATGATCTTGAGAGAAACTATCGGCTGAAATTGTGAAAAGAAACAGATAAGATCACAGGCTTTCTGTGCGGAAATACAGGACAAGCCGATGGACAGAGGGTTCGACTGGAACGACCTGCGCTTTTTCCTGGCCGTAGCGCGAGCGGGCACTGTCTCGCTCGCCGCCCGGCGCCTCGGCGTAGATCACGCCACGGTCATCCGGCGGATCGATGGACTGGAACATGCGCTGGGCGCCAAAATCTTCGAACGCAACCCGCGCGGCTATAATGTGACGCAGAAAGGCGAGAAACTGCTCGCCTCGGCTCAGATGATTGAAAGCGAAGCCCAAAAGGCCGAGCAAGAACTGGCCGGCAGCCATCAGACGGTTTCCGGCCTCGTCCGGATCAGTTCGCTCGAAGGGTTCGGGAATTTCTTCCTGGCGAGCCGCCTGCCGCGCTTCACGGCGAACCATCCCAATATCACGCTCGAATTGCTCAATATTCAGCAGATCGTCGCGCTCTCGCGCCGCGAGGCCGATCTCGCCATCACCTTGCAACCGCCGGAAACCGGCCGTTTCGTGCGCGAGCGCCTCACCGATTACATGCTATTCGTTTATGGCTCGCGCGCCTATCTCGACAATGCGAAACCCATTCGAACGCGCGAGGATTTCATCGATCATCCGTTCTCCGGCTATATTGACGATCTCGTTTTCACGCGCGGCCTCGATTATCTGCATGAAGTCAAACCAGGCTTGCGTGCACGCATACAGAGTTCGAGCCTTCATGCACAAATGGAAGCGGCATGCGCCGGTTTCGGCCTTTGCATCCTGCCAGCCTTCATCGCCGCGCACAGGCCAGAACTCGTGCCCGTCCTACCGCAGGAGGTGGCTCTCAAGCGCTCCTATTGGCTGGTCGCTGATGCCGATGCGGCGATGAGTTCCCGCATCCGCGCGGTGCGCCACTTCATTTTCGCGGAGGTTGCCGAGGCGCAGGCCCTCTTCGTGTAGACCATGAAAATGGCGATTTCGGCTCTCGCCGAAATCGCCACCTTTCCACCCAACGAGGAAGCCAAGCCGAACGTCTACGCGGGGCTTTACCAGGAGGCCTTCACCATATTGGCCGGTTTGTCGAGTTCCACATCCGCTCCAATCGTCTTCACCCAGGCGAGAGGAATGAAATGTTCCAGGTGATCGGGAGAGTCGCTGCTGGTCAGCATGATCCGATCACCCTCGAGATGATCGACGACACCGATAAGCTGACCGTCCGAGGCCATGACATTCATATGGTCGTGAATCTTATCGGCATAGGAAACCATGTCCGACCCAACGAGGCCAGTGCTTGCTGCAAGTCTGCTCCGGCGTGTGTCCTCAATATCCACTTTGGTCTCGCGCACGGAATCAGAAACCGTTTCTTGATGTTCGCGAACATCCTTGGCGAGGCGAATTTCCTCGCTCACATGAACGTCCTTCTCCACGACGGGGACTTCAGCATGCTGATCAAGTTCGATTGTTCTTTCCGCGAACGCATTATCCGTGGCCGTGATCGGCCGATCGACGGGATGCCGTTCGATCGTGATATTTTCTTCCCGCAATTTGATCGAAGCGCTTGCCGGCTTTGTGACAGTATAGCTGTGGACACGAACACGGCCGTTGTCGATCTCACGCTTGCCAATGTGCAAGAGTTCTTCGGCAATCGGAATCACCATCTCTTCATTTTCGAAGGCTTTACTTTCGGCAGGTTGTTCCATCAAAGGAGCGCCAGTTTGCAAAGGAGTGCCAGTTTGCAAGCTAGCAGGCTCCGAAACAGTCTGCGCGAGCGGTGTCACTGAGACCGCGCTGGTGGAAACGACACTTGCTGCTGCCTCAGCCTCACCCGCCACGATCGGCTGTTCAACGACCGACTGTTCAAGGGCAGGCTGTTCAAGGGCAGGCTGTTCGACGACCGGCTGCTCAAGGGCCCCCTCATAGCCCGTCCATCCTTCGGCTCGCCAGAGCGCTTCCTGTTCCGTCAGGTTAAGGGTCCCTTCGGAATCAAGGATATCGAAAGCTTTCCCGTAAGTGGCGTCATCCGCTCTAACCGAAACGAGATAACCACCCCGTTTCAAGCCTTCGGCATAAATATGCCGGTCCTCTTCCGGCAGGAAAAGATATTTGATGATTTCCCAGAATCCTTTGTTCTCTTCCACGATCGCCGCATGCATGGCGCGGCCGTGGATGAAATGAATATCATCATTGGGAATACCGATAGCGAGCAGTTTGTCGACGGCCGCTTGCGCCGCGGCCTCATTGTCGTAGAACGCCGTAATTAAACGATAGTGTACGGACTCATTGATCTCCGTCATGGATGGCCTCCCATTGATCGTTGAATCGTCCTCACCGCCTGTATCGGACGCGGCTTCCGGGAACGGGGTCTGCACAAGGGCACGCTGGCTGCGCCGTTCGACTGGAATTTTCACATGTTTGCTGACAATCCAGCGCCGGAGGTGAATTTCCTCAGCCAGGACGAGGCGCTTTTCGACGAAGAAAACTTCTTTCAGGACAGGAACGATCATAAGATCGCCTTCGATCCGTACCTCTGGGACATGATCGACGACGCGATCGACGGGAACACGCTTCACGTCGATCCTGTCTTCCGACAACTCGATATCCACATGATCCCGTATCGTGTCGGTGACGGTTCGCACATGGATCGTACCAGTACGCACACGTCTCTTCCCCACCGATATCGTTTCTTCATAGAGCGGCAGAGTCTTCGCTTCGCTTGGCGTTGGCTTGTTCATCGCGCAACCTGATCCCGTGCCGATAGGAACAAACGCCTCTCTCTTAGGTTCCAATACTGCTATGAAGAACAAATAAACTTTTACTTTACAAAAAAAAATGGGCACCAATGGCTTTACTATAATAATAATCCATCAGCTATACAGTATAGTGGCTTTGCTGTTCTTGACCTCGGCCCATCTGTTTCGCCGCATGGTTTAAAGCAACCGAACCCGCATCAGGACAAGCGTCACGGCGCTTGAGGCGTAAAGATCGACACATCCTGTGTATCAATCCGCTTCGGCAAAAGGCCCGCCTCGAAAAAGGCATCGGCGATGCGCTGCTGCTCGCCGAGCCCATCGCGTGTAACGACCCCGACACGATAGCTTCTTTTGCTATTGGCCTGTTCGACTGTCTCCGCGTCAATGCCCCAGAGTTTCGCCAGAATGTCGGCCGCTGCTTGCGGATGCGCCTTGGTCTCTCGGCCCGTCTCCTCGAGCTGCGCAAAGAGCGCATCGAGAACCGGCGCATGATGTTCAGCATAGTTTGGGGTCGTCAGGTAATAACGTTTGTAATTCGCAAGCCCCGTCCCATCCGCGAGAATCCGGGCTGATGTCTGCCGCGCAACGCTGGATACGAAAGGCTCCCAGGTCACGAGAGCATCCACCTTGTCACTGGCCAAAGCCGCCCTGCCGTCAGCAGGCGTCAGATAGACGGGCTGGATTGCCTTGAAATCGAGGCCCGCACTGGCGAGCGCCTTAATCAACAGATAATGGCTGCCCGCCGCCTTGGTGACGGCGATTTTTTTGCCCTTGAGATCAGCAAGTGTCTTGATCGGCGAATGGGCCGGCACCAGAACCGCCTGGGCCTCGGGCGAGACCGCCTCCTCGGCAATATAGGTCAGCTTCGCACCCGCGGCTTGCGCGAAGATCGGCACCGTATCGGCGACATCGGCCGTGACATCGACATTGCCGAGGTTCAAGGCCTCCAGCATGGGCAAGCCGCTGGTGAATTCGAGCCAGCGCAGGCTCACGCCTTTGGCCACCAAGGCCTGATCGAGACGGCCGCTGGCCTTCAGGAGCGCCATCAAGGTGGAGGATCGCTGATAGCCGATGCGGAGCACGCCCTCTTCGGCTCCCGCCCATTCAGCCGGAAAGGCCAAGCCCAGCAAAACACTCAGGAGGAGAAAACAGGCTTTTCGCCGACCCGTTGTCCAGAAATCGTGTCCAGCCATGCCGATGACCCCTCCATTATCGTCGGCCGCCCCTACCATACCGCCAAGCCCCCACAAAATTGGAGAATAAGTTTCTACACGTCGCTATATCCTGGCTTTTGTTTTCCCCTTACCGGCTTTTATAAAGAAGAAAATTCCAAACCGGCCTAAAGCCCTTCCGTGAATCACGGAATCATGAAAGTGCTTTGGCTTATCGAACGAACGCATTTTCTGAACGCGAACTGATGCTCATTTCGCTTGAAAATGCTCCAGCGCCAAGGCCCCGCCCGCTTGCTCCTGGCCGGGCTTCCACAACGAGGATTCCATGGGTTTCAAATGCGGCATCGTCGGTCTGCCCAATGTCGGCAAATCGACCCTCTTCAATGCCCTGACACAGACGGCGGCGGCGCAGGCGGCCAATTATCCCTTCTGCACGATTGAGCCGAATGTCGGCGATGTCGCCGTGCCCGACGACAGGCTCACGACGCTGGCGGCCATAGCCCATTCCAAAGACATCATTCCGACGCGGCTCACCTTTGTCGATATTGCCGGCCTCGTGCGCGGCGCCTCCAAGGGTGAGGGTCTCGGCAATCAATTCCTCGGCAATATCCGCGAATGCGACGCCATTGCCCATGTGGTGCGGTGTTTCGAGGATTCCGATATTACCCATGTGGCCGGCAAGATCGCACCCATCGATGATATCGAGACGATCGAGACCGAACTCATGCTGGCTGATCTCGAATCGCTCGAAAAACGCGTCGGCAATATCGAGAAAAAGGCCAAGGGCGGCGATAAGGAAGCCAAGGAAATCCTCGAACTCGTCAATCGCTGCCTCGTGCTCCTGCGCGAGGGCAAGCCGGCGCGGCTCGCCGAAGTACGGCCGGAGGAACGCAAGCTTTTCGCGAGCCTCGGTCTCTTGAGCGCCAAGCCGGTTCTCTATGTCTGCAATGTCGAGGAAGCCTCTGCCGACAAGGGCAATAGCTTTTCGGCCGCCGTAGCCGCCCGCGCGGCCGAGGAAGGCGCCGTCGCGGTTGTCGTGTCAGCCAAGATCGAAAGCGAGATCGCCATCCTGCCCCCCGAGGACCAGAAGGATTATCTGGAAGCGGTTGGCCTCGAGGAGCCGGGCCTCAACCGTGTCATTCGCGCCGGCTATGGCCTGCTCGGCCTCATTACCTATTTCACGGTCGGGCCAAAGGAGGCTCGCGCCTGGACGATTCCTGCCGGCACCAAGGGACCGCAGGCGGCGGGGGTCATCCATACTGATTTCGAAAAAGGTTTCATTCGCGCGGAAACCATCGCCTATCCCGATTATGTCACGCATCAGGGTGAGACGGGGGCGAGGGAAGCGGGAAAATTCCGGCTCGAAGGCAAGGACTATGTTGTCGCGGACGGTGATATTCTGCATTTCCGCTTCGCCACGTGATACCAAAGGTCGTGAAGAACGACCTTTGGTTCCTTTCTTGAATTTTCGCTTCTTCAAAGCGATGGCGAAAATTCAAGAGCGGGCCAACGGTCATTCATTATGACCGTTGGCATGACATCGGGCGATGCATACAGAGGAAAAACAGAAACGGAAGGGAGGCTCTTCGGACATGATTTTTTACGAAGACATGACGAGCGGCAAAGTCATCGAAAGCGGCACGCGTGAAGTGACCAAGGAGGAGATCATCGACTTTGCGAAAGTCTATGATCCACAGCCTTTCCATCTCGACGAGGAAGCGGCCAAAAGCTCGCTGCTTGGCGGGCTCGCCGCCTCCGGCTGGCAAACGGCCTCCCTGACACAACGCCTGGTGCATGACGTTTTCATTGGCAAGGCCGCCTCACTTGGGTCTCCCGGCATAGAGGAATTGAAATGGCTGAAGCCGGTGCGCCCCGGTGACAGATTGAATGCGCGCATTCACATACGCGACAAACGGATTTCCAAAAGCCGGCCGGAAATGGGGCTCGTCAATCTCTTCGTCGAGGTCGGCAATGCCTCGGGCGAATTGGTGATGACACAGCAGAATGTTTTGCTGATGGGCCGCCGCGACATGCCACAAAAGCCGGTCGAGCGTTCGCTCCCATCGGGCGCTGGCAATAGTGCAGCGACAAAGTTCCCGGACCGGCCCCTTAAGCCTTGGCCGCCCTCGCAATATCTGGAGGATCTGCGCATCGGCGAGGAGATTACGCTCGGTACGGAACTGTTTACGGCGGAATCGATTATCAGTTTCGCCTCGGCCTATGACCCGCAGCCGTTTCATCTCGATGAAGAAGCAGCCCGGCAGAGTCATTTCGGCCGTCTCGCTGCCTCGGGTTGGCAGACCGGCGCGATCTGGATGAAACATTACATGATCCATCGTGATGCCTTCTTCAAAGAATTCGCCGACCAAGGCGGACTCCTGCCGGAACTCGGCCCCTCGCCCGGTTTCGTCGATCTGAAATGGCCGCATCCCGTTTATGCAGGCGATCGGATCACCTATACAGGCACGGTCGAAAGTGTACGGCCGACATCACGGCCCGGGTGGGGTCTCGTCACAAGCATCAACAAAGCCGTCAACCAGGACGGCCGTTTGGTCTTCTCCTTCAAACCCGTCATTTTTTGGCAGACACGGCCTTGAAAAGCCCCGTGATGAAGAATCCGGTCATGAGCACCACGACCTTGACAGCGAAGACAGCCGATTTCATGGAGCCGGGCCGAACACAACAGCCGCCCGTCTTCGACGATGCTTTCTTTACACGCTTGATGGATCTGTTCCGCTGGCGGCGTGACGTCCGCCGTTTTTTGCCGGATCCGGTTGCGCCCGCCCTCATTGAGGAACTGGTGGCCATGGCGACACTCGCCCCTTCGGTGGGCAATAGCCAACCCTGGCGTTTCGTGAGTGTCGAAAGCCGTGAACGTCGGCAACAGGTGATCGATGATTTCAACGCCTGCAACGCCGAGGCCTTGAACACCTATGAAGGCGAACGCGCCGCCCGTTATGCGCGCCTCAAACTATCAGGGCTCAAGGAAGCGCCAGTTCATCTCGCGGTCTTTTGCGATATGGATACACTCGCCGGCGACAGGCTCGGCCGCTTGACCATGCCAGAAACCCTATCCTATTCGGTCGTGGCCGCCATTCAGATCATCTGGCTCGCCGCCCGCGCGCGCGGCCTGGGGCTTGGCTGGGTTTCGATCCTGCATCCAGGTGTTTTGAAGAAAACGCTCGACGTACCATCCGACTGGCAATTCATCGCCTATCTCTGCATCGGCTATCCGCAAGAAGAACACGAGGACCCGGAACTGGTGCGTCAACAATGGCAGGCAAGACTCAAGGAACCGAGCCAGATCCTGCGGCGCTGATCGCTTTCAGCAAAGGTTCATTACAAACCAAGACGCTTCAATAAGTCATCCACCAGACGGATATAGGACCCGCCAAACAGATACAGATGCACCAAAGCTGGCCACAATCTGTAGAGCGCGATTCTCTCCTCGTGTCCTTGTTCAAGCACAAAGTAGTTTTGATAGAAGGCGGCGTCTGGCCTGTCGAAGAGAGTCAGCATGCCGAGATCCACCTCCGCATGGCCGTAATAGCAGGCCGGATCGATCAGACCAGTGATCTTGCCTTGTGCCACCAGAATATTGCCGCTCCAAAGGTCGCCATGCAACAGCACCGGCGGCGGATTTTTGGGAAGCCTGTTCGGCAGATCACGCGCGAGGCTTTCCAGTCTTTGTCCCAGGGTTGAATGGATGTGCGGTAAAAAGGGCAACAAGCGGTGCTCGGCCCAGAAGGCCGGCCAATCCTTTTGCCTTTCATTGACAATCGGCAAGAGACCAAAGGCGTAATCACTCTCCCATCCATAAAGATCATCTTGCGCTGTATGTAATCGCGCCAGCACGGTGCCAAGGTCCGCCCACAAATCCTTCGAGCTATCGCTCAAGCGCCCCTCTTGGGGCAATTCCTCCAAAACGAGCGCTGTCTCATTCACGGCCAGCACTTTGGGGGCTGGCACTCCGGCATCAGCGATGGTCCGTAACATGCGAGCTTCGACCTGCGGCGCGGGACCATTCTTGACAAGAATTGCGTGTCCGTCCGCCAGGATCAGACGCAGAACCTGCGAAAGATCGCCACCACTGACCGGTTCAACGGCACGGACCTCCACGCCAAGCAAGCGCGCCGCAATCGCCGCGAGAGGATTCATTCAGCGCCTCCACAGGCCTCGCGCCAGCCCCGCCGCCCCTTCCACGACATCTCGCCACGTCTGATCGAAACCGGCATCAGACCCATAATAAGGATCTTCGACATCCTGCCCGGCGCGGCCAGGAACATGATCGAGCAAGAGGCTCGTTTGCGCGCGCGATCCCTCTGGAGAAAGACGCCGTAGCGCTCGGAGATGGCTGTTGTCCAAAGCAATCACATGCGTGAAATGTTCAAAATCCGTCTTTTCGACTTGCCGCGCGCGATAATCTCCGATCTCGATTCCATGACGGCGCGCCACCGCCTGCGCGCGCCGATCGGGCGGATCACCAATATGCCAGGCACCGATGCCCGCGGAATCGACCTGCGCCAACACGCCAAGGCGCATGATCTCTTCCCGAAAGGCCGCTTCAGCGAGAGGCGAGCGGCAAATATTGCCTGTGCAAACGAAGAGAACGGCGATTTGAGAGGACATGGATACATTTTCCGTGGAAGAAAAAGATAAGGCATTGAGGACTTGTCGATCGGTTCGAGCATCAGACCCAAAAGTGGCTCCCACTTTTGGGTCTGATCTGATGCGTTTACAGAAAGAGAGAGCATCGGACTGGGTTCACTTTGAAAGTCCGATGCTCTCGTCTTGTCTGTCATCGCCCGCAAGTTTGAGCGCATGCACTCGCAGATCGGGCGGCCATGCCGCCATATCATCCTCGAGCCTTTTGCGATCACCCGCAAACAAAGCGCATGCCGCTTCCTCAAATCCCGGAAGATCCTCGGCCATCGCCGCTAGGAAGCGATAGGCAGCCTCCTGTGCCGCACGCATCCGACTGACTCCCCATCCTTGCGCTGCGCTTCGGCCACCCTACGACCTCTTGCCACCATTCACCATCAGGCTGTTCAACGGGCCGATTGGCGCCGCAATTCGCATCTTCAGTCGAAGAGCACTTTCCAAGGTTAACCTGTTACTAAGCTGTGATCGAGCGCAGCGGCGCGGACTGCGCAATGCCAGTTCAGCGGGAAATCTTATCACTGGAAAACCTTTTTCCGAAGGCCTATGTCTTACCCACGTCTGACTTAGGCCGTCGTGGCGTGAAAATATGAGAAGCAGAAGCGAATTCGATTTGAGCCGCCGGCAGTGGCTTTCCGCTACCGCCTTCGCGTTACTATCCGCCTGCTCCAAAGTCGGACGCGGCATTGCTGTGCCGCCATCCGAACGCCGCGATGCGATCGTACTTGGGCTCCCGAATGCGCGTTTTTTTCTCGATGAGCCGGGGGCCCTCTCCGCAGAACAAGAGCTCGCGCTCGTTCGCGAAGCCAACAGCCTTGGCGTCAGCCAAGGCGGCATCCTTCCGACTGGGCATTACCTGGCGCTTTCGGGAGGCGGAGATAATGGTGCTTTTGGCGCTGGTCTGCTCGTCGGTTGGACCGAACATGGCGACCGTCCAAAATTCAAACTTGTCACCGGAGTGAGCACCGGCGCGCTGACTGCGCCGTTCGCTTTCTTGGGCCCTGAATATGATGCGGTTCTGACCGACGTTTACACCAATATCAGCCCGTCGAAAGTCTTCGTCGAGAGGTTCGCGCCCTTCGCCGCACTTTGGCAGGACGCCATGGCCGACACGAGTCCGTTGTTTGAAACTATTGCGCACTATTTCGACGAAGCGGTACTTGCCAAGATTGCCGCAGAATACGAGAAAGGACGACTCCTGTTAATCCAGACGGCCAATCTCGATGCCGGTGTGCCGGTCCTGTGGAACATCGGAGCCATCGCCGCAAGCGGCCATTCAGATGCGCTTAAACTCATCCGCCGGCTCCTCCTTGCGTCCGCATCCATACCAGGGGAATTTCCTCCTGTGTTGATCGACGTCGAAGCCAATGGCAGATCCTATCAGGAAATGCATGTTGATGGCGGCGCTGTCAGCCAATCATTTCTTATTCCGCCTACTCTCGTCGTGCGCATAGCCCAGGAAAAGACGGGGTTTCGCAGACAGCGCATGGTCGCATACGTGATTCGCAATTCGCGCCTGACAACCGACTGGAGCGATGTGCAGAGGGCGACCCTTTCGATCGCCGGCAAGGCTATCATGATAATGATTAACTATGTTGGTCTTGGCGACCTCTATCGTATTTATTTGACATGTATGCGTGCTGGCGCAGACTTCAACGTCGCTTACATCGGCGATGATTTTCAGGCGGAGCACAAGGTGCTATTCGATCAGGGATACATGCGTGCTTTGTATAACTTCGCCTATGAGAAAGCGGCGAGGGGTTACCGCTGGGAATATGCTCCGCCCGGATTTCAGGCCGAAACCCGGTGATAAATTTTTTAAATAACCGGAACAAACCGTCTAAAGGACGCATTTCGGTTGTCGATCAAGGGAGTCAAATTCAGGTAAGCCGCAGTTCGTTCGGAAGCCCTATTTGGGGAATGTCGGTTTAAGCAAGCCCCCCACTTAAAAAGGGAGAAGAAGAATGATCAGGTTAATTGCTGTCGCTAGCTTTGCCTTATTCGCCGCAACATCGGTGCAAGCAATGACGCCCGCGCCGACTCCTCACCCGGACGCCATGATCACACAAGTCCGCCTCGGCTGCGGGCCAGGTAGCACACTCGTTAATGGCGTCTGCGTAGCCAGAAGTACCATCCGCCAAACCCGCAGGTGTGTTCGATGGTCAGGAGGCGCCTGCGCTCTGTACCAGTGAAATGCCGCCGAACTGGCTCTGATCGATCAGAGCTAGTTCTCTTTCTCTGCTCGAACGGCTGAGTGATGAAATACAAGCCTATTTCAATGGGAAGGTTTTGAAGGAACACCTGTCCTATTGGCGCTTGAAGCTCAACGCCGAAATGATCTGAGCTTCCCTCTTCATAATACCAACGGTCATAATAAATGACCGTTGGACCGCTCTTGAATTTTCGCCATCGCTTTGAAAAAGCGAAAATTCAAGAAAGGAACCAAAGGTCGTTCTTTACGACCTTTGGTATAACTCGATGACATCGACCGCGTCACCGAGAGCCGCCTTGGCGATCTCGACGACATGATGATGATGCGTGAAAAGAATGGGTTGCACAAGATCACCGATCGCCGCCAGCGCGCGCAATCCATGGCCTGTCCGCACATCATCGAAACTGGCGAAAAGATCATCGCCAATAAAAGGCGCGGCCTCGGCGCGCTCGGCATAATCGGTCAGATAGGCGAGCCGCAAAGCGAGATAGAGCTGATCGCGCGTGCCCTCGCTCATGCCGATGACCGGCACCGCCTTTCCCGCACTCTCCTCTTTTGTATCTTCCCGTCTTATGGTCTCCCGGCTTTTGCGGCCGACAAGATGCGGCTTGTCATCGGCATCGAATTCCTGCTCGATGGCGGCCCAGTCTCCCCCCGTGAGATGCGCGAAAATCTCGCTCGCGCGCCGCAACAAAGGGCTTTGCCGTTCTTCGCGCGCGCGCGTGATCGCGCGCTCGATCAGCTTGCCGCCAATCTTCTTCACGACATAATCGCGCGCCGCAGCCAGCATTTCAGCTTCGGCATTACGCCGCCGCTGCAAGGCGATTTCCGCCTGGACACCATCACCGCCTTCCAGTTTCTGACGCCGCTCCAAATGTCTTTCCTGGCTCGCATAGATTTCGTTGCTTTTCTGCACGAGCCTTTCGCCTTCCTCCCGCAAGGCTTGAAGATCGGCATCGAGGCGATCACGGTCACTCGCCGCCAGTTCGTCACGTAGATCAGCTTCCGCATATCCGTCGGCAAGATCATGGATCTGCTGTTTTCTCGCCTCGATCTCCTTCTGGAAACTCTCACGCTCGGCCAGCCTTGGCCATAGACCCGCAAGATCGTCGCGCGCGGCCCCTATGCTGGCGGCGTGGTCAGCAAGACGCGCCTCGGCCTGTTCTAGAGTCTTTTCCGCGCTGGACATCTCGACCTCGAAACGCTGCAAGGTCTTGCAGCATTCCTCCCGTCGCGATTGGTCCTTCTGCATGGCCACGAGCCGCGTATGCAGAGTTTTAATCGCATGATCATGCGGCAGAGCCGCGAGATCGGGGGCGACATCGGCCAGGAGCGGCACCGTCTCGCTTTCAAAAAGCTTTTGATCGCGTTGCATGCCTTCAACACGACGCGCCCGATTATTACGCGCCTCGAACAATGCTGGTGCCTGTCGCCAGACATCCAGCGCGGCCTCCGCCTCTTCGATCAGGGCCTCGCGGCGAAGCCCGATCGCGCTGACCGCTTCACTCCACTTGGTAGCAAAGACAGCATGGTCGCGCTCGCTCTCCAAAACCGCATTTCTGAGATCGGTAATGCTTTCGGCGAATTGGCGCTCCCGCGCGGCGAGATCGCGCGCGCCGTCCCAGGCGTCTTTACGGGCTTGCACCAGCCGCCCGATCCGGCCGTAGAGATTTGCGAGATCCTCCGCTTCAACGGTTTCGAGCGAAAGCACTTCCAGATTCAGGATTTTGGCCAGAGCCGCGAGGCCTGGGCGTGCCACGGCGAGACGCGCCTCACTTTCGGTCCAAGCCGCATGCTCGCGCAAAAGCCCCTCACGCCGCCGCAAAAGCTCATTGAGCTGCATTGCGAAAGCCTGCATTTCAGCGGGCATCAGAGGCGTGAGACCGCTGCCGGCCCAGGCCTCACCCCAAGTTTCGGCAAGGCTTTGCTGGCGTGCCCGCTGGTCCGCCAGTTTGTGTACCGCCTCATCGGCCTTACGTTCTTCATCCTTGAGACTTTGCGTGAAGCGCAGATGAGCTGCGATCCTCTGTGCCTCTCCCGCCGCGCGATCGGCAAGATCATCGGCTTCCAAACGGCAGCGATCGAAAGCGGCGATTGTTTCCACGCGGGCCGCTTGCAACTCAGTGCCGGGATTCAGCAAATCTTGTCGCAACTTGTCCCAAAGAGCCTCGCGCGCGCCACGCGCCGCCAATATCGCCTCGCGCGAGGGCACTGGCCCCTCGCCGGCGAGCCTTGCAAGCTCTTCCCGCGCATTTGCGGCCCGTTCCAAAGCCTCGCCGCGTTTTTCCTCCTCGCGCCGGATCTCCGTCTCGAGCGTGGCGAAATCGGTTTGAAACCGCTGGATCGTTGCATTGCTCGGCAACGGCCGTGAAACGACATCATCGAGCCTTGTCACTCTCGGCTGAAGCCGCGCAGCCGCCTCATCGAGCGCCTGTGTCTCCGCACGAATTTTCTGACGTAAATCCGTATATTTCGCGATTTCGGTCTCGAATGCGCCCAAGCGAGCCATTTGTTCCAGCAAGGGCGCGGGATCGCTCAAAACACCGAGGCGTTCCTTTTCCCGCAATAAGTCACGCTGCCTGTCTTCCTCCTTCCGCAAATTGTGCCGAAGGCTTTCCACTTCATTCGCGGCGGCTCGCCCCTTTCTGATGAGATGGGTGACACGGGCAATGGCGGCGGAACTTGGTTGCTGATCCTCCCGCAAAATGCCCTCGGTGAGGCCGAGGCTCGCGCCGCATTGGCGCAATGCCGCTTCCTTCTCATCCCTTTCGCTCACCACGCGCGGGAGATCCTTGCGGCTCGCGGCATAAGCTTGCGTACGGGCAAACAACTCACTGATCGTCTCGGCCTGATCAAGCAAATGTATATCGATTGCGATCGAGGCGAGTTCATGTTCGGCGCGTTGCTTCTCCCCCAGCAAATCGGCGAGACGCTTGCGCGCGGCTTCGGCCGCATTCAATTCGTCTTCGATATGCCGCGCAAAGCCTGGCGGGACCTCCGGCAGATCACCCAAAGCCTCGATCTGCCGCATACGTCCGTCGATCGCATCGAACAGCGGCGCGATCCGTTTCAATCGTTCGAGCCGTGCCTGTTCCCGCGCAAGATCCACCCTTTGTTCCTTGAGAGAGTGACGGTCCGCTCCCAGCCTTTCGATTTCGGCATTGAGCGTCTTCCAATCATCCGCTTTGAGTTCATCCTTGCGGATCGCCTCGCTCGCCTCCTCGTAACGGGCAAGCGCCTGATAGAAGAGCCGGTGCTGAGCCTTGCGTTCGCCATAGATCTGGTCTGCTTCGTCATCGAGGGTCTGGCGCAGGGTGACGAGACCGCGCAAGCCGGAAGCAGCTGCCAAGAGGCTCGCGCCCATATCGCCCTCGGCGTCGAGGAGCATTTCAGCATTGGCGCGCAGACTCTCCGCATCGAGGCCGAAGGCATGGCCAAACACCTCACGCGAGAGACCGCCCAGCCATGGCGCCAGTGCATCATCGGGTAGCGTATTGCCGTCGGCCCCGATCAAGGCGCCTTTTCCACCGGGCTTACGACGAAAATCAAAACGGAGCCCCTCACGCGACAACAGGGTCGCGCCAAGGCGCAAATCGCGTTCCTGATGCACAAAGGCAAAACGTGTCTTGCGGGGAATGCCGAAGAGAAGATCGCCGATCGCGGCCAATGACGAACTTTTGCCCGCCTCGTTCGGCCCGTGGACGAGATGCAGTTTCGCGCCCTCACGAAAGGTCAGAAGGCGATCGGTGAAGGGGCCGAAGCGTTCAAGCGAGAGCGAGAGGAGACGCATCCACAGCCTTTCGAAAACGCATCTAACGCAGGACGCGGCCGAGCGTCGAGGCACGGGCATCTTCGATCAAGGCATCAATCTCCGCCATGAGTGTCTCTCCCTGATCGCTACAGCCGCGCGGCAGCTTGCGGCTGACATCCTTGATCAATTGCTCAACATCTTCACGCAGGACCGGGTCCTTCTCGCAGGCCGCGAACAGACCTGCGAGATCGAGATCGGAGGGGGCGGTCATGCCCGTCATCGAGGCAGGCTCGCGCGTCGCAATCGCGAGTTTTTCCAGCCAGACATTTTCGCTCACGCGATGCGCCGCTGCCTGCACTTCATCGCTCAACCTTTGCGCATCTGCCTTGAGCGCGCGGTGCAAGCTGGTCTCGCCTATACATTCGACGCGCAGAGCGAGGAGCCGTTTCCCGGCCTCGTTGACGAAAGGCGCAAGGTTTGTTTCCACAAGGCGGAGGAGATCAGCCTCTTCCTCCACGCTTCCGAGATCGAGCGTCAGCTTGCCGAAACGCGCCTGATCGAAGGGGATATGCGTGACGGTCTTGATCGCCTGATCCTCGACATCGACACGCACCGCGCCCTTGGGACCACATTCCCTGATGCTGCGGCCTTGCAAATTGCCCGCGAAGACGATTTTGGGTTCGTCGCACAAGATCTCATGCGCATGCACATGGCCGAGCGCCCAATAATCATAGCCATGGCGACGCATGTCATCAAGGCTGCAGGGCGCGTAACGCGCATGCGGCGGACGGCCGTCGCAGGATGTATGCAGCACGCCAATATTGAACCAGCCCGCGACAGGTTCAGGATAGGCCTCGACATAATTCTCGTTCACTTCCCGGTTCGGGAAGCTACGGCCATGCAAGGCGACGCGGTAATCATCGAGCCTGAACGTCGAAGCCTTATTGGTCGGAAAGACATACACACTTTCCGGCAAGGTGATCGTCTTCGTCACGACGCTCGCTGCATCATGATTGCCCTTGAGGATTACGACCTCTATGCCAGCCCGATGGAGGCGGGAAAGCTCACGGTTGAAGAACAGACCGATTGAGGAATCCTTCCATTCGCCATCATAAATATCGCCGGCGATGACGACAAAGGCGATGTGCTGTTCGATCGCATAAGCAACGAGGTCGGAGAAAGCCTGGCGGCTCGCGGCGGCAAATTGCCGGGCAATGTCCTCATCCTTGGCAGCCAGCCCGATCAAGGGGCTGCCAAGATGCAGGTCGGCGGCGTGGAGAAAGCTGAATTTCATGGATCGCCGCACCTCATGGTTTAAGACATCGGACGCTCAGCCAGTTCCGCTCCCAAAAGGATGCACACTTTCCGTTATGGAGCGTCGATCAGCGGCGCCCGCCCAATTCATCGAGATGCAAAAGAATATCGGCCGGATCTTCATAGACCCGATAGGCTCCGGCTCGCTCCAGTTCATCGGCGCCGTAACCTCCTGAGAGAACGCCGACACCAAGCGCCTGACAACGGCGCGCCGCGAGAATGTCCCAGATACTGTCTCCCACCACAATCGAAGCGGTCGTCGGCGTATCAAGCCTTGCCGCGGCGGCCAGAAACAGATCCGGATCGGGCTTGGCATATTTGACGTCATCGCGTGTGACGACCGGCGATTTCGACGGATCGACGCCAAGCGCCTCGAGATTTTTGGCAGCGGTCTCCATCCGTCCGCTGGTGGCGATCGCCCAGGGAATTTGCTCCCGCGTCAAAGTATCCAGCAATTCGCGGGCACCGGGCAGCGGCTTTATCTTCGCGGCATGGTGCCGATAAGCCTCCGCATGGAGGCGACGCAGCCGGTCGATCCGCTCCGGGCTGATTTCGACCTTCGTTTCCCTCAGCAATTGATGGGTAAACAGACCGCCGCTCATGCCGATCTTGCGATGAATGCGCCAGACGGACAAAGGGATTCCTTCGATGTCCAGGGCCTCCTGCCAGGCGAGCACATGCTGATACACACTATCGACAAGCGTTCCATCAAGGTCGAAGAGAAAGACCGGCCGCATATCCATCCTGACCTCCGATTGTTTGGATTGGCGCGCGACATTCCCGAAGCTGTTTAATGCCCTTCAAAAGAGATCAGGCTGCGCACCGGCACGCCGAGCGCCTCGATCTTCTTGGCTCCGCCAAGATCGGGCAGGTCGATCACGAAACAGGCGGCGATGACTTCCGCGCCGAGCTTCTGCAACAAACCGACAGCGCCGGTCGCCGTGCCGCCGGTGGCGATCAAATCATCGACAAGGATGACCTTCTCGCCCTTCACCACAGCATCGGCATGAATCTCCATCTCGTCGAGACCATATTCCAATGAATAGGCGATCGAGACAGTGGTATGAGGCAGCTTGCCTTTCTTGCGGATCGGCACGAAGCCGGCGGAAAGCTGATGCGCCACCGCGCCGCCCAGAATGAAGCCGCGCGCCTCCATGCCGGCGATCTTGTCGACCTTGGTCCCGGCCCAAGGCTGGACCAATTCATCGACCGCGCGGCGAAAGGCGCGAGCATCACCAAGCAAAGTGGTGATGTCGCGAAATTCTATGCCTGGCTTGGGATAATTGGAGATCGTACGGATCGCGCTTTTCAAATCGATGGGCTTGTTCATTTCGCATTGATCCGTTGCATGATGGCATCGAGCTTTTGCAGAAGATCCGGGTCGCGCGCGTCGGGCGCCGTCAAAAAGGCATTATCAAGCGCGCGATCGGAGCCGATCGGACAGGGCTCGTGCTGATCTGGAAAATCGGCCAGGAGCCGCGCCAGAAGGCGCGCGGCATTGGCGGCATTGGCCTGCACAACCTTGATTACCGAGGCGACATCGACATGATCATGGTCTGGGTGCCAGCAATCGAAATCCGTGACCATGGCGATGGTCGCATAGGAAATTTCCGCCTCGCGCGCGAGCTTGGCCTCGGGCATGGCGGTCATTCCGATCACATCGAAATTTTGACTTTTATAACCAAGGGATTCGGCGCCTGAGGAAAATTGCGGTCCCTCCATGCACACATAAGTGCCGCCGCTGACAAAGGGAATCTCTTCCGCCGTCGCGGCAGCGGCGATCCTTTTTTGCAGCAAAGGCGCAACCGGATGCGCCATGGAGACATGCACGACGCAGCCATTGCCGAAGAAGGAGCTCTCACGCCCCTGCGTGCGATCGACAAATTGATCGACCAGGACGAAAAGCCCCGGGTAGAGTTCCTGCTTGAACGAGCCACAGGCCGAGACCGAAACAATATCGGTCACGCCCACACGTTTCATCGCATCGATATTGGCGCGATAGTTGATGCCGGAAGGGGAATAGACATGACCACGCCCATGCCTCGGCAAAAACACCGCCTCGGTGTCCCCAATACGGCCGAAGCGCAAAGCATCGGAAGGCTCGCCCCAGGGCGTCTTGACCCGCTCTTCCCGCAAATCCTTGAGACCCGGCAGGTCATAGACACCGGAACCGCCAATAATACCGACCACGGCTTTGGACATCAGCACCCCTCTCGGGCTCGCACATTTTTCCGGCCTTCTTGCGTAACGTCAGCTTCCGATCAACCGTAGAGGCAGAAGAGCGGAAAGAGAGGCCAGAAAGTAGGAGGCCTTTACGTGAAATCTGGCTCAGGCTCCAGAGTTTTATTGCCAAGTCGGCACGAGGTCACGCGCGATGCGCTGTCGCCAAAAAACAGGGAAAAATCATCATGCCGTTCCATCGCCGCCGTGGATGGGAAATCGCCGCCTGCGAGGCGACGCCCGAATCCCTTTTTCTCAATCGCCGCGCCTTTCTGCGCACAAGCGTGGCTGCCGGAGCTCTTTTGACCACGGGCCTTTCAGAATTCGGCGGCACGGCCGATGCGGAGGGCTCCTCGGCTTCTCTTTATCCCGCCAAAACCAATTCGACCTATAGCTTGGACCGGCCGCTGACACCCGAGCGCGTCAACGCCCATTACAATAATTTCTATGAATTCGGCGCGACCAAGAATGTCGCCGAGGCAGCGGAATCCCTCAGAACAAGGCCCTGGACGCTCAAAGTCGATGGTCTTGTCGAGGCGCCACGCGACTATGCCATTGATGATCTGGAACGCACCTTTCCGCTGGAGGAAAGGCTCTATCGCCATCGCTGTGTCGAGGCCTGGTCCATGACCATCCCCTGGACCGGCTTTCCCCTGCGCGCTTTGCTGGATCAGGTCCGCCCTTTGTCGGGCGCGCGCTATGTCCGGATGGAGACTTTTCACGACGCGAAAATGGCGCCCGGCCAACGCCAGTTCTGGTATCCCTGGCCCTATGTGGAAGGGCTCACCATTGCCGAGGCCGGTCACGACCTCGCCTTTCTCGTGACCGGAGCCTATGGCAAGCCTTTGGGAAAAGTGTTCGGCGCCCCCCTGCGTCTCGCCGTGCCCTGGAAATACGGGTTCAAATCAATCAAATCGATCACCCGCATTTCCCTCGTCGCCGAGCGGCCCAAAACCTTTTGGGAACAATTGCAGGCTAGCGAATATGGTTTCTGGGCCAATGTGAACCCCGCCGTCGCGCATCCGCGCTGGAGCCAGGCGAGTGAAGAGGTTATCGGCACTGGCGAACGAAGGCCGACACTGCTTTTCAACGGTTATGGTGAGCAGGTCGCCTCGCTTTATGCGGGGCTCCAGAAGGAAGTGCTCTATCGATGAGCCCAAAAAACATCGGCCCCGAAACGCATTCGCTTCGGGGCCGATGTTGTTAAGAACAGTGTGAACTGTCGTAGATCAATGTCCGTGGACGCTCGACCAGACTTTGCGCTTCACGAAATAGAGCATGGCCGCGAAGACCGCCAAGAAGATCACGACCCGGAAACCGAACTTCTTGCGTTCCTCGAGCTTCGGCTCCGCCATCCACATCAGGAAGGAGGTGACGTCCTTGGCATATTGCTGGGCCGTCTGCGGTGTGCCGTCGGTATAAGCGACAAGACCATCGCTCAAAGGCTTCGGCATGGCGATCTTATGACCCGGCATGAACTCGTTCCAGTTCGGGTCTTTCTCATTCGTATAGCCGTTCAGGAGCGCATAAATGTAATCGGCGCCATGCTCCTGATATTGGATAAACGGATCAACCAGGAACAGCGGGAAGCCGCGCTGATAGGTCCGCGCCTTGGCCAGAACCGACATATCGGGCGGCAGAGCCCCGAGAGCGGCGGTCGCGGCCTGAGGATTGGCGAAGGTCCAGGGGAAGGCATCCGAAGGACGGCCGGGACGCTCGAACATTTCGCCGGCCTCGTTGGGGCCGTCCTTGATCTTATATTGCGCCGCCAGCGCCTTGACCTGGGCCGGGGTGAAGCCGGGGCCACCCGACTCAGAGAGATTGCGGAAGTTCAGGAATTTCGCCGCATGGCAATTGGAGCAAACCTCGCGGAACACCTGAAAGCCGCGCTGCAATTGAGCCTGGTCATATTTGCCCAAAGGCCCGCCAAAGCTCCATTCCTGGCGCGGCGGCTTCGGATGCGCGGTTTCCGCGCCGCCTTCTTCAGCGAAGGCAGACATGCCGGAGGCCGAAAGAAGCAAACCCGCCGCGACGATCCGCGACATCCAGCTTTTCCCGCGCCCATTGCCGCTTTTGAAAAGACTCATCCTCTTCTTTCCTCGTGCCTATCGACCGCTGGACCAGGATCTCTTCTCACTTCGATCCGGCATCGCGCATGATGTTGCTTCAATGCCTGACCAAAACCTTAGGTCTTGGTCAGGCTGGATGAGACCCATTCGATCAGGTCTCATCCGCGTGTCTGTTTGGTTTCAGCTTAGTGTGTGGTCGCACTGGCCGTTGCGGCAACCTCGTGTTTGCCGAGGACGGCATCCGCGATGGACGCAGGCAGTTCACGCGGCGTCTCGAACAGGCCGATCAGCGGCAGAATCACCAGGAAGTGCAAGAAATAATAAGCGGTGAGAAGCTGGCCAGCGAGCACATAACCGCCTTCCGGGGGCTGGGCGCCGATATAGCCAAGCAGCAGGGCGCAGACGACGAAGACCCAGAAGAAGAAGCGGTAGACCGGACGATAAGCGGCGGAGCGAACCCGCGACGTATCGAGCCAGGGCAGGAAGGCGAAGACCAGGATCGCGCTGAACATCGCGATGACGCCGCCGAGCTTGGAGGGAATCGACCGCAGGATCGCGTAGAAGGGCAGATAATACCATTCCGGCACGATATGGGCGGGCGTCTGCATCGGGTTGGCTTCGATGTAATTGTCCGCATGGCCGAGATAATTCGGCACATAGAAGACCCACCAGGAGAAGAAGACCAGGAAGCAGACGAGGCCGAACCCATCCTTGATGGTGAAATAGGGATGGAAGGGCAGTGTGTCCTTGGGGGTTTTGACGTCGAGACCCGCCGGATTGTTCGAGCCAGGAACATGCAAGGCCCAGATATGCAGGACGACAACGCCGGCGATCATGAAGGGCAGCAGGTAATGCAGCGAGAAGAACCGGTTGAGCGTCGGATTATCGACCGCGAAACCGCCCCACAGCCAAGTGGTGATCGTATCACCGACGAAGGGAATCGCCGAGAACAGGCTGGTGATGACGGTGGCGCCCCAGAAGCTCATCTGACCCCAGGGAAGCACATAACCCATGAAGCCGGTGGCCATCATCAACAGATAGATGATCACGCCGATGATCCACAAAACCTCGCGCGGCGCCTTATAGGAGCCATAATAAAGCCCGCGCAGCATGTGGATATAAACGGCGATGAAGAACATCGAGGCGCCGTTGGCATGGGCATAACGCAGCAGCCAGCCATAGTTCACGTCGCGCATGATATGTTCGACGGAGGCGAAGGCCAGGGTCGTTTCCGGCGTATAATGCATGACCAGCACGACACCGGTCACGATCTGCGCGACCAGCATGAAGGTCAAGATGCCGCCGAACGTCCACCAATAATTGAGATTGCGCGGCGTCGGAAAGACGATGAACGAGGAATGTATCAATCCCACGATCGGAAGCCGGCTCTCGAACCATCGAGCCAGGCCGCTTTTCGGGACATAAGTTGAAGATCCGCTCATCGGTCTCGTCTCTTCTTTCAGGGTTTCGCCTTGGACTGGCTCTTCACGACCGAGCGAGGCGTGAGGAACACAGTCACAAGGCTAAAGGGAAAGATCGGGGGAAGAATTAAAGGGGTGGGTCAGCCGATCGAAATCTTGGTGTCGCTGACGAAGCGATAAGCCGGCACCGCGAGATTCAGAGGCGCCGGCCCCTGACGGATGCGGCCGGAAGTGTCATAGACCGAACCATGGCAGGGGCAGAACCAGCCTTCGTACTGGCCTTCATGACCGATCGGAACACAACCAAGATGCGTGCAAATGCCGATCACGACCAGCCATTCGGGCTTCTGGACGCGGGACTGATCGGTCTGCGGATCGCGCAATTCGGAAACCGGCACGGCCTCGGCGTCGGAAATTTCCTTTTTGGTGCGGTGACGGACGAAAACCGGCTTGCCGCGCCATTTAACGGTCACGATCTGGCCTTCGGCAATATTGCCAATATCCACTTCCGTCGTTGCCGCGGCGAGGGTCGAAGCATCAGGGTTCATCTGATCAATCAAGGGCCAGAGAACAGAGCCTGCTGCCACGACGCCCATGGCGCCGGTCGCGATGAAGAGAAAATCCCTACGGGTCGGTGCGTCGATCGTCGCGGTGGCCAAGATCTTGATCCTCGAACTCGTGATATGCCTATGCCAAACCCTCCTATCGACTTTTTATAAAGGACGATAGGCTGACTTTCATAAGAGAGAGATGGCTGCGCTGCCGGTCTATCTTTCAGGATGGTTTGCGAAACAATCATGAAAGACGGCACGGCGGGTTCGCGCACTATCCTTGCTCATACGGGCATTGTCGTCATAGAAGCAAGTTCAAGGGCGCCGCAATGCGACGCTTCGCCACCCTCGAAAGACAGAAGTCGGGCTAAGATCAGGGAAAAACGGCACTTGTTTCCCTGGCGTCTCAATCGCTGAATAAAGCTGAAAAGGCAAGGAAAATCCCCTTCCGACAGCACCCGGAAAGGGACCGCCGCGAAAAAGTGGGCCCCGTTCTGGTTCGCGGCGCATGCAAGCAAAATGGAATGATCAATGTCTTTTGATAGGGAGCGCGAGGATGGCGAGAGGCCAGAGGCGAAACCAAGCTTGATGCTCGCGCTCTATCAGCCTGATATTCCACAAAATTGCGGGACCATGCTGCGGCTTTGCGCCTGCCTCGGTGTCGAAGCGGCAATTATTGAGCCGGCCGGCTTTCCGGTGAGCGATCGCCATTTTCGCCGCGCTGGCATGGATTATCTCGATCAAGTCGCCCTGTCGCGGCATGTCTCCTTTACGGCTTTTCGCGCCTGGCAAATCGAAACCGGACGCCGCCTCGTGCTGCTGTCCACCAAGGCATCGCAGCCCTATACGGATTTTACCTTTCGGCCGGATGATATTCTGCTCATGGGACGCGAATCGGCAGGCGTGCCCGAAGCGGTCCATGCGAGCGCCGATGCCCGTGTGGTGATTCCGCTGCGGCCTCCGATGCGCTCCCTGAATGTCGCGGTGGCCGCCGCCATGGTTCTGGGCGAGGCCTTGCGGCAAGTGGGAGCCCTTGCAAAGGTCATGGACGCGCCAAGAGCCTCACTCTGAGCCTCAGTCTTCCGGCGATGGGGTCTCGAGTTCCTCGGGTTCAAACTCCCTGAAGGTCGAGCAGAATTCGCAGGTCACCCCGATCTTGCCATTGTCGCCGATCATGTCCTGGCGTTCCTGCGGCGTGAAATTCCGCAACATCCGGGCAATGCCATCGCGCGAGCAGCGGCAGGCATCATGCACGGTTTGCGGAGCGAACACTTTGACGCCGCGTTCGTGAAACAGGCGATAGAGCAGGCGTTCGCTGGAAAGAGTCGGATCCACGAGTTCGTGATCCTCGATCGTTCCGGCCAGGATCTTGGCCTCGCTCCAGGCATCATCCTCGGCCAGGGGTTCCGTCTCGTGGCCTTCCGGCGCATCGCCCGGGTGAAGATCGGCCTGCCGCTGCCGCTCGGGGGAACTCGGCAGGAATTGCAGCATGATTCCGCCGGCACGCCAGACCGCCCCGCCACCGGTGATATTTTCCGCAACCGCCAGACGCACGAAGGTCGGGATCTGCTCGGACTGGCGGAAATATTGATGCGCCGCTTCCTCCAGCCCCTGCCCTTCCAAGGCAACGACGCCTTGATAGCGCGACATGTCATTGCCCTGGTCGATGGTGAAGGCGAGATGGCCCTTGCCGAGCAATTCCGTGCCGCGTTCCGCAAATTCCAGTCTTTGCGCATCATAGCGGGCGAAGGCGCGCAATCGGTCCGGCGCATCGAAATCGACAACCAGCATATCGACCGCGCCCTCGCTCCGCGTCTGCAACTGGAATCGTCCCTCGATTTTGAGGGATGAGCCGAGCAGCACGGTCAGGACAACGGCCTCGCCAAGAAGACGGGCAACGGGGGCCGGATAGCGATGTTGCGACAGAATATGATCAAGCGAGGGACCAAGCCTTGCCACGCGGCCGCGCACGTCGAGCGGCTCCACGGCGAAAGGCAGCACGCTGTCATCCTCGCCATTATCGGAGACGAAGCGCGCGGCGGATTCATTCATGAACCGGTTACTCCAAAACACCAGGCGAGAATGCCTTTTTGCGCATGCAGGCGGTTTTCAGCTTCATCGAAGACCACCGATTGCGGCCCATCGATCACCTCATCGGTGACTTCCTCACCACGATGCGCCGGCAGGCAATGCATGAAGATCGCGTCCTTGGCTGCAGTCGCCATCAGCTCGGCATTGACCTGATAGGGCGAGAGCAAGGCCTGACGGCGGGCTTCCTCTTCCTCATCGCCCATCGATACCCAGCAATCGGAGATCACCGCATCGGCGCCGCGCACCGCCTCGAAGGGGTCGCGCAGAACATTCAGCCTCTTGCCCTGAGCATTGGCAAAAGCGACGAGCTCGGGCGCGGGTGAAAGCTCGGCCGGACAGGCGACGTTCAAGGTGAAATCGAGCCGCCGCGCGGCCTCGATCCAGCTTGCGAGCACATTGTTGGAATCACCGGTCCAGGCGATGGTGCGGCCCTTGATCGGCCCGCGATGCTCCTCGAATGTGAGGAGATCGGCCATGATCTGGCAAGGGTGCGAGAGTTTCGTCAAGCCATTGATAACCGGCACTTCCGCATATTCGGCGAGTTCCAGGAGATCGGCATGATTGAGGATGCGGATGACGATCGCATCGACGAAACGCGAGAGAACGCGCGCCGTATCGGCGATGGTCTCGCCGCGCCCGAGCTGCATTTCCTGACCGGTCAGCATGATGGTCTCGCCGCCCAGCTCACGCATGGCGAGATCGAAGGAAACGCGGGTGCGGGTCGAGGGCTGGTCAAACACCATCGCCAGGACCTTGCCCTCGAGCGGCTGCTCCTTGGCTTTTTGGCCACGCCGGCGCTTGGCCTTCAAACCCGCCGCCAAATCGAGAATAGCGCGGAGATCCTTGGCTTCAAGCCGGGACAAATCAAGAAAATGTTTGGGCTGCACGATGAGATCGGACACAGGGAGAGGCGTCATTCAGCGGCTCCGCTCAGGAGAGAGGAGCTATTGGCGTTGATTCGGGCTTTGAGCGCCGCGCAAGCCGCGTCCAAACGCTCGATCGCGCCATCCACTTCCTCTTCGCCAATGATGAGCGGCGGAAGGAGGCGCACGACATTATCGCCCGCCGGGATGACGAGCAGCTTTTCGGCGCGTGCCGCCGCCGCGAAATCCGCGACCGGAAGGGTAACCTTGATCCCACGCATCAAACCTGCGCCTCGCAATTCGGCGATCACCTCTGGATGGCGTTCCCGCAAAGCGACGAGCCTTTGCTGCAACAGCACCCCGGTGGCCTCGACATGGGCGAGGAAGCTCGGTTCCAGCACGATATCGAGCACGGCATTGCCGATGCTCGTCGCCAAAGGGTTGCCCCCATAGGTCGAACCATGCGTGCCGACGACCATGCCCTTGGCGGCTTCCCGGGTCGCCATGAAGGCACCGAGCGGAAAACCACCGCCGATGCCCTTGGCAATCGCCATGACATCCGGCTCCACGCCCGCCCATTCATAGGCAAAGAGCTTGCCGCTGCGCCCGACGCCGCTCTGGACCTCGTCCAAGAGGAGCAACAGGCCCTGTTCGTCACAGAGCTTGCGCAAGGCTTGCAGAAAATCCGGCGAGACGACACGAATGCCGCCCTCGCCCTGAATGGGTTCAATCAGGATCGCGCCGGTCTCGGGCTTGATCGCGGCCTTGACCGCCTCAAGATCGCCGAAGGGGACATTGTCGAAGCCCGGCAGACGCGGTTCGAAACCGTCAAGATATTTCTCATTGCCGGCGGCGGCGATGGTCGCGAGCGTGCGGCCATGGAACGCGCCCTGGAACGTGATGATGCGGTTCTTTTCCGGATGGCCGCAGGCCGCATGATATTTGCGCGCCGTCTTGATCACGCCTTCCATCGCCTCCGCACCGGAATTGGTGAAAAAGACGAAATCGGCGAAACTCACGGCGGTGAGCCGTTCAGCCAGGCGTTCGGCCTGAGGAATCTGGAACAGATTTGACGTATGCCAGAGCTTGTCGCCCTGCTCATGAAGCGCCTTGATGAGATGGGGATGGCTATAGCCAAGGCTCGCCACGGCAATGCCGCCGCCGAAATCGAGAAAGCGTTCACCCGTCGTCGAGGTCAGCCAAGCACCCTCGCCCCGCTCGAAAGCAATCGGCGCCCTGGCATAGGTGGGAAGCAGCGACGAAGTCACTGGCGGCTCCGCGAAGTTGGATAGCAAGGCGTGCAACGCATGTGGCAGGAAGCCCGACGTGGGGTCCCGCGTCTTCGCGTGCGAAACGCCTAAAAATCAAATTGCCGCCCGAAGGCGGCAAGGCACGCAATGATCTTAGAGGACTCTTGGCCTTCCGGTCAAATCCAGGCCCGAAATTTTACGTGATTTTCTTTAAAGGCAAAGGTTTTTCTGGAAAAAAGGAGGTTATTTCATCGTCCTGTCGTAAATTATGAACGCCTCGAGGCGAGATCATCGGTTCAAGCCCGGCACCCAGAGCACGTCCCCCGCGCCCTGCTGATTGACATGACGCGCCGCAACGAACAGGAAATCCGAGAGCCGATTGAGATAGGCCAGCGTTGGTGCGCCCACACTCTCGCCCGGCGTCTCCCGCAAAGCGCACAGCAGGCGTTCGGCGCGCCGCGCAACGGTGCGCGCGAGATGCAGCGCCGCCGCCGCCGGTGTGCCCCCCGGAAGGACAAAGGAGGACAAAGGCTCGAGCCCTGCATTGATCGTATCGATGTCGCGTTCCAGCCTCTCAACCTGGGCCGGCAGAATGCGCAAAGCCTCAACCTTGGGATTGGCCGCGGTATTTTCCGGCATGCAGAGATCGGCGCCGAGATCAAACAGATCGTTCTGGATGCATAAAAGCATGGCGTCGAGCTTGGCGTGAGCCGCCTCGCTGGCGGTATGGATCCGGGCAAGACCGATGCAGGCATTGGCCTCATCGACAGTGCCGTAAGTTTCGATCCGCAAATCCTGTTTCTTACGCCTCTCGCCGGTCCCCAGAGAGGTCGTCCCACCATCGCCGCCACGGGTATAGATTCTCGTCAAGACAACCATAGCATTCGTCCCTCCTGGAGCCGTCGATGGCCTCTCCTCAAATCCCTTCCCGGTACAAAAGCACGCCAAGAATGATCAGGATCGCCACGAATTGAAGGCCTATGCGCCAACGCATCAGCTTTTGTGATAAATTCGGACTGCCGCCTCGCGTCATATTCACCAGACCGAGGAACAGAACGACGCCGACGGCAGCGACGGCAAGGCCGACGAAGAAATTGCCGGGATGAGACATGTTTTTTGATCCTTGGGCTTTTGGTCCTCGGGCTTTTGATCTCTGGACTTGAGATCCTTATTGAAGATCCCAGATTGCGATCGGTATAGACTGAAGTAGAACCTCGGGCAGGCGAGGACAAGGCCGCTCGGCAAAACGGTCCCTTCTCTTCGAATCCTCTTTGAACGAATTTTTCGTCTTTATAAAGGCTTACGTCATAGCTCGAGCATCAGACCCATCGGCCGGCGATCTGGCCCCTACCGGGGATCTTTCCCTGCGCCGCGATCTTTTGTTTTCCCGGTGCTGGGAAAAGCCCGTGGTCATGGGGATCTTGAATCTGACACCGGATTCTTTTTCAGATGGTGGCCGGTTCAATGCAAGCGAGGCGGCGCTCGCGCGGGCGAAACAGCTCGTGGCCGAGGGTGCCGATCTGATCGATATAGGTGCGGAATCGACCAGGCCCGGCTATAGGCCCGTCTCGGCGGCTGAAGAATTGGCGCGGCTCGATCCCTTGCTGGGCAAGATTTGTCGGGCGGTGAACGTGCCGGTCTCGATCGATACGATGAAGGCCGAAGTCGCCCGCCGCGCCGTCGCGCTTGGTGCCACGATCGTGAACGACATCTGGGGCCTGCGGAAGGATCCGGCCATGGCCGATACGATCGCCGAGACCGGCGCCGGGCTTGTCATGATGCACAACCGGGAGGACATCGATGCGCAACTCGATATTCTCGCCGATCTGCACCGCTTCTTCGACCGTTCCCTGCATCTTGCCGAGAAGGCGGGCATCCCGTCATCACGCATCATGCTTGATCCTGGCATTGGTTTCGGCAAGACGGCGGCTCAGAATCTTCTCGTCTTGAGAGAGCTCCACCATTTGCGCGATTATGGCCTGCCCATTCTTGTCGGCGTCTCACGCAAATCCTTTATCGGCGCTCTGCTCGACGCCGATGTCGATCATCGTCTGATCGGAACCCTCGCCGCCAATCTTGTGGCAGCCACACGGGGAGCCTCAGTTTTTCGCGTGCATGATGTCGCGGAGCACGTCGCCGCCTTCAAGATCTTTTCAGCGATCAGGAATGCGCGCGCTCATGCCTGACAAAGCGGTTCCGATCGGCCTCGGTTTCGGCAGCAATATCGGCGACAGGCCCGGCAATATCCGCCGCGCCATCGATCTGCTCATGGAGCGGGGCGTGGCCAGGATCACAAAAATCTCCTCCCTCTATCGCACCGCGCCTTGGGGCTATCGCGAGCAGGAGGATTTCGCCAATGCCTGCGCGCTCGCAACGACACGCCTTGCGCCGCATGCCCTGCTCGCCGCGCTCAAGGATATTGAAAAGACCATCGGCCGCCAGGAGACGATCCGCTGGGGACCGCGCGTGATCGATATCGACATTCTTTTCTATGATGATGAATGGCTGGATGATCCAGACCTGATCCTGCCGCACAAGGAATTGTTTAACCGGCCGTTTGTCCTCTTGCCTCTCGCCGAGATCGCGCCGGATCTTTGCTTGCGCGGGCGCGGAATCGGCGAAGCTGCCGCAGCCGCCGATCCATCCGGGATTACGCTTTGGGAGAAGAAAGAGCCCATCGAGACTCATCCTTCATGATCGTCCCCGATGAGAGATATGACCACGCGCTCGCTTAAATTGGGCGGCTCGAAGCCAAAGACACGGCCGTAAAAGCCGAGTTCGAGGTCGAGCACGCGGCGGATGGTTTCGGCTTTGCGAAAGCCATGACCTTCACCGGCAAAGAGATAATAGGAGACCGGAAGATGCCGGGCCTCGAGCGCCGCGACCATGGTTTCCGCCTGGTTCGGCGGCACGGTCTTGTCGTCCTCGCCTTGAAAGAAGATCACGGGACAGGTGAGCCGATCGATGTGATTGATCGGTGAGCGCTCGGCATAGAGCGCTTTCGCCTGCGGCAAGGGGCCGATGAGGCCATCGAGATAGCGCGATTCGAATTTATGTGTATCACGCGCAAGCAGCATGAGATCGGCGACGCCGTAGAGACTGGCGCCGGCCTTGAACGTCTGTGTCGTCGTGAGCGCCGCCAAAGTGGTGAAGCCGCCGGCACTGCCGCCCCGGATGGCGATGCGGTTGGGATCAACCAGGCCCTTTTCCACGAGATAAAGCGCCGCCGCCTGGCAATCCTCGACATCGACAAGGCCCCATTGCCCATCGAGCGCCCGGCGATAATCGCGGCCGTAGCCGGTCGAGCCGCCATAATTGACATCGACGACGCCGAAACCCCTGCTCGTCCACCATTGCACCGAGAGCGTGAAATGATTGGTCGTCATGCTCGTCGGACCGCCATGCGAGAGCACGACGAGCGGCGGCAATGTGCCGTCAGGAGCCTGATAATCGGCGTTTTTCGGCGCATACCAGAAGGCATGCGCAATCGTGCCTCGGCTCGGATAATCGATCGGTTCCCCGATTGAGATCGTCTCCTCAGGGATCACGGCGGGAGCCGCGACCCGCACAATTTGAATCTTTGTGGCCTCGGGCTTATCGACAAGGCTCAAGGCGGGCGGCGCCGTCGGCGGCGTCGCGAGAAAGGCGAGGCCTTGACCGATCGGTTGCGGACAATCCGCCACCTGCCCCGCTTGGCCCTGGCCGAGCGACAGCGGCGTAATCACGTCTCCATCAATCACGCAAGCCGTCCTGATACCGTCCCGCACGATGGAGGCGACGAGGCGCTTGTCTGGCAAAAAGGCATAATAATGCTGGGCGAAGACCCAATGCGGCCCGCCGATCTCTGCGTCGACCGGCGCCACGGGCACGATTTTATCGCCTCGCAAGGCATAAAGATTCCACCAGCCGGTGCGATCGGAACAGAAATGGAGCGTGCCATCAGGTGCAAAACCCGGCTGCACGATGGATTCACGCTCGCGGCCGGCGAGCACCACAGCCGGCGTGATCGAGCCATAGAGCGTGAGGGGCGCAAGATGCAGCCGCGTCCAGTCCCAGGGCATAAAGGGATGCTCCCAGGACAACCAGACGAGGATCTTGCCATCGGGTGAAAGGCGCGGAGAACTCAGAAAATCCGGCCCCTCGACGATCACCCTCTCCTTGTCCGAGGCATCGAGCGGCAAGGAGACGATCGCGGATTTGGGATCGGTCGGCGGCCTGTCGCGATGATCCTCGCGGACACAGAGCACGCGCGGATGGTTCGGATCGAAGATGAAATCGGCGTAGCGACAATTTTCCGACGTCGGAATACGGCGCGGCGCCGCTCCCTCCCCCTGGCCCTCGATGATCCAGACCGATCCGTCGCGGCGATCGCTGAAGATGATGGTCCGGTTTTCGACCGCATAGGCGCCGCCGCCATATTCATGAACCCGTGTGCCAACATAGAAAGGCGCCGGCGTGCGTTCGACGATCGTGCCATCCTGCTGGCGCTGGCAAAGCGTCGTGCGGCCGCCTTCACTTGGGCGCGTTTCGAGCCAGTACAGATCTGTCCCATCGACGGCGAGCCCCCCAAGCCCGATCGCTGCCTCGGTCATAAGATCGGTCGTAACCGGCGAAAGCCAGGTCCCGTAGGGAGCAGTACGTGGTGTCATTTGGACATTCTCGTCGAAACGGGGGAGTGAAAGGGCGTTGGAATATTTGCGATTTTTTTCGAAGTCTTGAAAACAGCAAAAATTCGTAAACGGAATCATATGCCGGCGAAGCAACATTCATGGTTAAAGCAGAAAAAGCCCGTTTTCGAACAAAAAGCCGAAGCCCCGGCAGGTGCTTCCCCTGGGACTTCGGCTTGAACCGTCTGGTTGACGTCATTCTATTTCGCGGATCGCTATCTCACGGATCGTTCCGACGGCGCATCGACATCTTCCGGATCATCGTCATCGGGCAGAACCTTGGCATCGGGGCTGCCTTCGCTGATTTCGGGCGTTGGCTCGGCGGAGGATGGGGCATCATGACCCTGGGCACCCGCCGCATCATTGGGTGTGCCGCCAGCGAACGCCACTCCCGTGGCCAGGACGCTCACAAAAACGCCCACGACGATGCCGAGGAGGGCAAAACCGGCCAGTAACCCACTGCAACGTTGGTTTTCCTGCATGACATCCCTCACCTTGAAAAAAGGCAACAGCATCAAACCGACCATAATCCCAAAAGCATGTCCCGCTTTTAGGATCATTTGATGCGATCAGAAAGGTTTATAGCACTCACAAAACGCACAAAAGGCCGAGCATCGTTCTTTCAGGACCGAGGCTCGCGATCTCCGACAACACGTCAAATCAGTCCAAAACGGGTTCTTTTTGGACTGATACTCTGCGAGAAGAGTCGTGCCGCTTACTTTGCGTGTTCTTCCGGCGCCGCGCTGGCTTCCTCGGTATCGGATTTCTGGTCGAGGGAGCTATAGGGCAGGATCTTGGCGTTCGGGTTCCCCTCGCTGACCCCTTCGGTGGGGGCTGCGATGGAGGGTGCATTATGACCCTGGGCACCGGCCGCGTCATTGGGGGTGCCCCCCGCGAGCGCCGCGCCCATGGCGATCACGCTGGCGAAAGCGAAACCGGCGAGTAAAGTACCAAGACGTTGAGGTCCTTGCATGACATTCTCCTTCCCACATTGATTTCATTGAAACGGTTCAAGGATGCTCCCTGACCGTCGTCCATCATGAAATAGGCACCAAGAGAATAAAATCAAACGGATTTGCTGACGACCAAACTCATACCATCATCGCTCGCGCGGGGCAGGTAAGGGTTTCGGACGCGCAAAGGATCGTTTGCGCTCGATAAGGTGATTTTGTCCCTCAAGTTCTCAGCTAAGTACGGTCAGCGCAAGCCAAAACTGCTTCATTTGGCCGCATGGTCTGTTTCTATTCGTGAATGCGAATCGATTCATAAAAAATTTCTTAAAATCAGCCATTTCATATCACAAAGCCCTGCACTTCATGAGATGCGCCACGTCATGCCAAAGGTCGTGAAGAACGACCTTTGGTTCCTTTCTTGAATTTTCGCTTCTTCAAAGCGATGGCGAAAATTCAAGAGCGGTCCCACAACCTCACCCTGAACCCGATCGCGATCGGCGCCTTCGATCGGATTCACAAAATGACACGCCACGGTCTCGGCTTGAACGTGATTGTTTCTTTTCAGGGCAGGTTGACGGCGACATTAATGGCCCATTTACCGTCATAGAGGAGCATGGGGACAAGGGTGATCGGCCTGAGCGAGCATTGGGATCGATCCTGAACGACCATTTGGCGGTCAGCCCTGAAGATGAGGTCCCATGTCTCCTAGAATTTTGATCGCCGATGATGATCCGGTCCAACGCCGCCTGCTCGAGGCGCAGGTGCAGCGTTTCGGTTATGTGACCGAAACCGTCGATAACGGCGCAGCCGCGCTGGCCCGCGTCAAGGCGCAAGGCCAGGCTCAGGGCCAAGGACATGGCCATGCGCCGCTCGATCTTCTGATCCTCGATCTCGCCATGCCTGATATCGATGGCCTCGGCGTCTTAAAAACCCTCCGTAAGGAAGGCTATCGCGTGCCGGCGATCGTTCAGACCGCCAATGGCTCAATCGAAACGGTCATCGCCGCCATGCGCGCCGGCGCCGCCGATTTCGTCGTGAAACCAGTCGGCACTGAGCGGCTGCAAGTCTCGATCAAGAACGCGCTTCGCGCCGACGCGCTGGAAGACGAAATCCGCCGCATGAACCGCCATGCCGCAGGGGCTCTCTCCTTCAAGGATCTCATTGCCGGCAGCGAGGCCATGGAGCGCGTCATAAGGCTCGGCGAACGCGCCGCGAAATCGACCATTCCGATCCTCCTCGAAGGGGAATCCGGGGTCGGTAAGGAAGTCATCGCCCGCGCCATTCAGGGTCTCTCCGACCGGCGCGGCAAGCCCTTCATCACCGTCAATTGTGGCGCGCTTCCCGAACCCCTCGTCGAATCCATCCTATTTGGCCACGAAAAGGGTGCCTTTACCGGAGCCAATGAGCGGCATGTCGGCAAATTCGTCGAGGCCAATGGCGGCACCCTCTTTCTCGATGAAATCGGCGAATTGCCGCTCGAAACGCAGGTCAAGCTCCTGCGCGCCCTGCAGGAAGGCGAGGTCGATCCGATCGGCGCCAAACGGCCGGTCAAGGTCGATATCAGGCTGATTTCCGCAACCAACCGCAACCTGATCGAACAGGTCAAACGCGGCCGGTTCCGCGAGGATCTTTATTATCGCCTGAACGTCTTCCCCATCCATGTGCCGGCGTTACGGGCCCGGCGCGAGGATATCACCGAACTCGCCCGGACCTTCGCCACCCGCTTCGCGGCGGAGGAAGGCAAGCCCCTGCGCGGCCTCACCCCCGAGACCGAGGCGCTGCTCTGCGCCTATGACTGGCCGGGCAATGTCCGGCAATTGGAAAATGCCGTGTTCCGGGCTGTGGTCCTCGCTGATGGCGATGAACTGACCGTCACCGAATTTCCGCAGATCGCCGCCCATGTTCATGGCTTCGACATTTGCGTGCCGCCGGCCCCCCTCCCCGTCGCCCTGCAGCCGGCGCGCGAGACCGAATTCGTGCCTGTCGAATTACGTGATCCGCATGTCCTGCGTCTGCTTGATGATGAAGGTGAAATCCTGCCGCTCGAACGGCTGGAGGCGGAAATCATCCGCTTCTCGCTGATACATTATCGCGGACAAATGTCGGCCATGGCGCGCAAGCTGGGCATCGGCCGTTCGACGCTCTATCGCAAGTTGAAAGAATATGGATTGCAACAGGGCGCGGAAGGTGATCCGCTTGGCCTGAGCGATCCGATGGCAGGCTTGTTAAACCGTGCCGGTGCAGCCGCCTGAAACCGGTGGCGCACTGCTTCCATGCCCGCTTGGTGTTGCAGCCGAGCCACCTGTGCATAAAAATCTCTTGGCCGGAGCTTTTCAGCGCAATCATGCATTGCCTTGAATATAACTTTCGGCTGAATGAATTTCCAAACTTCGCATCACGCCATCAAGTGAGAGGGGACGAAGATGAGGTCGCCTGGGAAGAGCCGGGGTCCCGCCGCGTCGCGGCCCTCTCGCCTCGCCTTGTTGATGATCGCGGGGCTCGGCATGCCGGGCGGATTGTCCGACGCTTTCGCCGAAACTCTTGCGCCCAGCAAAACGCCAGCAGCCAAAATTCCACTGGCCAAAATTCCGCTGACCGAGCGGCCTTTCATCAAAACCCAGTTTGCCAAGACAGATGCCGACGAGGCCGACACACTCCGGTCGGTCCGCGCGCCCTCTCCCCTGCCGGCTTCGTCCACGCCCCCGACGGTCCAGTCCGAAGATTCCGTCAAACCGGACAGTGCCACGGACAAAAAGCCGGAAACAGCCATGGCGCCAGCCATTCCGGCGAGCGCGTTGCAAAAGCTGATCGAGGACCGTGCCGAGCGCCCTGTCACTGGCCCCCACATCACTGAACAAAGACGTGAGCGCGAGGCGATCGCGGCCTTCTACGCGGCGCGCGATTTCGCACTGCTTTGGTTTACAGATGGCCATCCCAATCGCGCCGCGAGAAGCCTGTTGCCGCGTCTTGCGGCGGCGGCTGAAGATGGCCTTGATCTCGGCCCGCGTCTTCCCGCTTTGCCCCCGGACAATGCGAGTGCCGATTCAAACCTCGATGAAACGCGGCAGGCGGCGCTCGATCTTGCCCTATCCGAGGCCGTCGTCGCCTATGGCCGGCAAGCAAGCGGCAGTCGGATCGATCCACACGAGATCGGCAAGCTGATCGGCGCGCGGCCAGAGATTGCCGACCCCTCCCTGATTCTCGCCAGCGTCGCGGCAGCAGGCCCCGAGGCCGGTACGATCCTGCGCGGTTTTAATCCGCAGCAGGAAGGCTATGTCGCCTTGCGCGACAAACTCGTCGCCATGCGGCAAGAACGCCAGCCGGTTGCTCGGCGGCTCATTCCCTCCGGCCCGCCTCTGCGCGTCGGTATGCGGGATCCGCGCGTCGCTTTGATCCGGGCGCGGTTGAGCCTCGATGGCAAACTCGACAAGGGTCAAACGGAAAACGGCGCGTCCGAAATCTATGACTCCGAAGTCTCCATGGCCGTCGCCGATTTTCAGCGGGCCAATGGCCTGCCCGCTTCTGGTGTTCTCACCCCGCAAACCAGCGCCATTCTCTCGGGTGCGCGGCTATCGGCCACCCCTTTATCGCCGCATGTCGAACATGAAATTCTTGCCAATATGGAGCGCTGGCGCTGGATGCCGCACGATCTCGGCCACGATCGGATCGAGGTGAACCTGCCTGATTTCGAGGTCGCCGTCATCGAGAAGGACGAGGTGGTGAGCCGTCACCGTGTCGTCATCGGCAAGGAAGAAACGCCGACGCCGATCTTTTCCCATGTGATGCAATTTCTGATCGTCAATCCCTATTGGAACGTGCCGGCCTCGATCCTCAAAAAGGAAATGCTGCCGAAACTCGCGGCCAATCCGAATTATCTGCATCGCCTCGGCTATGAAGTCTTCAAAAGGGATGGGCATCTCGTCGTGCGCCAGCCGCCCGGCGAACGCAATGCGCTCGGCCGCATCAAATTCATGTTCCCCAATGATTATGCGGTCTATCTCCACGATACGCCATCCAAGCATTATTTCGAAGAAGACAAGCGCGCCTTCAGCCACGGTTGCGTGCGGGTCGACGAGCCCTATCATTTTGCCGAAGCGGTCCTTGGACCGAAATGGAGTGAAAGCCGCATCAAAGGCCTGTTCGGGGAGAAGGAACGCTATATCACCCTGCCGAAGCCCCTGCCCATTCATCTGGAATATTTCACCGCCACCGTCGATCGGTTCGGACATCTCCATTTGAGTGAGGATGTCTATGGCTATTCGCAGAAGGTGAGAATAGCGCTCGGCCTTCAAGACTAAGTGATCATCCTCCTGATTGTCGCATCCCATGATGTGTTTGAGGAACAGATGAATCAGCACCGTGCCTAGTATTGTATGCGGTAGAATTTTGGTGCTTTGGCCCGACCCGATCTTCAATGGTTCGCGATCGCCGAAGCGAAGCCTTCTCTTTTTCACGGCATCGTGACCGAACAGGATTCACAATTCTTTCGCTCCCGCTAGCTCCTGAAAACTTTCATATTTCCTCGAAAATACGAAGGTGCCGGTGCTGGCGGGCCGTGTCCGACCAGCCTGCGCAAGTCGGAACTTCGCTGCAATCTGCGCATTCCCCTTGCTCTATCGATAGGAGCAAGGATTTATGGCAAAATCTCAATCCGCGAGTGTCACTCATATCGAAGAATATCTCGGCACGCCGACGGATCTCCACGCTAATGACGTGCGCGAAGTTGCGGCGGGTCTCAAGCGGCTCCTCGCTGATGTCTTCGCTCTTTACGTGAAAACGAAGAACTTCCATTGGCATGTCAGCGGCCGTCATTTCCGCGATTATCATTTGCTGCTCGATGAGCAAGCGACGCAGATCTTCGCCATGACCGACCCCATCGCCGAGCGAGCTCGCAAGATCGGCGCGACAACGTTGCATTCCATCGGCCAGATCGCGAGTGAAAAACGTATCGCCGATAATGACGCCGAATATGTCGAGCCGCAGGACATGCTTGCGGAGCTGCGCGACGATAATAAGCAATTGGTCGCCTATCTGCGGGAATTACATGGTGTCTGCGACGCGGCCCATGATGTCGCGACCGCCAGCCTGATCGAAAACTGGATCGATGAAGGCGAACGTCGGACATGGTTCCTGTTCGAATCGACCCGCGGCTTCGGCGCCAATAGCTGATCGATCTCGAAAGCATCATCGTCGATGGATAAACTCAAACCCAAAAGTGATGATCACTTTTGGGTTTGATGCTTTGATGGGTCAAACCAAACCCTCTGATATCATTTCTTTTCAAAGCCGCTCAACCAGAAATGGCTTTGTCTTCTGGCACCCGTCCGAGACCGAAACGGCGCAGGGCTCCGCGCAGAAACTCCTTACTCATCCCAAACGATGGCTGGCGTTGTTTCGGAGACGGTGCGAACATGGGAAGAGCGGCCAAAGCCTGCCGGTCGGGATGACCATCCGGCAAAAGCGGCAAAGTTTCGAGCTTGCGTAGGAAATCCGGCACCATGAAAGGCGGCAGCAGCCGGCGCAAGGCAGCAAGAAGCCGCGTTTCGTTGATCGCGCCGGGACTCGCCTCAACGAAAAAGGCAATCACGGATTCCCCATAGGCGCGGCTGCGGCGATAATCACACACAGCATCGGCCACGCCCTTTTGCGCTCTCAGAACCCGTTCGATGGCTTTCAATTCGACCCGGTAACCGCTCAAAATGACTTTTTCATCGAGCCGGCCAAGTCTTTCGAACGTGCCATCCAGGCGACGCCGCGCGTAATCGCCTGTGCGGAACAGCTTGTCCTCGGGCTGAGCGGGATCAGGAATGAAACTTTGCTGGCTGAGTCTTTCATCACGACGATAGCCGCTCGCCAATCCTTCACCACCGAGACAAATTTCACCGAGGACGCCATCGGGACAGGGGCGCCGCCGCGTGTCGAGGAGCTGAACGCGGGCATTGTTGAGAGGCTCCGGTACGATCCGTGTGACATCATCCGCATCATCTTCATGCCAGAGCCTCGTCATCAGGGCGGCAGGCGCTTCGGCAGGACCATAGAGCAACACGATCTCACCCTTGGTTGCGCCTTTAACACCCCTTTTGACGAGTTGGCGCAGAAGAATACGCAAATGGATCGGTGCCAGAGGCACTGGTGCCAAATCCTGTTCGCCGATCACGACCCGCTCCAGAGGCGCGAACAGGCTTGGATCCTCGTCAAGGAGCCAACCGCAAAGGCTCGGCGTGAGAAAGGACGTGTCGATCGTCTCGGAACGGATCAGATTCGCGATCTCCGCCGTCTCCGGCCAGATGGCGCCATAAAAAACGAGCCTGCCGCCGGCAATGAGCAGGCTCAGGTTCTGAAACCAAGCCAATTCTTGCGGAGCAAAGACCATTTGCAAAGCCACGGTCGCAGCGGAAAAATCGAGACCATGCGCAAGATCACAACAATGATGCAAGGCCCGATGGGTCATTTCCACGCCACGCGGCCCCGCGACCTGCGAGACCGGCAGGATCAGAGCCAGGGAATCCGTATCCCAGGCGATGTCGAAATCGGCATCGGATTCTAACTCCGCCGCCGCCGAGATGCTTTCATAATCGAGCAGATTGAGACGCGGGGCATCTTCGAAAAGATCGAGTGCATGGTGATCGTCCACGATCGCGACATCAATCCCCGCCTGGATGATGAAAGCGGCGAGCCAATGGGGTCCCATGATGGGATCAAGCGGGACGCAAGCGCCGCCAGCCTTGAGCACGGCGAGACAAGCGATCATGGATACGAGACCATTGCGCATACACAGGCCAACCGGCGCCGCTGGCCGCAATCCCAAGGACACGAAATAGCGCGCGAGGCGATTGGCCCTCGCGTTGATCTGATCATAGGTCAGGCGGACAGGCCCCTGGACAAGGGCGATTTCGTCCGGCTGGCGCTGGGCATGGAAGGCGATGCGTTCCTGCACGCGCCAGCCCGGCACAAGCATTGTTGCCGAGAATACGTGATCAGTCTCGCCGTCACGAGTCCGGGCCTTCGCTTCGAGATCAGGGGCTTCAAGATCAGTGGTTTCCCGACCGGCATTCTCCCGCCGGACCGAGACAGAGCGCATCGGATACATGCCATTCTCCTAAAAGCGGTCCCGGCCATGCGTGTTCATCGACGCGCCTGGTCGGCTCATTCCGCTTTCAGGAAACCATTCTTTGTTTAAGTCCTTGTCAGGAATCTCATTAGAATTGCGCGTAATCGGTGTGTTTCATGTATGCGGCGAAAATCATCCAGAATTGCGCAGACCCGCCGCTATGCCATTGATCGAAATCAAAATACCGTTATAGGTCCGCGCATCCGTCTTGCCGAGCCTCCAGCGGCGCAGCAATTCGACCTGCAGATGGTTCAAAGGCGCGATATAGGGAAACCGCCTGCTGATCGAATGCGCCAAGGCTGGATTATCGGCCAGCCGCTCATGCACACCCGTGATCTCGTCGAGCGCGTGAAGCGTGCGCGTCCATTCTGTATCAATGATCCCGAAAATCCGTTCGGCCAAAGCCTGGTCCGGCACCAGGGCGGCGTAGCGGCGGGCGAGTTTGCGATCCGCCTTGGCCAGAACCATGTCCATATTGGAAAGAAGCGCGTGGAAGAACGGCCATTCCCGTGCCATGCGCTGGAGCAAAGCCAATTTTTCTTCTGGCGCGTCGTTTAGAAAGGCCTCGACCGCCGTGCCGAAACCGAACCAGCCAGGCAGGCTGACCCGCGCCTGACCCCAGGAAAAGCTCCAGGGAATAGCGCGCAAATCTTCGATCTTGCGGCTCGATTTGCGTGAAGCCGGGCGCGAGCCGATGTTGAGATCGGCAATTTCGGCGATCGGCGTCGCCGCATAGAAATAATCGACGAAACCCGGCAGATCATAGACAAGGCCGCGATAGGCCTTGGTGCTCGCCTCCGACAGGAAATGCGCGGCTTCGAGAAAAGCTTCCGGCGGCGCCTCGTCGCCCCCGAGCAGGGTCGCCTCGATATTGGCCGCGACCAGAGTTTCGAGATTACGCCGCCCGATCTCCGGCTGCGCATATTTCGAGGAAATGACCTCGCCCTGTTCAGTCAGGCGGATCAGGCCATTGGCCGTCCCCGGCGGCTGCGCCAGGATCGCCTGATGGCTTGGGCCACCGCCGCGCCCGATTGTGCCGCCACGTCCATGAAAGAGGCGGAGGACGATGCCTTCCTGCGCCGCGAAGAAACCGGCGAGGGCAATGGAAACCCGGTAGAGTTCCCAATTGCTGGTGAAGAAGCCGCCGTCTTTATTGCTGTCGGAATAGCCCAGCATGATCTCCTGCACGCCGCCCGAGGCGCGCACCAGATCCGCCATGCCCGGCAATGCGAAGAAATCGGCCATAATGCCCTGCGCATTGCGCAGATCCTCGATGGTTTCGAACAAAGGCACGACCATCAGTTCAGCGCGGGGCTTTTGTTCAGGATCGCCGATCAGGCCTTCAATCAGGCCGCATTCCTTCTGCAGGAGAAGCACTTCGAGCAGATCGCTGACCGTTTCGGTATGGCTGATGATATATTGACGGATGGCGAGCGGCCCGTGCGAACGGCGCAGCCGCCGCGCTGTCTCGAAGACCGCCAATTCCTCTTCGGTGCGGGCGCTATAACGCAGATAGGGCACATGCAGGAGACGCGGATCTTGCAGAAGCCGCATCAGCAAATCCTGGCGCGCCTTCTCATCGAGCGCATCATAATCCTCGACAACCTTGGCGACACGCAGCAATTCACCGATCGTCTCGGCATGACGATCCGAACTTTGGCGCAGATCGACGGTCGCCAAGTGAAAGCCAAAAACTTTGACCGCACGCTGAAACGGCGCGAGCCGCGGGCCGATCAGAGCCCTTCCGTGGTTTTCCGCCAAAGATTTTTCGATGATCGCCAGATCGGCCAGCAGGGCCGAGGCATCGGGATAGGCTTGCGTGCCGAGCGGGGCCGGCTTGCTATCCTCCTGCCCTGTCAGTTCCTTCAAGGTCGCGGCGAGCCGCCCCTTGATGGCAATGAGGGCACGGCGATAAGGCTCATCGGCGCGATGCGGGCTGTCATCGCCCGATGTCTCGGCAAGCCTCAGAAGATCCTGCGAGCAGCCGACGAGCAGGCGCGAGAGCGATAATTCGTTGCCGAGCGCGCGCACCTCGGAGAGATAATGGCGGAGGGCCACTTCCGCCTGACGCCGCAGGGCAATGTCCAGCGTCTCGGCATTGACATTGGGATTGCCATCGCGATCCCCGCCGATCCAGCTTCCCATGCGCAGGAAACAGGGCAGATCGCGCACGCCCAGCCATTCCTCGAGTTCCGCGTAAAGCGCCGGAAGCTGCCGCAAGAAGGTCGTCTGATAATAACTGAGCGCGTTTTCGATTTCATCGCGCACGGTGAGCTTGGCGTTGCGCAGAAGCCGGGTCTGCCAGGCTTGCGTGATGCAGGCGGCCAGCAGCGCATCGTTGCGGCGGCGGGCCGCGCCTGGTCCCAGATGCTCGCGTTCGACCAGCAGGGAAAAGATCGCATGTTCGGCGTCAAGCTGGCTTTTGCGCTGCACCTCCGTTGGATGCGCGGTGAGGACAGGGGAGAGAAAGCTCTGTCGCAAGGCCTCGATGATCCGCGCCTTATCGACGCCGGCCGCGGTGAGTCGAGCCATGCCGCCATCGAAATCATCGTCCGCGGAGTCGGTCTCTTGCCCGGCCGGTTCTTCGGTTCCGGTTTCGGCGATGGACCGGCGGATCGTCTCATGATCCTCGGCAATATTAGCCAGATGCGAAAAATAACTGAAGGAACGGATCACCGAGACGGCCTGTTCAGCGGAAAGGCCGCGCAGCAGAGTATCGAGCGTTTCACCAGCCGCCGCATCGGCGCCGCGCTCAAAAGCGACGCTCAACCGGCGGATCGTCTCGATCCGGTCGAAACTTTCGTCGCCTTCCTGCTCGCGAATGGTTTCGCCGAGGATCTGGCCGAGCAAGCGGATTTCCTCGTTCAGCCGATCATCGGCCTGACGTGCCAGATTCGTCATGATGTCGGTCCTCGCGCCTTTGGTCGTCATCGGATTCCTCCCCTGGACCCGATCATGCGCTGCGTCATGCCACAGAGTGCGAGGCCGGCTCAAGGCTTTGTCGCACGAGTCTTCAACCAAGTGTTCAACCCTGCGAGAGGCCGCGCGCGAGACCGTGCGAAAGGCCACAAGTCTTTTCCCAAGAGCGTGATTTTGGGGCATGATTTTGCCCCTTTTCATTCAATCGCTATTCAGAGGCCATGCCGCATGCTGGCAAGATAAGAACCCTTTTTTCAGGGAGGCCTGCGTGCCGGCACGCCCCTTTTTCCGAATTCTCTTCGTTGCTGTTGTCGCCGTCATCAGCCACGCCAGTTATGCCGAGGCCGCCGAGAAGCGCATCGCGCTGGTGATCGGCAATAGTGCCTATCAGGCGGACCCCTTGGCAACATCGGCCAATGACGCGGGCCTGATCGCGCAAAGTTTGCAGGCCGCCGGTTTCGACGTGGTCGGCGCCCGAGATCTCGACGCCGCGACGCTGCGCTCGGCGTTTCACGAATTTCTCGACAAGGCCGGAGCTTCAGGCCCCGAGACCGTCGCGCTCGTCTATTTCGCTGGGCGAGGATTGCAATTCGAAGGCGAGAATTATCTCGTGCCGGTGGATGCGCGGATCACGCGCGATACCGATGTGCCGATCGAGGCTTTCCGCCTGACCGATCTCACGCAGCCACTGACGGCCCTGCCCCTCAAAGCGCGCATTTTCATCCTCGACGCGGCACGCGCCAATCGCTTCGCCCCGGCAGGCCAGCCGCTGGCCGGCGGCCTGGCCTTGATGCAGCCCGATCCCGGTACATTGATCGCCTTCAATGCCGCGCCCGGAACGATCGCCCCCGAGAGCCAGCAAGCCTATGGCGCCTATGCTTCCGCCTTGACAGAAATGATCAAGGAGGGCGGCCTGCCGCTCGATGAATTGTTCGAGCGCGTCCGGCTCCGCGTCAATGCCTTGACCAATGGCGCCGAAGTCCCCTGGTACGTTTCACGCGTCGAGGCGCCATTCCTGTTCTTTGAGCGCACCAGTGCCGCGCCACCCGCTCAAGCCGACCGGTTCGCCGAATTAATGTCCAGGCCGATCGACAGTTTCGACGTGCATGATGCCTATCTCGCCGCGCTGACGCGCGACACCCTGCGCGGCTATCAGGATTTTCTCGCGGCCTATTCAAACGATCCGCTCGCCCGGCGCGTGCGGGCCATCATCGCGGTGCGCCGCGAGGCCATGACCTGGCGCCAGACTGTCTTCGCCGATACACCCGATGCCTATTGGTCCTATCTGCGCCGCTATCCACGCGGTGCTCACGCCGATGATGCGCACCGCCGCCTCGCGCATTTCGCGGCCGCCCTGGAGCCCCCAAGCACTTTCGCCGCAATCGATTATGACGTTCCACCACCGCCGCCGGAGGAGATTGTTTATGTCGAGCGTCCGGTCGTCTCCTTCGCGGACCCCGAATACGATCTGCCGCCTCCGCCTCCCGTGCCGGTCTTTTTCCTGCCGCCACAGCCGGTCTATTTTGTGGATGCGCCGCCACCGCCGCCGCCCGTCGATGAATTCGTGCTGCCGATCCCAGTTTATCAGCCGGTTCCCTCATGGATCGAGCGGCCGCACTACGTCGCGCCGCCGCCGGTGAATGTGATCAACGCGAATATTCATAATAATGTGGAGGTCAATCCGGCCAGTCAGACCGTGGTGGTGACAAACCCCGCCGGCCAGCAAATTGCGCCGCTTCCCACCAATCTTTTACCCGCGCAACCCGCCGCGCCGGTCGAGGGCCAGCCGAATTTCGTCGAACGCCATCCCGGCGCCAGCGCCGTGATCGGCGCGGCGGCCGTCGCCTTGCCCACGGCCGCGCTCCTGCACGCGCGGCAAAAGGCCGGACAGAGCCCTGTTCAGGGGCAATCACCCACGGTCCCAGGCCAGGCGGTTGGGCCAGGCCAGCAAGCCACTCCCCTTCAGGCAACGCCTAATCCAGCGGTGAATCCGCCAAATCAACACCCCAGTGTGCCTTCGGTACAAGGGGGACAACCCTTGCCCGAACCAAAGGCTCCCACAGTCACAGATCATGGCCCAGATCACGGGGTGCCACCGCATGGTCCCAGCGCGGCGCCAACACCGCCCACACTTCCCGGTCAGGTTGGGCCAGGCCAGCAAGCTACTCCCCCTCAGGTAACGCCTAATCCCGTGGTGAATCCGCCAAATCAACACCCCAGCGTGCCTCCCGTGCAAGGGTTGCCCCCCTTGCCCGAACCAAAGGCTCCCACAGTCCCAGATCATGGCCCAGATCACGGGATACCAGCGCATGGTCCCAGCGTGGTGCCAACACCGCCCACACTTCCCGGCCAGGCTCCGGCGGTCAATCAGCACCCGCAGCAACATCCCGCTTCGCCGCCCCCATCGACAATCCAAGAGGGGCAGCCGCTTCCGGCCCAGAAGGCTCCACCGCCCGTGGAACATGCCGCACCGCCGCATAATGCTGGCAGAGCCCAAACGCCCGTTGTTCCTGTTCCACCGACGGAGCCGCATCCCAACGCACCCGGCCTCACCGCGCCGCATCCTGCGCCTCCCGGTCAGGCGCCAGCAGCGCATCCGCAAACACCACAGCCTCCGAGTGTCAATCCGCACGAGCAACATCCTGGCGCGGCGGCTCCGGTGCCAGCAGGGCAAGCACCCCTCCCCAAACCGCTCCCTGCCCCGGATCACAATGCGCCGCCACACAGCACCGGTGCCATGCCAGCACCATCCGCACCTACCGCACCCGCCGGCCACACGCCCCCGGCACCTCATCCGCAAGCCATTATTCCAGCGGAGCCACAAGCGCGGCCATCGGCGCCATTACCAGAAAGGCATCCAGCGCCACCCATTGCCCCACCGGCTGCACCGCCCAAGGTCCAGCAGAAATTACAACAGCGACAGGTCATCCAGCCACAGGAGCGAGCCGCACAACCCCATCCACCGCAACAGAAACAGTCTGAATGCGGACATCCAGGCGCGCCGCCATGTCATTAGGTACGTGTCGTTAGTGTATGCGAATGCGGAGCCTCCTTTTCAGGACAAATATTCGATGCTCAAATCATTCACCCGCTCCAATTGTCTTGCCTTGGCGGTTCCGATGGCACTGCATAATTTGATATAGAGCGTCAACGGTTCGAGGTAGACTTCGACACGCGGGATGCTGGCGGCATGATATTTCGTCAGAAGCACGGGATATTTGAAGAAGAGCCATGTGACCAGTTGATAGAAAGAATAGGGGAAATCCAGCTCCCGCGGCGCTTTCCAGCCGTGCATGTCATCAAGGTAAACGGCGGCACGCCCATAGCGTTCAAATTGCTCATAGAGATCCCTGAAGCTCCGGCGATGCCTGTGTAAAATGACGGCATTTTCCTGATGAATGAGTTTGTAACCGGTTGTCTTCTGCATCCGCCAGTTCAAATCCGCGTCGCCGCCAGTCCTCAAGCCTGACCGGAAAAGACCCGTTTTGCGAAAAACATCTCGCCTGAAGGCGACATTTGCGGTCTGAGCGAAGGGCATGTATGCGTGGTTGAGAGAGTGGACATGCGACAGAATGCCAGCATGGGCCGCGAATTCTTCCAGCAATGTCGTGCCGGGATAAGGCAAGATTGTCCCGGCGACGGCGCCAACATTCGGATTCTCGAAACCCTGAATGATATTCTTGATCCAATCCGGATGAGGAACGCAATCAGCATCCGTAAACAGAAGAAACTCACCTCTTGATGTATGGATGCCTTTGTTCCTGGCCGCATAGGATCCTTGTATATCATTTTCATCAATGCAGGTCAGATTGATTTTTGCGGTCTTCGCGTAGCTCGAAGCGATTTCGCTCGTCCGATCACGGCTCTTATTGTTAACGATAATATATTCCACCTGAGCCGGATCTTGTGTCTGCGCCTCAAAGGCATCCAACAAGGCGGGAAGATGACGCGCGCCATTATAGACGGGCACGATGACCGATATGCCGGCCATCAAAACGCTGTGCTCCGATCTTGGAAGATGGCGGACGCCGATACATTTTTGCTGCTATGCGGCTGCATTGGATCACGGCCTCCGGAGGAATCGCGGAAAACGTTGGCTCCATGGGCGGTGAGGAAGAACATCCTTGGTGCCTGCTGACCGCCTGGGCATATGTGGGAATAAATCCCACATATTATAGCCGCAATTAAAATCCGATTTAGAGCGGTTTCCGGCAATCCGGCACTCAAGCTTGCGAAAAAATAAATAGCTAGCTAATAATAAGTTCACTAGTTAGTGATCATCCAGGAGGGGGAACGTTGAGCGCAAAAAGGAATGGGGCGCGGCTCCGTCAGCACTACACATTCACCCTTCTGCAAGCGGCACGCGCCTGGCGTCGTTATGCCAATGTCGTGGTCGAAACCTATGGCCTGTCCGAGGCGACCGCATTAGCGCTCATCTACATTGGACGTTCGAAAGAGGCGCCCCGCCAGTCGGAGCTTGCCAGCACGCTTGGCATCGAGGGGCCGACACTCGTACGCCTGCTCGATCAATTATGTGCTCTTGGCCTCGTGGTCCGGCGCGAGGATCCGGGCGATCGCCGCGCCAAGGTTCTCGGTTTGACCGACGCCGGTCGCGACTCGGTCATGGCCATTGAGGACGAACTCGATGTCTTGCGCGGGAGCGTGCTTGAAAAAGTCAGCATGGCCGATCTTGAAACCAGCTTGAGGGTCTTTACGGCGATCTTGGATCACACCTCCCGCATAGATGTCCATCAGGAGATCGAAGCGTGACATTACCCAATTCCCGGGACTGGATTTTTTCGGTCAAGACATTCGCGGCGGCCTTGCTCGCTCTGTATATCGCCCTCATGTTTGATCTGCCGCGTCCCTATTGGGCCATGGCGACGGTTTATATCACCAGCCAGATGCTCGCCGGCGCGACACGGGCGAAAGCCGCCTATCGCATTGCCGGGACGTTCTGCGGCGCGGCGGTCACGATCCTGCTCATTCCCAATCTGGTCAATGCGCCGCTCCTGCTCTGTCTCGCCATCGCCCTATGGGTCTCTTTCTGCCTCTATTGCTCCCTTCTCGATCGGACGCCACGCAGCTACCTGTTCATTCTGTCGGGCTATACGGCTGCGCTCATCGGCTTTCCCGCGGTCGAGGAGCCGGGGACGATTTTCGACATCGCCGTTTCCCGCGCCGAGGAAATTTCGATCGGCATCATCTGCGCCAGCCTGATGTCCGTTGTCATTCTGCCACGCACTGTCGGTGAGGTCGTTGCCGACCGTATCGAGGAATGGTGCGCCGAGGCGGATCAATTGGTTCTCAAGATTTGCGGCACGGAGGGGCTCGAGCAATTGCATACGACCTTTCTACGCCTTGCCGGCGGGGTCCTGGCGCTCGAAGTTTTTCTCAAACAGATTGCCTATGAGGCTTCCATCAAGAGACACTCGGTCGAAGCCTTGGCGATTTTGCGCCAGCATATGCTGGTGCTGCTGCCCATCGCTTCAGGAATCTCCGACCGTATCCGGATTCTCAAACACCTTTCCGCATTTCCCACGGAGGCGGATCATCTGATCGCGGATCTGAGGAAATGGCTGCAGGGCGATGATACATCCGCTGTTTCGCCGATGATCCTGCGTGCCACGGCCGAAGCGGCGAAACCAGCGCCGACCAAGGATTGGAACACGCTTCTCTCCCTGAGTCTCATCGCGCAGATCGAGCATTTCATTGATCTGCAGGAAGATATTCGCCGGCTCAAGAAGCATGTCATCAATGGAACGCGACTGCCGGAGCTGAAATGTCCCTATATACGTTCGACGCTAAACATTCGTCATCGTGATCACACTCTGGCTTTCCGCTCCGCCCTGAGTGCCTTTGTCAGCATCCTCGTGACCTGCGGCTTCTGGATCCTCACCGGCTGGTCGAACGATGGATCGGGGGCCCCGATGATGGCGGCGGTCGCCTGCTGTTTCTTCGCGACCATGGACGATCCCGCACCCGCGATTTTAAAATTCGCAAATTCGACGATCATTGGCGCGCTTTGGACGGCTATCTATTTATTCGCTTTGTTACCCCGCGTGACCAATTTCGAAATGCTGGCCCTCATGCTGGCACCGGCGCTTCTCCTGTGCGGGGCCTTGATGCATCATCCGAAAACGGCCCTTTCCGCAATGGGTGCCGCGGTGATCGGCCTGACGCTGCTCGCGCTGCATTCGGCTTATGGCGCCGATTTCGCGGTCTTCGTCAATTCCGCTTTTGCGGTCACGAGCGGCATGTGGATCGCGGCGATCGTCACCCGGCTGATCCGCTCGGTGGATGAAACCTGGACCGCGCGCCGGCTCGTCAATCTCAATCGCTCCATGCTGGTCGAGGTCGCAGACGGACATAGGCGCCGTGGTGGCTTCGAGATCGCCGCCTTGATGCTCGACCGTCTTGGTCTCATTTCCACGCGCTTGAAAACGGCGCGAATAGCCGAGGAACTGCAGCCGGAAGTGTTCCTCGCGGAAATTCGCGCGGCGATCAATATTGCCGAGATCAAACAGGCCCGGCGCCGTCAGCCGGAGGCAATCAGGCGAGCCATCGACCGTATCCTGAATGCCGCCATCGGGCATTTCGGTGGCCAGGTCCATATGAAAACACGAACGCTTCTGGAGGAAATCGACGCCGGACTCACTATCATTCCCGTCGATGAAGAACAAGATTTGTGTGCGCGGCTCGTCGGTCTGCGCGTGGCTTTGTTTCCCGACGCGCTCCCCTATGCTCCGCCATCAGAGCGAATACAGGATAAAAACAACCCTCTTCTCCTGGAGCCGGTTCAACGACCCTGAAAAACGCCTCTCAGGCCGGGCTCAATCCTCTTCCGACTGATCAGGGAACAGGCCATATTGCGGCGTCTCGCGCACCGGTTCCTTGAGGCCCAGATGACGAAAGGCATGCGGCGTCAATAAACGTCCGCGCGGCGTGCGTTGTAGAAAGCCCTGTTGGATCAGATAGGGCTCGATAATATCCTCGATCGCGTCGCGCGGCTCGGACAGAGCGGCGGCGATGGTTTCGATTCCGACCGGACCACCGCCAAAGGAGAGCGCAATCACATTAAGATAACGGCGATCCATCTGGTCGAGACCGATCGGATCCACATCAAGCAGGGAAAGCGCCTTGTCGGCGAGGGTGCGCGTCACGCTTTCGACACCATCGACAATGGCGAAATCACGCACGCGGCGCAAAAGCCGGCCCGCGATGCGTGGTGTGCCTCGGGCTCTTTTGGCAATCTCATTGGCGCCTTCCTTTTCAAGCGCCAGCCCCTGCACCCGCGCCCCGCGCAGGACGATCCGCTCCAATTCCTCGATCGTATAGAATTCGAGCCGGATCGGAATGCCGAAACGATCACGGAGCGGCGTCGTGAGAAGGCCCGCCCGGGTCGTCGCACCAACCAAGGTGAAACGGGCAAGATCGATCTTGACCGAGCGCGCGCCCGGTCCCTCGCCGATGATGAGATCGAGCTGGAAATCCTCCATGGCCGGATAGAGAATTTCCTCGACCGCCGGATTGAGGCGGTGAATCTCGTCGATGAACAGGACATCGCGTTCTTCCAACGCCGTCAGTTGCGCGGCGAGATCGCCCGCCTTGGCGATCACCGGACCTGAGGTTGAGCGGAAATTGACGCCGAGCTCCCGCGCGACGATTTGCGCCAGCGTGGTTTTGCCAAGCCCCGGCGGGCCAACGAACAGCACATGATCCAGCGCTTCCCGGCGGGCCTTGGCGGCCGCAATGAAGACACTCAGATTCTGGCGCGCCGCCGCCTGACCGGTAAAATCAGCGAGGGTGAGCGGACGCAGCGAGGCTTCCGTCATATCTTCGTCGCGGACCTCGGAGGTCACGAGGCGTTCAGGCGTTTTGCTCAAGGCGGGGTCTCGTGAATAAAGCAAGCCGATGAATCGGCGGTTCCATTATTCCCCACCAAGCCCCAAAACGTCGAGCATGGAATAAAGGCCTGGTTTGCGGCCCTTGCCCCAGAGGGCGGCCTGGACGGCACCGCGACCGAAAATGCGGCGGTCTTCCGCCCGGTGCGCCAATTCGATCCGCTCTCCCGGCCCCGCGAAGATCACCGTATGATCGCCGACGACCGTGCCGCCGCGCAACGACACGAAACCAATATCCCCGTCCTTGCGCGGGCCGGTATGGCCATCGCGCCCCCGCTGTTCATGCTCGCTCAAGGAAATGCCACGCCCCTGGGCCGCCGCCTCGCCAAGCAAAAGCGCCGTCCCCGAGGGCGCATCAACCTTCATGCGATGATGCATTTCAGCGATTTCGATATCATAGACCGGTCCGAGCACGGCCGCCGTCTTCTTCACCAGCGCCGCCAGAAGATTGACACCGAGGCTCATATTGCCTGAGCGGACAATGACGGCGTGCCGCGCCGCGGCTTCGATCTTGGTCAGATGCGCGACGCTGAAACCCGTGGTACCGATGATATGGACGATCCGCGCCTGCGCCGCGAGCGCCGCCAATTCGACACTGAGATCAGGCGATGTGAAATCGAGAATGCCATCGGCGTCGACGATCGCCGCCAGCGCATCCTCCGTGATCGGCACATTGATCTCGCCACAACCAGCGAGAAGGCCGGCATCTTGCCCGAGTGCCAGCGAGCCGGGACGCGCCAGCGCCGCGCTGACCGTGACGCCCGACGTCTCGATGGCCGTCTGGATGAGCACGCGGCCCATGCGCCCGGCGGCGCCCGCGACAACGAGCTTCAACTCGCTCATGGGAGAACTCTCCGATCTACTTCAGCCAGACTCTCGTCATGGCTTATCCGGCGGGGGAGCCATGGATGCAAGCGTCGCCTCGATTTCCGCGACGATCTGATCAGCGGCGCCTTTTGGATCGGGAGCCACCGTAATCGGCCGTCCGACGACGAGATGATCAGCGCCAGCGGCAATGGCGAGTGAGGGTGTCGCCACACGCTTTTGATCCTTGGCGGAGGTGCCGCGCGGCCGGATGCCGGGCGTCACCAGGATCAGATCAGAACCAAGCTGGGACCTGATCGCGGCTGCTTCCGCCGCCGAGAGAACCAGCCCATCGACGCCCGCCTCGCGCGCCTGCAGCGCCCGGCGCGCCACGAGATCGGCAACAGAGTAGGCATAGCCCGCCTCGGCGAGATCGGCGTCATCATAAGAGGTGAGCACACTGACGCCGAGGATTTTCAAGGGCGAGCCAACGGCACCACGCCGCGCGGCATCAAGCGTTTGCGGATAAGCATGAACCGTCAGAAAATGCACGCCGAGCCGCGCAACCTGCGCCACCGCGTTGCTGACGGTCGTCGCGATATCATGCAGCTTGAGGTCGAGAAAAACCTTCTTGCCTTCCTTGAGCAGCTCGCTCGCGAACGGCAGACCGCCGCCATAGGCGAGTTCCATACCGATCTTGTAGAAAGACACGCTGTCGCCCAGCCGATTCACCAAGGTCCGCGCAGCCGCCGGATCGGTCACATCGAGAGCGACGATAAGCCGGTCGCGTGGATCCAGCGGCTTATCGGGAGAGGATGAGGGTGCGTTCATGAGCGCCGTCCGCGTTCGCGCGAGCCATCCGTGCGCTGCCCCCGCAAGGGCTCCATGGACCGCTTGAGCGGCACGGCTTTGGCCTTATCACCGAAATGCAGGCGAGCCTTGGCGGCATCGACTTCACGCTGGATCTTGTCGGTGCCGAGCTTGAGCTTGCCTAACAGATCGTGAAATTTCGCTGGACGCTGCACTGTCTCGACACAACGGCGATAGACCCAGACACGGGCCGGCGGCAGATTGAACCAGACGGGTGGAGACGGCTTGGCCTCAAACCGTCCCGAGACAAGATTGCGCGGCACCGGCGAAATCAGGCCATAGGTAAACTGGATGAAGGAGCCTTCCGGTCCCATGCAGGAAAAGGCGTCTTCCAGCAGCGCCAGCCTTTGCTGTTCCGGTTTGTTCAAAAGCGGCAGGCTGGAAACGATGCAGGCAGCCGGCTGTTCGAGGATGGGCCCGAGGCTTTGGCGCAAGCGATAGGCATCGCCCTGCACCACCCGCACGCCGGAGAACCGCTGTTTCAGCAATTGGCAGAAGGCGGAATCATATTCGATGAGAATCAGCCGCTCCGGCGCGACGCCATGCTGCAGCAAGGCTTCCGTGATCGGCCCAGTGCCAGGCCCCAGCTCAATGATCGGTCCCGGCACGCCGAGATCAACATAACGCGCCATCATCCGCGCGAGCGAACGGCTCGAGGGGGAAACGGCACCGGTCAATAAAGGATTGTCGAGCCAGGATTTGAAGAACCGCGCCTCATCCGCCAAGCGTTGTTCGAGCTTCAAGGCAGGCATTACGTCACGGCCATTCTTCCGGCTTCGCAAGGACTGACTAGCCAATCGAATCGATCCCCGCATTTCCGTGCAAATTCAGCTTCATATCGGCGAATGTGCGTATAAACGCAGGAGCGTCAAGAAGCTTGCTGTCCCCACTTAACGGGGGCGCCCGATGGATTTCAACAGAATTATGAAGATCCCAATTTTTTGGGCCTCTCTCCATCGGCCGGGTTGCAATCCTATTGGCCGCTGAGGTTTTCGAAGAAATCCTTCATCCGAGCGAAGAAACCGGACGCCTCGGGATGCGTCTTGTTGGAGGATTCCGCGTCGAACTCGGCCAGAAGCTCGCGCTGCCGCTTGGTCAGATTCTGCGGCGTTTCGACCGTCGCCTGAATGTAGAGATCTCCGACCTCGCGCGAGCGCAGCACAGGCATGCCCTTGTTCTTGAGCTTGAACTGCTTGCCCGATTGTGTGCCTTCCGAAATCTTGACCTTGGCCTCTTTGCCATCGATCGTATGGACCGTAACTTCACCACCCAGCGCAGCCTGGGTCATGGAAATCGGCACACGGCAGAAAAGATCAGCCCCATCGCGCTGGAAGAAGGGATGCGGCTTGGTCGAGACGAAAATATAAAGATCGCCGGCTGGCCCGCCACGGGTTCCCGCCTCGCCCTCTCCGGCGAGCCTGATCCGCGTGCCATCCTCGACACCCGGCGGGATATTGACCGAAAGCGTCCGTTCGCGCGTGACGCGGCCCGCGCCGCCGCAAGCCTGGCACGGATCGTCAATGATCTCGCCACGGCCATGGCATTGCGGACAGGTGCGTTCGATCGCAAAAAAGCCTTGTTGCGCGCGGACACGGCCCTGGCCACCGCATGTCGGACAGATGCGTGGCTTGGCGCCCGCCTTGGCGCCGGTGCCATCACAAGCCTCGCAAGTGATGGAGGTCGGCAGGGTCAGGCTCGCGAGCTTGCCCTGGAACGCCTCTTCCAAAGTGATTTCCATATTGTAGCGAAGATCCGAGCCGCGGGCTGGTCCGTTGCGGCCACCGCGCCGGCCCATCACGTCGCCGAACAGATCGTCGAAAATATCCGCCATCGAGGAGGCAAAACCGTCATTGCCACCACCACCATGCTCGAAAGCAGCATGGCCATAACGATCATAGGCGGCGCGCTTCTGCCCGTCGGAGAGCGTTTGATAGGCTTCGTTGATTTCCTTGAACTGGATCTCGGCTTCCTCATTGCCGGGATTGCGGTCGGGATGCCATTGCATGGCCGCCTTACGGAAAGCCACTTTCATCTCGGCTTCCGTACAGGTCTTGGTTACGCCCAGCACCTCGTAGAAATCGCGTTTGGCCATCGTCGTTCGCGTTCCAAATCCTCAGGCCCGCGTGGGGCGCTTTGCCTCGATCTTCGAAAGGGCCGGGTCGACATTGCCGCGCCCGGGTTTCCAGCCCTTATAGCATCAGGGGCTGGATGCAAGCGAACCGGACCCTCTTCGGGATCGATCCAGTGCTTTCGCAAAACAAGAAGCAGCCGCCTCGCGTCCGGCCATGGCTAAGGCGCAGAACGCCCCGTAGACCACTCTTCATTGTTTGCCGACATTGTTTGGTTTGCCGACGGTATTTGCCGTCATTCGGATTTGATTAACAAGCAAAATACACGCCGCAGGCGTACAAAACCCGGCGGTCCCCAAAGGGGTCGCCGGGTTAGTCATTATGAATGGCGTGACTTCATCATGGGCCGACAGGATGGTGCCGGGCTTGAATGATCAAGCCGATTTCTTGTGATCGTCGGGACCGACTTCCTTGAAGTCGGCGTCGATCACATCATCCTTGGGCGCCTCGGCGCTCTCGCCGCCTTCGGCTCCCGCCTTATACATGGCCTCGCCGAGCTTCATCGAAGCCTGGACCAGCGCATCGGTCTTGGCCTTGATGCCTTCCAGATTTTCACCGGCAAGCTCGGTCTTGAGCGCAGCGATAGCCGCATCGATCGTGCTCTTGTCGGATTCAGCGACCTTGGTGCCGAATTCGGCCAAAGATTTTTCGGTCGAATGGATGATCGCCTCGCCATGGTTCTTGGCGTCGACCAGTTCGCGCCGCACTTTATCCTCGGCGGCGTGCTGCTCGGCCTCCTTCACCATTTTATCGATGTCGGCCTCGCTCAGGCCGCCCGAAGCCTGGATGCGGATCTGCTGTTCCTTGTTGGTCGCCTTGTCCTTCGCGGTCACATTGACGATACCGTTGGCGTCGATATCGAAAGTGACCTCGATTTGCGGCACGCCACGCGGCGCGCCGGGAATACCGACGAGATCGAACTGACCAAGGAGCTTGTTGTCGGCTGCCATTTCGCGTTCGCCTTGGAACACCCGGATGGTAACCGCCGTCTGATTATCCTCGGCCGTCGAAAAGACCTGGCTCTTCTTGGTCGGAATCGTCGTATTGCGGTCGATCAGGCGGGTGAAGACACCCCCGAGCGTCTCGATGCCGAGCGAGAGCGGGGTCACATCGAGGAGCAGGACATCCTTGACATCGCCCTGGAGAACGCCGGCCTGAACCGCCGCGCCGATCGCCACCACCTCATCGGGGTTGACGCCCTTGTGCGGCTCCTTGCCGAAGAACTGCTTAACGATCTCCTGCACCTTCGGCATGCGGGTCATGCCGCCAACGAGGACGACTTCATCGACCTCGCCCGCCGAGAGACCGGCATCCTTCAAGGCCTTGCGGCAGGGCTCGACCGTCTTCTGGATCAGGTCGTCGACCAGAGCCTCGAATTTGGCGCGCGTCAGCTTCAGGGCGAGATGCTTCGGACCCGTCGCATCGGCGGTGATATAGGGCAGGTTGATTTCCGTCTGAGTGGCGGAAGACAATTCGATCTTGGCCTTTTCAGCGGCTTCCTTCAAGCGCTGGAGGGCCAGCTTGTCCTTCTTGAGATCGATGCCGTTTTCTTTCTTGAACTCGTCAGCGAGATATTCGACGAGACGGGTATCGAAGTCTTCACCGCCGAGGAAGGTATCGCCGTTCGTGGATTTCACCTCAAAGACGCCATCGCCGATCTCGAGGATCGAGACGTCGAAGGTACCACCGCCGAGATCATAGACGGCGATCGTACCGGAACCCTTCTTATCGAGGCCATAGGCGAGAGCGGCGGCCGTCGGCTCATTGATGATACGCAGGACTTCGAGACCCGCGATCTTACCGGCATCCTTGGTGGCCTGACGCTGGGCGTCGTTGAAATAGGCCGGGACGGTGATGACCGCCTGGCTGACCGGCTGGCCAAGATAGGATTCGGCGGTTTCCTTCATCTTCTGGAGGATGAAGGCGGAAATCTGCGAGGGCGAATAGGGCTTGCCATCGGCTTCGACCCAGGCATCGCCATTCGGCGCCTTGGTGATCTTATAGGGCACAAGACCGATGTCCTTCTTGGTCATCGGATCTTCAAAAGTGCGGCCAATGAGGCGCTTGATAGCGAAGAAGGTGCGTTCCGGGTTGGTGACGCCCTGGCGTTTGGCGGGCTGACCGACGAGACGTTCACCATCGTCAGTAAAAGCGACAATGGACGGCGTGGTCCGCGCCCCTTCGGCGTTTTCAATGACTTTCGGCGTCGTCCCTTCCATGACAGCCACGCAGGAATTAGTGGTGCCGAGGTCGATTCCGATTACCTTACCCATGAGTGTGATTCCTTTCGATTCGCAAGACCACCGGACCCCGAAGCGATCCGGTTGCTGGGCGGACGGAAAAGGCCGCCCGGTCCCCGATGGAGTTGAATTTGGTATCGCCGCGCGTCAACGCAAGATGAGCCGTATATAGTCCCGGGATTTAACCGCGCAAGACGCTGGAGCGTCCTAAGCGCTGCCGTTCTCACTCGAATTTGGAAAAAATTCACTTCACCCTGGAGCATGAGACCGATCACCAGGCGGGAAGCCGTGAGAAGCCCCAAACTGGCGATGTCCACTGGCCCCTTTTGCCGCGCTTTTCCTTTGTCCCGACAGCGTGAATATGCTTGTGTGTCAGACGTTTTTCGGGGCTTTTTTAATGAGTCCCTTGTTGAAATCATCCGAGGACCATCTGGCGGTCATCGACCGTTCCATTCGCCAAGAAGCAGGGCCATGTCGATTTTCCGTGAGTCTATATTCCGTAAAACCGTTTTACCGGTTCTCGGTCGCATGGTCCCACGCATGGCCGGTCTATCGGTGATTTGTCTGTTTGCCAGCGCCGCCGAGGCACAACTCACGCTGCCTGGCGCCATGCACACCGCCCCCTCCCCCGCAGGTGGTGGCAATAAAGCATCAGCCAACCCGCCCGCCAATCCGCTTTCGGGCCGGACGAAATTCAAGCCCCGTCCCGTTGGCCTGAAAGCGCCTTCCGAGGACACAGTACAAGGGCGCGAACTGACCCGTTACGGCCAGAACGGACGCCTCGCCATTGCCTTCGGTGCCGATAAAACGCTTCAGATCACCACTTTGACTCTCGAGGGGGAACAGATCTCAGTGCCGCGCGAAACCTGCCGTATCGCGGTCGTCGCCGACGAGCCGATCGTCCCACGCCTTGTGGGAAAGCCCGCCGGCCTTGCCCGCTATGAGGCCGATATCGCGGCCTGCCCCTTCCATTTCGATGTGATGAATGGTGCTGTGCTTATAGCGCGGGAGCCAGCCACCTGTGATTTCACCGCCGCCGACTGTCGTGTCGATCCCACCGGGCTTTGGGGACCGCAAGGCAGCACGATCAGCGAGAAGGAAGCGCGGTCCTGGGAAAATATACGCGGCCGCAGTGAGGCCAATATGCGCACGAATTTCCGCGCCCTGCTCGCCACCGCTGGCAAGGACAAGGCCGCGATCAAGTCGATCGCCGGCGATCAGGCGGGTTTTTCCTCACAGCGCGAAATGGTCTGCCGCAATTACGCGCAAGAAGAAGTACATGGATTTTGCGCCTTGCGTCTGACCGAGGCGCGCGCCCTGCTGCTCCAGACCCAATATGATGACAGGGTCGAAAAAGATCCGGAATTAAAGAAACAGATCCAGAAAGAAGATGCCGAGCGTCGCCGTAATGCCGAGCTCAAGGCAGCTGCCAAGGCGAATGAGGCCAAGACTATGCAGCCCGCCGCCGCTTCTCCCGGGGCATTTCCGAACTTCTGACACACACCACCCTTTTTTCCGGATTTCCTTTTTTCCGGATTTTGCTCTCCCACCCGATCGTTGAAAAATCGCGCGGGAGAGCAAGGAACCATCCGGACTTGCTCCCGTTGCCGAGCCAGAGCCCCTTGCAACGGAAGTCTTCCATGCGGAAACCATATCTTCCCGTCGGCGGTTTTTTCGTGGCCGATCTCGCCGCACTGTTCAGCTTCATCGGCCTCTTCGCCACGATTCCCGTCCTCGCGCAAACGGCCGCTCCACCTCCTCCCTATGCCTATTATGCCCAAGGCATGATTTCGGCCCAGACGGCTCGCTTCATCAATGATGTCTTGCCAGCCGCCCAATTTCTCGATGAAGCGAGCCGAATGGCGCTGACGCATTCACATGATCAGCGTATTCGCCGGATGGCGCGTCGCATCGCCGGCCAGCAAACCATGGCCACCAACACCATGACGGCTTTCCTCACCACGGGGAACACGCGAGCGGCGGGCCTCATGACCGGCCGCTCGGTCGCTGTGCAGACAGGCAATCCCACCGACAATCCGCTCGCTCCTGTCGGCGGTCTCAGCAATGTCGTGACTGGGGGCGCCCTGGGCACGCAGCCCATGGGCATGAGGCCCGGCACCTTTGCCTTGTCGACCCATCAGAGCGAAGAGCTTGAGCGTCTCGCCAAGCTGCGCGGTCCCGATTTCGACCGGCTTTATGTCTCGACGCAGATCGACGCCATGCGCCAACTTGCCGTCATCTACCGCGACTATCGACAAAATGGCGACAATCCCGGTCTGCGCGAGTTTGCCGGCAGCGCCTTGCCCTTGTTGACGCGCACTATCGCGCGGCTGAGCGCGCTTTGAGGGATCTCGTGCCGCGCTGAGACGTCAGACTCCCCCGCTGCGGGATGGCCAGAGAGCATGAAAATGATGAACCGGCCCGTGGCCTTGGCCAACATCGAGCCTGTCGGCCGATTCCAATGCCCGCGTCAGATAGGCTTTCGCCGCCGCTACAGCGGAACGAAGATCGTGGCCATGGGCGAGAAAGGCGGCGATGGCTGAAGCCAATGTACAACCGGTTCCATGTGTATTGCGTGTTTCGACGCGCCGCGCGCTGAACCTTTCCTGATACGAGGCGGTGTATAAAAGATCCTCCGCGAGATCCCCTTCGAGATGGCCCCCTTTGAGGAGTACGGCGCGCGCACCGCATGCCATAAGCGCCTCGGCTGTTACCCCCATACTATCCTTTGCCGCGGAAAAGGGCAGACCCGTCAGGTGCGCAGCCTCGCTCAGATTGGGCGTGACGAGCGTCGCAAGCGGAAAAAGATGGGTGACGAGCGCTTCAGCGAGAGCGGGGCCGGAGAGCGAATCGCCGCTCGTTGCGGCCAGCACGGGATCGAGAATGATGTGGGGCGGCGCGTGGCGCGCCAGGCTTGCGGCCACAGCTTTGGCGATCGAAGCCTCGGCCAACATGCCAATCTTCACGGCGGCAATAGTGCTGTCGGCGAAAAGCGCGTCAATCTCCGCACCGACGAAATCGGCCGGAGGCACATGTATCGCGCGGACCCCTTGCGTATTCTGAACGGTCAGAGCCGTGATGGCCGCCATGCCATGACATTCGAGCGCCGCGAATGTTTTGAGATCGGCCTGAATGCCCGCCCCCCCGCTCGGATCCGATCCAGCAATAGAAAGGACATTCGGGATAAGCGCCGCTCTCTCCGCTCCCCCTCTCAGCGAATCGTTCATATCGTCCTTTCGGGCCTGTTTCGGAACCAAGCTGATTCGAGCTCAAGAGCGTAAGCTCTTATAATTTTATAACAGGACACTCATTCTCTCAAAGAAGCTTCACTCAAAGCGTTGAATGATTGAACGATGAGCAGCGGCGCGAAAGTTATCCGCTGACGAGCACGTTTCTATTGGAGTTTCGTTCAGCCTCCCGTCAGGTTAGAGAAATATATTAGCCTCTACAATAACTTGAAACAGAGACGGAAGAATAACACGGAGGCCCGTAATTCGCGGAAAAACAAACTTCAAGAGCTTGAAAAGTCAAGATATAGCTATAATATGCTATTCTAGTAATGCTTGTACCGAACGCGGCCTCACAAGGTGTGGTATAATGAGCGCATTATAGCATATTTATATCGTACAAATTTTTACATCCCTTCTGTAAGTTCCATTCTGTCCTAAAGTAATTTTCAAAAATGCCGATTGGCTTATACTTGGCGCTGTCCCTTTCGCGGGCAGGCTCCGCAGATCATTTTGCTTCGGACCCGCACAAGACTGGGGCAAGCCAAGGACTGTAGAAAACAGGCATTCACCCAGGCCCGTCTTTCCGCAAAGACCGGTTTGGGCAAAAGTTTGTATGACCGATCCCTTTTCAGGCGATAGGCTTTGTTGGTTTCGAGCAAGACCTGTCATTTATGAAACGCTCGCGTTTCACCCATTGATTGCCCGCTATGCAGGGTGCATGGCCAACTCAGGCGGTCTCAGCAATGAGACCGCCTTTTTATACCAAAGGCCGTAAAGGACGACCTTTGGTTCCTTTCTTGAATTTTCGCATTTTCAAAGCGAGAGCGAAAATTCAAGAGCGGTCCAACGGTCATCGATTATGACCGTTGGTATTATATCGCGATGAATGCGGAATACACCGAGACATGCCTCTCGATGTAATTGCATTATATCGAGAGGTGCGCGCATACAGCCCTCACGCTCTGCAATGTTCTTTTCGGAGCCGCTGATACTCAGTGCCCAGCCTTGCTTTGTTGCGAAATTGGTCGGGTCAAATCACTATTGGCCTGAGGATCGGTCTGCACGTCAATGCCACCGGCCGGCGGCGGCTTATCCAGATTATCGACCTGGAAGATGCCAAAAGCCTGCATTTCCCGCTGCTCGGGCAAGTTGCTCTTGTCCCAGCCGCCGCCGAGCGCACGGATCAATTCGGTCGAGACCTGCAGCAATTGCATTTGAATCTGCACTTCGCGAATACGCGCCGTCAATGTATTCACCTGGGCGGTGATGACATCGAGACTGGTATTCAGACCGCCTTTATAGAGATCCATGGTCATGGTCTGCGTCTCCGAGGCAGCGGTGACGGCGGCATGCTGCTTCTTGACTTCCGCGCTCAGCCGATTGGTGCGGCTCAGACCATCTTCCACCTCGCGAAAGGCATTGAGGACCGTGGAGCGGTAATTATCCGTGGTTTCGCGATAAGCGGAGAGAGATTGCTGCAGATCGGCGCGGCGTAATCCGCCATCGAAAATCGGCAGGGTGACATCAGCGCCATAAGCCCAGAGGCTGTTGGCCACCTTGAAGAGATTGAGACCGGAATCGGTGAAGCCACCATCGACGCGGATGGAGACATTCGGATAGAAGGCCGCCCGCGCAATGCCGATGATGCGATTGGCCTGCGCCATCTTGCGTTCCGCGCTGGCGATATCGGGCCGGCGTTGCAGAAGATCGGAAGGGACACGCGTCGGGATTTTGGGGATTGATGTGTGCAACGTATTGGCGGGTGGAATATGGAAAGCGCTTGGCGCCGTATTCGCCAGAATGGCGATCGCATGTTCCATGACCTGACGCTGCGCCTGAATATCGAGCTCTTCCGCCTGCGTGCTATAAAGCAGGTTCTCAGCGCGCGCGACATCGAGCTTCGGCGAGACGAGGCCCGAGAGACGCTCTTTGATAATGTTGAGCGACTGCTGATAATAGGCGATCGATTGTTTATAGATCGCATCCTGCGCGTCGAGACCACGCAGCGCGAAATAATCCCAAGCGATCTGTGACTGCAGACTCAATTGCGCCGAAGCATATTCAGCCGCGCGCTGTTCCGCGAAATTCAATTCCGCGCGAGTCTTGTTGCGGATCGCCGACCAGATATCCGGCTCCCAGGAGACGAGGCCCGCGAATGTCTCATCGGAATCATGGATCGGATCGGCCGGCGAGTTGAACAGGCGATGGACCGAACGCTTGTTGTTGGAGGCGCCGAAACCAATCCCGACTTGCGGGAACAATTGCGATTGCGCCCCCATGATCATGTCACGCGCCTGAACGAATCGCTCAGCTGCAGCTTGCAGATCAGCATTGCTTGCCGTCGCCTCTTCCTCGATTCGGTTGAGGAGAGGATCGTGATAGAGCTTCCACCAGCCTGGCCGCACGGCTGTATCGGCGGGCTGGGCCTCCTTGAAGGGACCCTTGCCTTGCCAATGGGTGGGAAGTTCGAGGTCTGGCGGCTGGTAGGCGGGGGCGAGATCACAGGCGGAGAGGGACAAAAGAAACAGAAGACCACTGGAACGGGCTCCTGCTGGGAAGAGGCATTTCATTTTTTGGTCTCTTGCGCCGAAGTCTGTTCATCCGCCAGACCAAGCTGCTGACGGGACCCATTGGCCTGCGTCGCCTCATGGTTTGGAACCGCATTATTGTACCCGGGCGTCGCTGGCACGATTTTGACCTCCTGTCCCTCCATCAAAGCGGCGGGCGGATTATCAGCAATGCGGTCGGCTTTCGTGAGGCCCAGGGTGATCTGGACCTGCTCACCGAGGATCTTGCCGGAAGTGACTGGTTTGAAATGAATATGATTGTCGGGCGTCACGGTGGCGACCTGCAAACCTTCTTCTTCAAACACAAGAGCACTGGTTGGTATTGTCAGGATATGAGGATCGGCGGAAGCCGTCAACTTGACTGTCGAATAGGAACCCGGCCAAAGGCTGGCATCGTCATTATCAATGGTGAATTCCGTCACTGCCGTGCGGGTATTCGTGTCATAGCCATTGGCGACCGTGAGAAATTTTGCAGTATAATGACGATCTGGATATTGCGGCGTGACCACATCCGCCGTGAGGCCCGGCTTGAGGATATAAGAGAAGACTTCCGGCACGGAAATAAACAGACGCATGGCGTGAATATCGGCAACGGAGAAAAGTTCCGTCGCATTGCCGCTGGCTCCCACACTGCCGCCGCCTTGATTGACGTAATCGCCGACATTGATCGAGCGCGATGTGATGACGCCATCGAACGGCGCAACGATCTTCTTGAATTTCTGCAAGGCCTCATAGCGCGCCACATTATGTTGCGCGGCATCGACCAGAGCCGCCTCCGATTTCTCGTTGGCTTCCTGTTCCGAGATCGATTGTTCCGAGACGGCCTGCGATTTGCGCAAGGCGCGCCAACGATTGGCGGTGACGACCGCGAGATTATATTTGGCCTGCGCCGAGCGCAGATTGGCCTGAGCCTGGGCATATTCGGCATCAAGGCCGGGCGTATTGATTTCCGCCAAGAGATCATCGCTCTTGACATGCGCGCCATAATCCTTGTGCCACATTTTTACATAGCCGGACACCTGCGCGTAGATCGGCGCCTGATACCAGGCCTCGATCGTTCCCGGCAAGGTCAGGGATTCCTCCGTCGGTCCGGCTTGCGGATTGACGACCGAGATCTTCGGCACAGCGCCTTCGAGCGTTTCGTCGGCAACTTCCTTCGCCGCCTTGGTCCGATCGAAGACTTGATAGCCGGCAATGCCGCCCACAATGAGAACGGCGATGAGTGCGCGTCCCGCGCCTTTACTCTTGCGCATCACGCGCTCTCCTTCTTGCGATTGGTGCGATTGTAAACGAGGGCATAGACACAAGGAACGAACATCAATGTCGCAAAGGTCGCCACCGTCAACCCGCCGATCACGGCGCGGCCGAGCGGAGCATTTTGCGAATTGCTCATAGACATGGGCAACATGCCGATGATCATGGCGGAGGCCGTCATGATGACAGGGCGAATACGGCCATAGCCCGCCTCGATCGCCGCGCGTATGGCATCGCCATGGATCTCGAACCGCTCACGCGCGAAGGAAACGATGAGGATCGAGTTCGCGGTCGCCGTTCCCATGCACATGATGGCGCCGGTGAGGGCCGGAATAGAAAGGTTGGTTCCGGTCAAGAACAGGCTCCAGGCGATGCCCGCGAGGGCACCCGGCAGGGCTGTGATGATGATGAAGGGATCAAGCCAGGACTGGAAGTTCACCACGATCAGGAGATAGACGAGAACAACCGAGATCACGAGACCGCCGATGAGCTGGCTATAGGAACTGTGCATCGTCTCCGCCTGACCACGCACGTCGATGGCGGCGCCGCGCGGCAGTTCGTCTTCCATGGAGGCGATCACTTTATTCACATCGTCCAGCACGCCGCCGAGATCACGGCCCTCGTTCGAGACATACAGATCGAACAACGGGATGAGGTTGTAATGCGAGACCTGTCCCGGCGTGCCCTTCGGTTCGAGCGAGCTCATGCTGCCGAGAAACTGCGGGGCTTTGCCTTCTGGATTCCCGTCACCCTTGCTGACGGGGATCGTCAGGAGGTCGTTGACGCTCGTGAGCTGTTCTTGCGGTGTGTAGATATTGATCGGATAGGACAGGCCATTTTCTGGATTGAGCCAATAGCTTTGATGAATCTGCTGGCTGCCTGACAGCGCGATCAGTTCGTTGTTGGCGAGGTCCTGCTCCGTCATGCCGGTGCCAAGGCCGAAGGTGCGGTTACCGTTGACCATGATGGTCGGCGTGCGCATGGTCTGTTGGATCGTGACATCGGCAGCACCGGGAATGGTGGACAGCCGTTCCGCGAGTTTGCGCGCAAAATCATAGTTCTTGGCTGCCTCAAGACCAGAAATCTGAACATCGATCGGAGAGGGAGAACCGAAGTTCAAGATCTTGGCGGTGAGATCGGCTGGCTGGAAGGTAAAGATAGTGCCGGGGAAGCGGCTCGATAATCCCTTGCGCAGGATGCGCCGGAAGTCCCAGACCGGCGAAGTCTCGTTTTTCAAGGAGATGGTCAGGTCGCAATCTTGTGTGCCAATCGTCGGTGTCGGGATGAAGGCAAGATTGTGCGGGCCGACGGGAAGACCGCAATTGTTGACGATATTCTCGACCTGCCCCGGCAGGAGCTTCTCGATTTCATCATTAACCAGCGAGACGATGCGGCTCGTAACCTCGATGCGCGTGCCGAGTGGCGCACGCATATGCATCTGCAACGTGCCCGATTTGATTTCCGGGAAGAAATCACGGCCGCTGAAATAGAACAGAGTCATCGAGCCGAGCGTCAAAACGAGAAAGACCGTGATGAAGGCGCCACGATGCATGACGGCTTTTTCCAGAGCGCCGCGATAGCTTTCGCGGAAATTGCTGAACCCTTTTTCGAAACCTTTCTGGAAACGGCTGAAGAAGCCAGGTGCTTTTTCGGCATGCGGGGCATGCCCCACGGTTTCGTGCTGCATCTCCTGGTGCAAAAGCTCTTCGTGCACAGCCTCGTTGAAGCTTGCTTCCTCCGCCGCGTCCTTGAGAGCCATCGCATGGGGATAATCAACGACTTCCTGCTCTTCCACGGCAATCGGCAGCGCTTCTTCCGCTGGGTTTGCATGATCTTCCCCATGCGCACCCGCCCCATGCGCACCCTCATGGGCGGCATGCGCGGCATGACCGGCCAAGAGATATTTCGCCATGGTCGGCACCAAGGTGCGCGACAGGATGAAAGACGCTATCATCGCGAAAATGATCGCCTCGGCCATCGGCATGAACAGCCAGCCCGAGACACCAGACAAAGTGAACAAGGGGAACCAGACGATACAGATACAGAGCGTCGCGACAAAGGTTGGAATGACGATCTGATTGGCCGCATCGATGATCGCCGTCTCGATATCCTTACCCATTTCAAGATGGGTATCGATGTTTTCGATCATGACAGTTGCGTCATCGACCAGAATGCCGACGGCCAAAGCAAGACCGCCCAGCGTCATGACATTGATGGTCTGTCCGGCCCAGCCGAGACCGATGATCGCGCAGAGAATAGCAAGCGGGATCGATGTCGCGATAATAACGGTGGCGCGCCAGGAGCCGAGAAAGAGCAGGACGACAAGACCGGTCAGTGCCGCTGCTGTCGCCATTTCTCGCACGACGTCCTGAATCGAATCCTTCACGAAGATCGAGGCATCGTTCAAAAGCTGGACATGCACGTCAGGCGGCAGCAGCTTTTGCAAGCGGGGCATGAGATCCTTAACGCCTTGCACCACGTCGAGTGTCGAGGCTTCACCGCTCTTCATGACGACGACGAGAACGGCCTGCTTGCCTTTCACGAGAACCGCATTGGTCTGCGGGGGTCCGGACAAGGAGACATCGGCGATGTCACGCAAATGGACGAAGGCGTTGCCAACTTTCTTGATCGGCAGATCCTCGAAACGCTCGACGGACATGGGGATCGCATTGGTCTGCACCATCCAGTCCTTGCGGCCAATCTTCTGGTCGCCGGCCGGCAGCACGATGCTCTGCTTCTCAAAGGCATTTTCGACATCCATGCCCGAGAGATTATGCGCGAGCAATTGCTGCTGATTGAGATTGACAAGCAGGAAAGGCGGCTTGCCGCCATAAGGATGAGGAATGATGGCGCCCGGAACCGTGACAACGAAGGGACGAATACGGGCGAAAGCGAGATTGTAAAGATCCGCTGGGGTGCGCGAGTCGGAGGTCACCTGCATGGTGACGACCGGCACCGAAGACGCCTCGAGCCGCATGATCATCGGCGGTGAAATGCCTGGTGGCAATTGCGGAATGACGGTCTGTGAAATGGCGACGACATCGGATTCAGCGGGGCCAAGATCGGTGCCGGGCTGGAAATAGATATTGACGATGGCGCTGCCGTAATAGGACGTGCTTTCAATATGCTCGATGCCCTCGACGGTCGAGGTCACGGCTTGTTCGTAATAACGCACGATACGGCCGCCGACATCTTCCGGCATGAGGCCGGCATAGGTCCACACGACGGAAACGACGGGAATCTTGATATTGGGAAAAACGTCTGTCGGCGTCTTGAAGACCGACATGACGCCGAACATCAGGATAAGCAGCGAAAGGACAACGAATGTATAGGGCCGGCGCAGCGCGGTAACGACAATGGCATTCATGAGCGGGGCCGTTCAAAGCATGGGGCACGCAAAGAGCGCGCGCGAAACGGGGAAAATAACGGGAGGCGGCCATGCCGAAGGCCAAATCGCATAGGAATGAAAGCAATGTAAGCCATCTCCCCCAGCAACAGGCGGCCTTGCTGGCCCAATCCGAGACTATCGGAGAACTTATAGGGAGCCTCTATCAAATGGCTAAATAAAAACCATTTTAAGATATGCTATATTGGCATTATCAATCTTAAAATACTTTTTATATTGTCAATAATGTGGCAAACTACTGCCATAACGGCAATAAAAACACCACAATGCGAAATGTTTATGCAAATTAAACCATAAATCCTTGAACCAAGGCCCCAATCTCACCGGGCCCCTCCCTTCTCGCGTGCCTCCCTCAGACGCCGCCACTCCCGCCTGAAGATGCGACGCCGTCGCACCCCGAGCCCCTCTCAAGCTCCCTCTGCCAGATACGCTCGAGCTCACGCCACACGTCTCACCGGTGCAACGGAAATCTCAAAATTGAGACGATAAAGGTAGGTGTTTTCAAGCCCCTGCACCTTTTGACGGGAGGCCTCGTTCATTGCCGAATGCATGTGTCGCTGCTACCAATTTGCTCCAAGCCATCCGGCAACACGACCGGACCGCAGGCGTTAACAATCATTGGCAAAAACGACCCGTAGGGAGGGAACATGCAGCTCAGTCGAGAAGACCTGCTCAAGGCCTATCGCACAATGCGGACCATCCGCGATTTCGAAGAGCGCCTGCATATCGAATTCGCCACCGGCGAAATTCCCGGCTTCGTCCATCTCTATTCCGGCGAGGAAGCTTCAGCCGCCGGCATTTGCATGCATCTGACCGAGCGTGACCATATCGCCAGCACCCATCGCGGTCATGGCCATTGCATCGCCAAAGGTGTTGATGTCGTCTCGATGATGAGCGAGATCTACGGCCGCAAGGATGGTGTCTGCGGCGGCAAGGGCGGCTCCATGCATATTGCCGAAATCGCCAAGGGCATGCTCGGTGCCAATGGCATTGTGGGTGGCGGCCCGCCCCTGATTTGCGGCGCGGCCTTGACCGCCAAGACCCTGAAAACGGGCGGCGTGGCCGTGGCCTTTTACGGCGATGGCGCCTCGAACCAGGGGACCACGCTCGAAAGCCTCAATCTTGCTAAAATCTGGAATCTGCCGGTGATCTTCGTATGCGAGGACAATGGCTATGCCGAGGCGACCTCCTCGTCCTATTCGGTCGGCGGAACCCAGACCAAACGGGCGGAAGGCTTCGGCATTCCGGCGCAAGAGGTCGATGGCCATGACTTTTTCGCGGTTTATGACGCCGCGCGCGACGCCATCCAGAAAGCCCGTGCCGGCGGTGGTCCCAGCATGCTGCATGTCAAGACCTATCGCTATTACGGCCATTTCGAAGGCGATGCGACGACCTACCGGGAGCCCGGCGAAGCCGATCGCGTCCGCAAGGAGCGTGATTGCCTGGTGAAATTCCGCACCAAGGTCACGGAAGCGGCCCTCCTCGAAAACCAGGATCTCGATGGTGTCGATGCCGAAATCGCGGCCTTGATCGAACGGGCGGTCCAGCATGCCAAGGCGGCGCCTTTGCCGACCGAGGAAGACCTCCTTTCTGATGTTTATGTCTCCTATTGAGGGCTGCGATCATGAGCAAGAAGAGCTATCGGCAAGCGATCAATGAAGCCCTCGCCAGCGAAATGCGCCGCGATCCGACCGTCATCGTCATGGGCGAGGATGTCGCGGGCGGTGCTGGCACCAAGGGCCAGCAGGATGCCTGGGGCGGCGTGCTCGGCGTCACCAAGGGCTTGATCACCGAATTCGGTCCAGAGCGCGTGCTCGACACGCCGCTGAGCGAAAGCGGCTATATTGGTGCGGCGGCAGGCGCGGCTGCCACCGGCCTGCGGCCTGTCGCCGAACTGATGTTCATCGATTTCATGGGTGTCTGTTTCGACCAGATCTTCAACCAGGCGGCCAAATTCCGCTACATGTTCGGCGGCAAGGCCGTCACCCCGCTCGTCATTCGCGCCATGTATGGTGCGGGTTTTCGCGCGGCGAGCCAGCACAGCCAGTGCCTCTACCCGCTGTTCACACATATTCCCGGCCTCAAGGTTGTCATTCCCTCCTCGCCCTATGAGGTGAAGGGCTTGCTGATCCAATCGATCCGCGACAACGATCCGGTGATCTTCTTCGAAAACAAGGTCATGTATGACGATATCGAGGAAGTGCCGGACGAGCCCTATACCATTCCCTTCGGCGAGGCGAACCTCACCCGCGAGGGGGACGACGTGACGATCGTCGCCATCGGCCGCATGGTCAAAATGGCCAACGAGGCCGCCGACCGTCTGGAAAAGCAGGGCATCACCTGCAATGTCATCGATCCACGCACCACCTCGCCGATGGATTTTGACACGATCCTTGATTGTGTCGCCGATACAGGCCGGCTGGTGATTGTCGATGAGGCGAGCCCGCGCTGCAATATGGCGACCGATATTTCGGCCGTCGTCGCGCAGGAAGCCTTCGGCGCGCTCAAGGCGCCGATCAAAATGGTCTGCCCGCCGCATACACCGGTCCCCTTCGCGCCCAATCTCGAGGATCTGTTCGTGCCTAATGCCGACAGGATCGAGAAAGCCGCCAAGGCCCTCATGAATTATCAGATCAAGGAGCCCGCATGATCACCGGAGAGATCAAAGCCATCACCATGCCGAAATTCGGTCTCGCCATGACCGAAGGCAAGGTGGCTTCCTGGGCAAAGACCATCGGTGCGGAAGTCAATGTCGGCGATGATCTCGCCGACATTGAGACAACCAAGATCACCAATGCCTATGAAAGCCCGGTCAAAGGCATTCTGCGCCGCCAGGTCGCCCAGGAACAGGAAGAACTGCCGGTCGGCTCGCTGATCGCTATCATCGCCGACCGCGAGACATCGGAAGATGAAATCGATCGGTTCATCGATAAGTTCCAGGCCGAATTCGTCAGTGAACAGGACAAAAGCGAAACGGTTGCCGCCCCTGAACCCAGGGTCATCGAGGTCAGCGGCCAGAAAATCCGCATTCTCGAAATCGGCAATGGCGAAGGCGCGCCGATCGTCTTCGTGCATGGCTTCGGCGGTGATCTCAACAATTGGATGTTCAATCAGCCTCCCCTCGCTGAAAAGCACAGAACCATCGCGATTGACCTGCCAGGCCATGGCGGATCCGTGAAAGAGACTTCGGGCGATATCGCCTCGCTCGCCAAGAGCGTGGGCGAAACCCTGGATGCGCTCGGTGTTGCTTCAGCGCATTTCGTCGGCCATTCGCTTGGCGGCGCGATCATTCTCGCCTTGGCGCTCGAGCGGCCGACGCTTGTCGCATCGCTCAGCCTGATCAGTCCGGCGGCCCTCGGCGATGTGATCAACACCGATTACACCGATGGCTTCATCACGGCCGACCGCCGCAAAACCTTGAAGCCGGTGCTACAATTGCTGTTCGCCGATCCCTCCCTCGTCAGCAATGACATGATCGACGATCTCATCAAGTTCAAACGCCTCGACGGCGCGACCACGGCTTTGACCGCGATCGCTAGCGCCAATTTCAAGGAGGGACGCCAGAGCCTCAATCTGCTGTCGCGCCTTGCCGAAATCAAAGCGCCGGTTGAAATCCTCTGGGGTAAACAGGATCAGGTCGTGCCGATGGTTGATCCAGGCCAACTGCCGGGCACCATCGCCTTCCATCCTCTCGAGAAGAGCGGACATATGCCGCAAATGGAACAATCGGCCGAGGTCAACGGGCTGATTGGCGATTTCATCACAAAGGTCGAGACCAAGGTGGGCTGACCCCCTCCGCCCGTGTTTCTTGGTTGACGCCTTGAGAGGCCGGACCCGAGGCCCCCTCGGGTCCGGCTATCTCCTATGCTCCCGTTCGTATGAATGAAACAGAGCGGGTTTGATTCACAAAGAAGATTTCGACTCTGCGTTAGACGCCAATCAAAAACAGAACAAACATAAAAATAGATCTCGGAGGAATGGAATGACAAGGAGAGGCCGCGAGCGTTTGCGCGGATCGCTGTCGTTTGCGCTTGTTTCGAGCTTGATCGCTACAGGAGGCTTCAGCCTCTCCACGGCGCGGGCCGATACGACTGATCAATTACTCGATCAACTCAGGTCGAAAGGCATTCTGACAAAGACCGAATATCGAAAATTGAAGGACCGCCATGCCCATGAGGCGGAAGACAAGGCTCGTGTCGCCGAGCCGGCTGGCCGCCGTGTCGTGACGAAGGAAGGCGTAAAGATCGTCCCGGATGATCGTTATGTCACGAAGCTCGACAAGGGTATCGGTGTGCGGATCGGCGAAGTCGATCTCAGATTGACGGGTGTTTTGAGTTTCTTCGCGACTGAAGGTTTCAAGACGCGCGGCAATGCGACGGTTGCGGGCGGTCTTCTGGCTCCCAGTGTCGCCAATAATTCAAATGCCATACGCGCAGGCTATCTGCCGAGCAATCTCGTCACCAATCTCACGACTCGCCAGGAAGGCCTCGACCTTAGTTTCACGCTCGGTCTCTATACGGGCGGCAACAATGTTTCGGTTGGCAAGTTCAACGCCAATAACGGGGGCGCAGCAGTCGCGCTCGGCACTCCGGGCATCGACTTGAGGCAAGTGTTCGGGACCATTGGCACGCCTGATTTCGGTACGGTCAAGATTGGCCGCGATCTTGGCCTCTTTGCCGCCGACGCCGTGTTGAACGATGCGACCATTCCGGGTGTCGGCTTCTTTTCCAGCAATGCGGCGCCGGGCAATGCCACTTTGGGCCATGTGGGCTTTGGCTATTTCTACATGGATTGGCTGCCGCAAATAACCTATACGACGCCCGATTTCTATGGGTTCACGGCCTCTGTCGGCGTCTTCTCCCCCTTGCAGGAATATAATTACTCTGGCCTGTCGGGCGAAATGTCGGCGCATGATCAGCCGGGCCTGCAATGGCGTTTGAAATATATCGGTCATTACGGCGATGACCTGAAGCTGACGGCCTGGACCTCTGGCATGACGCAACAGCATCGCGCTGAAATCGGCGATAGCGTGGTGACCAATGGTTCCCTGGCGGCAGGCGCCAATATACGCGCGGTCGGTTTCGATGGCGGCGCTCGTCTCGATGCCGGTCCCGTGAGCCTCCTCGCCTATGGCTATTATGGCCGCGGCATGGGCTCGACCTTCCTGTTTTTCGACGGTATCAACCGCGAGGGCCAGAAGCGGGATTCCTATGGCGGCTATGCCCAGGCCAGCTACACGTTCTATGATCGTTTCACAATCGGCAGTGCCTATGGCATCAGTCTGTTGAACGCCACTTATGGTGATCCCTCCACATTGTTGCGCTCGAATTCCAGTGTGATGGGTTTTGCCCGCTATAAATTGACGGATTGGATCACACTCCAGGGCGAGTTCACGCATTTGATCTCGCGCAATCAGGCTGGCGGCTCGGTCACGGGCGATGCTTTCGTACTGGGCACCTTCATGTCATTCTGAGGTATGTCATTCTGAGGCGGGGTCCAAAACAATTGTTCTTTAAGGAGAGCAGATCGGAGATATCCGATCTGCTCCGAACTCTGTCCCTACGAGGTTGAAACCCTTTCCTGCTTGCGGAAGGATTGCGCGCAATCCTCGAGCGCACCGCCAAGCTCTTCGACGATTGAGGGTGTGCTGGTCAAGCACGGGAAGAATTTGACAACGGAAGGCGTAATGAGCGAGGTGCTGTGGCAAAGCACGCCACGCCTAAACAGTTCAAGCTGGATCATCGAGGCGAATTGCGCATCCTGAAGGCCGAGAGCGGCAATCCCTCCCCTGACCCAGGCTGGTCGATAGAGATCTGGAAAGTTCGCGCTGAGCGCCAAAAAAAGCGTGGTGAGATCTCTCTCCAAGAGGTGGACATTCGCGACAAGTTCCGGACGCCGCACAATATCCAGAACCTTCATGGCGATCCGTGCGCCAATGGGGCTGCCGGCAAGACTCGCCATATAGCCCCAATGGCCACTATTCATGCAGAGATCATAAATATCTGATCGAGCGATCAAGGCGCCGACGGGATAATAGCCTCCGCCCAATCCTTTTCCGGATATGATGATGTCGGGTTGGATATCATAAAAGCCGCTCATCCAAAGCCGGCCGGAACGGCCAAGGCCCGACCGTGTCTCATCAAGAATCAAAAGCGTCGAATGGCGGCGGCACAAAGCCTGGACACCTTCCAGAAAACCATCAGGCGCGGGCTCGAAGGTTTCATAATTCATAGGCTCCATGATGATGGCCGCACAGGACGCATCGATCGTTCTTTCGATCGCGTCGAGATCGCCATAATCCTCAAAAAACAGGCTATAATCGCCCGGAAGAGAATAATGCGACAAAAGCCCCTCGGCCTCTGATCCCGTCGCCAGCGCGGCAAAACCACTATGGCCATGATAGCCATGCTTGAACGCCAGCACCTTCTTGCGGCCGGTGACGCGAAACGACCACATGATCGTGGCATCCATGGCGTCCGAGGCACTCAACGTCAGAACAGTCCGGCAGTCCGGAATGGGCGAATCCGCACGATTGACTGTGTCCTGGAACGCCAATGCTTCTTCGGTTGGCATCACCCACATGCCCGCATCGAGCGTTTCCAAACTCTCAGCAATCAGCTGTCGTATTTCCGGATTGCAATGTCCAAGAGAATGAACGCCCCCGCTATTGCCGCAATCGAGAAGGCGCCGTGAATTCTCGACATTCCAGATATGGGACCCTTCGCGTCGCCCCACGACAAATTCCATTCCCGCCTTTTTCTGAAGATCGGCAAGAAAGCGCCAGTGACGCTGACGATAGGCTTCCCCTATTTGTTGCGAATCCATCGAGATGATCCTGGATGTGGCGGGGAGGCGCTGGCCAACGACAAAGCCCTCTCATTCCATGGCGGCGGCTTTGAGGATGCAAACCATCATCGCCGAGGCGGGCTTGCGCGAGACATTGCGGATGGTATGCGGCCGGTCGCAACGATAACGCAGGGTTTCGCCCGCCTTGGCGCGTTCGATCACGCCGCCGACCTCGATCTCGAGTTCGCCCACACTCACCGAAAGGCTTTCGACGGAACCACGCTGATGCGCCTCCGATTCGAGAATGCCACCGGGATCAGCCGCAAAATCATACCATTGCAGCCATTCGACCGTCTTGATCCAGCCGATGATCGCCAGCCGGCATTTGCCATCATCGGAAACTAGAATCGGTGTGTCCCCCTTGGAGGCTTTTTCCAGGAAAGGTTCATCCTCGGTCGCCTGCAACACGCGCTCAATCGAAACATCGAGCGCCTGCGAAAGCCGCCAGATGGTCGCCAGCGTCGGATTGGTCTCGTTGCGCTCGATCTGGCTGATGATCGATTTTGCAACCCCCGATTGCTCGGATAATTCGGACAACGAGAGATTATAGGCCTTGCGCAACCGTTGGACGGTTTTGCCAAGCTGGCTCGATAAAGCCGCCGCACCCGCCTCCAGAACCTTGACCTTATCGCGTCCCTCGACCCCCATGCCACGTGCCCTTCACCCTGCCATGGGCTGAAAGACTAACCGATTTTGTTTGGAATATCGAACGAAAACATCCTGCTTCCGCATAGTATCCACCCTCGTCGAAGCGCGACTCCTCGCGCTTCGACGAGGACAAGTGGATACGCTTTAAAAAGTGACGGATCGAGAATCCGTGATTCTCGATAATGGCTCGACAGAACGACGATCGGCGTGGGACTATTTAGGGCCGTTGATGATGGGTCGATGAAAAAAGTTTTGCTCCTGAAACCAAGCGGAACGGTAAACATTATGCCCAAGGCTTTACCGTTATTGCGACCGATCGTCATCGCAACGCCATGCGAGCGTGCTTTATGGCGTGCAGAATGGGTTTTCAAGGCCTTGCCGCTCGAGAGTCAGGAAACAGCGTGGATACGATCTTAGAGTCCTCCACCCATTACCGCACTTTGTTCCTCTCCGACGTGCATCTCGGCACTCGCGGCTGTCAGGCGGAACTGCTCGTCGATTTCTTGAAATATCACGACGCGGATACGATCTATCTGGTCGGTGACATCATCGACGGCTGGCGTTTGAAAAGCGGCTGGTATTGGCCGCAAATGCACAATGACGTCGTGCAAAAGCTCTTGCGCAAAGTCCGCAAGGGAACCCGCGTCGTCTATGTGCCCGGCAATCACGACGAATTCGCCCGCGACTATATCGGCATGACCTTCGGCGGCGTGGACATCGTCGATCATGCTTTCCATGAGACGGCGGATGGCAAGCGCCTGCTCGTCATCCATGGAGACCAGTTCGATATTGTCGTCCAGCACGCCCGTTGGCTGGCCTGGCTCGGCGATTGGGCCTATGACGTCGCGCTCTGGTCTAATACATGGTTCAATAAAGCGCGCCGGGCGCTTGGTTTCACTTACTGGTCGTTTTCCGCCTGGGCGAAGCTGAAGGTCAAGGATGCCGTGAATTTCATCGGCGCGTTCGAAATGACATTGACCGAGGAAGCGCGCAAACACGGGGCCGATGGCGTCGTCTGCGGCCATATTCATCACGCCACCATCCGCGAAATCGACGGCGTGACCTATATCAATACGGGTGATTTCGTCGAATCCTGCACCGCGATCGCCGAACATGCCGATGGGCGGCTCGAGATCCTGCGCTGGCAAGCCACGGCCAGCGAACGTCTGGCCCGACAGGCCAATCTTCCGGCGGCGCAGAGAGCCGCGGCCTAAAATGCGGATTCTGATCGCCACCGATGCCTGGCAGCCGCAAGTCAATGGCGTGGTGCGCTCCCTGGAAAGTCTCTCCAAAGCCTTGAACGAGCAAGGTGTCGAAGTCGATTTCCTGAGTCCGCAAGGCTATGCCACCCTTCCCTTGCCGACCTATCGGGAGATTCGGCTCGCCCTGGTCGGCTGGCGGAGCATTAAAAAGCGGCTGGACGGCCAAGGTTTCGATCACATTCATATCGCGACCGAGGGGCCGATCGGCTTTGCCGTGCGCCGTTATTGTCTGGAAACCGGCCACCCGTTCACGACAAGCTTTCACACGCGCTTTCCCGAATATATCCGGGAGCGCGTCCCGATTCCGGAATGGGTGAGCTACGGTGTCCTGCGGCGTTTTCACAATGCCGGCAATGGGCTCATGGTCGCAACGCCGAGCCTCGCCAGGGAACTCGAGCAGCGCGGATTCAATCGGCCCCGGATCTGGTCTCGCGGGGTCGATCATCAACGCTTCCATCCCGATCGAGCGGTGCCGCTCTCGCTTCCACGTCCGATCTTTCTTTATGCGGGCCGTCTGGCGCCGGAAAAAAATCTCTCGAGTTTTCTGGGTCTCGATTTGCCGGGCTCGAAACTCGTCATCGGCGATGGTCCCGCCAGAGCCGCGCTGCAACAGGCCCATCCCCGGGCGCATTTTCTTGGCGCCATGCCGAGCGATGAACTCGCGCGTTATTATGCCGCCGCCGATGTCTTCGTGTTTCCGAGCCGGACCGACACATTCGGCATGGTCGTCCTGGAAGCACTCGCCTGCGGCTGCCCGGTCGCGGCTTTGCCGGTTCAAGGTCCTCTGGACACGATCGGGACCAGCGGGGCCGGCGTGCTCGACTTCGACCTGCGCACCGCCTGCATCGAGGCGCTCACCATCCCGCGCGAAAGGGCGCGCACCCATGCCCTGACCTTTACCTGGGCCAATAGCGCCCGTCAGTTCCTCGACAATATAGCCGCAGTCTACGACCACCGCGGCACGGCACCGATCGCCCGGCCGGTGGCGCGACCAAATCTCCGCAAAAAGGCTTCAAAGGGAGCGCCCGCCGAGTAGAAAAATGCCGCCAAAGACAAGAATCACCGCGGCGATCAGACAGGTGAAGGCGAGCCAAAGCGAGCCCGGCGCCGATCGCGGCATATCCGCATAGAGAGCCGCAGGTTTGCGTCCCACCACCATCGCGCGGATCATGCCTTCCTTGCCGATCAGATCATAGGCGAGATTGGCCAGGACGTGCAGGCCGATCAAGATCAAGAGAAAATCAAATCCAAGCCGATGGACATGCGAAGCCTCATCGACTGAGGCGTCCGACAACGTGCCGCTAAGCGGTCCCTCTATCACGAGACGATCGGGATCAGCCGAATAAAGGCCAAGCACGGCCTGGCAAAAGACAGCGGCCAGGAGCAAAAGCACCATGCAGGCACCGAGCGGATTATGGCCGAGATAAGGAAGCTTCCGCCCTTGCACCAGCGCGCCGCAATAGCCAAAAATCCGCTGCGGCGTTGGAAAGAAGCTGGAAAAACGCGCGGTCACGCCGCCAAAGAAACCCCACAACAGGCGAAACACGATCAACACCAGGATCGTATAGCCATTCCATTTGTGCCATTCGGGCGTGGCCACGCCATATTTGTCACTGAGCCAGGCCATGGCGACGAGCAGAACCAGCATCCATTTGAACAGGCGCGTGGGCAGATCCCAGGCTTCGACAGTGCCTTTCGCACCATGCCGGCCATCCCGCATGATGAAAAGCCCGCTCAATGTTTCTCGCGATAATCGTCGTGGCAGCTTTTGCAGTCCCCCAACACTTTGGGGAAATTGGCTTTCAGGCTGGCAACATCGGTGATCGTGCCTTGTGTGGTTTTGACATCCTCACCGAATTTCTTGAACAGAGCCTCGAATTTCGGCTTCTCGTCCCAGATCCGCGCCTTGGCTTCGGTCTTGCCCCCGGTCTTGGAATCATCCGGGAAGAGGCTGGGCAATTTCGGAATGCCGTCGGCATAGGCGGTCAGTGCCGCATCGACTTTGGCGCGATCGAATGGCACCTCGCCCTTCAACATGCCAACGACGGGCTTTGTCACCTCGCCGATCTCCTTCAAAATATCCTTGCGCTGGGCAATGGGATCATTGGCAGCAAGAAGGCTGGTAGCGGACATCAGAAATAAGGTGCCAAGGAGAAGTTTCTTGCGCATCATCGACCTCCGCTTTCCAGCCTGTCCGGCTTTGCCAGAACCCTCTCCCAAGCGATAAAACCAATTCCCGCCAGGAACAAGCTGGCCGCTGCCGTCTCCATGGATCGTTCCATCACATTTGCTGGAGTGGACGTGTTTGGCCAGCGGCTTACCCCCATAGAAGATCGATAGCGGCGCCCGAGCTCTATTTTACTAAAAGCGCATCAGATTGGTCCCAAAAGTGGGAGCCATTTGGGACCAATCTGATGCTCTAGCCAGCTCCGGCCCTTATCAGCCCGGCGAGGCTTTCCCATATGTCCTACAACCAGAGCGCGGTAACAGCCGCGCAATTCTCAAACGGGCGTCGATTGGCGAAAGCCAGTCCGCCCAGGGACTAAAAGGATGTTCGATACTGTTTTCACCCCTATCTTGAACGAACCCGATTCAGAAACCCCTGAAACACAGCCTCTCACCGCCGCATTCACGGCGCCACGCGAGACGGACGAAACCGAAAACGACGATTTTCTGCTACTCGATGCCTATTCGCGCAGCGTCACCAAGGTCGTCGAAAATCTTGCGCCAAGCGTCGTCAAGCTCGATATCCGCAACGCCCAAGGGCGTCATGCCGGCTCGGGCTCGGGCGTGATCGTCTCGCCGGACGGCTTGCTGCTCACCAATAGCCATGTCGTGCAGGGCGCCCGGCGCACCGAGGTCACTTTGCTCGACGGGCGGCGCCTGTCGGGGCGGATACTCGGCGATGACCCGGATACCGATCTTGCCTTGGTGCGCATCGATGAAGACACGCATCTGCCGGCTGCGAAACTCGGCGATTCCAAGAGACTGAAGCCCGGTGAGATCGCGATCGCCATCGGCAATCCGCTCGGCTTCGACACGAGCGTCACGGCGGGCGTCATCTCCGCGCTGGGCCGCTCGCTGCCGGCGCGAGGCGGGCGTCTGATCGATGACATCATCCAGACGGATGCCTCGCTCAATCCGGGGAATTCCGGCGGACCGCTCGTGTCCTCGCGCGGGGAAGTGATCGGCATCAATACGGCAATCATCGCCGGCGCCCAGGGCATTTGCTTTGCCGTCGCCGCCAATACAGCGCGTTTCGTGCTCGGCGAATTGGTGCGGCATGGCAAGGTGCGTCGCGCTCATCTCGGCATAGGCGCGACCACGATCCCCCTGCCGCGTCGGATCGCCTTGCGTCTCGGCTTGACGCAAAAGAGCGGCGCCATGGTCAGCGCGGTCGAACCCAACAGTCCGGCCGATCATGCGGGTTTGCTGACGGGCGACATCCTGCTCGCCCTCGATGGGCAGGCGGTCACCGGCGCGGAAGATCTGATCCGTCTGCTCGATGCCGACAAGATCGAACGGACGGTGCCGATCGATTTGCTGCGCCGCTCCGACCAGCGCCGCTTCTGGGTCGCCCTGCACGAGAGACGATAAAAGCATCGCGACCGAGAATGGTTGATGACAATCTTGGTCGCGATTCTGCCCATTCATTGAGCACAAATGGATCACGAGGCAGGACCCGAACATTGAGGGCCTGATGATCATCAGGCCCTCTTCCTGAAGGACGCGCTGAGCGGCATCCGAAAAGCTCTGGCATTACATTTGCCAAGTATATCTTCAAGACAACTACCCTAGAAAGGGATTAACGCACAAATATACACTTAACAATAAGTGTTAATTTGAATAAAAATATAACTTATAACGAGTTTATAATAAACCATCATTTTATAACCTCGTTACAAGACCCTAACTGCCCTTCTAAAACATTATGTCTTAACACGTTTCCGACCACCGAAATCGACGATAATCATCAAGAAAACGCCGTGATTTTAGATTTGCGCAGACCAATATTCATTCTTTGGCTGGGCGCATTTCAAAATCAACGCGCGCACCTCTGACTTGCACACTGATCTGGAGTGCCTTTATGTTTGGATTTTCTGTCCCATCACGGTCGCAGGCTGGAGCGGTGCTTGCGGCCCTTAGCAGGTCACTCGCCATCATCGAGTTCGACCCGAGCGGAACAATCCTTTCAGCCAATGAAAACTTTTGCGACCTGATGGGCTATGACCTGTCCGAGATCCAGGGACGACACCACAGCCTTTTCATCGAGCCGGCCTTTGTTCGCAGCCCGGACTATCAAGAATTCTGGGCCAAGTTGAGCCGCGGGGAATTCGATGCGCGCGAGTATAAACGCATCGGCAAAGGCGGAAAGGAGGTCTGGATTCAGGCGTCTTACAATCCGGTGATCAATGCAAACGGGCGCGTCATGAAGATCGTCAAAGTGGCGACGGATATCACTGGCGAAAAGCTCAGGAACGCGGAATATGAAAGCAAGATCAATGCAATCTCGCGCGTTCAGGCGATGATCGATTTCACTCCGGCCGGTGACGTCATCACCGCCAATGAGAATTTCCTGAAGACACTCGGGTACCGCATCGAGGAGATCCAGGGTCGCCATCACAGCCTGTTCGTCGAGCCCGCCTATGCGCGATCGCAAGAATACCAGGATTTCTGGAAGAAATTGAATCGCGGCGAATACATTGCCGCCGAGTTCAAGCGTATCGGCAAAGGTGGAAAGGAAGTCTGGATACAAGCCTCCTACAACCCGATCTTCGATCAGAACGGCAAAGTCGTGCAGATCACCAAATTTGCGACCGACGTCACTGAGCGTGTTCGCGCCGTCAACGAGATTGGCCTCGGCTTGGCGCAATTGGCCGACAACAATCTTAGCTATAGAATTGAGAAAGCGTTCATCCCGGCTTTCGAGAAACTTCGCTCGGACTTCAATCTTTCGCTCGAGAAACTCCTGTCGACGATGCTGCAGATCACGGACAGCACCCAGACGATACAGTCGGGAACGCAGGAGATCTCGACAGCCGCCGACGATCTGTCGCGACGCACGGAACAACAAGCGGCAAGCCTCGAAGAGACCGCCGCCGCGCTTGATCAGATCACCGCCACTGTCAAAAAAGCGGCAGAAGGAGCCCTCCACGCGCGCCAGATCGTGGTTGCCGCCAACGAGGATGCCAAGAAGAACGGCTTAGTGGTGCGTCGAACCGTCGAGGCCATGGACGGCATTGCCAAATCGGCTCAACAGATCAATCAGATCATCGGCGTTATCGATGAGATCGCCTTCCAGACCAATCTGCTCGCCCTCAATGCCGGCGTCGAGGCCGCGCGGGCGGGGGATGCTGGCCGCGGTTTCGCGGTCGTCGCCTTGGAGGTCCGCGCCTTGGCGCAGCGCTCGGCGGAAGCGGCGAAGGAAATCAAGAGCCTCATCATGGCCTCGACATCAGAAGTCGATCATGGCGTGAAGCTGGTTGCCGAAACCGGCGGGACGCTCGAGAACATCATGCGGCAGGTCGGCGAGATCAACCATCTCGTTAACGCCATCGCCGAAGGCACGAAGGAGCAGGCGGTTGGACTTGAACAGGTCAATACGGCCATCAACCAGATGGATCAGGTAACCCAGCAGAATGCGGCCATGGTCGAGGAATCGACGGCGGCAAGCCATGCCTTGTCACAGGAGACACGGCAGCTTTCCAATCTCGTCGGTCAATTCCAAATCGGCGCGCTTTGCGACAATCCTCGGCGAAACGGCGATGCGATGCCCTTCGCGCTTCAAAAAGGCGCTCCGGATGTCTTCCAAACGTTTCGGGAGCCGGCCCTGCGCGCTGTATCCAACGGCTAGGCTCAGGGCTCATTGATTGAGGAAGAAGGCGAGGCGAGCAGCGATGCAGATTGCTGAGAAGAAGGTATAGGCGCATCGGTCGGTAGCGTGTGGCGATGCGTCTCCAGTCCTTGAGCCTGGCGGGGAGGTTCTCAATTTTGTGGCGGGAGCGGTAGAGATCCTTGTCATAGGGTAGCGGCATCTTCTCGTTGAAGGAATGCAGGTAGGATACCTTTGGCCTCGAGAGCTTGCCCGAACCAGTTGCTATCGTAACCTCTGTCGCCGATGAGGGTCTTGGCCGATGGTAGCGTCTCGATCAGCAGCCCAGCGCCCTTGTGATCACTCATCTGGCCTTCGGTCAGCACCATGCGGCGCGGCCTGCCGGTTTCATCACAGACGACATGCAGCTTGGAGTTCAGGCCGCCTTTGGTGCGCTCGATAAGACCTGATCCGTCTGCTCGATGCCGACAAGATCGAACGGACGGTGCCGATCGACTTGCTGCGCTGGCCCGACCAGCGCAGCTTCTGGGTCGCCCTACACGAACGGCGATAACACGATCGAGTCCCATGCGGCGGGCGGACTGTCGCCAAGTCTCTTGGAAATCACGATAAGTCGTGGTTTCCAAGCAGTCCGGCGGAACGCCGCCCCACTGCCTCTCTTTCAGCCGAGAGGCAAGCGGTCCGTTCTCGCCCTCGCAGACGAGACTCCCCTTGTATTGAGGCAAGGCGCGCTTCAATGCGGGCAAGGGTAAAAAAGCGTCTTATCGGGGCTCCGTGATTCCCGATGCGAGAATAGCCAAATCACCAGAGCGAGAATGATCACAGAGTATTTTTATGATCTTGATACTGAATATCAGATATTTGCTGGAGTGATCAGTATTTAGCGACGATCGGGACGGTGGGCGGAGACGTATCGAACTTATAGCTGAAACCGGCCTGCACGCGATTATTCGTTTCGTGATGTATGCGTGGAACCGTGATAGTGCCAGGAAAATCGGAGATGTTCCCATAATCCGTATAGCGATAATCGACACGTACTGACCAATTGTCAGTCATGGCATATTCGACGCCGCCTCCGACTGTCCAACCGACTCGATCATTTGTAAGGGTCGCGGAACCGGGAACGAGCGAAGAACCGATATATCCATGTTTAATCGATGCGAAAGCCGCCCCGCCGGTTGCGTAGACGAGGACACGATCCCAAGCGGCCCCGATGCGGCCGCGAAGGGAACCATCGACTGGGATACGGGATGTCAATTGTGTTCGGAAGACGGGGTTGAAGACAGATCCAGAATAGCTCGATCCGTTCACGTCACCTTCAAAGCCCACGATGAATTGGCTGACTTGATAATTAAAGCCGATATGCGCGCCACCGACGACCCCGTTCGGTGAATGTCCTACTGAAAAAAGACCCGGAGCCGTGATAGAATCCCGTCCAAATTGATAACCAATCTGTCCCCCGAGATAAACGCCAGTCCAAGAAAAGGCCGGCGATGGCGGAAGATAGGGCACGGTGGGCGGCGCGGCACGATTCGGAAGATCCGCCGCAAGCGCGGCAACTGAACTCGCCATGATTACGATACTGGAATGAATGATTGTCCTCAACATATTCTTTCTCGAAATGGGCCAAAGTTTTTGAATAATTGATTGCCCCAATGTTGGAGGCGTGTGCGGGATTTCCTTTATGGGTGGCAATAAACTTGCGAAGTATAATCATAGTTTTTCGTTTTCAGAATAGCCGGCCAGGCTTATGGTTGCAATTACAAAGAGCCCTTTTTACCCGCCCTGGGACAGCGGGCTTCTTTTGGATAATTCTAAATAAATACCAATAGCTTGCTGGTTTGTCGCTGTTGCGATAGAACATGAAAGACATTCTGGCCGGCCGCTGGCTTCTTCTCCAGAGTGAGAGGTCTGGCACAAGAGCCGCATCAAGAGAGTTGCAGGTCGAAGATTTTTCTCCGGCATGCGGTTCCCAGAGCCTGACTTCCACCTCATTACATCGCTCAGGCCTCCCCTCCGCGGGCGATGTTTCTCGCAAATGACCCTGGGACGTTCCGAAGACGTGGAGCATGGGACGCCTCATTGAAACAGGTCCGATGTGTCCTTGCGGATCTGCTTCTTAAGCAAAGGAAGCCGAAATGATCGCTGCTCTCATCATTGTCTTGCGCGAAGTGATCGAGGCCGGCCTGATCATTGGAATCATCCTTGCAGCAACCCGGCAGATCCCTGGACGCATGGTTTATATTGTCGGCGGCATTGCGGGCGGTCTCATCGGCTCCGGTCTGCTCGCATTTTTCGCTGGCGCCCTTGCCGATATGCTCGAAGGCATGGGACAGGAAATTTTCAACGCTTCCATTCTGATCATCGCCGTCGCTATGTTGACCTGGCATAATGTCTGGATGGCCCGTCATGGGCGCGCCATGGGCGAAGAGATCCAGAAATTCGGCCATGCGGTGCGGGAAGGCTCGCAAACCCTGAGCGCGCTCGCCATCGTCATCGGCATTGCGGTCTTGCGGGAAGGCTCGGAGGTCGTTCTCTTTCTTTATGGCGTCTTGGCCTCGAAGGGCGCTTCCGGCCTGCAGGTCTTCCTTGGTGGTCTCGGCGGATTGGCGCTCGGCATCGCCCTCAGCCTGTTCACTTATTCCGGCCTCGTGATCATCCCGCTGAAACATCTGTTCCGCGTGACGAGCCTCCTGCTCGCCTTCATGGCGGCTGGCATGGCGGCACAGGCCGTCGCCTTCCTCGAACAGGCGGATCTCCTCACGGCTCTCACCAAAACCGCCTGGAACACATCCGCTTATCTGTCAGAAACAAGCCTCGGCGGCAAAGTCCTGCATGCCTTGCTCGGCTATACAGACCGGCCGAGCCAGATGCAGGTCCTCATCTATTTGCTGACTTTGGGCGTGACCTTCCTGTTCATGAAACTTCTGGCCCCGCCGCCGCGCACCGACCGTCGCCTCGTCACGCCTTGAAAAGACACATTCTAGGCAGATTCGTCCGCACCGTACCTTGTCAACAGGGCAAGCGTGGACAATATAAGGAAAATCGGATTGATCGGCCCTCGCGCGGCCTTGTTTATCAAGTCTTATTTTCCTATCCTTGGGACGACTTGAATTTTACCGCTACAAATCCTAAAGCAGGATTTGCAAGAGCTATGTATCTTTTCCGATAACAAATGCGCAAAACGAGACTCTTGAGAGTCGAGACCTCGTCAATTCACTGCGAATTCATGAGGTTTATGATGCCTTTTGCGTGGCTCTTGTGCATGGTTCTTGCTTGAGGATGACAAGCTTTTTGCCTTGCGACATTTCACGCATTTTGCCGCAAACGACTGGCTGTTTCATGCATCCCTGGGTGCGGTCCTCCCAAATCCCCTGTCTAGGATAAGAATGACCTTCAACGAACTCGGTCTCAGCGAGAAAGTGCTGCAAGCCGTGGCCGCGACCGGCTACACGTCTCCCACGCCGATTCAAGCCGAAGCCATACCGCATGCCCTGGCCGGACGCGATATATTGGGAATCGCTCAGACGGGCACGGGCAAGACCGCTGCCTTCACGCTGCCCATGCTGTCACGGCTCGAACAAGGCCGGGCGCGCGCGCGCATGCCGCGAACCCTTATCCTGGAGCCGACGCGGGAACTTGCCGCTCAGGTGGAAGAAAGTTTTGCGCGCTACGGCATCAATCATAAGCTCAATGTCGCGCTTCTCATCGGCGGCGTCTCGTTCGCCGAGCAAGAAAACAAGATCATGCGCGGCGCCGATGTGCTGATTGCAACGCCCGGACGCCTGCTCGATTTCTCCGAACGCGGAAAATTATTGCTGACCGGCATAGAGATTCTGGTCATCGACGAAGCCGACCGCATGCTCGACATGGGCTTCATTCCCGATATCGAGCGCATCTGCAAACTGGTTCCCTTCACGCGTCAGACCCTGTTCTTTTCCGCGACCATGCCGCCGGAAATCACCCGTCTGACCGAAACCTTCCTTCATAATCCGGTCCGCATTGAGGTCGCCCGCGCCTCCTCCACGGCGACGACGATTACCCAGGGTCTTGTCGCCTCGGCGCATGGTCCAGCCAAGCGCGAAACCTTGCGTCAATTGATCCGCGGCGCCGAAAATCTCAAAAACGCGATCATTTTCTGCAATCGCAAACGCGATGTCGCGGTCCTCCATAAATCTCTGCAGAAACATGGATTCAGCGCGGGCGCCCTGCATGGCGACATGGATCAGCGCGCTCGCATGACGTCGCTCGACGCCTTCAAGAGCGGCGATGTCAATCTGCTCGTCTGTTCGGATGTCGCCGCTCGCGGTCTCGATATTCCCGACGTCAGCCATGTCTTCAATTTCGACGTGCCGACCCATGCGGAAGATTATGTCCATCGCATCGGCCGCACGGGCCGCGCCGGCCGGAGCGGCGTCGCACTCTCGATCGTCACATCCGCCGATCGGAAATATGTCGATGAAATCGAGAAATTGATCGCCCGCAAGATCGATTGGCAGGGTGGCGCGACACTCGATGACGTTGCGGCGGAAGAATCCGTCGCGCATGCCACGGAGACCAGGCGCGGCCGTGGCGGCAAGATTGCGAAACGGCCAGCGCCGCAAGAAGAGGCACGCCCCAGCCAAGCGGCTGCACGCGGGCCGAAATCGCGCCGTCCTGTCGAGGAGGGGAGAAGCGACGGCAGGAAACCGTCCAATCCGCCACGGTCCCGGCGTTCCTATGAAGATGATGACGTGCCTGTCGTCGGTCTCGGCGATCACGTGCCCATGTTTCTCTTGCGTCCCGTGAAGCTCAAATCGAGCAAGAACACGGCGGAAAAAACCGATAGCACTGAAAACGTCTGAGTTTGATGATCCGCATCCGAAAACGGGCGTGCCGGCGCATCCGTGACACGTGCACGCTCACCCGCGACCGTCATTTGGAAACTGGTAAAGAAAACTCAAGATAAAAAGCCGCTATTTCCAAGATCTTCTGTGAAAAACAACACCGTACCGAGGATATGAATCCGCAAGAGATGCGCGATTCATGACCGTTTTCTGTGTCCTCATCCCCAACAACTTCCCGTGAATGCGAAGAAGCTTCGTTGCCCGAGGCGATCTTTCTTGCTTGAAATGTCGCGGAGGCCGGTTTTACCGAACGGGTAAATGATCGGGGAGACAAGCATGAACGAACGGGCCATGGTGGATTACGCGCAGGCGCATAGCCTTGCTGTTTCGGTCATCGAGACCTTGCCGCAAGACCGTCCGGGTGGTGTCGCTGAGGCTGAACGTTTCGTCATCATCGTCACGATCGTTGCCGCGCTCGGCGGCTTGTTGTTCGGTTATGATACCGGCATTGTTGCCTCGGCGTTGATCTATATCACCAAAACTTTTGATCTTTCGACCTTTGGTCAGGAATGTGTGGCCGCCGCGCTCAATGTCGGCGCAGTTTTCGGCGCTGCCTGTAGCGGGCCGATTTCCGATCGTTTCGGCCGCCGGCCCACCGTGCTTCTCGCCTCACTCGTCTTCATCATCGGCTCGGTGGGCAGTGCTTTCGCCCCCGATGTACCGGTTCTCCTCGTGGCGCGTCTGGCGCTTGGGGCAGCCATTGGCGCCGCCACGCAGATCGTTCCTGTTTACGTCGCCGAACTTGCCCCGGCCCATCGGCGCGGCGCTTTGGTCGTGATGTTCCAGCTCATCTTTTCGCTCGGCCTGCTTTCATCCTTCTTCGTCGGCTATCTGCTTTCCGGCGGGACAGAATCCTGGCGCATGATGTTCCTTCTTGGCGTTGTGCCGGCCATTCTGCTTGGCGTCGGCATGCTGTTCTTGCCGGAAAGCCCACGCTGGCTGTTCCTCAACAAGCGCGAGCGCCAGGCCGTTCTGACCCTTGATAAATTGCGGGGCGACCCGCTCGCCGTGCGCCAGGAATTGGATGAAATTCTGGAAGCCAGCCGGACGCCCAATGGCGGCTGGCGCACCTTGACCAAGAAATGGGTGCGTCCCGCATTGATCGCGGGCCTTGGCGTCGCGATCCTGTCGCAACTCTCCGGACCCAATGTCATCGTCTATTATGCGCCGATCATCCTGACCGATGCCGGATTCGGCGATCAGGCGGCGCTCTTGACCTCGGTGTCGGTCGGTGTGGCCTCGACGTTGACGACGATCATGGGCATGCTGTTGATCGATCGGATCGGACGGCGCCGGCTGATGCTCACGCTGCTGCCGATGGCGGTTCTCTCGCTTTTGCTGCTCGGCGCGGTTTTTCTCGGCGGTCCAATGACCGGTATCCGCGTGCCTTTGATGCTGCTCGGACTTCTGGGCTATATCGTCTTCAATTTTGGCAGTCTGTCGGTCGCCGTTTGGCTCATCGCCTCGGAAGTCTTTCCGCTCATCATTCGTGGCAAGGCCATGGGATTGGCCGCCGTATCTGTCTGGGCGAGCGATATTGTGATCTCGCTCAGCACCTTGTCGCTCGTCGAGGTTTTGGGGCCGACGGGCACGTTCTGGCTGTTTGCCGGGGTCAATGCCATCGCCGTCTGGTTCGTCTGGCGCTATGTACCAGAGACGGCGGGTCATTCGCTGGAACAGATAGAGACTTCGCTGAAGGAAGGCACCTTCCAGCCGCATTCGTGAAGTCGATGGATGATGCAAACGAAACGCAAAATCGGCCCCGTCAGCACATCGCTGCGGGGCCGATTTTTTATGAATAGGATCGTGTGTCAGGCGACGCCGAACAGGGTCGCCAGCGTCGCGTGCATGACAGAGGCTTCGACATCCTTGCCGGTCCAGAGCTTGATGCCGACACGGCCTTGATTAACCAGCATTCCGAGCCCGTCGAGCGTGACGGCACCTTGTTCCTCCGCCTTGCGCAGAAGATGTGTGCGCGGCGGATTGAAAATGACATCGGCGACGATCATTCCCTTGCGCAAGGAGCCCGTGTCAATGTCAGGCAGTGCCTCGGCGTCGCCAAGCCCGATGGACGTCGCATTGACCAGCACATCGGTTGTTTCAGGAACGCGATAGCCGCTGGTCCAGGGAATGAAATCCGCCTTGGCCTTGGTCTTCTCGCTGATCAATTTGGCAAGTGATTCGCCACGGCTCTGATCACGATTGACAATGCCAATATGCGTGGCACCGGCGAGCGCCAATTCCACGGCAATGGCCCGCGCCGCGCCACCAGCGCCGAGCAAGGTAATGCGTTTATCCTTGGGATCGGTCACGCTTTGCAGGGAGGTCAGAAAGCCCTGGCCATCAGTATTATGACCCGTCAGCTTGCCGTCGGCGATGACCACGCAATTGACAGCACCGATGATGGCAGCGGATTCGGCGAGCCCGTCCAAATGATCGATGACCGCCACCTTATGCGGCATGGAGCAATTGAAGCCGATCCATTCCATCGCCTTGGCGCCGCGAATGGCATCGGCAAGATTGTCTTTCTTGACATCGCAATTGATGTAACGGGCATTGATGCCATGATGACGATAAGCCGCCTCGACCATAGCCACGGTCGGATTATCATCCGAAGGCGTTGAAAAAGAGCCGGTCAAAAGGCTCAGGAAATGATGTTCGGACATATGCTTCCCCCCGCATCAAACCCCAAGCGAAGAACGCTTTTGGACTCAATTTGATGCATTTTCAAAAATCTGGACGTGATTTGGTGACGGACGATCTCAGGATCTTCCCCTCAAACGTCCCTGTCACCGATCCAAACTTTGAAGCAGACTCGCGCCAAAAGCGGAAGCATTAATTCTTAAATCAAGTGTGATTAAGTTTTAAGAAGGTCATGCTGATGCAATGCACAGTATCGCTCCTCAATCCGAATCCACGGGCGATGCTGTAAGGGGCCTCTCACCTGGCCTCAGGACCGGGCTGTTTCGGGCTGAGCGGGCGTGATCGAGACGGATTCCCCGCAGCCGCAGCTGCCAGTCTGGTTTGGATTGCGGAAGGTGAAGCTCGACCCTAATCGATCCGTGACGAAATCCACTTGCGTTCCAAGCAGAAACATCACGTCTTGCGGCGCGACGGCGAGGCGTACACCCTTGTCCTCGATGATTTCATCCAAGGGGCCAAGCTCGTCGATCAGATCGAGCGTATAGGACATGCCGGCGCAACCACCGTTCTTGATGCCGATTTTCAAAAGCTTATCGGCATTACCCGCCTGAGCCAAAAGCTCCCGGGTGCGGGCAGCAGCATTGTCCGTCAGGGATAGAATTGAAAAGGCGGAATTCGCCATGCCAAACTCCTCACACTAGGCGTAAAGCCTATATAGGAGGCGTTCGGCTTTTGTTGAGGGCTTGAAAGCCGAAGAAGGCTAAGCTGACTTCAGCTTTAGAGAAATAAAACCATGTCCGCAAAGGCTCACCAGCCTTCACGATCCTGAGGTTTTGAACTCAAAGGCTGAAAGCGTCCGGTGAACCTCGTCCACCGAACCTCAATCAGAACATATCGAGGGAAATGCGCGCCTCGTCGGACATGCGGCCTTGATCCCACGCCGGCTCGAAGACGATATTGACGATGACGCCGAGCGTGCCGGGCACCGTGCCGATCGCCGTCTCGATCGAGCGGGTGATTTCGCCAGCCACCGGACAACCAGGAGCGGTCAGCGTCATTTCGATCCGGATCAACCGGTTCTCGTCGATATCGACCTTGTAGATAAGGCCCAACTCATAGACGTCGCAGGGAATTTCCGGATCAAAGACGGTTTTGAAAGCCGCTACAATATCATTGGTGTAGCGGATCCGCTCGTTCTGGGAAATACCGGCATCAAAAATCCACGCAGGTTCGTTCGGCTGAACTTCCTGGACTTCGGCGGTTTGCGATTCGGACATGACGAATTCCTCATCTCTCAAGCAAAAAGGCCTTCGGCTCGGATCAACGCCTCGGCAAGTTTGTCGACTTCCTCGAACGTATTGTAAGCAGCGAAGGAAGCACGACAGGTCGAAGTCACGCCAAAGCGGGCAAGCAACGGCTGAGCACAATGCGTGCCGGCCCGCACGGCCACGCCCGAACGATCGATGATCGTCGCGACATCATGCGCATGGGCATTCTTCATTTCAAAGGAAATGATCGCTCCCTTGCCCTTGGCGCGTCCGAAAATTTTCAGCGAATTGATTTTGGACAGCCGTTCATGGGCATAATCGCTCAGCGCCATTTCATGCGCATGAATGCGATTGCGACCGAGCTTTTGCATATAATCAACAGCGGCACCGAGGCCGATGGCCTGGATGATCGGCGGTGTGCCGGCCTCGAAACGATGCGGAGGCTCGTTATAGGTCACGCGGTCACGCGTCACTTCATTGATCATTTCACCGCCGCCAAGGAAGGGCGGCAGTTTCTCAAGCCATTCCTTCTTGCCGTAAAGAGCGCCAATGCCGGTCGGCCCATAAAGCTTATGGCCGGTCACGACATAGAAATCCGCGTCGAGATCGCGAACATCGACCTCGAGATGCACGGCCCCTTGCGATCCATCGATCAGCACCGGAATGCCGCGATCATGAGCGATTTTGATGATTTCCTTCACCGGCGTGATCGTGCCGAGCATATTCGACATATGCGTCATGGCGACGATCTTGGTTTTCGGCGACAGAGCCTTTTCAAATTCCTCGATCAGGAAATTGCCGTCATCATCGACATCAACCCATTTCAGCACCGCACCCTTGCGCTCGCGCAGGAAATTCCAGGGCACGATATTGGCGTGGTGCTCCATGATCGAGAGCACGATTTCATCGCCTTCATTGATGAAGGCTTGCCCGAAGGAGGACGCGACAAGATTGATCGCTTCCGTCGCCGATTTCGTGAAAATGATCTCGTTGACACTTTCCGCATTCAGGAACGAGCGCACGCTTTCGCGGGCGACTTCGAAGGCATCCGTCGCGGCATTGGCGAGATAATGCAGACCGCGGTGCACATTGGCATATTCGTGGTAGGTTGCGTGCACCATACGGTCCACGACCTCCTTCGGCTTTTGCGCCGAGGCGGCATTGTCGAGATAGACCAGCGGCTTGCCGTAGACTTCCAGGGACAGAATCGGAAAATCCTGACGGATCAGATTCACATCCCATGGCGCTTGCGCAGCTATATGCTTGTTCATGCCCAACTCCATGCTTGGCGCCTGATGCCAAGTCTATCGCAGACGGTCTATCGCATTTTTCGTTCCGGCAAGATCACTTGGATCTTGCCAGCACTTTTGATGATTGCCTTATCCGAAACAGACTGTCTTTTTTATGGACAATCAATCTGTTCCGAAGCTTGAGATTTTCTCAGGCCGTGGTCCGTCCCGCGAGCCAGGTCGAGATTTCGCTCCGGAAGTTTTCAGCCGCTTTCTCGTCTTCGAGTTCGTCCACGAGCTCGGCCGCGAAGGCTTCAAGAAGCAAGGCCTCGGCTTCCTTATAGGGAAGACCACGCGCCTGCAGATAGAAGATCTGCTCTTCACTCAGGCCGCCGCAGGTCGCACCATGCGCGCAGGCGACATCGTCGGCGAAGATTTCAAGCTCCGGCTTGTTGTTCATCGCGACGCCATCGGTCAGCAGCAAGGCCTTGCTGAGCATCTTGCCGTCCGTATGCTGCGCCTCCGGGGCCACATGAATCTTGCCCTGGAACACGCCGACAGATTCCTCGTCGAGGATATATTTGAACAATTCGCGACCGACGCAAGACGGCGCAAGATGTTCAACGAACAAAGTGGTGTCGGCATATTCGCGCCCGCGCAACAGCGAGGCACCCCGCAGAGCAGCTTCCGCCTCTTCGCCATTGAAGCGCAAGAAGATCTGCCGCCGCGTCAGGCCCGCTCCAGAGACCAAGGCGAAACTGTCGAATTTCACCTTGGCGCCGAGGCTGACCATGAACGTGTCGATCCGGATGCTGTTCGCCAGACTGCCGGTCAATTGCGTCGTATGATTGACCTTGGCTTCATCGCCGACCGAGAAGATCAGACAGCCGTTGGTTTGACCGCTGCGGCCACCTTCGCCGAGGCTCGATTCCGCAATGGTCACGGAGGCTTTGGCACCGACAGCGACGAGCGAGCGCGAGAAACGCGCGACCGGCATCGCGGATGCCGTAGCATAGATCAGGTTCAAGGGCTCAGCGATCACCGCGCCAGGCGCGACTTCGACGACAATCCCGTCCTGCATCATGGCGGCATTCAAAGCGACAATCGCATCGCCCGCGCCCAATCCCTCGCCGGACAGCAGCGTGAGAAGCTCGGCCGGTCCCTTTGTCAGAACCGAGGCAAGGGAGTGAACGGTCACCCCGGCCGGGACAGTGTCGGAGAGTTCCGGCACGAAAGCACCGTCCACCAGCACCAGTTTGGTGCCGTGGAGAGTCAGCGCGCCAACATCCTTACGCAGGCCTTCAAGTGCGGCCGGCGTCGGGACGGGGGCAAGAGGCAGAGCCTCACGCATGATCGTGCGCAGGTCGGTATAATGCCAAGACTCGACGCGGCGATGCGGCAAGCCCGCTTCGACAAAAGCGGCGAAATTTTCTTCCCGCAACTTGGCGACATCCGCCGTTCCCGGCAGGGTCGCCTTGACGGCGCCGAAACTCTCGACGAGCGTGGTCTCGGCCGGCGTTCTCGAAGGAATGATCTGAGCGCTCATAATGGGTTTCCTTCCGGCAGGGATCCTTACGCGGCCTTTTCTTCACCGAGATATTCGGCATAGCCGCTTTTCTCGAGTTCAAGGGCGAGTTCCTTGCCACCCGTCCGCACGATCCGGCCGCCGGCCATGACATGGACGGTGTCGGGAACGATATAATCGAGCAGGCGCTGATAATGGGTGATAACGAGGAAGCCCCGGGTCGGCGAACGCAGCGCATTCACACCTTCCGACACGATGCGCAACGCGTCAATGTCAAGGCCGGAATCGGTCTCATCGAGAATGCCGAAGGAGGGTTCGAGCAGCGCCATCTGGAGAATGTCCATGCGCTTCTTTTCGCCACCCGAGAAGCCGACATTCAAGGCGCGCTTCATCATGTCGGATTTGATCCCGAGCTTGGAAGCCGCCGCATTCACGCGCTTCATCAGTTCGGGCGTGGAGAGTTCAGTCTCGCCACGATATTTACGCTGCGCGTTCAGAGCGGCCTTGAGGAAGGTCATGGTCGCAACGCCAGGAATTTCCAAAGGATATTGGAAGGCGAGGAAAAGACCTTTGGCCGCGCGCTCGTTCGGTTCGAAATCGAGCAGATTGACGCCATTCAGCAGAACCTCGCCGGATTCGACCGTATAACCGGGGCGGCCCGACATGACATAGGACAGGGTCGATTTACCCGTCCCGTTCGGACCCATGATAGCTGCGACTTCACCATCCTTCACAGTGATGCAGAAGTCGTTCAGGATTTTGCGGTCGCCGATAGAAACGTTGAGATTCTTGACTTCGAGCATGATGACCCTCGTTAAAAATTCGAATAAGGGAAACCCACGTGACACTGCCTCACGGCAGTATGCGGGCAGCCAAAAGCCATGCGCGCTAAGCCAAGCGCCAAAGCCTACGCGCTCTTGCCATCCATGGCCGGCGATTGATCGAGAAGCGAATATGACCGTTCGAGGCTAGTTCAGCCGCCACTCTCTTCGGCCCCATTCAACGAAGCAGAAGCCACGTCAAGAGCCGAGAGAGTGAGGAGCATTCGCTTGGACGAACCCATCAGGATAGAAATCGAGCGGGATCCGTCCAGGCATGACCTCGGCGGGTCGTCTTAGCCGACGCTGCCTTCAAGAGACACGGCGATCAGCTTTTGCGCCTCGACGGCAAACTCCATCGGGAGTTGTTGCAGAACGTCACGAACGAAGCCGTTGACGATCAGAGCCGTCGCCTCTTCGGCGGAGAGACCACGCTGCATGCAATAGAAGAGCTGGTCCTCGGAGATCTTCGAGGTGGTCGCCTCATGCTCGAATTGCGTGCTGGGATTACGCGATTCGAGATAAGGCACTGTATGCGCACCGCAGGAATTCCCGATCAGCAGCGAGTCGCAATTGGTGAAGTTGCGGGCTCCGGTCGCCTTGCGATGCGAAGAGATCTGACCCCGATAAGTATTTTGCGAATGACCCGCAGAAATACCCTTGGAAATGACCCGGCTCGTCGTGTTCTTGCCGAGATGGATCATTTTGGTGCCGGAATCGACCTGCTGATGGCCATTCGAAATGGCGATCGAATAGAATTCACCGCGCGAATTATCACCACGCAGCACGCAGGACGGATATTTCCAGGTCACAGCCGAGCCCGTCTCGACCTGCGTCCAGGAGATTTTCGAATTGGCGCCACGGCAATCGCCGCGCTTGGTCACGAAATTATAGATACCGCCCTTGCCATCGGCATCGCCCGGATACCAGTTCTGCACGGTCGAATATTTGATTTCGGCATCGTCCAACGCGATCAATTCGACGACCGCCGCATGGAGCTGGTTCTCATCGCGCTTGGGCGCCGTGCAACCCTCGAGATAAGACACATAGGAACCCTTGTCGGCAATGATCAGGGTCCGCTCGAATTGTCCCGTATTCTGCTCGTTGATACGAAAATAGGTCGACAATTCCATCGGGCAGCGCACACCTTCGGGAATATAGACGAAGGAGCCATCCGAGAACACGGCGCTGTTCAGCGTCGCATAGAAATTATCGGTCGTCGGCACGACGGAGCCGAGATATTTCTGCACCAGTTCGGGATGCGTATGCACCGCTTCCGAAATCGGGCAGAAAATGACACCGGCCTTGGCCAGTTCTTCGCGGAATGTAGTGACGACCGAGACCGAATCAAAGACCGCATCGACGGCGATCTTGCGCTCAGGCATCGGCACGACATTGCCTTCGTCGTCGATCATCTCATTCTCGCCCGCGACGACGCCGGCGAGAGCGGCTTGTTCCTTCAACGGAATGCCAAGCTTCTCGTAGACCTTGAGCAGTTCCGGATCGACCTCATCGAGGGATTTCGGACCCGCGGCGCTCTTCGGCGCGGAATAATAATAGAGATCCTGATAATCGACCTTGGCGAAATTGACGCGCGCCCATTCCGGTTCGCGCATGGTCAGCCAGCGACGGTAAGCCTCAAGGCGCCATTCGGTCAGCCACGCCGGCTCGTTCTTCTTCGCCGAAATGAAGCGAACGATATCCTCGTTCAAGCCCTTCGGAGCCTTGTCGGCCTCGATCTCGGAAAAGAATCCGTACTTATATTCGCTTACGTCGATCGACTTGACCTGATCGACGGTCTCTTTGGCCGCTGCCATGCTCTTCTCCTCACCTTCGCGGTTTCAAGGACCGCTGGTTCAGACCCTTCGATCGGGCCTGAACCCGATCAACCCGAGTGGTGACCGGACATTGCCCGATCGTCTACGCGGCAGATTTGACCTGCCTCGCCTTGATCGTGCGGAAAGCCTTTTCAAAGGCCTGCATGAACAAGGCACATTCTTCAAGATGACTGGTCCACCCCAGACTGAGCCTGATTGCCGCACCAGCCAGGGACGGATCGACCCGCATTGCCTCTAGCACATGCGATGCCTTGACCTTGCCGGAGGAACAGGCCGCGCCGGACGAAACCGCCACTCCCTCTACATCCAAAAACATAAGCAAGACCTGTGCCTCCATCCCCGGAACGGCGAAACAGAGCGTGTTGGGCAGACGCTCCACCTCGGTTCCAAAAAGGACGGCAGCCGGCGCGAGAGTGCGAAGAAAGCTCTCGAGCTGATCCCGCAGCTGCGCAAGCCGGACACTGTCCTGCACAAAAGTCTCGCGCATGTCCACAAGGGCGCCAGCAAGACCAGCAATGGAGATCACAGCCTGCGTCCCGGCGCGCTGGCGAAATTCCTGACCGCCGCCGCGCAACAAAGGCTCCCCGAGCAGCACATCCTCGCGCAGGCAAAGAGCCCCGATCCCAGCCGGGCCACCGAATTTATGTGCCGAAAAAATCAGCGCATCGGCAGGCAAGGCGTCGAAATCACATGCGATCTTGCCAGCGGCTTGCACGGCATCGCAGACGAAAAACGTATCAGACGAAGCCGCGCGCAGCAGGGCTTCCGCCTGCAGAACCGGCTGCACGACACCGGTCTCATTATTGGCTGCTTGCAGGGCCAGCATGATGCGCCGCCCCGCATAGCGCTCAAGGACCTTGGCGAGCGCGTCGAGATCAAGCCGCCCGTCCGGCGTCATGCCAATCGTTTCGACCGCGTCGGCAGAAAAGCGATGCCCAAAAAGCACGCTCGCATGTTCGCCGGCATTGACTAAAAGAACATCAAACGGTGCCGTGGGCCGGTTTGACCGTTCGAGACGTGGTGTCAGAATAGCGTTGAGCGCCTCGGTGGCGCCGGAGGTAAAGATCACCCGGCGCGGCAAAGTCTTGACGAAACGCGCCATTGCCTCGCGCGCACCCTCGATTAGAGCGCGCGCAGCGCGGCCTTCGGCATGGATCGAGGAGGCATTTCCGCATAGATCCATGGCCGCGATCATGGCGGCGCGCGCCGCCGGCCGCAAAGGCGTCGTCGCATTATGGTCGAGATAGACTCGCCGCGCCGTCAAACTGATAACCTTCTCCGCGTTCCGTCCATGAATTCGACCGGAGCCCTAGTATCCACCCTCATTTAACCGCGACTCATCGCGGTTCAATGAGGACAAGTGGATAAGTTTAAAACGTGACGTATCGAGAATCTATGATTCTCGATACTAGGGCCGTTCCAGCCCTGCCCCTATATAATATCGCGCCGCACAATTCTCCACGGGGAACTCACCCCATGAGATCGCCCTTTGAGCACGACGCACGCGCACCTTGGGCATCAGAAGGACCGCGCTGTTCGGCAAGCGGATCGGTCATAAGACGGGTTGAAATGGTCCGGCCAAGAATCCTATTCTAAAATGCTTGCAAAATGACCGTTGGCTTGTGTTAAAAGCCACTTCCTCGAGATGACGTGATCGAGATGCATAAGCAAGATCCATGGCCTGGCTCGGGGAAATAGTCGCGATCGCCGCCCTGCGTTTCGAATAGAGTTTCTCTTGATGAGACCAGTTTAAAGAAATTCTAGTCTTTCAAAACCTTGTACGTCAAGCTTGTCCCGGGAGCATGGGGACAGGATAGAATGTCCGAGGTCAGGGCATGAATAGGCGTAGGAGGAGAACGCGGGCCTGCGTCGAGAACAGTTGATGACCTTGCCCGCACAAGCTGGTTCCAACTCCGTGGAGCCTGCGGAGGCCTGGCGGCGCGCCGCAATCAGAATATGGAGCGATAATGCCTGAGGTTATATTTAACGGTCCAGCCGGCCGCCTGGAAGGTCGTTTTCATCCCTCGACCATCCGTGGCGCTCCGATCGCCATCGTGCTGCATCCGCATCCGCAATTTGGCGGCACGATGAACAATCAGATCGTCTATAATCTCTATTATGCCTTTGCCGAACGCGGTTTCTCGGTGCTCCGTTTCAATTTCCGCGGCGTTGGGCGCAGCCAGGGTGGTTTCGACCACGGTCAGGGTGAGCTGTCCGATGCGGCAGCCGCGCTCGATTGGGTGCAAAGCATCAATCCCGAGGCGCGCGCCTGCTGGATCGCCGGCATTTCCTTCGGCTCCTGGATTGGCATGCAGCTTTTGATGCGGCGTCCGGAGATCGAGGGGTTTATCTCGATCGCTCCGCCTGCCAATCGTTTCGATTTCTCTTTCCTGGCACCCTGCCCCTCCTCGGGCCTCTTCGTGCACGGGGATCAGGATCGCGTCGCGCCTTTGAAGGAAGTGATGGGCCTGATCGAGAAGCTGAAAACCCAGAAGGGCATTCTGATCGAGCATGAAGTGGTGGCCGGCGCCAACCATTTCTTCGAAAATTGCGTGGAGGATCTGGTCGAGAAAGTCGGCCTTTATCTCGACCGGAGGCTTGGCAATCCGCCGCGCCTCCCAACCCCCGCCCGCAGCGAGCCGGCCGAACGCTCATCGTGAGCGCTGCGGTTCATCCCGATTTGAAATCCAATTGCTGTCATTCCAACGGTCATCACAAGGGCTGTTGGAATGGTCTTGCCTTGAGCTCAGGCGATAAGGAATGATCCCATGGAGAAAAAGCCTGAAGCGCCTCTCGATCCCTGGCTGAAACTCTTGCTGGAAATGGGGCCTTTTCTGCTCTTCTTCTTCGCCAATGCATGGCCGAAGGTGTTTGCGCCCCTCACGGCACCCTGGCTGCCGCCAAGCCTGATGGCTGGGGAGAATGCCGGCCTCTTTACCGCGACCCTGGTCTTGATCCCGGCGGTTCTTCTGTCGCTGGCGGTCTCCTATGGCCTGACACACCGCCTGCCCGTCATGCCCGTGGTGACGGCTCTGCTGGTACTGATCTTCGGCGCCCTGACGCTCTATTTGCAGGATCCGAGTTTCATCAAGATCAAACCGACCGTCCTCTATGTGGGATTTGCCCTTGCCTTGTTCGGCGGCCTCCTGTTCGGCAAGCCCCTTTTGCCGATCATGCTCGATCACGCCCTGGCTTTGAGCGAACGCGGCTGGCGTCTTCTCACCATCCGCTGGGGCCTGTTCTTCCTCGGCATGGCGGTCTTAAATGAAATCGTCTGGCGGACGCAGAGCACCAATGTCTGGGTGACTTTCAAATTTCCCGGCACGATGATCCTAGTGTTTCTATTCACCCTCTCACAAATTCCGTTCTTGAAACGCCACGAAATTGCCCCCGACGCGGCGTCGCACAGTCCCGATCATTTTTGAACGGATCTCTTGCGGCATCAAAACGGCCGCTGCACTGACGCGCCCTGACGTATCGCTCATTGAAGCGGAATGAAACATAAGGGCCTCAATCTTCAGCAACACCCAAATCATCCCCAAGGGAGACCCAAGGCAGCCACCCTTTGGGATTGAGGCCTAGCGGCAAAAAAAAAGCCGCCCACAAGGGGCGGCCAGCCGAAATGGAGCCTATACAATGGGGAAATGAATGGACTCCGTCGGACTAACGCAGCCGTGCCGTAAAGGTTCGGCCTATCGCATGGACGAAACGCACCCCTCCGCTTTGGGTTGCGTGAAAAAACAGACCTGCGACATTTTAGCCCAAACACTTCTTGGTACAGCCTCGAAAACCTATCCATTGATTTGAAAAATAATGGCTTTCTAAAGAGCTATAAGTCGCTACCGTCTCTCCGACCCACTACCAGCGGTGGAAGGAATCGGCCAGGAGGCCACTCGAAAAACATACGATCGTCGGCCGGAAAAACCGGACATAGCCGTAAAGGTCGAGTTGCGGCTGCGGAATGAGTCGGCAATTGGGGTCGAGCGAAGGCCCCGCCGATTCATGCGGAGTGGTTTCCATTCTAGGCGTTTTGTACCGATCGAGATCGGCCGCCTTGGCCGGCAAAGCCCCGACACCCTCGACCAGAAAAACCACCCCGAAAACAGCCAAGAACAAGGCCAAGACGATTAAGGCTTGCCCCGGAAACAGGCAAAACCTTCTGCTCGTGCTGCGGTGGGGGGGCAAGATCGCATCGCTCATGGTTAGTCTCTCCCATCCGATCGCCCGCCCATGCGGTCCAAAACGATAGCTGAGACTTATTAAACCACGAACATTGCTTGAAGATTGCGCCGCCAGAAACCGCTTTAAAAAGAAAGCATTAGTGGAATTTTGTGACGGGCTCCCGCTTTTCGGAGCCACATCACAAGGCCCGTGAAAGGGGCGCCCCTTCCGGCAAGAATGGCCTATTCCTCCGGCTTGAGGTCCTTCAGTTTCGCGAAGACGGAATCAAGATCGATCGCATCCTCCCCGGCTTCCGGCCGATGCCTGTCGACTGTACCGAAGACGTCTTCCTCGTCACCTTCCTCGTCATAGGCTTGCGTCGTCACTTCGGCGGGCATCAGAGTCTGGCCGCGATCCTCGAGAATCGGACGATCCTTGGCCGCACGATTGACCTCGAAATCAAGATCCATCTGCGTGCAGAGCCCCAGCGTCACCGGATCCGTCGGCGTCAGCGCGGCGGAATTCCAATGCGTCCGGTTGCGGATGGCCTGCAAGGTGGTTTTCGTCGTGCCGACGAGCCGCATGATCTGCGCATCCTTCAATTCAGGATGGTTGCGGACCAGCCACAAAATGGCATTCGGCCGATCCTGGCGGCGGGAAAGCGGCGTATAGCGGGCACCCCGCCGGCGGGTCTCCGGCAGGCGGACCTTCGACTGGGCGAGCTGCAAGGCGCGGCTCGGGTTTTTCTCGGAATGGGCGATCTCCTCGCGGGTCAATTGGCCGGAGGTGATCGGATCATGGCCCTTGATACCGGCGGCGACCTCGCCATCGGCAATTCCCTTGACCTCCAGCGGATGAAGTTTGCAGAAATCGGCGATCTGATCGAATGTCAGCGAGGTATTTTCCACGAGCCAGACGGCGGTGGCTTTCGGCATCAACGGCGCATTGCTCATGACATTCTCCTTGAGACATTCCCCTGCATGAAGCGGGAAACGCTTTCCATAGGCTTGGTTCCCTTCTCGAGCTTGCGGATTTCGCCGCTCATGGCCAACCGAATCATAGCCAGCCGGCCTTGGACGCGTGAAGCCATGCGTCTTGGAACAAACCCCTCCCGCCGGCTCAAGCGCAAGGCTCGAGCCCAAGTCGATTCCAGTCAAGAAAAGGAAGAATCCTTATATAGAGTTCTCCTTCACTAAAAGCAAATGGCGCAACGTCCGGGCCGGGTTCAGAAAAGAGCCCGCGGGAAAGATGTTCCAAGAACCCGTGCATCGAAAAGAGCACATGAAAAAAGCACACAAGGAAATCATTCGCCAAGATCAGCGGCAAGGGGCAGAATGTAGGCTCAAGCCCAAGGGAGCTCTCCATGTGGTTTCATAAGAAAGTGACCATGCCGACCGCCGCCGAGGCCCTGCCAGGACGGGCGGAGCCTATGGCGACGGCGCAAACCCATTTCGTCAACGGCCATCCCCTGCATCCGCCTTTTCCGGCGGGATATGAGACCGCTCTCTTCGGTCTCGGCTGTTTCTGGGGCGCAGAGCGAAAATTCTGGCAAATCGGTGATGCCGTCTTCACCACGGCGGTCGGTTATGCGGGTGGTTTCACCCCCAATCCCACCTATGAAGAAGTCTGCACGGGCAAGACCGGGCATAATGAAGTGGTTCTGGTGGTCTTCGACCCGAAACGCGTGACCTATTCCGATCTCTTGCGTGTGTTCTTCGAGAACCACGATCCCACGCAAGGATATCGGCAGGGCAATGACGTCGGCACGCAATATCGCTCCGGCATCTATGTTTTCGATGAAGCACAGAAGCAAGCGGCGCAAACCGCCAAGGCCGCCTTCGAACCCGCGCTCGCAGCCGCCGGTTTTGGCCCCATTACGACTGAAATTCTCGATGCGCCGCCGTTCTATTATGCGGAGGATTATCACCAGCAATATCTCGCCAAAAATCCAGACGGTTATTGCGGGCTCGGCGGAACGGGTGTGTCCTGCCCCATCGGAACAGGCGTGGCGGCCGAATAGATCAAATCGGCCTTATCTCTTTAAACGCATGGCAAGCACCGGGGAGGACAATGGCGGGACTTCGAGATTTCGATCTCGCGTCTCTCGCCTTCAGGACCCTATGTCCTGATTTTTGCCGGTCCCTCCGCCATGAGCCCGTCCAAGCCTTCCAGCGCCCCCGATTTCACAAGCCTGCTCGACAAGCTCGACCGGAATGACGGGACGATTGGACAGGAAACACAGATGCACGAAGGCGAAAGCGTTGGCGCATCCGTCGACCCTTCGCTTACCCCTTGGAAAAATTGGGTGAACCAGCTTTTCGGTTCGTTCACCCGTTCCGTGCCCTTCGATGCCGCCTGGGCCTCCGCCTATCAGGAAGCCGCAGCCGCCCAGGATGCACGAGACGCCCAAGATCCTCTCACCACCAAGGGAGAGGACTCCCGCGCGCATACCGAAAAACAGGCTAAGACACGGGCTCAGGATCGTTCCTACGCCCATATCCAAATCCAGATTCAAGACGAACAGGAATGGGTTGTCCGGGAACTCGGTCTTCGACCGGATCTGCCGGCGGCGGATCTGCATCGCATCCGCCGCGATTTTGCAAAACGGCACCACCCGGACCGTTATCCGCCGATGGAACGCGCCCTCGCCACGCGGCGCATGGCGCTGGCTAATCTTTTGATCGACCGGCATTTAAAACAAAGGCACGATTGAACCAACGGTGGGATCAGCCACCATTCAGACTGGTCGCCACCCAGTCGAGGACTGAATCATGCCTCGGCGCCCAGCCCAATTCCGCGCGCGCCTTGCCGGCACGCACCCGGCTGTTCGATCCGAGCGCAAAGACAGCGAGTTCGCGTCCCCATTTCGCGATCGCTTCTTCCGCCGACCAGCTTTGCGCCACACCAAGCCCCAATGTCTTGCCAATCACGCGCACAAGATCGCCGAAGGTGGCTTCACCATTTTCGACATAATAGAAACGGCCAGCCGGCGCCTTTTCGAGCGCCAACGCATAAAGATCGACCAAATCGGCAATATGGACATTTGACCAGATATTGAGACCACGACCGATATAACGCGGAATGCCGCTCTCCTTTGCCTGCGCGACCAAAGGTGGAATCTGCACGCTCTGCGCAGGCACGCCCAATGTATGACCATAGATGAGGCTGTTGCAGAGCACGATCGTCCGCACGCCGGGTGCCGCCTCGAGAATCAATTTATTCAAGGCGACGCGATGCACCTTGTCGGGCTCGGGTTTGACCGGCGTTTCCTCGATAAAAATTTTATCGGAGGGCTCACCCATGGCCTCGTCGCCGACGAGGCTCGTCCCGCTCGTATGGATAAAAACCTTGCCGGAGCCCGAAAGACCCGCGAGCAGCGCCTCGACCGCGCCTTGATGATCGCTATCGGCGCAATTGATGACGGCATCAGCGGCACTGGCCTCGGTGCGCAACAGATCGGCATCGTCGAGCGTAAAGATGACCGGTGTAATGCCTTTGGCGCTAACGGCCTCGGCTTTGGCGGGATTGCGCACAAGGCCCCGTACCACATGCCCTTTTTGCGCGAGCGCGGCCGCGACTGAACCGCCAATATAGCCACTTGCGCCCGTGACGAAGATCCTCATAGCCTGACCCCTTCGCCGTGATAAACGGAATAATCGGTATAGCCATGCGCGCCGCCCCCATAATGAAGCGAGCGGTCGGCCAGAGCGAGGGGAAGACCTTTTTCCAGCCGCGCGACGAGATCCGGATTGGCGATGAAAGGCTCGCCAAAGGCCGCCAGATCAATCATTCCTTCCGCGATCAGCGTCTCCGCCCGATCGCGTGTCAGGCCGCCGGCCAGGATCAGCGCGCCTTTGTAACAGGTGCGGAATTCGGCCAGGAAGTTTTGAGGAATGGCCGTGCTGCCGCGCGATTTCTGATCCATCAGATGCACATAGGCGAGGCCGCGCCGGCTGAAGGCATCGGCGAGGAAAAGATAGGTTTCCTCGATTTGCGGATAGGGCTGCATATCGAACAGCCCCCCATAGGGTGACAGCCTTATCGCGGTGCGCTCCGCACCAATGCGGGCAATGACTGCGTCAATGGCCTCAATCACGAAGCGGGTGCGCCCTTCCAGAGTATCGCCGCGATAGGCATCCGTGCGATCATTCACATTGGGATTGAGGAATTGTTCGATCAGATAGCCATTGGCTCCATGCAATTCGACACCATCGAAACCCGCGGCAATCGCATTGGCCGCCGCTTTGGCAAAATCCTCGATCACGCCCGCGACTTCCGCCGTGCTCAACGCACGCGGCGTGGAGACCGGAACCGCGCCCGGCGTGCCATCGTCACGCAAACCCCAGGCCTCGGAATGAAGCGCCGGATGCTCTGTCGAACTGACCGGCGCAATGCCACCCGGCTGGTTCGATACATGGCTGACGCGCCCCACATGCCAGAGCTGAGCGAAGATCGTCCCACCTTCCGCATGGACCGCATCGGTCACCTTTCGCCAGCCGATGATCTGGTCAGGCCGAAAAAGGCCGGGAATGAAAAGAAAACCCTCGGCACTGGGCGAGATCGGCACACCTTCGGTCACGATCAATCCAGCGCTGGCGCGCTGGCGATAATAGAGCGCATTGAGGTCATTGGGGACACCATCGGGATTGCGGGCGCGGGTCATCGGCGCCATGACGACGCGATTGCGCAAGAGATATTTGCCGAGACGGAAGGGTTCGAACAAGCGGCCCATGGATGCTCCTTTCGGATTTCATGCGCACAGATGACAGCCGCGCTCCGGCTCGATAAGCCGCCAGCCTTTCCCAAAACCTGTGAAAAATATTCATAGATCGAATTGAAGGGACAATTGCGCTGACGAAAGGCAATTTTCTCTATGGGTCGTGGGGCGCAATTTCACGCTTCAGCAAGGGACCATCACCACCAACGTCTTTCGCCCATCCTCAATCATTGTGTTGAAACAAACATCAAGAAAGGCGGCGTCTTCCGTTGAGACCATCGGGGCGAGCAGAACAGACCAGTTTCGAGAAAGTATCCCCAGATACAGTGTATCGCCATTCTGTGCAGAAAGATTTTTTCAAACAGGTGCCGTATGCAATTCAATCATCAGAAGCGCTATCTGGTCGTCACTGCCTATTACAAGGAAGATCGCTCTTTTCTGGAGCGCTGCATCCGTAGCGTGCGGGAGCAAACCATGGCAACCGACCATTTGCTCGTCGCGGATGGCTTCGCACAGGATTGGGTGCAGAGAGCAGGCTTACGTCACATTCAACTTGATCAATCCCATAATGACTACGGAAACACACCTCGGGGCATAGGCGCCCTACTCGCGATCTCTGAACGATATGACGGTTTCTGTTTTTGTGATGCAGATAATTGGTTTGAGCCCAATCATATAGCATCCTGTTTACAGACTGCCGCCGATGCGGAACAGGACTGTGATTATGTCGTCGCCCGTCGTTATCTGCGACGTCCGGATGAAACGATCATACCGATCAATGATGAACCCATAGAAAGCCATGTCGATACAAATTGCTTCTTTTTCCTTCCCGGTTCATACCATCTTGTGCATTTGTTTGCGAATATGCCACAAGAATTGTCATCGATTGGCGACAGAGTCTTCTATAACGCATTGCGTCGCCAAAAATTGAACATGGCCGTCGTCCATGAACCGACAGTCAATTATCATTGTCTTTGGAAACCGGTCTATCAAGCCATCGGTGAGATTCCACCCTTGGAGGGAAAGCCCTCGATAGATAATTCTTCTATTCAGTACTGGATTTCCAATCTCAATCCACGCCAGAAAGAACTTCTTTCGCGTCGCACGGGCTTAAGTTTCGGTTAGCGCATCGATCTGGGACATTGATCTGGAATGTCAGCGCCACTTTTTGGAAGGCTCGATACAAAGACTTTGAGCTCATCTCCTATCCGCGCAAAGAGCAACGCGATTGGAGTCAGCCTCAGCTCAAGGCTGTTGCCCTATGACTCGTATCCATCCATCCCCGACATACCAAGCTGTTGACATAGAGATTTTACGTCCTCGATGATCAGGACCAGCACTTAGCGAAAGCTGGATGCTGGTCCTAATCTTTCTCAAAGAAGTGGGTCCGCCATTGCGGGTTGACGCAAAATGCCGACGTCAAGAAATCCACGGCACCCCGGAATATCGAGACGCTCAAGAGCCTCGATGTCAAGATTGAATGGTCTTACGGTCAAATCCAGCTTGCCAGATCGAATCTCGGCACCATCGCTGATATCCGCATTAACGGCGGCATTCCCGAGAGCATCATGATTGGCGATTAAGACGGCTGGATAGGTCGAAAGATTGCGGATGGCCTTGCTGATACTATCATTCGAAAGATGCTGGAGAACCTGCCGAATGATCGCGAGATCCGCCACGCCGATCGGCTTCTCGACGATATCGCCAACGTCAAAGCTGCAATTTGGAAGGTTGGCATATCGGATACGATTGCGCTGAATGAGCATCGGAACAATGTCGATCCCGATAAAAGCCGTATCCGGACAGCGCGCGGCGATCCTTGACCCGATACGAAAATCTCCGCATCCGATGTCATGGACCACTTTAATTTTGTTTGCCTTAATATAATTCGTGACCAGGTCAAGATAGGCCGACATATGTTCCGGATCAGATCCTGGCCCCGAAGAAAAGCCATCCTCCGCCTGCCCCCAAACGGAATGGCGGTATATGGAATCGAATATATCGGCGCGCGCCTCGGTACAATAAGGCGTGACCGCGGATTTGCGCACGGTCATTTGCACGTTGATCAGGCAGACAAGGTTCGACAAAAGCCGCGCCGTCTGTTCTGATACGGGGATATTATATTGCTGCAGGATCGCCTGCATGTCACGATCAACGACCTGCGTAACTTGGTCGACCTTGAAATCGATATTACAATAGAGAGCGATCGGTGTCTTGGAATCACGGCTTGCCACCCAGTGCCGGCAAACCTCCGCATCAAACATATAAAATGTTTCCGGCATGAACCGGCGGACATGCGTTGGATCCGTCAAAAACCAGTCGTGCCGGGGGTGGGGAACCGAGATCGATATTTTCGCCCCATTCCGGCAAACCCGGTACATCTCCCGCATAAAGAACTCAAAGCCATCCCCGATATGTTCAAGGATATGGTGCGCGCGGATTTCACAGATACTATTATCGGCGAAGGGCCAAGGGTCCCTTTCCAGATTTGCGACTATGTCCGGGAAGGCATCCGCGAACATATCCACATTGGTCCACCCCGCCAGATAGACGGGTCCTGAGCCCAAATTCAAACGCGCCTTGCCACTCGCCACATGCGCGGCTTTGATGTTTTTCAGACGATCATATTCCTTCGCGTCGATATAACGGCGAGCGATATGATTATAGGTCGTCTCTTCGCTTCTTATACTGTCTTCATTGAAACGGGAAATATCCGTCCAGGACCTGCTTTCCCAGAGGTGATGACAATAAGCATCGGGAAAGCGCTGATCGGCATGAAACAGAGTTTTTAAACCGGCTTCATCCCAGGTCGGCTCGAAAAAGGCGGAAGGGGGAAGGATTGTGATGTCATCCGGCATAGTTTGTGCGATGACATAAGGAAGCAGAACAGAATGCCTATTCCATTCCGAGTCATCGAACGATCTGTAAGCCTCCCACCATGTTTTGAAAAACAAACTGTTTGGCGGCGCAATCATGACGGCATTGCATAGGCCTTGGATCGGGCGGTCGGCATGACTGCCCGCGAGTTCTTGCCCCATCACGGGTTTTCCCCGAAAAAGCGGTGTGAGGGGACGAACGCAAATCGTATCGAGATCCAGATAAATGCCGCCATAGCGGCAAAGCACTGCCATTCTTACGACATCGGCTTTATGAGCATAGTGCCGGATCGGGCGCCCAAATATCATTTCAGGCGCATAGATGTGAGCCGGTTCTACCAGGTCTTTGACCGCATCCCAATAGGCACTGCATGGCTCATAGGCATACCAGAAGATCAATCGGCACTCTGGATGCAAATCATGGGCTGATTTGATAGCCATGTAATGGACGAAACCGAAAGGCTTATCGCCGAGATCCGGCTGCATGCCGAAGACAAAATGGATCAGTTTCGGAAGCTGTGAGCTATCAAATGAAGGAGTCAGCGGACTTGCAAGTGATGTATCTAAACGCGAAAGCGTTTCTTCGTCTCCGTAATCAAGAAACAAAATAGTGTTATTGCCTTCTGGATTGGCCATTGACGTGTTCTTTCCGCACAATTGTTTAATCAAAAAGCGTAATACAAAGACGATTGGGGATAAGGCATTTTTTCACGGGCACCAGAGCCCCCGAGAAACCGTTTGATATTGCATACAGTCAAACAGGAGCGGGACTCATGTGCTGATAGAACACTGGATACAAGGAGATGAAAGACCGTTGATCGTTTCACATAGCGATTGGTACATCCAACACGGATACATCTTTCTCACGGAGAGCGATGTCTTGCCCATCGAAAGGGCTCGCTCCCAATCGTGATGAATCACTTTTATTCTGGTGAAAACCACATTATCCCCGCGTTCGCTATCCTCCCGCGATCCTTTAGAATCGCGGGTCCTTTCGTTCTCTCAGCACCTGAATATGCCGGTTGAAACTTGTGCGAACTTTTCGTTCTGGGGCTGGGGCATCAAACCCAAAAATGGGTCCCTGTTTGGAATCAGCTTGATGCATTGACCAGATTTGGATCAGCAGCTCATCCGGTCAAATATCGCGGCCCTCGACCGAGAGGGTTAGTTTCTTGACGATGGCTTCGACGGCTGGCTGGTGGGGATAAAGCGCCAGGGCCTTACGCAGGACAGTCAGCGCCTGGCTGTCAAATCCGGTCTGCTCCAGAATGATGCCCATAGTCGTCAGGGCATCGAAATGCCGGGGTTCCAGTTTGAGCGTTTCATCGACATCGGTCATGGCGCCCTGGAAATTGCCAGCCAGGAAGCGGACCTTGGCGCGCTGGTTGCGCGCTTCCGCCCAATCGGGGCGCAAAAGAATGGTTTTGTCGAGGATATCTTCAGCGAGCGGATAGTGCTGCGCCTGGATCGCGGCCAAAGCGCGATTCATCAAGAGCGTGGCCGTGACAGAGGTGGACCGCAGCCAGGTTTCCTCGATCGCCTGTGCCAATCCCCTGGCTTCCTCCTCATCCGAGGCGGCTTGCAAATGATCGAAAAGCTTCGCAAGGAGCTTTTGCCGCTGCACGACAGGATCGGGCGGTGGTACCAGAGCCTTTTTCAAGGCTTCTTCTGGATCGGGCTTGGGTTTCGGTTTCAATCTGGGATTGGCCCGGCCTTGCAACTGGCCGTCACCCCAGGCCGGATCCCGTCCCGGGCGCGCCCTGTTTCCCTCACGAGAAGAATTGCCCGCCCCCTTTTGGTCAAAAGGCCAGCCCTGAAGCGGATTCAGAGGATAGGATGGCGGGTTTGCACCGTCTTCCTGCATGCGCCAGTCGGGGCCGAGTGGCGACGGATGCGGGAAAGGATAAGGGTCCGCCAGCGCCAAGGACCAGCAAGACGACAAGACGATAAGTGCCGACACCGTCCCGACCGACCACAACCAAAGGCGTGGAGCGGGAAAAGGACCAGTCCTTCTGGACAAGGAATCGGGGCCGGGCTGGCGGGCGCGTGCGGAAGACATTAACCTCTGCATGAGGTCGAAATTAGACCAGCCTTGCGCACAGGTCAAAAGCTGACTGATTCGTCAGCCGATTATTTGCCCGCGAAAAGCTCAACCCTGGCGGGCTTTGTAGCGCTTCTGGGTCTTATTGATGATATAGACCCGGCCCTTGCGACGGACCAGGCGATTGTCGCGATGGCGCGTGCGCAGCGACTTCAGGGAATTGCGGACTTTCATCGTATTAATCCTGGGACCATTCGCCGGGGCGTGCGGCATGCATAGAAAGGCGCCACCGGGCATCTTGTGAGCGGTTCATATGCCGCAAGCCGGGCTTTTGCGCAAGTCCTTCCCGCAAAACAGCCTTGAAAACACCGGTGTCGAGGGCCAATGCCTGCGGGGCAGGCATATAACCTGCTTGGTCCTGCCCCATAAAGGGAAGCTTGTCCGCGAAAGCTAAAAAAGACGCTAGTGCTTCCCGAATTTACGGAATACCGATTTCTCGATCCAAGCATGCGTCGTTCTGTCGACCTCGCGAAGCTCGCTATCAGATCAACAGGGGAAAGGTTCGATGAACAACGAACAAGTGGAAATCGTCAAAAGAACGATCATCCGATTGCTGCCTCCCCGACCGGAAGGCAATAGCGAAATCATCATCCAACGCTATGAAAAGCAGAAGAGGGACGCCAACCAGGCCTTCGGCGATGTTTTCTATCCGAAGCTTTTCGAACTGGCGCCCGATACCCAGGAATTATTCAAGGATCTCGAGGGCACCAAGCAAAAATTCCCCGACATGCTGACGCTGCTCGTGCGCTCGATGAACCGCCTGCATGATACGTTGAACACCATGCAGGAACTCGGCGTCACCCATATGAAGCTGGGCGTCAAGGTTGAGCATTACCAGCCTTTCGTGAAGGCACTGCTCTGGACGTTCCATAAGCAATTGGGAGATGAGGTCTTCAACGGCCACGTGGCGGAAGCCTTCGTCGCCGTGCTCTCCCGCATTTGCGGCATCATGTGCAATTCCGCCTATCCGCAAATTCGCGGCTTGCCGGTCGATGCACCCATGCCGACGACGGAGGGTTCTTCCACTCCGCCGACCACCTGAACAATCCGTTCACTCAGCCGCGGCGAGCGTGGTCGCCGCGGAACTGGCCGCTAGCTGGCGCATCAATAAGGCTTCCTCAGCCTGCGCGGCTTGGCGATGCCGTTCCCGCACGGGGCCAAAGCCGCGAATCTTTTCCGGCAAGGCCGCGAGCGCCACAGCCACCGAATGATTGACCGGCGTGAGGCGTGACAGGATGTCAGCGATCGTGCTCTCATAATCGGCGAGCATTTGGCGTTCCTCGCGGCGCTCGCGTTGATAGCCAAAAAGATCGAAAGCCGTACCGCGCACCACCTTCAAACGCGCGAGCAGCCGGAAGACTGGCAGCATCCAAGGGCCAAGGCTGATCTTCGCCGGTTGGTTTCCGGTGCCTTTTCCCTTGTCCTCCGCCCCCTTTTCGTCCACCCGGCGCCGCCACAAGGGATGACGCAGGTAAAAGGTGAAAACCGGCTCACCCTCGAAAGTCTGGCCGATCTGGCGGGCGAAAGAGCCGTCGCTATAGAGCCTGCCAACTTCATATTCGTCCTTGATCGCCAGCAGCTTGAAATAATTGCGCGCGACGGCTTTGGAAAAATCATCGCAGCCGGGCATGATCCTTCGCTCGGTGGCGATAGCCTGTTCGACAAGAGCGAGATAACGCTCGGCATAGGCTTCATCCTGATAGGCGGTCAGGAAAGCGGCACGGCGGGAGACAATCTGGTCCAGCGTCGTCGAAACCGGGAGGATGCGCCCGCCGTCCTTGGCTTGCGCTTTGACGATAATAGCGGCGACAGAGGCTGGATGGGCGGCGGCGCGGCGGCCCCAGAGAAAAGCCGCCTCGTTCATCGCCACCGCTTGGCCGTTGAGGGCGATCGCCGCAAGGATCGAGTTTTCCGCAAGCGGCACCAAGCCTTGCTGCCAGGCATGGCCAAGCAGGAACAGATTGGCGGCGAGCGATTGCCCGAATAAAGCCGTCGCCAGATTCGTCGCCTCGATAAAGGTCACGCCATCCCCGGCGGCCTCCAAAAGAGCTTGGCGGCAGGCCTGCGCCGGCAGATGGTAATCGGCATCGCGCGCGAAATCGCCCGGCAGGATTTCCGCATCGTTGACGAGAACGGCGGTCTTGCCCTTGACGATCGCGGTCAGGATTTTGCGCGATGCCGTGGCGACGAGATCGCAGCCGAGCACCAGATCGGCTTCGCCCTGTCCGATGCGAATCGCATGAATCTGGTCTTCAGCCTGCGCGATTCTCACATGGCTGAACACCGCACCGCCCTTTTGCGCCAGCCCGGCCATATCGTTGATGCCGCATATCTTGCCCTCGAAATGGGCGGCGACGCCGAGCAGGGCGCCAATCGTCACCACACCCGTGCCGCCGATACCGGTCACGATAATGCCGAAAGGCCTGTCGCCGATCACCGGAAGGGAGGGTTGCGGCAAAGCGGGAAATAGATCCGCGACAGTGTCGGCGATCCGTTTCGGCTGCACACCCTCAACGCTCACGAGCGCGGGACAAAAGCCTTCCAGACAGGAGAAGTCCTGGTTGCAGCTCGATTGATCAATGGTGCGCTTGCGCCCGAATTCGGTTTCCTTCGGCTGGATCGCGACGCAATTCGAGACCAGCCCGCAATCACCGCAGCCCTCACAGAGCAATTCATTGATGAAGACACGGCGCGACGGCGCCGCCGCCTTGGCCCGTTTGCCGCGACGGCGTTTTTCAGTGGCGCAGGTCTGATCGTAAAGCAGGACAGTGACGCCGGGCAGCGTCGCAAGGCGGCGTTGCACCGCGTCGAGTTCCTGTCTCGGCTCGATGGTGACACCAGCCGGCCAAGCGATGCCGGGGGTATATTTCTCTGGCTCATCCGTGACCACGGCGATCTGCGCAACGCCTTCGGCGGCGAGCTGACGGGCGATCCGATCGACCGTCGGGCCCCCTTCGAGCCGCTGACCGCCCGTCATCGCCACGGCATCGTTGAACAGAATTTTATAGGTAATATCGACGCCCGCCGCGACGGCGAACCGGATGGCGAGGAGGCCAGAATGGGTATAAGTGCCATCGCCAAGATTTTGAATGATGTGGCCGCGGCGCGAAAACGGCGCCTCGCCGATCCAGTTCGCACCCTCCGCGCCCATATGGGCAAAGCCCTGGGTCGAGCGATCCATGCCGAGCGCCATGAAATGGCAGCCGATGCCGGCATAGGCGCGCATGCCATCCGGCACTTGCGTCGAACGATTATGCGGACAGCCGGCACAAAAACCCGGCAGCCGTTGCGCCACATCGGTGAAACGAGCGGATAGCCGGCTTCCCTGTCGCAAAGTCTCGAGGCGATGGGCCAAAAGCTCCTTGGCCGGGCCGCGCCGGCCATGATCAAGCAGGAAGTCGCCGATGGCCAAAGCGATGTCGCTGGCCTCATAGGCGCCGCTCGCGGGAAACAAGGAATTGCCGTGGCGATCCTGCTTTCCGAGAATGAAAGGATGATCAGCCATGCCATAAAGAATGTCGCGGGCCTGCATCTCGATCAGGGCGCGTTTTTCCTCAATGACGATGATAAGGTCCAGTCCATTGGCAAAAGCGCGCAGTCCCTGCGGCTCGAGCGGCCAGGAACAACCGACTTTATAGAGTCTCAGCCCCAGCTCCGCTGCAGCGTCTTCATTCTCGATGCCGAGATGGACGAGGCCCTGACGCAAATCGAGATAAGTCTTGCCCGAGGCGATCAGGCCGATGCGCGGGGCCTCCCCGCCATTGAAAATCAGCCGATCAAGCCGATTGGCCCGCAGAAAAGCGCGCAGGGCCTCCTGCTTGGCCGTTTGCAAACGCTCGTCCTGAGCAAGAAATATATCCCCAGCCCGGATTCCAAGTCCGCCCGGCGGCAGCCGATAATCGGTGGGGAGAACCGGCTGGATGCGATCAAGGGAAGCATTGACAGTGCTTGTCGCCTGGACGATCTCCTTGACACATTTCATGGCAACCCAAGTGCCGGTGAAACGACTCATCGCCAGGCCTAAAAGCCCGTAATCGAGGATTTCCTGCACATTGGCCGGCGCCAGGACCGGGATCATCGCATCGATGAAAGCGAATTCCGACTGATAGGCCGTGGAGGAGGATTCCGCCGTATGGTCATCACCGGCGAGCGCCAGCACGCCGCCATGGCTCGCCGTGCCCGCAAGATTGGCGTGACGCAGGGCATCGCCACTACGATCAACACCCGGCCCTTTGGCATACCAAAGCGAAAAAACGCCATCAAAACGGCCCTCGCCGGAGAGACCCGCCTGTTGCGCTCCCCAGACGGCGGTCGCCGCCAGATCCTCGTTAAGGCCAGGCTGGAAATGGATATCCTGCGCGTCGAAATGTTTTTTGGCCTGGACGAATTGCAGATCGAGGCCGCCGAGCGGGGAGCCGCGATAGCCCGAGATGAAACCTGCGGTTTTGAGCCCGGCGCGCCTGTCGCGCTCCTTTTGCATCAAAAGCAGCCGCACAACGGCCTGGGCACCGCCGAGCAGCAGCCTTTCCCGCGTCAGATCATAGGGATCCCAAGCGGTTCGAGACCCGGGCTCATTGCCCCGACTGGTCTCCCCATTGACCGCCACCTTCACCATAAAACCCTCCGCCGGAGCGCCGGCTGTCGATCATCAGAATAGGGTGGCCGCAAATTCATTCCAAGCCGGGGTAGCGCGTCGTCAGGCTGTTTCGATGGGAAAATGAGTTTTGCAAGCGTCAATTCTCTGCAATTTTCTGCAACCTTTTGCGAGAATGACCGAGCAAAGCCGGCGTGCCTCGCTTTGGCCGGGATGCAGTATCAAAGAATGCGGTAAAAGGTTTTACCATTTTCTATCCGACTGATTTCGTCTAGAGCATCGAACTTCCAAATTGACCCTATCCGATGCTCGATCTTTCTGAAAATGCACCAAATTCATCCAAAAGAGATGTTCTCTTTTGGATGAATGCTTTCTCCCACACCGCCATCGAGCCTCAATGCGCATGACCATCGGATTACGATCACACCATGCCTGTTTTTCTCCTATTCAGATGAATCTGAGATGTAGGCCGAAGAGAAAATCCCTTTTTAGGAATCTGCCGCGGCTCGGCCTCTGGCTCATCCTGATGACCATGTCGGGGCAAGCGCTCGCCCATCCGCATGTCTTCGTGACGGCACGAGCCCAAATTATTTTCGATGACCAAGGCAAGATCACAGCAATCCGCAATGCCTGGGTGTTCGACCCTCTATATTCCGCCTTCGTCACGCAGGGCCTCGGCAAGGACGGCGGAACGGCGACGCGCGAGGAACTGGCGCCACTCGCCAAGAGCAATGTCGAATCCCTCGCCGAATTCGATTATTTCACCCATGCCAAAGCGGGCGGTGCGCCCCTCGTGTTTGGACCGCCGCAGGACTATACGCTCGAGGAACAGGCCGATAAATCGGTGGTGCTGCGCTTCACTTTGCCGTTGCAGACACCGGCAAGCGCCAGCCGGAGCTTTTCCTTCCAGATCTACGACCCAACCTATTTCGTCGCTTTCACCATGGCCCAGCAATCTCCCGTTCTGCTCGACAAGGCACCCTCGGGCTGCTCAACGAATCAGATCGACGCCAAGCCGCTCGCGGCTGATGAAAGCAAGAAACTGGATGAGGCCTTTTTCAGCGGCTTATCCCCGGGCAGCGATTTCGGACTCAAGCTGGCGAGCCGGATCATCATCGCCTGCCCTTGAATCGATACCCTTGAGTCTCATGCCATCGATCAAAGAATAATCGGTGGGGCCGCAATCACCCTCTTCATCATGAGCTTTTGCAAAGGAGACGTCATGCCCCAGCGCCGCATGCCATCACTCCGCTTGGCCTCCTTTGGCCGACCCCACAGGCTCCTGGTTCTGACCGGCCTCATCCTTTGTGGTTTTGCTATGAGCTCCGGCTTCGCCCAGGGCGTCCACCATCCTTTTGCGGTCGGCGTCAACGAGGGTGCAGCCTCCACGCAAGGTGTGTTTGGTTTCTTGCTGGGCGAGGAAAGCCGTTTCTATCAGCGTCTGACCGCAGCTCTCCGCGCGAGCCGCACCGATGGCGGCGCGGCGGCCACCCTCATCGCCTTGAGTTTCGCCTATGGCATCTTTCACGCAGCCGGTCCTGGCCATGGCAAGGCGGTAATTTCCGCCTATCTTCTCGCTAATGAAAAAATGGTGCGGCGCGGGCTTGTCCTGTCCTTTTGCGCGGCCTTGCTCCAGGCCGGCGTGGCCATTGCGCTGGTCACCATCGCCGCGATGATGGTGCATGCGACCGCGCGGCAAATGACTGATACGGCGCATATTCTCGAAATCGCCAGCTATGCTGGCATGGCTATCCTTGGTGCGAGTCTCACCTTCAACAAAAGCAAAAAGCTCGTCGCCATGGTCTTGGCCGCGCGGGATCAGGCCGCGCGCAAGATGCCGGCGGGCCTTGTTTTTACACCCGCCGGCGCATCCTCAAACTTCACCGCAGCACCGCGTGCATCGGCCTTCAAGGCCGAATCCGTCGACCCCGCATCACCCATCGGTGCATCCACGGGCGCACAAGCCTTCGCTTGCGATGACGGTTGCAACCATCTGCTGACTCTTGCGCCGGATGCCTCGGACAAAGGCATTAAAAGTGCCCTGCTCGCCGTTCTGGCGGCTGGAACGCGGCCCTGCTCTGGAGCCATCCTCGTGCTGATTTTCGCTTTGTCGCAGGGGATCTTTCTGACCGGCGTCAGCGCCACTTTGGCGATGGCGCTGGGCACGGCCATCACCACCGGTGCGCTCGCGCTCTTGACCGTTTTCGCCAAAACCTCGGCGCTCAAACTGGTTGCCGCCAAGACGCCGCTCTCCGGTGGGCCCTATGGCCCTGTGCTCTTGTCCCTCTTCGAGATGGGCGCTGCTTTGCTGGTGCTACTGTTTGGCCTCGTGATGTTGGGGGGCAATTATTTCGGGAAAACAACTATTTTCTAAACAACTTTAACAATAACCGCTCTATAGTTTATGATTTTTCCCATGTATTCTTAAGATATTGCGGTGCATGATGCTCAGAATACCTCCCTGAAAAGCCGGGATTTTCATGAGCGATTCATCCGCACTGCAAGAACGCCTCGATTTCATGGAGATCGAGGCCGCAACCAAAGCTTCGCTGAACGCTTTGTGGCCACAAGTTGAATCGGCCATCGGACCGATTTTGACTCGGTTTTACGACAAGATCAGCCGCACGCCGGCGACGAGCCGATTCTTCACCGACAAGAGCCACATGGGCCATGCGCGCCAGCGGCAGTTGGACCATTGGAAAGTCCTGTTCAATGCCGAATTCGGTGCCGATTATGAGCGCGCTGTTCTCGCCATCGGCCGAACCCATGCGCGGCTCGGCCTCGAACCACGCTGGTATATCGGCGCCTATGCGCTGATCGGGGAAGGGCTTGTCGAAACCTTGATCGAACAGCAATGGCCCAAGCTCTTGCCCTCCGCGCACAAACAGGCGGCAAAAGTGTCATCAAGCCTCGCCAGTGTCTGGAAAGCCTTGCTGCTCGATATAGAACTTTCCATCTCAGCCTATCTCGAAGCGATCGAGACCGAACGGCGCAAGGCCGAGGCTGAGCGCCTCGCCATCGAGACGGAGCAGAAAGAAGCCATCCACCTGCTTGCGGGAGCGCTTGCCCGGCTCGCGCAAGGCGATCTCGTGTCGCGCCTCGATGGTGAGATCGGCGCCGAATTCGCCTCCTTGAAAGAAGATTTCAACGATACGGTCGGCAAGGTGCATCGGATCTTGACCGCCGTGGTGCAGGCCACCGATTCCATCCGCGGCGGCACCGATGAAATGGCACGGGCGGCGGATGACATGGCGCGGCGCACCGAGCAACAGGCGGCGCGCCTGCAAGAAACCGCCGCTTCCCTCGACAAGGTCACACGCGGCATTGGTGAAGCCGCCACGCAGGCCCATCAGGCCTCGAAAATCGCCGCCTCCACGCGCGAGGAAGCCATGCAATCGGGCCAGATCGTCGCCGAGGCCACGACAGCCATGAGCGCCATCGAGGCATCGTCGGGGCAAATTTCACGCATTATCGGTGTCATCGACGAGATCGCCCTGCAGACCAATCTTCTCGCTCTCAATGCCGGCGTCGAGGCGGCAAGGGCCGGCGAAACCGGCAAGGGCTTTGCCGTCATCGCTTCCGAGGTCCGGGCCCTGGCGCAACGTTCCGCCGAGGCGGCCAAGGAGATCAAGAGCCTGATCCGCACCAGCGAGGCGCAAGTCGGCGGCGGCGTCGCGCTCGTCGGCAAGGCCGGTGAAGCGCTCGAAAGAATCATCACGCGCGTCGGGGAAATCGATGGTTTCGTCGCTGAAATCGCCCATTCCTCAGAACGGCAGGCGCGCGGTCTTTCCGAGATCAATGCCACGATCAGGCAAATGGATCAGATCACCCAGCAAAATGCCGCCATGGTCGAGGAATCGACCGCCACCACGCATTTATTGGCGGCTGAAACCTTCGATCTGGCCAAATTGATGGATAATTTTCAGTTGGAGCGCAGGGGACCAGGGACACGCCCGGCAAAACCGGACGCTGGAAAACCGGCCCAAGTCCTCGCCTTTCCCGCACGGGCCTGACGAGCGGAAAAACACGCCAATAATCGTGACTTTGGTTGATTGAAGGCAAGGCTTAAACCAGGCTCGCGCAGAAACGCTGGAGCCTGGTGCAGGCTTCCTCCAAAATCGGCGTCGCCGTGGCATAGGAAATCCGGAAATTCGGTCCCTGTCCGAAGGCCGAGCCCTGCACCACGGCCACGCCCTCGGTCTCAAGAAAGGCCGAGACGAAATCCTCATCGGTTTCGATCAATGTGCCGTCTGGAGTCCGCTTGCCGATCGCCTCGGCGCAGGAGGGAAAGACATAGAATGCGCCTTCCGGCGTGGCACAGCGCAGATATTTCGCCTGATTGACCATAGAGACGACGAGATCGCGGCGCTCCTCGAAAATTTTGCGCCGCTCGGCAATGAAATCCTGCGGCCCTGTCAAAGCCTCGACCGCCGCCCATTGCGCGATGGAACAGGCTCCTGAAGTCTGCTGACCTTGCAACATATCCATGGCCTTGATCAGCTTTTCGGGTCCCGCCGCATAGCCGATGCGCCAGCCCGTCATCGCATAGGATTTCGACACGCCATTCATCGTCAAGGTGCGGTCGATGAGTTCCGGCTCCACCTCCGCCGGCGTCACGAAAGTGAAATCGCCATAGATCAGATGCTCGTAAATATCGTCGCTCAGGACATAGATCTGGGGATGGCGCAACAGCACATCCGTCAGGGCCTTCATTTCCGCGCGCGAATAAGCGGCGCCCGAAGGATTGGAGGGCGAATTCAAAAGCAGCCATTTCGTCTTGGGCGTGATCGCGCGCTCAAGCGCCTCGGGCTGCAATTTGAACCCCTGTTCGATCCGTGTCTCGACAATGACCGGCGTGCCACCGGCAATCGCCACCATATCGGGATAGCTGACCCAGAAAGGAGCCGGAATGATCACTTCATCGCCCGGATTGACGGTGGCGAGAAAGGCATTGAACAGAATGTGCTTGCCGCCCGTTGCGACAATGGTCTGCGATGGCTTGTAGTCGAGATGATTCTCGCGCTTGAATTTTTGAACGATGGCCTCGCGCAGGGGCACGATGCCGGCGACCGGCGTATATTTGGTATCGCCCCGCTCGATCGCCTTGATCGCCGCCTGCTTGATATTGTCGGGCGTGTCGAAATCCGGCTCGCCGACCGACAGCGAGATGACGTCGCGTCCCGCATTCCGAAGATCGCGCGCCTTTTGCGTCACCATGATCGTGGCGGAAGGTTTTACACGCAACAGGGCATCGGCAATGAAGGACATGACTCTATCTCTGGGCGGAAATTCAGGAGAAACCAGGAAAGGAGCTGTTTTACGGGGCTCTCGCCACGCCGACAATTGAAAAAGATTGAAGAGCCGGTTGAGGCGCGGTTCTCGGTCTTTTTAGGAAGCCGTAAACCCTAAAAGGACGAAGGATTAGACCTCGCGCCGCCTTACTGTTTCATGAAGGAAGGCAGGATTGTGGCGGGGGCCCGATTCTCATCGAACCGGTTCGATCCCTGCCTAGTATCGAGAATCACAGATTCTCGATCCGTCACTTTTTAAACTTATCCACCTTCATTGAAGCGCGACTCGTCGCGCTTCAATGAAGGTGGATACTGGAGCCCAATCAAGAATTGGGCTCATGAGTTCAAAATCGCACCAGCGTATGGGGAGAAACAATCGGCATGTCCATCGGGGACCATAAGCCGTCGAGGCTCGAGACCGGCTTTCTTCCGGCTATTTCACCGCGTCTCGCACGCCGGCAATTTCAGATTTCCGTGGCGCTCGTCGTGATCATAGCTGTCGGCGTTTATGCCCTGCTCGCCTCCCTCAACGCACCGCGCCATGCGTCGGATAGGCCCTTGTCGAAGAGGCCGGCCGCGACACCACTCCTTGCCAGTCAATAAGCGCCGCGGAGCAAACGCGAGCCTCTGACCGGAATGGTCTTCGCCTTCAGGCGAAAAACATTCCGGAGCGCGAGGGCGCTATCTGCGACCGCTGGCAGAGACGAACATCGGGATTAACCAGCGTTCTTCTTCTTGAGGGCGTCTTCCCAAGTCACTTCCTGGTAATCAGAGACGGCGTCATATTTGAGACCGACATCGGCCAAGGCATCGAGCTTGGCTGCGGTATCGTATTTCTTCAGCTTTACCTTATCGACATAGGTAATATCGATCAGTTCGTTATAGACCGATGTATCGTCGATGAAGATCGTGAAGAATTTAATGCCGTTAAGCGTGAAGTAGAATCGCGCGCCACGCGGCAGATCACTGACATAGATGATATTGACGCTGTTCGCGTCGAGCGCCGGGCCGAAGGTTTCGACGAGTTTGGGCAGCGTCTCGAATTCCTTGATGGAACCGGACAGGAAACCGATTGCCGGCTTGCCGGCTTCCGAAACCGTGAACACTTCCTTCAAAATGGTCTCGGGGTCGTCATAGGAAATATCACCGCGAAAGCCAAAACGGCCGTCGACATGGGTATCGCCTTTCAGAGTCGGTTTCAGAAGCCGGCCTTCGGCGTCCAATTTGGCATAGGGAGTGTCTTTGACATCGGTCATGGGGAGAAAAACCTCGATCCCGTCTGAGAAGTGGCTGACATTGGCCGAAAAGCTCAACCGCTCGAGATTTGAGCGCGCTCTTGCCGAGATCGAGGGAAAAAGATGAAGATCCGGCAAGGCTCGACAAACCAGTCTTTCAACTGACCTATGTCACGATGATCGAAGCTTCCCTCACTGCCTTCAAACCCTTTGGGCGTTCCAAACAATGTGTCGGCAAGATAGTCGGCTTTCTCCCTAGGGGCAACTCAATGTCCCTCCTTTGGCCATCGCCTTTGACGCTGGCCGAAAATTGCGTGCCGAATCATGCCCTTAAAAGCATTAGCCCCAAAAGCGGAAACCACTTTCGGGGCTAATCTTATGCGTTTTCAAAGATCGAGAGCCTGTCTTCAGGTGGCTGGCGCCTGCAGATCCTTCTCCAGGGGCCGATCCGCGGGCAGAAACAGGCTGAGGATTGCGGCGACCAGAATATTCAAGGTCAGCGCGATCAGACCGACATAAAGCGTCACATTCCAATCCCCGTACACGAGCTTGTGCAAGGGTTTCAGCCCGTCACTCCAGGCCAGATAGGTCCCCACGACGAAACCCACAGCCCAGCCGATAAGAAGAGCCTTGGCCTTGAAGAACCGGGTGAAGAGACCAAAGATCAGGGCCGGGAAAGTCTGCAGGATCCACAGGCCTCCAAGCAATTGCAGGTCGAGGGCGAATTGGGTCGGCAAGTAGATAATGACCAAAAGCGCGCCGACCTTGACCAGCATGGAGGTGATCTTGGCCACTTGCGCCTCACCGGCCGGTGTCACCTGTGGATTGACATAGGCCTTCCAGAAATTGCGGGTGAAGAGATTGGCAGCGCCAATGCTCATCACCGCCGCCGGCACCAAGGCGCCAATGGCGATGGCCGCGAAGGAAAAGCCTGCGAACCAGCCCGGAAACAGAGTCTGAAACAGAGCCGGCACGACATCATTATTGTGGCTGAGCTTGAGGCCGGCCGCATGGCCCATATAGCCGAGCAAAGCGAGCAGACCCAACAGCAGCGTATAGGCTGGCAGCAACATGGCATTCTTGCGGATCGTGTCGCCGCTTCGGCTCGCGAAAATACCTGTCAATGTATGCGGATACATGAAGGCCGCGAGCGCCGAGACGAGCGCAAGCGACGCATAGGGAACCATCTGCGCGGGCGCCAGCAGAATGCCGCCGGAGCCTTTGGCCTCGAAAGCCGCCTGAGCCGCCTGGAACACCGCGCCATAGCCCCCCAGCTTGAACGGAACGATGGCGATCGCGACGAGGACGACGATATAAATCATCACATCCTTAACGAAAGCGATCAGCGCGGGGGCTCTGAGGCCAGAGGAATAGGTATAAAAAGCCAGCACCAGAAAGGCGATGATCAAAGGCAATTCGCCCGTGAGACCCAGCGCCTGGATCACCGCGGCCATACCGACGAGCTGCAAGGCGATGTAAGGCATGGTGGCGATGACGCCAGTGGCGGCGACGGCGAGTTCGAGGCCACGCGAGCCATAGCGCCCATGCACGACATCGGCGGCGGTCACGTAATTATTGTCTTTCGCGACCTTCCACAAAATCGGCATGACCGCGAAGACAAAAGGATAGACAATGATCGTATAGGGCAGCGCGAAGAAACCGAAGGCTCCGGTCGCATAGACCAGGGCTGGCACGGCGATCACCGTATAGGCTGTATAGAAATCGCCACCGACGAGAAACCAGGTGATCCAGGTCCCAAATTGGCGACCGCCGAGCCCCCATTCATCGATATGGGCAAGGGTTTTGGGACGCCGCCAATAGGCGGCGACAAAGCCCAGAAGCGTGACGAGCACGAAAAAGAACAAAAAGACGCCAAGCGCCGCGTAATCGATCTCAGTCTTCATGGGAAATCCGCCCGCCCCTCTGGAGGCTCCGATAGACAAAGAAAAGCAACAGGGAGGTTATTGGCACCCAGGCAAGCTGATACCAGTAGAAGAAGGGGAAGCCCAAGAATTCCGGATCGGCATGATTGTAAAAAGGAACCCAGAGCAAGCCTATGTAAGGCAATATCAGCAGCAACCAGATCGGTGACATGGCGTCTTCCTCGAGGCGAAGCAGGATCGAATGGCGATGATCTGCCCCGCTTAAAATGTGGCACAAGCCCGCAAACCACCCCTACTCGTAGGAAACAGGCCAGCAAGGCCGAGCCGCTTCGATCACGAGGGGTTTGTGGCAATATTAAAGCATCGGCCCCAAAAGGGGAGGCCGCTCTTTAAAAATTTGATAATTTTTTCAAAACCCTATTACATGGGTTTACAGCCTGCGCCCTTGTATGCGCACATGTGAAGCCGGGCGGGAAAACCGCCCGGCTTGTCACCAACCCTTCCAAAAACAAAAGGCGCGAAAGACAAGGGGTCGCGGGGCCCATCACCCCACCACCATGTGTTCGTTATTTGTTTTTGTCTTCGAGTTGCGCCTTGAGCGCCGCCAATTTGGCAAAGGGCGAATTGGGATCGATCGCCCGCTCGGCACTGCGTTTTTCGGTCGAAAAATGGCCACGTCCTTGCCCGCGTTCACCATTTTCGCCGGTGCGCGGCTGATGCGAACGATGCTGCGGGGGGCGTTGTGCATTGGGGCGATTCTGGCCGGACCGTTCGCCCGCCGGCCGATTCTGATGACCGCGCCTCTGCTGTTTCTGATCATCCCGCTTCTGGTCATCCCGCACGGGCGCATGCGCGGCATGTTCTTGTCCCTGACCGGCCTCTTGACCGGCTGGCGAGCCCGCAAGCCCGCTGATTTCGGCCGGTGCACCCTGATGCGGAGCCCGATGCGCTCCCTGATGCGGTCCTTGCCGATGATCGCCACGCCCCTTTGGCCGGTGCTGTCCGGCCTCGGCCGACGCGCCCTCCTGATGCGGCCGGCGTCCCCGATTGTCGGGCCGGCGCGCATGATTTTGGCGATGGGGCCGCCAGACTTCGATCAGCACCTCTTCGACGACCACAGGCTCACTTGTCCCGGCTGCCTCTGTCTCGACGGTTTCGGATTCGGCCGGTTTTGCCTCGTCTGTGGCGGGCTCAGTAGAAGCCTCCGATGAAGCGTCAGCGGTTTCTGTCGCGGGCTCGTTTTCGGGAGCACTCTCGGCCGAGGCCTCGCCGGAAGCCGCAGCGGGCGATTCGGCGACAGTCGTAAGGCCTGGTTCCTCGACCGCGACAGTTGCCGCTCCCTCAGCCTGAGCCGAATCAGTTTGCGTAACATCGATTTGCGCCCCATTGATTTGGGTCGCCTGGGCCGAGTCTTCTGAGGTTGCATCGGCCTGCACGGTCTCTGCGGAGGCCGCTTCGCCTGCGAGCGTCGGCTGAACCGGCTCGGTCGCAGCAAGCGGCACCAGCTTATGGGTAATCGGCGGCCCCTTACGCTGTTCCGATTGATAGCCGAGCGAACGCAGGATCGAGCCAAAACTCTCGCCGGAACAGCCGGCGAGCGATGTCATGGCGACGGTGACGACGAAGCCATCACCATCAGCGGTACCGGCCGGTGGCTCGCCGGGCGTCGTCCCAGGCCGGTAAGAAACGGCTGGCCGGATCAGATCAGCGAGGCGTTCGAGAATATCGACGCGCACCGCCCGATCGCCGCAGACGCGGAAACCGGCTGCGCGATAGAATCCCTTCGGCACATCCTTGTCGGCGACGAAGGAGGTGCGGCCGGAGGCGGCGAGATGCGGCACTTCATCGAGGCCCTTCAGCTCCTCGACCCCGCCATTCTTCAAGGCCCAGAGCTGAGCCGCAAGCGCGCGCGGCGCCGGCTTGAGCAAAGCCGGCAGATAAAGATGATAGGCGCCGAATCTGATGCCGAACTTGCGCAAGGCGGCACGGGTCTCCTGCGCCAGATTCTTGACCTCGTCGGCGACCTTGGCCCGCTCCAGGACGCCCAGGGCCTCGGCCACCTGGAAGGCGATGCCGCGGGCAATGCCCTCAAGTCCCTCGCTTCTTTCCAGTTCGGCAAGGGGGCCGAGATATTTCTTGACGTGTTGGGCAAGCCAGAGCTCGAGGCGCCGCTGGACCTGCTCAAGAGACGGGCCCGTCAGATGCTCGTCGGCGATGACGCGCACGCGGGGTTCGAGCACATGTTCACCGGCAATGATTTTGCCGACCGGCTCGCCGAGCCAGCGAATGATTCCATCATTGGCCAGGACGAAAGCCTCGTCCACCGCTTCATGGACACGATTGGCGCGGCTTTCAATCTCGCTTGCCAGCGCTTTTTGCGCGGCGGCGGCCAGGGCCTTGGCGGCTTCGCCCTCGGCCTGCGGATCGGCCGTGAAGCGAAATCCATTGAGCTGGCCTACGTGCTGGCCTTCCACCATCACTTCGCCATTGGTGGTGATTTCCGCTTCCATGATCGCATTCTCTCTCAAACGGCGCATGAGGACGCTGGTCCTCCGGTCGACAAACCTTTGGGCCAGCCTCTCATGCAAGGCGTCGGATAATGTGTCCTCTACCTGACGCGTCACGCCCTGCCAATGCCGAGGATCGGCTAACCAGTCGGAACGATTGGCGACAAAAGTCCAAGTGCGGCATTGCGCGATGCGCGCGGACAGAGCATCGATGTCACCATCGACCCGCGCCACGGCCTCGATCTGGCGGGCCAGCCAATCCTCGGGGATGCGGCCGGCACGGACCACAAAGCCGTAGATCGCCAGCACGAGCTCCGAATGGGCGGCCGGTGAAAGCTTCCGATAATCGGGAATTTGGCAGCATTCCCAAAGACGTGCAATGTCACCACGATTCGTGGCGGTGCGCTGCACGGTTGCATCGCGCGCCGCGACATCGAGCACCAATTGATCCACGGCCAATGGCGCGCGGGTCAGGCGCGGCTCCTTTGGCAGCATGTCGAGCGAGCCGGCGAGATCGGCGAGGGACGAAAAATCGAGATCAGTGTTGCGCCATTGCAGCATGTTCACAGAATCGAACCGATGCTCTTCCAAGGCTTCGATAAGATCCTCGTCAAAAGGCGCGCAACGCCCGGTTGTACCGAAAGTGCCGTCCCGCAAATGGCGGCCGGCGCGCCCAGCGATCTGGCCGAATTCGGCCGGCGTCAGGCGCCGATAATGCCAACCATCGAATTTGCGGTCGGCGGCGAAGGCAATGTGATCGACATCAAGATTGAGGCCCATGCCGATCGCATCGGTTGCGACAATATAATCCACTTCGCCGTTCTGATACATTTCGACCTGAGCGTTGCGGGTCCGCGGCGAAAGCGCGCCCAGCACTACAGCCGCGCCGCCGCGCTGGCGCCGGATCCATTCGGCGATCGCATAGACTTCCTCGGCGGAAAAGGCGACGATGGCGCTACGCCTTGGCAGGCGCGCCATTTTCTTTTCGCCAGCAAAGCTTAGCTTGGACAGGCGCGGGCGGGCGAGAAAATGCGCGCCGGGCAGAAGTTCGGCCAGGGCACGCTGCATGGTCGCGGCACCAATCAACAGAGTCTCGTCACGCCCGCGCCGGTTCAATAAGCGATCGGTGAAGACATGACCCCGGTCGAGATCGCTCGCGAGCTGGATTTCGTCGATCGCCACGAAAGAAAGATCGAGATCGCGCGGCATGGCCTCGACGGTCGAGATCCAATAGCGCGCCGTCGCCGGTTTGATCTTTTCCTCGCCGGTGATGAGGGCGACAGCACCCAATCCAGCCTTTTCGACGACACGATGATAAACCTCACGCGCCAAAAGCCGCAGGGGCAGGCCGATCATACCGGAGGGATGCGCCAGCATCCGTTCGATGGCGTGGTGAGTCTTACCCGTATTGGTCGGACCAAGCAGGATGCTAACGCCCTTGGCGCGCTCCTGCCGATGCAATCGCGTGGCCGGAAATAAAAGAGTCATGGCATGACCCGGCAAGAGGAAATTTGACACGGCTGAGTAATGTCGAGCGGCTGAGGAAACTCCTTGCAAGCAGCTCCGCCCGGAGCAACAGGGGTGCGGTGACCGGTCAGGCCTGAGGCGGTACAGTCATGATTGGCGTTCTGATTACCACAGATAGTATAAGAGAATGAAGCGGCAACCCCACGCTTCCCCAAGGAAATCGCGGGGTTGCAACAAGGGAGGCCGCTGGCTCGGCTAGCCTTGCATCTCCTGCTTCCAACTCTCAGCTTCAGCCTCCTGCCTCGATGTCTGGGCCATTTGGCCGGGTCTTCGAAATCGAACCAAACCACGGAACAGACAAGGAACAAATCACGGCCGAATCGCTGATCTTAAACAAATCTGTTTTTGTTCCCCTTGACGAAGGGAGCGACAGATAAGGTCGAATCGACCCAAAATCACCGCTCCTTGCCGCTTACCTGTGACTTTGAAACAACTCTGGCTTGAATTTTTCTCGGAATTTTTGACATACAAATACTGAAGCGCAGCAGTATTAAACCAGTCAAAATATTGAAATAACAATACTTATTTATTCGTATGTGGGGTCTTGAAGGCCGTTTTATGAGTCATCCGAACGGGAAAGCAGGCAGCCCTGACCATCAGACTGTTAGATTTACACTCATAATTTCAGATAATGTTCCTCATGGAGATCCCGTCTCTGTGGCTTTTCAGTGTGTTCTTGCTCCTAAAATCTGAGCGATTGCCATAATCGACACATGACGACGCAACAAAAGCTTGAAACTTCGAGTTAGACGCACGATGAAGCCAAACGTCCCGTCAGCGTTACGCAGAGAACCGGCCCTTATCGCATGGTTCCTCGGTTCCACGGCTTTGAGCCGAGTGACCTCCGACACAATCACGTCACTCTCGCTCGTTTCGGCTCTCACGGCGGTTATACCTGGCCATGCCGCGGCCCAGACGCATGATATCGATAGGGCCGCAGCTTATTATCTGGCCAGCGAAGTCGGACTCTCGGTCCGTCCCGTCTTTGTCGGTGGCACATTGCGCACCGATCTCACGAAGGGCGTTTACGGACAGAATTTCACGCTCGATGGCTCGCCGACCAACACAATCGATCAATTCGGCAAGGACTCAACCTTCACCGGTGTCTTCTCTGACGGGACGGCGGGCATTGCGGGCAATCTCGTTTTTACCAATAGCGGCAGTGACGGTTCGATCCCCAATTCGAACATCATCGGGCTGCTGGAGGAGGTCGGACAGAATTACGCACTCAATGGTTCGCCGACCAACGCAATCGATCAACTCATCAGGGTCGCAGCCTTCACCAACCTCTCTGGCGGGACGGCGGGCATTACGGGCAATCTCACTCCCTCCAATAGCAGCAATAGCGGCTCGGTGACGCTGACCGGGACGAATATCTATACCGGCATGACGACGATCATGCCCGGGGCCCATCTGATCATTGGGTCCGGCGGCTCGATCACCCATTCGAACATCATCGCCAATTCCGGGTTTCTGGAGGTCGCTCCCCAAGGCGCCGTCGCCGTTTCCGGCATCTCCAGTAATCGCTTTGGCCTCATCCTTAATGAGGGAAGCTGGACTGGCAATGTCGCAAACTCTATCGCACTGGCCATCAATACCGGGACCTGGAACGGCAATGTGGCAAACTATATCGGCGTGGCCGGCAATGCCGGGACTTGGAACGGCAATGTAACAAACTACACCGGGCTGGCCATCAATGCCGGGGCTTGGAACGGCAATGTGGCAAACTATACCGGGCTGGCCATCAATGTCAGGACCTGGAATGGCAATGTGGCAAACTATGCCGGGCAGGTCACCAATCTCGGGACTTGGAACGGCACTGCAACAAACTATGCCGGGCAGGTCATCAATAGCGGAAACTGGAACGGCACTGCAGCAAACTATACTGGGCAAACCACCAATCTCGGGACTTGGAACGGCAATGTATCAAACTATGCCGGACAAACCACCAATCTCGGAACTTGGAATGGCAATATATCAAACTATGCCGGAGAAACCATTAATGTCCGAAACTGGAACGGTAGCCTGTTGAGCAATACCGGTGGCATCCTCAACAACGGTACATGGAACAGTCCTTTCCTCACCAATGATAGAGGGTCAGTCACAACCACAGGCACTGTGAATGTGGCATCAACACTCACGAACGGAGGCACGTTCTACGCAAAAGGCACAGTGAACGCATCCTTGATCGAGAACACAGGCTCGTTCAATGTTATAGGCCCCCTCACCGGCACGATAGGGACTTTCAATAATGCCGGAACACTCAACCTCGCCAATGGCAATGTCACGGATGTGTTTCGGGTCGGCGCCTATCAAGGCCAAGGGGGACGGCTTATTGTCGATGTGAACCTTTTGAACAATACCAATGCGGTGCGCGGCGATGTCCTGCAGGCTGACACCACGAGCGGCACGACCTATGTCTCGATTGATAATGTCGCCCATGGGCGCAGCTATTTCGCGACGCCCATTCCGATCATCCAATCATCCGGCGGCGGCACGACCTTCGATCTAGTCGATACACCTTCGGCCGGCCTCGTCGATTATAATCTCGCGGAAGTGTCACGCCATAATTGGAGCCTCGTGTCCTCGATCAATCCGAGATCTTCGAGTTTCTCCGCATCGACGGTCGCGTCCGCCCTCGCTTTGAATACGGGCTTCTTCCAGAACGCGAGCAGCTTCGTCTCCTTGCCGGAGTCCCCTGAACCCAACAAATGGGCGGGCGGTCCCTGGATTCGCATCGCCGATGGACGCAATGATGTCAATGCGATCGGCACGACGCCCAACGGCAATGGCGGCGCCCGTTCAGCCCCCTCCTTGGTTCGCACACGCTTCAACGGTTTCCAGACGGGCGTGGATCTTGGCTATTACAATATCGAAAATTCAGGCTTCAGCGCGGTTTTGGGCATGACCGCCGGCCGGGCCACGCTGAATTCCAGTGAACTCAGCGGCTACAACAGCACCAATGCCATCCAAGTGCCCTTCATCGGCATTTATGGATTATTCGCAGGACATGGATTCTTCGCCGACTTCCAGGTGCGCGAAGATTTCTATCAAATGAACCTCTCCTATCCAGAGGCCTATGTTCACGGCAATTCCCTGACCGGAACCAGTCTCGGAGCCAATGGCTCGATCGGTTATCACTGGAACATCACCAAGGACTTCTTTGTCGAGCCCACGGCCGCACTCATCTATTCGGACTTGCACGTCAACGGACTTCAGGTTGGGATCGATCCCGCCAATGATGTTTACGGAACAGTGACCTTCCAGCCGATCGAAAGCCTGCTCGGCCGTTTCGGCGGCCGCATCGGCGCGAACTATGTGTTGGAAGACATTGACCTGGTGATGCAGCCATTCCTGATCGCAAATGTCTGGCGGGAATTTGCCGGCGACGCGAAGAGCACGTTCAACGCGAACGGCAGCGCGGTGCCGATCAGCCTGACGCGCGTCGGAACCTTCGGCCAAGTGGGCCTTGGCTTTTCCAGTTCCGTGCTGAACACCGGTCTTGTCGGCTTCTTCCACGGCGATTATCGGCTCGGCGACCAGTTCCGCGGCTATGCGCTGAATGCGGGCTTACGCTACCAGTTCTAGGCCACAAAGCAGATCCATCACCCCTCCAGGCTTAGCCCTAAAAGACTTCATCTCTAGCTCGCAACTATAAATATTAGTGAAGTAAGCGCCGCCTTATTCGAAATAATACCCTATTATAATACAGAACTAAATTATTATAGCTTGAGATTATCTTATCATCTCGACTGTGAATGTCTTGCTGCGTCCGGTAAAGCGGGCCTATACTGGCGCAAAATTTGCTTGCGAAACTGCTGGATGTTTTCCATCCACCCCTTGACGATGGTGCGACAGGGCGGAGCCAGGATAAAGGCTCGGCCACGGGAACCAGGACAACGGATCACAGCATGAAGACTTTCCTCGATTGGTCGGCCTACGATACCTATGGCATTGGCGACGCCTATTCCGGGATCCCCGCGACGGGTGGCAATTATGCCAAGGCGGTCGCCGTCTGCATGCATAGCCGCGATTGTCAGAACACCGGCAAGGGCGTCATGTGCCCGAGCTATCGCATCACAGGCGACCGCGCCCATTCGACCGAGGCACGAGTCGCCGCTTTCAAGGCCGCGCTCAACGGCGAATATGGCGATAAATCCTTCGATGATCCCCGGCTCGCCGAATCCATGGATCTCTGCGTCTCATGCAAGGCCTGCAAGAAGGAATGCCCGAGTTCGGTCGACATGACCCTGATCAAAACCGAATATCTGGCACAAAAACACGCGATCCTCGGGGTTCCGAAACGGGCGATGCTGTTCGGCGCCATTCCGCGTTGGGCCGCCCATTATCGCAAATTATTGCGGCTGGGCACAATTCTGCGCAACCGCTCCAAAACCCTGGCGTGGCTCGGGGAACGCTGGTTCGGCATTGCCGCTGAACGCGCTTTGCCGGTTCTCGCAGCCAAACCTTTCGCCGGAATCGAGACAAAGGACGCGGGGGAACGCGGGGAGGTGATCCTCTTCGTCGATACATTCTGCCATCATTTTGATCCCGAGATCGCCGAGGCAGCCACCACGGTTCTCGAAAGCGCGGGCTATAAGGTGAGGCACGCCAAGCCCGCCGCCAGCGATGCCGAGCCGGACCGGCCTTTGTGCTGCGGGCGCACCTATCTCACCACCGGTCTGGTGGAAGAGGCCCGCGCCGAAGGCAAACGCGTGCTCGAAGCCTTCCGGCCGGAGATCGCCAAGGGCACACCGATCATCGGCCTCGAACCCTCCTGCCTGTTATCCCTGCGCGACGAACTCTATAGTCTCGGCCTCGGCGCGGAAGTGGGTGACCTTGGTAAAAATCTCTATCTGCTGGAGGAATTTCTGGTCCGCGAGCATCAGCGCGGCATGCGGCTCAGTCTGAAAAAACTCGATATGCCCAAGGCTCTGGTGCATGGCCATTGCCATCAAAAAGCATTCGGCGTCATGAAAGCGACCCGCAAGGCGCTCAGCTTCATTCCAGGCTTTACCTTCGACATTGTGGAATCGAGCTGTTGCGGCATGGCTGGCAGTTTCGGTCTCGAGGCCGAACATTACAAAGCCTCGCTCGACATGGCCGAGATCAGCTTGCTGCCGGCCGTGCGCGAGGCCTCGTCCGATGCGCCGATCATCGCCAATGGATTTTCCTGCCGGCATCAGATCCAGCATGGCAGTGGCCGCAATTCGATGCATATTGCCGTTTTGCTGCGCGACGCCCTCGCCTGAGACAAGTCTTTATCGAGACCCTGTTCACCCTTCTCCGGCCCGTCATCGACGGGCTGTTTATTCATCGCGGATTTCGCCTGGTGGATTTCGCTTGAGCCCTTGTCTCCCCTCACGCATGAGGGCTTGGCTGGCCGCCATTGCAAATCCGCCCGGGCCGGCATAGAACGCGCATAAGAAATGTGGATTAGATCCAATTACAGGGATTTTATGTGAAAAAGCCCCTTCCTCCTCACTTGCGGCGGCTCGAGGCCGAGTCGATCTTCATCATGCGGGAAGTGGTGGCGGAGTTCGAACGCCCGGTGATGCTCTATTCCATCGGCAAGGATTCGAGCGTGATGCTACACATCGCGCAAAAGGCGTTTTTCCCATCGAAACCTCCGTTTCCCTTGCTGCATGTCGACACGACCTGGAAATTTCGCGAAATGATCAGCTTTCGCGACGAGGCCGCGAAGCGCGTCGGCATGGAATTGCTCGTCCATATCAACCAGGACGGCGTCAAGCGCGGCATTTCTCCCTTTGCGTCCGGCTCTTCCGTCCATACACAAGTCATGAAGACGGAAGGCCTGCGCCAGGCGCTCGACCAGTGGAAATTCGACGCGGCTTTCGGCGGCGCCCGCCGCGATGAGGAGAAGAGCCGCGCCAAGGAGCGCGTCTTCTCGCATCGTTCAGCCGCGCATGCCTGGGACCCGCGCAATCAGCGCCCGGAACTCTGGAGCTTGTTCAATACCAAGATCCGTCCGGGCGAATCCATGCGCGTTTTTCCGCTCTCCAATTGGACTGAACTCGACGTCTGGGATTATATCGAGGCTGAGGACATCCCCGTCGTGCCGCTCTATTTCGCCAAGGAGCGGCCGGTCGTCGACCGCCAGGGCGCGCTGATCATGGTCGATGACGATCGTCTGCCGCTCAACCCCGGCGAGAAGCCACGGCTCGAAAAAGTCCGTTTCCGTACACTCGGCTGCTATCCATTGACCGGAGCCGTCCGTTCAGAGGCTGAATCTTTGAGCGAGATCATTGCCGAAATGCGCGCCTCGCATACATCGGAACGAGAAGGCCGGCTGATCGATCACGATGAGACGGGCTCGATGGAAAAGAAAAAGCGCGAAGGATATTTCTGATGGCCGAGGTCGCGATCCAACTCGTCTCCGCGACACCGGCCTCGGCGGGCGTTGAGACCACACAGCAAGAGCATACACAATTTGATCGGCTCACGCGTCAGACCTTGCGGTTTTTGACCTGCGGCTCGGTCGATGACGGCAAATCGACTCTGATCGGACGGCTCCTCTATGATCAAAGCCTGATCCTCGACGATCAGCTCGCCGCCCTCGAACGCGACTCCAAGAAACACGGCACCGATGGTGCCAATATCGATTTCGCTTTGCTTGTCGATGGCCTGGAAGCCGAGCGCGAACAAGGCATCACGATCGACGTCGCCTATCGCTATTTCACGACGCCGCGCCGTTCTTTCATCGTCGCCGATACACCCGGCCATGAACAATATACACGCAATATGGTGACGGGGGCCTCGGGCGCCGATCTCGCCATTCTGCTCATCGACGCCCGCAAGGGTCTGCTCACTCAGACCTGCCGCCATGCGGCGATCGTTTCGCTGACCGGCATCAAACATATCGTTCTCGCGGTCAACAAGATCGATCTCGTCGATTATGACGAAGCGCGTTTCAACGAGATCGTCGCCGATTTCAAAAAATTCGCGGCGCCGCTCGGTTTCGAGAGCCTGCAGCCGATCCCCCTTTCGGCGCGTCATGGCGACAATATGTCGGAACGCAGTGCCCTTACCCCCTGGTACAAAGGGCCGAGCCTGATTTCCTATCTCGAGGACGTGAATGTCGAGCAGGACCGGCGCTCGGAACCCTTCCGCATGCCTGTGCAATGGGTGAACCGGCCGCATCTCGATTTTCGCGGTTTTTCCGGCACGCTCGCAAGCGGCCGCGTGAGTGTCGGTGATGCCGTGATCGTGGCAGCATCGGGCCGCACATCGACCATCGCCCGCATTGTCACCGCTAATGGCGATCTGGACAGCGCCGAGGCCGGGGATTCCATCACCCTCACCCTCAATGACGAAGTCGATATTGCCCGCGGCGATATTCTCTGCACGCCCAAGGACCGGCCCGAGGTTTCCGATCAATTCGCCGCCCATCTGATTTGGATGAGCGATGAGAAGCTTTTGCCCGGCCGTTCCTATCTGCTGAAAGCCGGCACACGCAGCGTGCCGGTGACGGTGACCGAGCTCAAATATCGGCTCGATGTCAATAATCTCGGTGAGCTCGCAGCAAAGACGCTCAGTCTGAATGAAGTCGGTTTCTGCAATCTCGCAACGACCACGCCGCTTGCTTTCGACCCCTATCAAGCCAATCACACGACTGGCGCCTTCATTCTGATCGACCGGACCACCCATGCGACCGTGGCGGCGGGCCTCATTGCGCATGGCCTGCGCCGTGCGACACATATTCATCGCCAGGGCCTGAATATCAGCAAGGCCGATCGCGCCCGCATCAAGCACCACAAGCCTGCCGTCCTTTGGTTCACCGGTCTTTCGGGCTCCGGCAAATCCACCATCGCCAATCTCGTCGAGTCGCGTCTGTATGCGCATAATGTGCATACAATCCTGCTCGATGGCGATAATATCCGCCATGGCCTCAACAAGGATCTCGGCTTTTCCGATGTCGATCGCGTGGAAAATATCCGCCGGATCGGCGAGGTGGCGAAATTGATGACGGAAGCCGGCTTGATCGCGATCTGCTCGTTCATCTCACCGTTCCGCGCCGAGCGCGACTTGGCCCGCTCACTCCTTGATGAAGGCGAATTCATCGAAATCTTTGTCGATACGCCAATCGAGGATTGTATCGCGCGTGACCCGAAGGGCCTCTACAAAAAGGCGATTGCCGGCGAGATCAAGAATTTCACCGGCATTGATCAGCCTTATGAACCGCCGCTCAATCCGGAACTCGTTCTAGGCCGTGAAAGCGCGCAGCAAGGTGCGGCCAAGGTCATCGCCAAATTGATCGAACTCGGCTTCATCGACGAGATCGAGAATCTCGACGATTGGTCGATTTGAGAATTTGCCAAAGCCCGGCAATGGATTAATCTCGCCTTCCTCAAAGGTGCCTTTGGCTCATCCGGAGAGGGAGGCGAATGATAAAAGAATATAAAACCTCTGGATTAGCAATATTGGCCGGTTGGGCTTTGGTCACCATCATGGCCGCCTTCCTCGTCACGGCCGGTTGGGACTGGTATCACTATGGCCATCTGAGACTTTGCCTTCCAGAAGATAGTCTTGGAGCACCTTACGGCCGTTACGATCCTCCAGCCAATCCGCAAGAGCTTCGCACACCACGGTATTGGTGCGCCTATTCAACATTGATCGCGGCACAAAGAGGAGACCGGTATCACGATATTGAGCATTTGAAGAGACGCACACCGAGTCTTTTGGAAGGAATACAGCTCGATACAGGCAAAGCTCCTCCCGTGGACCTGACAGCGTCTCCTTCCAATAATATGATCGGCAACTTTTTTCATGTCGTCGCGACACGGATTATTCGTCTGGCTTCCAAGGTCCTTGGTTCCTGGTTCAATAATAAGTTCGTTCCGGTGTGGAACAGTTTTGTCGCGGATGATGCTGATCCCTCATCAGCCGGTATTCGTTTTGTCCTGGCTGCAGGTGCTCTCGCTCTGTTCGTGGCGATGTTGGCAATGACCATCAAGATGACATGGGAATGGGCTCAGACTGTCTGGAGCGCGAAAGATGCGTCGCGGGCGTCATCTCCACATTAAGGACAGCCTATGATAGGTGACGGAATGCCGTGCTGAATTCGACGCAATCCTTGATCCTGCCGCCCGATGGCCGCCAATCCGAGACCGCTTTGCGGGTCGCACGCGGAACGCGGCGGCTGCTCCGCGCCCTGCAATTCTCCACAGTGACGGAATTGCCTTTATTGTCCGGCCGCAGGGCCGATCTTGTCGCGCTGGGGGAATCCGGCGCGATCCATATTATCGAGATCAAATCCTCGATCGCCGATTTCCGCGCCGATCATAAATGGCAGGACTATCGCGCCCATTGCGACAGGCTCTATTTCGCCATTCCACAGGATATGCCTGTCGAGATCATGCCGGAGGAAGCCGGCCTCATCATCGCCGACTCCTATGGCGCGATGATCGTGCGGGAAGCGCCGGACCATAAAATGCCGCCCGCCACGCGGCGCGCCATGCTCTTGCGTTTCGCCCACGCGGCCGCGCATCGCCTGCACGGATTGAGCGATCCGGAGATGGCTCTCTGAAGATGGGTTATTGACCGCTGCTCAGCCGGCGCTTATTCGCCCGCACCTTGCGGTTGTAATGTTTCGATGTCTTCTCGATGACGCTTTGCGGCGTCGAGCCGAGCTTGCCGGTCATGGCCTTGACGCCAAGATTCAAATTGGCCTTGATCTTTTCATTGACCATCCGGCGCGCTTCCCGTTCCGCCGCCTTGCCGCCGGCCACAAGTTTCATCATGCGCAAGGCGATGACACTCGAAGCTTCGACACTGAGCGTTAAGGCGGAGAAGCTCGCGCGCAGCCAGGGATTGCTCTTCATCGGCGCTCCAGTGCAAGGCTCGAGCGAGGAACCGGGCAAGGGTTAAACGCTGCCTGTGTGAATTTACACCCGAAGCCTACCACTCTTTTTCAGAAATTCAGCGCTCTTTCATCGCCTCGGGCGGAGCGAGGGCGTTCAAAGCCGCGTCCTCTTTGAGCATCGTGCCGGTGCCTTGCAAATGTAAGGCATAAGAAGCAATCGCACCGATGCGCCTCGCCGCTTCTTCCAGTGAGAGGCCGCCCGGCCTGATATTCGAGATACAATTGCGTTGCGCGTCCGTCGTCTTGCCCGGCACCGGCGCGAAAGTGATATAGGCGCCGAGACTGTCCGCAGCCGAAAGGCCCGGCCGTTCACCAATCAGCACGATCACCAGCCGCGCACCAAGCGCCGAGGCGATTTCGTCGCCGAGCGCCACGCGCGCCTGCAAGGCGATCACCGGCGGTGCGAAACGGAGGGGCAAGCGCTTTTCGATCAGAGCGCCAAGCCGCGCCGCCTGGCTCTGCACCGCAAGGGCGGAAAGCCCATCGGCCAGAACGAGGCTGATGTCGTAAAAGCCTTCCCGCAATTTTTCGCGCGAGGCCTCATCGAGCCGGCGGCCGAGATCGGGGCGCTGGAGATAGAGCGCGCGATCGCGTGCCTGACTCTGGACGATGATCGGCTTGAGAGGATCGAGTTCAGAACACAGTTTCTCACTGTCGAGCGCGGCATGGACGGCATCGCGCGCCCTGGCGTGATCGCGCTGGAATTCAAGGAGGCGCGCGGTCGGCAAGCCATCGCCGCAGCGGCCGAGCGCGATGCGGGCCGGGGTTTTCTCCCTCAGAAAGACCCAAGGATCAGCATAAGGATCGCTCATGGAAAGGCGGCGAGAAGTTTTTGCGCCTGTAGCGCCGGGCGGATCCGCGATTGCGAATCCATAATGCCCATTTTAAGGAGCCAGGCCTCGAATTCCGGCGCTGGTTTCAGGCCGAGAACAGAGCGCAGATAAAGCGCGTCATGATAGGAGGTCGATTGATAGCCGAGCATGATGTCATCGGCTCCCGGCACACCCATGATATAGGTGCAGCCCGCGACACCGAGCAGGGTCATGAGATTGTCCATGTCATCGGAATCGGCTTCAGCGTGATTCGTATAGCAGACATCGACGCCCATGGGCAGGCCGAGAAGCTTGCCGCAGAAATGATCCTCGAGCCCCGCCCGGATGATCTCCTTTCCGTCATAGAGATATTCCGGCCCGATGAAACCGACGACCGTATTGACGAGCAACGGAGAATAGCGTCGCGCGACCGCATAGGCGCGCGCCTCCATCGTCTGCTGATCGACATCATAATGTGCGTCAGACGATAAAGCCGAACCTTGTCCGGTCTCGAAATAGAGAAGATTGGCACTGGCATCGGCGCGATTGAGGCCGCGCACCGCCGCATGCGCTTCATCGAGCAGCGGGAGATCAACGCCAAAGGCTCTATTGGCCGCTTCCGATCCCGCGATCGATTGAAAGACGAGATCGACGGGACCTCCTTGCGCGATGACATCCAATGTCGTTGTCACATGCGCGAGCACACAGGCCTGGATGGGAATGTCGAAACGCAGGCGCAGCTCTTCGATCCGTTGGAGCAATGTCAAGGCCTGCGCGGCGCTATCGGTCGCGGGGTTGATGCCGATACAGGCATCGCCGCAACCATAAAGCAACCCATCGAGAATCGATGCGCCAATGCCTGCAAGATCATCGCTTGGATGATTGGGTTGCAAGCGCACCGAGAGCCGCCCCGGCAGGCCGATGGTGGTGCGAAAATGCGTGATGACGGAGATTTTCCTCGCGACGGCAATCAGATCCTGATTGCGCATGAGCTTTGAGACGGCCGCCGCCATTTCCGGCGTGAGGCCGGGGGCAAGTTTTGCGAGGCTTTCGGTGGTGGTCGCGTCCGATAGAAGAAAATCGCGAAATTCGCCGACGGTCATCGCAGCAACGGGCGCGAAGGCCTCCGCGTCATGCGTGTCCACGATGAGGCGTGTCACTTCATCCTGTTCATAGGGGATGAGCGGCTCGTTCAGAAAGGTTTTCAGCGGCAGATCGGCCAGTGTCATGCGGGCGGCGACCCGCTCCGCATCGGTGTCCGCCGTGAGCCCCGCGAGTCTGTCGCCCGCGCGCAAAGGCGAGGCGCGGGCGAGAAGCGTGCGCAGATCGGGAAAGCAATAATGCGTGCCGGCTATGGTGCTGGAATAGGGCAAGATGCTGCCTCACAATCAAAGCCGGTCGATACAGTTTCATGAAACTGACAAAATCGAACCGGAAACTAGATACCATTTTCCAATTCGAATGGAACCGCTGCGTGATACAAACCCATTAAAGAGCTAATGCCAATCCGCGATCGCGGGGAAGAGAAATCACAATGGGCCAATGCGCATCATGATTTGGCATCGAGACCCTCCTCATATGCCGCCTTCAACAGGAGGATACCCTGAATATTGAAAACAACGGCTCCTTCACCCGAGCCGGCTCTGAGCCACGGCAGAAGACGCTCGGTTTTCTGGTGAACTCTCTCTGATACGGCCTTCCCCACTGCTTCATGGAGCGTGGAAAAATACTCCCTCTTCGTTGGATCGTATTTATCGCAGCTTGTAAGCGGTTCCAGTCCTTCAGGAACCCAAAGTAAAGCTATCTCTTGTGTAGCCATAACTCTCCCTCTGAGCCTACAGCTCAGCATATAGGGCGCATTCACTGGAAATACCAGAATTCCGCGCAAGCCTGGAACTGAAAGCCTCTTCTTTCTTGCAATATACAGGGTGAACGGGGCCTCATCCGTTCCGGTTAAAATCCGTCTTGCTCCCATTACAGAATTGCTCGGCGGTTCATCAACGCCAACACCGCACGTCGCTACGAAAAAAGCCGATGCACAAACGTACACCGGCTCCCCTATTCAAAGCTTGATGATATCGCGGCCGCGACATCCGGGCGCTGAATATGCCCCGGACCATTCCACATTAAAGCGCGGATGGTTATACGTAAAGCTTGCCGCCCTTCTCCAAAAATTCGGCACTCTTTTCGGCCATGCCCTGTTCGCGCTTGGCTTCCTCTTCCGCCATGGCGGCGGCTTCCACACGCAGATCCTGGGTGATCTTCATCGAGCAGAATTGCGGTCCGCACATGGAGCAGAAATGGGCGACCTTATGGGCGTCCTTCGGCAGGGTCTCATCGTGGAAATGCGCCGCCGTTTCCGGATCGAGGCCGAGATTGAACTGATCCTGCCAGCGGAAATCGAACCGCGCCCGCGAGACGGCATCATCGCGGATCTGAGCCGCCGGATGGCCCTTGGCGAGATCGCCCGCATGGGCCGCGATGCGATAGGTGATCACGCCCACTTTCACATCGTCGCGGTCGGGCAGACCCAAATGCTCCTTCGGCGTCACATAGCAGAGCATGGCGCAGCCGAACCAGCCGATCATCGCCGCACCAATGCCGGAGGTGATGTGATCATAGCCAGGCGCAATATCGGTCGTTAGCGGCCCAAGCGTATAGAAGGGCGCCTCATCGCATTCCTTGAGCTGCTTTTCCATATTGATCTTGATCTTATGGATCGGCACATGGCCGGGGCCTTCGATCATGACCTGACAGCCTTTGGCCCAGGCGATCTTGGTCAATTCGCCCAGCGTTTCGAGTTCGGCGAATTGCGCCGCATCATTGGCATCGGCAATCGAGCCGGGCCGCAGGCCATCGCCCAGCGAGAACGAGACATCATAGGCGCGCATGATGTCGCAAATCTCGTCGAAATGCTCGTAGAGGAAGCTTTCCTTGTGATGCGCGAGGCACCAGCGCGCCATGATCGAGCCACCGCGCGAGACGATGCCCGTGGTGCGCTTGGCGGTCAGCGGCACATGGGCCAGCCGGACACCTGCATGGATCGTGAAATAATCGACGCCCTGCTCGGCTTGTTCGATCAAAGTGTCGCGGAAAATTTCCCAGGTCAGTTTGATCGGATCGCCGTCGACCTTTTCGAGCGCCTGATAGATCGGCACGGTGCCGATCGGCACCGGCGCATTGCGCATGATCCAGTCGCGGATATTGTGAATGTTGCGGCCGGTCGAAAGGTCCATGACCGTGTCGGCGCCCCAGCGGATCGCCCAGACGAGCTTTTCGACTTCTTCCGCAACGGAAGAGGTCACAGCCGAATTGCCGATATTGGCATTGACCTTCACGAGAAAATTGCGGCCGATGACCATCGGCTCGAGTTCGGGATGATTGATATTGGCGGGAATGATCGCACGGCCCCGCGCGATCTCGTCGCGCACGAATTCCGGTGTCACGAATTCGGGGATCGAGGCGCCAAAGCTTTCGCCATCCTTGAGCCGGGCGGCGGCTCCCTCCACGGCCTGTTCGCGGCCGAGATTTTCGCGCGCGGCGGCGTAGATCATTTCTTCCGTAATGATGCCAGCCTTGGCGAATTCATATTGCGTCACCAAGGCACCGGTGCGCCCGCGCAAGGGCGCGGCATTGGCCGGGCAGGGCGGCACCAAGCGGTCGGCCGAAACGGAGCCATTGTCTTCCGGCTTGACGGCACGTCCGGCATAGGACTCATGGCCCGCGCGTTTTTCGAGCCAGACGGCGCGGGTGCGCGGCAGGCCCTTGGCGAGATCGGGCTTGAAATTCTCTTCCGAATAGGGACCAGAGGCATCATAGACGCGCACCGGCGGCTCGCCAGACGCCGGATCGAGCGCGATCTCGCGGAACGGCACGCTGAGTTCGGGATGGCTCTGAGGATGGTGATAGACCTTGCGCGATCCCGGCAGAGGGCCGCAGGTCACAGTCTCGGGAACGAGACTTGAGCGTTTGTGCTGAATGTTCATGAGCCGGTTTCCTCCACTCACTCTTCGGCTCGCTCCGCGTTCGGCTCGAGAGCGAGGCTTATCGATGATGTCGGCAGAGGCGGGCGGGCGGATCGGAATGGCCGATGGAAGCCCAAAGCCTTTCCCTGCGCTGGCATTACCCAGATTCAGGTTCAACGGGTGTGATCTCAGCCGTCCCCTTCAAGAAGACAGCACCCCTTGGCAATGGGGTAAGGTAGACACATCACGGATAAAGAGCAAGCCGTACCGAAGGAGGGTAGCGTCTCAGTTTGAATTTCGCGTTTCGAGCCTGATCGGATGCTGGTGCCCGCATCGGATCATCCTGGAAGCGGATATTCAGCGCGGCGGCGGCCTGTCGCCGTCGCGCCCGATCAAGCCGATCGATTGTTCACGCTACGTGGCCGGTTCTGACATCGTCACCCGGTTCTTGACGCTGGGGCGCTCCTGCATCCTTGCGTACCAAGCTTGAAGCGCCTCGCACTCCGCAGGCACCGGCAGCTTCACAATCTCCGCAAAGATCAAACCGCCGATGACCGTGATGTCGGCCATCGAGAAGATCTCACCGGCCACGAATGGCTGTGTTCTCAGAACGCCATCGAAATAGTGCATCCCCCTCACGGCTTTGTCGCGCTGACGAAGCCCCCACTCGGCGTTCTGATAAATCTCGACGTCAGGTCCAAGCCCTGGTGTGGCGTGGTGGAAATAAACACTGATGGCGTCGAGCAACTCCAACTCGGCGCGCTTGCTCATCATATGGATCAGGCCTTTTTCGCGCGGTGTCCTGCCAGTGAGAGTCGGAGCGCCATCGAGGGCGTCGAGATATTCGGTAATGGCCGTGCACTCGGCAATCAGGGTCCCATCATCGAGTTCGAGCACCGGCAGCGTGCCGGAGTAATTCTTGGTGGCGATGAACGCGGGCTTCTTGTGCTCACCTTTGTAAAGATCGACCATCTCAAACCGGACGCGCGATTGCAGGTTTTTCTCGGCCAAAGCGATACGCACACGCGCCGGATAAGGGCCCGTGGGAAAATCGTAAATCTTCATCCTAGGCAGCTTGATTACATCGAATGGGGTGATGTCGGAACTCATAGCGCACCTCTACCTGCCAATTGGTAGATATCACACATAGGGCTTTAAATTGAGGCGGTCAACGTCTATCTGTCACTTGGTAGGCAATCGATGGCGAGGCAGTGAGGCGTGCAATGAGTTCAAGCTCTCGGGAAGCTATACTGGCGGCGGCCAAACGGACGGCACAGGCGCATGGCTACGCCGGCTTGAATTTCCGCGATCTCGCGGACGAGGTAGGCATCAAGGCTGCGAGCATCTACTACCACTTCCCAAGCAAGGCCGATCTCGGCGCAGCGGTGGCGAGGCGCTATTGGGAGGACACAGCGTCTGCTCTTGAGTCCATGTTAGCCGAAACCTCGGATCCGGTCCGCTGCCTGCGCCGATATCCAGAGGTGTTTCGCAAGGCACTCGCGACGGGGAATCGCATGTGCCTGTGCAGCTTCATGGCTGCCGAATATGATGACCTGCCCGAAGCGGTGAAGCAGGAGGTCCAGGCCTTTGCTGATGTCAACGTGGCGTGGCTGAGCAGGCTCCTATCCGCTGCGGCCCTAGTCAGTGACGGGGAAAGTGAACAGAGAGCACGCGCCATCTTCGCCGCCGTCGCTGGCGCGCAACTCATTGCGCGGAGCCGCTCGGATATCGCGCTCTACGACAGCTTGATCGACAGCTATCGTGCAGTCGCTCTCCTGCCCGCGTAAGCGGCGCAATCTTCCATGGCCCGCAATCTTCCATGGCCGATGTGCACCAGATGAGGCTCAGGTTTTCGAAACCCTACGAGACTCCGCTTTCTGATAATTCCGGCATAAAGGGGAAGTCATCTTTCCACCCCTAGCCAAAATTCAAACTGAGACACTCCCCGAAGGAGGGGTGCTTTATCCCACCCCCAATCCGTCCCGCCCACCGCGCCAATCGGTCCCGGTGAAAGCCCCCTTCCCCGGGTTTTCAGTCCGCAACCGACATGATAGTTCCGAAGGCGAAACGGTCGGCCTCGTCCCTTTTTGTTTGCCGGCCAGCGCCACCTCGCGCCCTTTCTGGAGAGAATTCGCAAGATGACGCCATCCATCCTTGAGGCCTGCAAGGCCAAGGCAAAGCCCTGGTTCGAATCCTTGCAGGATGCGATCATTGCCGCCTTCGAAAAAATCGAAGCGGAAGCCCCAGGCCCCTTCCTTGATGATCAGACGCCGGCCGCTGGGCGTTTCACCAAACAACCCTGGACGCGCAAAAATCCCGATGGCGAGGATGGCGGCGGCGGTTTCATGGGGTTGCTCAAGGGTCGCGTCTTTGAAAAGGCGGGCATCCACGCCTCGACCGTCTTCGGGCGTTTTGCGCCGGAATTCGCGAGCCAGATTCCGGGTGCGGAGGCCGATCCCCGGTTTTGGGCGTCAGGTCTTTCGCTCATCGCCCATCCGGTCAATCCCAATGTGCCGACCGTGCATATGAATACGCGCTTCGTCGTGACCAGCAAGGGTTGGTTCGGCGGCGGAGCCGATCTCACGCCCATGCTCGATCGCCGCCGCATGCAGAACGACAAGGATGCCATCGACTTCCACGCCGCCATGCGCGAAGCGTGCGACAAGCACAAGGATGTCGCCGATTATCCACGCCTCAAGGACTGGTGCGACGAATATTTCTATCTGAAACATCGCAATGAGCCGCGCGGGATCGGCGGTGTCTTCTTCGATTATTTCGACTGCCCGGACGAGACGATTTTCGACGCCAATTTCGCCTTCGCCCAGGAGATCGGTCGTGCCTTTCTCGCCATCTATCCTGAAATCGTGCGGCGCAATTGGGCACAGCCCTGGACCGAGGCCGATCGCGACGAACAATTGGTCCGGCGCGGCCGTTATGTCGAATTCAATCTGCTCTATGATCGCGGGACGATTTTCGGCCTGAAAACCGGTGGCAATGTCGAGGCGATTCTTTCTTCGCTACCCCCTGTCGTCAAATGGCGGTAAGGGCCGCGGACAGAGGATGATCCCCAAGAACACGAAGAATTTTTCACCTCCCATCCCCGAGGCGGGCATGGATCGCGGGACATATATAATCATTTCCAATGATTTAAGGCACCCGCCCCGATTCTGCTCACCGGTCCAATCCTAAGACTTGGGTCTGGACCCGCTGGCCGGACATGGACTAAGCAGAAAGCCGTGCCAGGAACGGGCTCTGGCCATGGGCATTCTATCAAGCAAAAGAATGCCCTTCGTGAAGGAAAGCGTCCTTGCAGTTCATCTCTTTCAATCCGAATTTGGAGAGATGCTTTACCTTTATGAAAACACCAGATTTTTTTCAAAAAGTGGCCGCACTTTTTGGTTTGATGCGGTAGATGCGGTAAAGGGCTAATCAGGGGATTAATGCCATGAGCTTCGAAGCTGGTGATATCGTGCAATTGAAATCGGGCGGCCCGGCCATGACGGTTTCCGGCAGTAGCGCAGAAGGCATTCATTGCCTCTGGTTCGCCGAAATCAGCGGCGAGGTGAAGTCCGCGGTGATTCCCCCGATCTGCCTGGAACTGATTGTCCTCGACGATGATGAAGATCTCGATGACGAAGAAATCGAGGATGACGAACCCTTGCCCATCAGTTCTGGCCGGCGCCGAAGGCAATAAAGCGAGGGGGCTCAAGCCCCCTCTTGCGGCTTCGGCAGGCCGAAGGTCCAAACCTTATGCGCCCCGTAACTCCAAACCATGACAATGCCGGTCGTTAGCGCCTGCGCCAGCAAATAGGGGATCTTCAGCCCCCTGACCAGACCGAGCATGCAGAGCCAGGTCAGACCAAATCCGACAGCGGCAACCAGGATGAAACGCCAGATGGCTTCCCTGTGACGACGCTCCGATTGGAACGTATGGCGCCGGTTTAGCCAATAGGAACAAATGCCGCCGCCACAATAGCCGACCAGCGTCGCGATGATGACGTCCACGCCCATGGCCTCGACCAGAACGATCAACAGGCCATAATGAACCACAGCCGCGCAAAGCCCCACGCCCGCGAACGTCGAGAACTGTCGCAACGAAATCACCATACCCATTCCTGATCCATGCAGTCCGGGCCCTTTTCGGCACGGCCGCGGGTCCCCGCTACGCCCTATCGCATTCAATCTGACGGTTCAAAAGCCATGATCGATTAAAAAATCGCTCATGGCGAAGGGCGGACCTTGTCATCGTTCTCGATTATGGCAAAACAAGCGTGGCCTTCGCCCGCCGTTAACACCAAGAATCAGCATTACGCGTCTTGGTCTCTCGAATGAAGTTTTTCCTGAAATGGCGAATATTCGAGGCAGGAAACAGGGGACGCCTAGGCGACCCTTGCTCACAAGGTCACGCTCGATCCCGGCAGTGGACGGCAAGGAGTGCAAAGCAGTGAATCGCAAAATCTTTTCGAAAGCATCTTTGATCATGGCCATGGGCCTTGGCACGATTGCCCCGGCGCTGGCGCAGCAGCCTCAGGCCGGCCTCCTCGAAGTCGGCGTCCTCGAGTGCAATATTTCACCCGGCGTCGGCTTCGTCATCACGTCCAACCGGGCCCTGTCCTGCTCCTTCCGGCCGCATCGCCGACACCTCCCCGTTGAAAATTATACCGGTACGATCCAGCATTTCGGCCTGGACATTGGCGCGACCGGCCCGGGCAAGCTCATCTGGACCGTCGTTTCCACCGGTGGTCCGATCAAGCAGCGTTACCCCTTGGCCGGCGTCTTCACCGGTGCTGTCAGCAGCTTCGCCATTGGTGGCGGCATCGGCGCCAATGCGTTGATCGGCGGCAATGCCCGTTCGTTCACTCTGCAGCCAGTTTCTCTGACCGCTCAGAGCGGTCTCAACCTCGCGGCGGGTGTTGGCACCTTGACGCTCGAACCCGTGCCGTCCGTCAAGTAAAGACCGGCACACGAAACGTTCAAAAGGGGCCGATGGTCATTCAGAATGATCATCGGCCTTTTTGCATGGACCGCCCGGCGACAGCCGGCACGAGAGTTGCGGGTTTACGCCCTGCTCCTTAAATAGGAGCGCTGCCGCAATCGGGCGCGACCGCCTTCGCGGGATGTGCCCAGATCGAAGTCAAGGCTCTGCCTAAGCCCGAGGTCCCCATGTCTGCCGCTTCCTTGAGCCCCCTCCATGCACGGCTGATCATCATCGGCTCGGGCCCAGCCGGTTATACGACGGCGATCTATGCGGCGCGCGCCATGCTGGAGCCGGTGCTGATTTCCGGGATTGAAACCGGCGGCCAATTGATGATCACGACTGATGTCGAGAATTATCCGGGTTTCGCCGAGCCGATCCAGGGTCCCTGGCTGATGGAACAGATGCGGACGCAGGCGGAACATGTCGGGACAAAGCTCATCGCCGATCATGTCATCAAGGTGGAACTCGGCCAACGTCCGTTCCGGCTCATCGGCGACAGCGGACAGATCTATACCGCCGACAGCCTCGTCATCGCCACCGGCGCCAAGGCGAAATGGCTAGGCCTGCCCTCAGAAAATACGTTCAAGGGTTATGGCGTTTCCGCCTGCGCGACCTGTGACGGGTTTTTCTATCGCGGCAAGGATGTCTTTGTCGTCGGCGGCGGCAATACCGCCGTGGAGGAAGCTCTCTATCTCAGCAATCTGGCGAGCAAGGTCACGATTATCCATCGCGGCGAGCGGTTCCGCGCCGAACGCATCCTGCAGGAACGCCTATTCAAACAGGACAATGTCGAGGTCCTGTTCAATCAGGCGATCGAGGAAATCTGCGGCACCGACCAGCCTTTGAACGTTACGCATGTCCGCCTCAAAAACACCAAGACTGGGGCGATCGAAACACGCGAGACGCACGGGGTTTTCGTCGCAATCGGGCATCAGCCGGCCTCGGAACTGTTTGCGGGCCAGCTCACCATGAAAGCCAATGGCTATCTCTGGACAGCGCCCGATTCGACCGCCACCAATATTCCCGGCGTTTTCGCAGCGGGCGATGTGACCGATGACATTTATCGGCAAGCGGTGACAGCCGCGGGCATGGGCTGCATGGCGGCGCTCGAAGCCGAGCGTTGGCTGCTCGCCGAAGGCGAATTGCGCCACGCAGCCGCAGAATAAATCAGGAAGAGCACTGGAAGAGTGACGTCCCTATTCCCTTCTCTACCGCATGCCTGCTATGTTACATCAGCATAGGTTAGGCTAAAAGCCGAACCCGGGCCAAACACGATCCCGGGCGGAGCGCGAGGGGGAGAGGCTGTGGATTGGGATAAGCTGCGCATTTTTCATGCGGCGGCCAAGGTCGGTTCCTTCACCCATGCGGGTTCCATGCTCGGACTCAGCCAGTCGGCGGTGAGCCGCCAAGTGGGCGCGCTTGAAGGGGACCTGCAAGTGCCGCTGTTTCATCGGCACGCCCGCGGCCTGATCCTGACGGAACAAGGCGAGGTCCTCTACAGGACCGTGCAGGATGTGATGGCCAAACTCGACCAGGCCCGCACCCGTCTCAACGAAAGCCGCGAGCGGCCGAATGGGGATTTACGCATCACCACCAATGTCGCCATCGGCACGGGCTGGCTGACGCCGCGCCTCGGCGAATTCCTCGATCTCTATCCCGATATCAGGCTGCATCTCATCCTGACCGATGAGGAACTCGATCTTGGCATGCGCGCCGCCGATGTCGCGCTGCGATTGCGCGAGCCGGTCCAGCCCGATCTCATTCGCCGCCGTCTCTTCACGGTGCATTATCATCTCTATGCATCGGTCGATTATGTGAAATATCATGGGCAGCCGCAAAGAATCGAGGATCTCGATGATCATCGGCTGATTTCCTATGACGCCGCGGCGGCCAGCTATCTCGATGATCTCAACGCGCCCTTGCACATCGGGCGCAACGCCAAACATCCCCGCCTGTCCGCTCTCTCCGTCACCAATATCATTGCCTTGCAGAAAGCCGTCGAGCAGGGGGTCGGCATCGGCGTCCTGCCGGATTATCTGAAAACCAGCCAGGTCGTGCAGATCATGACCGATGCCGTGACACCGGAACTCGAATGTTACCTCGTCTATCCCGAGGAACTGAAAAGCGTGGCCCGTATCCAGGTGTTCCGCGATTTTCTGGTCTCGAGCGCGCAACGCTGGAATTTCTGATACCGCTCGAAACCCCATCCTCTTTGCACTCACGGGCGCCGATCAGGTGAGGACGTCACGCGGCCTTTCGCCAGAGGGAACAGGCTTTTCCTCGGGCAAGACTCCAGCCTGTGTCGATTATGGCCTGTACGGCCTGTTCATGCGGATGCGCCGCGTCACTCCCCGCGAATGATTGACGAAAAAGATCCGCTGCATTCGATCTTTTTGGCGGACTGACACGCTGTGTCCGCACGATCGGTCACATCGGGCTTTTGGTCGCACCCCTGGACCGCCACCTGTGGCATAGTGAGGCATCCATCTCGGAGCCATCATCTCGCCGTTCCAATGATCATCGCCCATGCTTCTGGTCGGCTGAACGGGTTGTCTTCGTTGTTTTAAAATTGCATGCGATTGATCTTGAAAGTGATATCCGCATTCAGGTCTGATTCTTCTTAAATCTCCCGAATTGGGGCATCACCTTGGACGGAAGCCTGTATAGTTTAGTAAACGCTTGCCAGTTTTGTGTAGAAATACACAAGATTGCTCCGTTCTAGAGCATCAAGCTTGTTCTTAGGCTTCCCGGCCAAGCAATTATCCCGTAAGTCCTCTTGATAACCACATTTTTTTCTTGATAGGCTCACCTCAAAAATATTATGGCCTGATCTTCCCCATAGGGATATCGTCACGCATATTAAGGTCATCAGAGCGTTTCCATGGTGGCCAAGAAAGGGTTCCCAGGACTTGAAAAAACGCTTCGGCTCGATCTGCAGAGGGGCCTTGAGACGTATCGAGGAAATGACAACGATACGGTGAAAAGGCTTTACAATTCTACTCTTCACGCATTCCAATGCGTGCATTGGAAAAGATTTCCGCTGAAATTGTTAACAAGCGGTGAGGCTGACAACACATTGGGGGAGGACGCTTGATGTCCGATAAAACCTATCCCGTGAGTGCCTATTGGAACGAACGCGCCTACATCAATGCCGCTAAATACAAGGATATGTATAAACGCTCGATCGAGGAGCCTGATCTTTTCTGGGGAGAAGAAGGTAAGCGGATCGATTGGATCAAACCTTACACCAAGGTCAAGAATACTTCCTTCGACCCGGCCAATGTCGATATCCGCTGGTTCGAGGATGGTATCACCAATGTCGCATATAATTGCATCGACCGGCATCTAGCGACGCGCGGCGACCAGACGGCCATTCTGTTCGAGGGGGACGACCCGGCCGATTCCCGCGCCATCACCTATAAAGAATTGCACGATTCCGTTTGCCGCCTGGCCAATGTCCTCAAGGCCCATGGCGTCGGCAAGGGTGATACGGTCTCGCTCTATCTGCCCATGATTCCGGAAGCCGCTTTCGCCATGCTGGCCTGCGCCCGGATCGGTGCCATTCATTCGGTGATTTTTGGCGGTTTCTCACCCGATTCTCTCGCCGGCCGCATCGAGGGCTGCCGCTCCAAAGTGCTCATCACTGCCGATGAAGGCCTGCGCGGCGGCCGCAAGGTTCCACTGAAAGCCAATGCGGATCTGGCCATCGCAAAAACCGGCGATATCGTTCAGACCATGATCGTCGTCACACGGACCGGTGGTGCGGTGGATTGGGTCGAGGGTCGCGATGTCCGCTACGAGGAAGCCATTGCCGCCGCCTCGCCCGAATGCCCCCTCACCGAGGTCGAGGCCGAACATCCGTTGTTCATCCTCTATACGTCTGGATCAACCGGCGCGCCCAAGGGCGTCGTGCATTGCACCGGCGGTTATCTCGTCTATGCGTCGATGACGCATCAATATGTTTTCGACTATCACGATGGCGACGTCTATTGGTGCACCGCCGATGTCGGCTGGGTGACCGGGCACAGCTATATCGTCTATGGCCCGCTTGCCAATGGCGCGACAACCCTGATGTTCGAGGGTGTGCCGAATTATCCGAGCGTCTCGCGTTTCTGGGAAGTCATCGACAAACACAAGGTCACGATCTTCTATACCGCGCCAACGGCGATCCGCGCCCTGATGGGTTCGGGCGAGGCTCCGGTCAAGAAGACCAGCCGCGCCTCGCTCCGTCTGCTCGGCTCGGTCGGCGAACCGATCAATCCGGAAGCCTGGGAGTGGTACCATCGCGTCGTGGGTGAGGAGCGCTGCCCCATCGTCGATACCTGGTGGCAGACCGAGACCGGCGGTATTCTCATCACGCCCCTGCCGGGCGCGACGCCCGAAAAGCCGGGTTCGGCAACCCTACCCTTTTTCGGCGTCAAGCCACAGGTCGTCGATGCCACCGGCGCTGTCCTCGAAGGCGTCTGCGAGGGCAATCTGGTCATCGCCGATTCCTGGCCCGGCCAGATGCGCACCATTTTTGGCGATCATGATCGCTTCGTGCAGAGCTATTTCTCGACCTATCCGGGCAAGTATTTCACCGGTGACGGCTGTCGCCGCGATGCCGATGGTTATTATTGGATCACTGGCCGTGTCGATGATGTCATCAATGTTTCGGGCCATAGGCTCGGCACCGCCGAGGTCGAAAGCTCGCTCGTCGCGCATGAACTCGTCTCGGAAGCCGCGGTCGTCGGCTATCCGCATGATATCAAGGGCCAGGGCATTTATGCCTATGTCACCTTGATGAATGGCATCGAGCCCAGCGACAGGCTCCGCACCGAACTGGTGACCTGGGTCCGCAAGGATATCGGCCCGATCGCCACCCCCGATGTGGTGCATTTCGCGACCGGCCTGCCAAAAACACGTTCCGGCAAGATCATGCGCCGCATTCTGCGCAAAATTGCCGAAAAGGAGTTTTCGGCGCTGGGCGATGTTTCGACATTGGCCGACCCAACCATTGTCGACGATCTGATCCGTAACCGCCTGGGATAATCGGGCCCTACGAAGTCAAAACCCACGGCATCACACCTTGAAGGAAAGCCCCCTTTCGGGCTGATGCTGTGGACATCGCGAACCCATTAAGAAAAAATTTATTTCTGACGGAACTGAGGCATGCTTGCCACAGTTTAACAACAATTGCAGCAAGGCCGCAGCTTTCTATGCTTGCGGCCTGCGGCCCCTGTTAGTCTGGCGCAGCCGCGAATCGCGCAGTTGCACATTCGTCCAGGTTTCGAGGGCGTCATGAATCAAAAACAAAAACATTGTCTGCGACTATTTTCGATCGCTTTGTCACTGTGTGGTCTCGTCCCGACCGGGTCCGCATCTCCAAGCGCACGGGAAATCGTCAAATTTTCGCCTGATTATCCAGCAGGCATGATCGTCATCAAACAGAGTGAACGCAAACTCTATTTGATCACGGGAGACGGCACCGCAATCCGCTATCCAATCGCGATCGGCAAGACCGGCAAGGCTTGGAAGGGAGAGGCCTTCGTGGCGGGCAAATTCGTGCAGCCCGCATGGTCCCCGCCAGAAGTCGTGCGGCACGATCATCCGAATTTCCCGGATGTGATCCCCGGTGGCGCACCGAACAATCCGATGGGGGCGGCCGCCATTACGTTGAACCTGTCCGAGGTCGCCATTCACGGCACAACGGATACGATGCGCAAGTCGGTCGGCACCGCAGCCTCCTATGGCTGTATCCGCATGTATAATGAAGATGTGCTCGACCTGTTCGAACGCGTGGATGTCGGCACGCGGGTCGTCGCGGTTCCCTGACCCCTTTTCGAGCACGATCCTTCCCCGCCTTTTTTACAGCATCAAACCAAAAGTGATGCTGTAACCGCCTCGATCTCAAGACCGTTTAAAACGGACGCAGCAAACGTTCGAGATAATCGGTTTCCTCACGCGGACGATGTGGATCACTCAGGCGGCGGCGTAATTCCTCCAGAACTTGCTGCGCCCGTTGCGCCGCCGGAACGCCGAGCGGATCGAATTTCGCGCCCGGATTGAAAACAGGATTACCCGCCGTGGGCCGTCCAAGCGGATCGGATGAGCCCCTTCGGCCCTGATTGCTGGGCCCCTCTTCTTCGCCCTCGGCCTGGCCTTCCGCTTCACCCTCTCCCGAGCCTTGTTCGCCTTGTCGCCGCTGCAGGCTTTCGGCGAGTTTTTCGGCGCCCTGCCGCATGGATTGGAGCGCGCGCCCCTGCGCATCGGCCGCATCCTCGCGCCCGTCCGGTCCTTGCCCCAGGGCGTCTTCCGCCTCCTTCATGGCCTGTTCGGCATCGTCGAGGCTCTTTTCGCCCTGGCCGGTCTGTTTCAACCGCTTCTGAACCTCATCCAGACGCTGGCGCAATTGCTGCTGGCGTCGTTGCAGTTCCTCTTCCCCGGCATTGCGCCCCTTTTTATTTTTTTCATCGAAATTTTCAAAATCTTGCAAGGACATCTCATCGTTGCCGCGATAAGTGTCATCGCGCAGATCCTGCTGCTCGCGGCTCATCTTATTGAGGGCATCGATCGACCGGTTGGCCTCGGCCGCATGGGGATCAGGCTTGGCTCGGCGTCCCATGCGTAAATTGTCGAGAATATTGCGTAAGCGATCGAGCATCTTTTGCGCCTCGGCCTGATCGCCGGAACGTGCCGCCTCGCGCATATGATCGAGCATGGCCTGCAAATCCTTCGGCGCGATCTTTTGCGCCCGTGGATCGACCTTGGCTTGCTGGCCCCCCTCCTCGCTTTGTTGGAGACGCGCGAGTTCACCAAGAAAGGTCTCCATCGCCCGCCGCAGAGCCTCCGTGCGTTTCTCGATCTCCTCAGGCGGGGCATGGCGCTCGAGCGCCTCGCGCAATTGCTGTTCAGCGGCACGCAGATCACGTTCCGCATCGTTGAGATCGCCATTCTCGATGCGCAAAGCCATTTCCCAGAGATAATCGGCGACCTCGAGAAGATCGGCATCGGTCCGCGCCCCTTGCAGCCAATCGATGGCCACCCGCAGCCCGAGATAGGGCGCGGGAGGCATGCCGAAGGCGTCCGGAGCGATCATCAGGGATTCGAGCGCCGTCATGACCTTGGCGCGCTCGGACGGCATGAGCACAAGGTCCCGACGCTGCTCGACAAGAGCAGCAGCCAGAGGATTGAGAAAAGGTTTTTGCGGCAGGATGAGTTCGAGCGGCGGGCTCTGGCCCTCGTTACCGCCTTCATCATGGGCTTTCAAAACCATTTTGACGCGCGCACCGGCCCAGGGATGATCGGAGAGATCACCTGTCGTCTCCGCATCGCCCAGGCCGCCAGGGGCCGTCGGCAGGAGCAGAGGCATTTTCGGCGGATCGACCAGGGAACGGATCGGGCCATGTTCGCCATCAAGGCGTGGCTCGGTAAATTCGGCTTCGGCGCTGGCAACGCCATAATCATCCGAGATCCTGTAGCCAAGCGTCAGAGAACCCCGTGCATTGACGCGCGGGACTTCGGCCAAAGTGATGCGCGGTGGCTTGTCCGGAAGGGCAATCAGCTGAAACGTGCCGCGCGACAGACCGCCATGCTGGAGCGAGAGCGTCGCATCCCCGTTCAGGGTAAAACGTTTCTCGCGCTCGTCGCCGGCTGAGGCCTCATGCGGCGCAAGTCTTTCTGTCTCACCGAGATTGGCCTTATCGGGTTCGCTCACCTCGACGGCAGCCCCCTTGAGTTCGAAGGCCGCCCCCCAACCGGCAGAACGGATGATGAGCGTGGAGCCGACCGGCACTTCGAGTTTTGGGCCTGGGCGCGGATCGCCCGCCGTCAACAGGATCGGCGCCCGGCCGGTATAGGGCGGAGGGTCGATCCAGGCATCGAGCCGGGAGGGAATAGCGCTCGGCGCGGCGAGGCCCCAATCGAAAGCCGCCGCGACACGGGCATATTTTTGCGGCCCTGCGATGAAGCCGGTCGCCACGAGACCGACCAGAACTAAAGCGCGCAAGGCATAGGGATCGCGCTCGACGAGCCGGGGCGCGGGCCAACCGGTTCGCATGGCCGCGATGGCCGTCGCGGCGCGGCGCCGGTGCAAGGCCCAGAGGACTTCTGTCGCCGGATCCTGGCCCGGATTGGCAAGCCGGTCCTCAAGAACGAGGGCTGGATGATGGTCGAGCCCAGAGACTTGTTCGATGCGCTCCAGCGCCTGCCGCCGCGTCGGCCAGCGCCATTTCAGCATGGGCAGGCAGGCGGAGAGAAAGATCAGCGCGAAGGCAATGCACCCGAGGAGACGGCCGCGCGGCGGGAGAACAAGCCAGACTCCCGCGAAGGAAACGAGGACAAAGGCGCCCAGGACCAGAAGCGGAGGCATGAAGCCCCGCCACACCAATTCCCAAACCAGATTGGCGCGGGCCCGCCGGACAAGCTCATCAAGGCGGGTTGTCGCCGCCGCCGTTTCGGCGGGTCGAGGATCTGTCCCAGGCGCTTGTGTTATTGCCATGCCGGTCCCCGAAAGAAGGACGAAAAGGAAGAATTTACTCCAACCACGCCGGAATTTTGTCGAGCCCGATCAATTCCTCGTAAGTTCCGCGCGGCCGCACAACCGCATAGGCCGCTCCCTTGACGAGCACTTCCGGGACCAGGAGCCGCGTATTATAGGTACAAGCCTGCACCGCACCATAGGCACCGGCGGAAAGAATGGCGAGATAATCGCCCGGGCGTGGCTCCGGCATGCGGCGCGCGAGGGCTAGATAATCGCCCGTCTCGCAGACGGGTCCGACAATATCGGCGACCACACCCGGCGCGTCCTGCAGCGGCGGCCGCAACGGTGCGATCTCGTGATGCGCTTCATAAAGCGTCGGCCGCACCAGATCATTCATCGCCGCATCGACGATGACGAATGTCTTGTTCTCGCCCTGTTTGACATAAAGGACACGGGTGACGAGAACCCCGGCATTGCCGACGATGAGCCGGCCGGGCTCCAGGACGAGTTTCAGCCCCAGGCCACCAAGCCGCTTTTTGATGATCCCGGCATAGAGATCAGGGTGATAGGTTTCCGGATCATCACCTGAATGGTAGGGAATGCCAAGGCCACCGCCAAGATCGACATGATCGATGGCATGGCCATCGGCACGCAACAGGGCCACGAATTCGGCCGCCCGCGCAAAAGCATGATCGAAAGGCGTGAGATCGGTGATCTGCGAGCCGATATGCAGATCGACGCCGGTGATCGCGATGCCGGGCAGGTTTTTCGCCATGCGATAGACTTCGCGCGCCCGCGAAATCGGAATGCCGAATTTATTCTCCGATTTGCCGGTCGCTATTTTCGCATGGGTTTTGGCATCGACATCCGGATTGACCCGCAAGGCGATATGCGCCGTTTTGTTTCTTGCGACGGCAAGCGCCGAAATGGCCGCAAGTTCCGGCTCCGATTCGACATTGAAGCAGAAAATGCCTTCATCGAGCGCGAGAGCGATCTCCCGCTCCGTCTTGCCGACGCCGGAAAACGTGACGCGATCGGCCGGCACGCCTGCCGCGCGGGCACGGCGCAATTCCCCTTCCGAGACGACATCCATGCCGGCCCCCAGACGGGCCAGGGTCTGCAGCACCGCCTGGTTGGAATTGGCCTTCATCGCATAGCAGACGAGGCTATCCTGGCCCGCGAAGGCCGCCTTGAACACCTCGTAATGGCGCGTGATCGTCGCCGTGGAATAGCAATAAAAAGGCGTGCCAATCGTTTCGGCGAGGCGTTCGAGATCGACGTCCTCGGCGTGCATGACGCCGTTCCGCAGTGCGAAATGATGCATTCTAGAATTCCGGAATTAACGCATCGGGCCCCAAAGGGGATAGAGACCCTCGTATCGAGAATCACGGATTCTCGATACGTCACTTTTTAAACCGTATCCACTTGCCCTCATTGAACCGCGACGAGGCGCGCTTCAATGAGGGTGGATACTAGGGAATCGATCCGATGATCTTCAATGGACCTATCGGACCCAATGCAGGTCGAGCGTCCAATCGATCAAAGCAAGGGATCGAGGAAGAAAGATTTTTTCGGCTTCCCTTGCGACTTGCTCTGGACGGGTTGATTCGGCTGATCCAAAGCCTGGCCAATGGCGGGACCGCCGACGCCACCGATCGTGGCCGAGCCGCCATCGGATTGTTCGACACCGCCATAGCGGGAGCCGGAATAGGGATTGGCTTCCTGCACTGCCTGTTCGCTCGGCGCGCTCAGCGCCCCCGGCGGCGGCTCGGGCGGCCCGCGCCGGCCGCAGCCCGCGACACCAAGGCCGAGGAGGCAAAGGCCGGCGAGCACCATCGCACGCCTCCCAGGCGCACGCCCGCCAAGCAAGGATGGCCATGCGCCCCTTGCCACCTCGCCAACACGTCGTTCGATCATCTTCATGAAGGCGCTGTTCCTCGACACTGTCACGCTTCCACCGTCGCCTTCAACGCCTATCCTTCAAAGCCCGCGAGGAAAAGCCGGTTTTTTGGAAAAACGCCGGACGGCACGAAACGTCCGAGCGGGCCTTACAATTCGTTGAAGGTGATCGGTGAGACATTGCGCATATTCTCATCGACACGCAGATGCCGCAAGGCTGGCGGTGCCGACCGTTGCGGACACGCTTGACGGTCGCACAGGCGGCAATTGACGCCAACCGGAGTCGCATCGACCGTTTCAAGATCATGACCCTTGGCATAGATTAGACGGCGCGCATATTTGATCTCACAGCCGAGCCCGATGGCGAAACGCGGCTCGATCGCGCCCCAGGGCGTCACGGAGCGGCGCACGGTCCGGGCAATCGAAAACCATTGCGAGCCGTCGGTCAGTTCGATGATCTGCGTCAGGATGCGGCCTGGATCGCTGAAGGCCGCGTGCACATTCCACAAGGGGCAAGTCCCACCGGAATGGGCGAAGGGAAAACGGCCCGAGGAAAAGCGCTTCGAGACATTGCCAGCCATATCGACGCGCACCATGAAAAAGGGAATGCCGCGCAGGGTCGGCCGCGACAAAGTGGTCAGGCGGTGAGCGACCTGCTCGATGCTGGCGCCGAAACGCGCCGCCAGAACGTCGATATCATAGCCAAGCAGTTCAGCCGCGTCATGAAAACGGCCATAGGGCATCATCAAGGCGCCCGCGAAATAATTGGCGAGCGTGACACGGAGCAGACGCCGGCTCGTCTCGTCGCTGGTTTCGAGCCGTCCGGCGATCTCGTCGAGCAGGCCGCCGAATTTGACAAGGCCGAGTTGATAGGCCGCCTGAAAGGTGCGGCCCGGCTGATCCATCACCTCGGAAATCATCAATTGACGGCGATGATGATCATACCAGCGCAACCGATCGCCCATGACTTCGAGCGGCAGCGGCCTGACCCTAATATTGTGATGGGCGCGCAAATATTCCGACAGACCGTAAAACAATTCATGACCGGTCAAGGCGAGATCGGCGGCAAAGGTTTCGGCGGCTGCCTCGATTTCGGGAAAATGATTGCGCGCCTCGTTCAGGATCGCCCGCACGCGGTCGATCGGATTATCCGTCAGCACGGGCTCGGCGCGGTCGGGATCGAGGCCCGTAAAGGCCCCCGCCTCGCCGGCCTCGCGCGCCGCCGAATAGGCGCGATACAGACGCACCAGGGCTGACAGCATGGCGGGCGCATGTTCGGCGGCGTCCTGCATTTCGGCGCGCGGGATCGGAACCTCGCGAAAGAGTGGATCGGCAAGAATCTGATCCATCTCCCCCAAGGATTGTTCAGCCTCGACAGAGAGAAAATCGCGCGGGTCAACACCATAGACATCGGTGAGACGGATCAGGACCTGGACGGTGATCGGGCGCTGATTGCGCTCCATAAGGTTCAGGTAGCTCGGCGAAACATTGAGCTCCTCGGCCATGCGGGCCTGGGTGATCTGGCGCTCACGGCGCAGCCGTTTCAGGCGAGGGCCCGCGAAAATCTTGCGTGACGCATCGGCTTGACCGGCTGAATGGGCAAGAGTCTGGCTCATAAGGACCTGCTAGTTAGTAACTTTCTTTACACACTGACAAATTAACAATGTACGAAAATTACACCACAACCTCATTCCTTTACAAGCCACTTGTCTATTGCGGCCAGCAAGGGCATCTATTGGTCATCACGAATGACCTGAACCAAACAATTTGTCAATTCATGTGAATTCTGTCTGTCAATAACCGGGCGTTCCCGAACGCCCGGGCGCCGCAAAAAAATCTCCGATTGATCGAGGACTATGCTGATGTCTTATCAAGACCAAATTACCGAGGTGAGCCAGCTCATCAAGAGCAAGAACGGCACATGGGACGGCATCAATGCCGAGGCCGTCGTCCGGATGCGCTTGCAGAACCGCTTCAAAACCGGTCTCGATATTGCCAAATATACGGCAGCCATCATGCGCCGGGACATGGCGGCCTATGACGCAGACACCACCAAATATACTCAGTCGCTCGGCTGCTGGCACGGTTTCATCGGCCAGCAGAAGGTGATTTCGATCAAAAAGCATTTCGGCACGACCGAACGCCGCTACCTTTACCTCTCCGGCTGGATGGTCGCCGCGCTGCGTTCCGAGTTCGGCCCGCTGCCCGACCAGTCGATGCATGAAAAGACCTCCGTCCCGGCGCTTATCGAGGAGCTTTACACCTTCCTCCGCCAGGCCGATGCACGTGAGCTCAACGATATTTTCCGCGCCATCGACGCCGCCCGCAAGGCGGGAGACAGCGCCAAGGCGAAAGAGCTTCTGACCCAGGCCGAAAATCACCAGACCCATGTCATTCCGATCATCGCCGATATTGACGCGGGCTTCGGCAACGCCGAAGCGACCTATCTTCTCGCCAAGAAGATGATCGAGGCGGGCGCCGGCGCCCTGCAAATCGAAAACCAGGTCTCGGATGAAAAGCAATGCGGCCACCAAGACGGCAAGGTCACCGTGCCGCACGAGGATTTCTTGGCCAAGGTGCGCGCCTGCCGCTATGCCTTCCTCGAACTCGGCGTTGATGATGGCATCGTTGTCACCCGCACCGACTCTCTTGGCGCCGGTCTCACCAAGCAGATCGCGGTCAGCCACAAGCCGGGCGATCTCGGTGACCAGTACAATTCCTTCCTCGACGTGGAGGAAGTTCCGGCTGGCGGCGGCGCCAATGGCGACGTCATCATCAACCGCGATGGCAAGCTGTTCCGGCCGAAGCGGCTCCCGAGCAACCTCTTCCAGTTCCGCAAGGGCACGGGTGAGGACCGCTGCGTGCTCGATTCGATCACCTCGCTGCAGAATGGCGCCGACCTTCTGTGGATCGAGACCGAAAAGCCGCATGTCGAGCAGATCGCCGGCATGATGGACCGCATCCGCGCCGTCATCCCGAACGCCAAGCTCGTCTACAATAATTCGCCCTCGTTCAACTGGACGATCAACTTCCGTCAGCAAGTCTATGATGCCTGGAAGGAAGCCGGCAAGGATGTTTCCGCCTATGACCGCGCTGGCCTGATGGATGTGAAATATGACGGCAGCGATCTTGCCGCCGAGGCTGACGAAAAAATCCGCACCTTCCAGGCCGACGCCTCGAAGCGGGCAGGCATTTTCCACCACCTCATCACCCTGCCGACCTATCACACGGCGGCGCTGTCGACCGATAACCTTGCCAAGGAATATTTCGGCGAACAGGGGATGCTCGGCTACGTGCTGAATGTCCAGCGGCAAGAAATCCGCCAGAAAATCGCCTGCGCGAAGCACCAGAACATGGCGGGTTCCGACATTGGCGACGATCACAAGGAATATTTCGCTGGCGAAGCCGCGTTGAAGGCGGGCGGCGCCGACAACACGATGAACCAGTTCGGCTGAGAACTTTTTTGGACGGCGGGGCTGGGCTTGGCTCTGCCTCGCCGGGGTCAGCGTTCTGTCTAAAGACTGTTTCAGGTTTTCTGACATTTGGAACTGTTTTAGGCTTTTGTTCTGTGCCTTAAAGGTGGCGGCGGGCCGGTCAAAGGCCGGTTTTGCCGTCTGTTTCTCTTGAATGTGGAAGATGAGGCCATGAGCATGGGTGAGTTCCGGCCGGTGCAGGAAACGACGGAGACAGAACAGCAAAAGGCGATTCGCCGCGTCGCCGACGCCGTGACCGTCGCCGTCACCGGCTCGACCTCGACGCTCGCCGAATCGACGGAAACCGCGCAGTTCAAGGCCGCCGAATAAGAGAGCCTTCGCGCTCTGGGCCTTTGCTCCTTGAGCGTGATTTCTGGAGCATGACTTTTGGCCCACTGGCGATCTATCGCCGAAGAGGCCACAAGGAACGCTCAATAAACACAATGGTGAAACGGCCCGGCCGTTTCACCACATTCTTTTTATTCCTTTAAATAAAAAGGAATCTCCTCGAAGAGGAATCTGCCGCAACGGATGTTCCGGAACGGCTCAGGAAAGGGCATGGTCATGACTCAAATTGCCAATACGGGTGAATTTCTTCCCCTGCACCATGATCAGTCGGAAACGGATCAGGAAAAGGCGCTGCGCCGCGTCGCCGATGCTGTCCACCGCGTCAATGAAGCGATTATCCGCGCGGTCAGCGCCGGCGTTTCGGTGGAACTGGTGCGCACCTCCCGCTTTCACGACGGCAGCGGCAATTGGGGTGACCAGATGATCCCGATGATCCGGGCGACCGCGACGGCGGAAGACAAACACTGAAGCATCTCCTTCGACGAAAGCCCTCGAGCGGATCATGTCGTTGAAGAGAGTCTATTCTTAATGCGTGAAGCAGGAGTCGGAGACATCCGGCTCCTCGGATATTGAAACTGCCTTGCGGAGAATCTTCCCAGGCGCAATGCATGAAGCCCGGCGACCTCTCGCCTTACAAAGCAAGCGAACCGGGATATCGACCTCGGGGAGCCGGCAACCGAAGCCGCGTGGATCACCCTCTCACAAGGCCGCACAGTCGAAGCCCCGCCGATCCACAAGCGAGATCCTCAAGGGATCGCTTGTTTACGCCAAAACATCATGCTATTGCGCTGCACGGCCACGCAAGGACCAAGGCATCCTATGGAGAGGTGGCTGAGTGGTTGAAAGCACCGCACTCGAAATGCGGCATAGGTGCAAGCCTATCGGGGGTTCGAATCCCCCCCTCTCCGCCACCTTGCTAATAGCGACCGGTGATGCGAACCGATTGCCGCCAAAAGCCCGATTTTTCCGCCGATTATGCTCCTTGATTGAATAGACTTCCACTATGGGTATTTAGGGCCGACTGTGGTCAGCAGACGTCATCCTCGTTTGATGGCAGGAGCTGATCTGAGAGATGGCGGCCGTTCCATCGACAGCGGACCGAACAATTTTTTAGCGCGCGGGGGCCGCGAGGCGGCGCAGGTTATTGTTCTCATGAACGTTGCAGCCGGGTGCTGCCTGTCCGATGAGCGTGACGATCGCATCGGCCACCGTATCTGCGGGGACAGCGCCGTAACGCGACAATGGGCCAACCAGTATTGGCGTGAGCACTGCGAAAATCCTTTGGCCGATTACTTCCCACACCGCCGCTCGCCGCGCGTGCCGAGCAGGAAGCCCGGGCGGATAATATCGACGCGCTTGAAGCCGAGAGCCGTGACTGCCTGTTCGATCTTGCCCTTGGTCTGAAGGTAGAATCCCGGTCCACCGGCCCCTGCCGCGGTCACGAGGATGAACTGGCGCGCGCCTAGCGCTCTCGCACCTTGAGCGACGGCGAGGACATAGTCATGATCAACGCGGAACATCGCCGCCTGCGAGCCGGCCGTGGCGATAGGTCGTCCCCAGGCAGGAGATAGCGATATCGACGCCGTCGGGTGCGATCGACTCCAATGGCCTGCAGGTTCCTGGCAAAGCCGCTCGAAATTGATGGCATGGCCGTACCCCGACGCCCCGTTTCGAACGAGGCGGATAAGATCAACCTCGGGTGTGCCAGCCAGTCGGGTGCCGACGAGGCCACCCACCAATCCGGTGCTGCCGGCAAGAAGAATGCGACGGGTCATCTGGCTGCACCTTTTCGAGGCGGATCGTAATCCTGACCTTCTTGCACTGCTTGGCCGCTTCAATGGAGACCGGCGGTTTCAAGTGCGCGGGGCCTGTTCATATTCGTCTCGCGCCAGCGGTTCGGCGGCATGCCTTCCCATTCCCGGAAAGCGCGGTAGAAGGACGTGGTGTCCTGATAGCCGAGCAGGCAGGCCACTTCATCGATGTCCGTGGCGGGGTCGGTCAGGAGATGGCGACCAAGATCCCGGCGAGCTTCCGACAGCAGATCACGAAAGGTCGATCCTTCCTCGGTGATACGCCGCTGGAGGGTTCGATCGCTCATGCCGAGTTGCTTTGCCACGTCGGAGAGGCCGGGCTGGCCGCTCGCCAAACTGCGTTTCACCACGATCTTCACCTGTTCGGCGATCGAACTCTGCGCCTCCAACTCACCGAGCGCCGCCCCGAGGGCCGGCGTCAGCATCTCCAGCATCTCGGGATTGTGTCCCGGGAACGGACGATCGAGATCGGCGGCGTCGAGCACCAAAAGGTTCCGCGGGGCCTTGGTACGGATCGGGCAGCCGAAATATTCCGCATGAATTGCGTCTATCGGTCCCGGCCGGGTCAGCTCCAACCGACGTGGCACGATGGTACGCCCGGTAGCGCGCCGTCCCAGTTCTACCAACGTGGCGAAAGTAATATCGACGGATATGCTGGGTTCGGCTGCCGCGGCGAAGGGCCATTCGGTGGAGATGGTGCAGTCGCCACCCGCCTCGACGACCTGCAACTGCTCTGGGGTGCACAGGCGCTTGAACCGTGCGAGCCGGGTCAGCCCGTCGCGATAGTCGCGGGCATAGAAGGCGGCGAGGCTCGACGGCGGATGGACCGCCGTATCGACGGATTGCACCATTCGGATGCCAAGCGCGGAGTCGCCGGACAGGTCCGCCATCGCCTGCATCAGCGAGAAATACTGCGCCGTGGTGACGAAGACTTGTGTGCCCAGATGAAGCGTTGCCGGCAGCCGCGCCTGCCGCAACAGCGCGGCCGACGGGATGTCGAACTGCTCAGCTGCCCGCCAGAACGCCTGCGGGATCTTGCACTTGTCGACCTGTGCCATCATCAGACTCCCACGATCGCCTTGGTCTCAAGATATTCTTCAAGACCCGCCAGCCCCCAGATGCGGCCGTTGCCTGACTGTTTGTAGCCACCGAACGGCGCCTGGAGGTCGGGCTGCGCGCCATTGAGAATCACCTGTCCCGCCCGCAGGCGGGATGCCACGTCCTGGACGGTCTTGTCGTCGCTACCGTCGACATAGGCGGCAAGGCCATAGGGCGTGTCATTGGCGATCTCGACCGCCTCGTCCACCGTGTCATAGGCGATCAGCGACATGACCGGCCCGAAGATTTCCTCGCGAGCAACCGTCATATCGTTGCGGACATCGGCAAAGACGGTCGGGCGCGCGAACCAGCCTTCGTCCGCCACCTCGGGATGACCGGGGCCGCCGGCAAGCAGCGTCGCGCCCTCGTCGATGCCCGACTGGATGTAACGCTGCACCGTGTGCCACTGGGCTTCGTTAGCGACCGGACCCATATCGACGTCGGTCAGCGGATCGCCGACCCGGATTGCCTCGGCCGCCGTGCGGATCATCGCCTCGAGTTCGGCCTTGTGGGCACGCGGAACCAAGGTGCGCGTGGGCGCGGCGCAGGTCTGGCCGGAGTTGCTCATGACCTTGGCGACGGCGCCCTTCGCGGCTGCTTCGAAATCGGCGTCCGGCAAAATGATGTGCGGTGACTTGCCGCCAAGCTCCAGGCTGACGCGCTTGACCGTCTCGGCGGCATCCTTCTGCACCTGGATTCCCACGCCGGTCGAACCGGTGAAGGCGATCATATCGACATCCGGGTGGCGGCTGAACGCCATGCCGATCACCGAACCCCGCCCGTTGACGAGGTTGAACACGCCTTTCGGCACGCCGGCCTCGTCGAGAATCTCGGCCAGGACCTGATTGGTGTAGGGCGTGCCCGGCTTCAGGATCATCGTGCAACCGGCGGCGAGCGCGGGTGCGATCTTTTCCGCCGATTGGAGCGAGGGATAGTTCCATGGCGGGATCAATCCGGCGACGCCGATCGGCTCTTTTACGATCCGGGTTCCTCCCTGAACGAGGGCAAAAGGATAATCGCCGATCGCCTTGGCAAGAAAGCGGAACTGTCCAGTGCCCGCACCGACGGTCATGCGGGCGAAGGCGATCGGCATGCCGATGTCCAGCGTCACCGCCTGCGCCATGTCCTCCGCGCGCGCCTCATGAACCTCGGCGATGCGGTTCAGCAGGGTCGCGCGTTCCTCCACGCTTGTCCGGGAATAGCCCGCGAACGCCTGCCGCGCGACAGCCACTGCACGCTTGACGTCCTCGGCCGTACTGAGCGCCATTCGGCCCGACACTTGGCCAGTGGCGGGATTGATGATGTCCCGCGTATCAACTCCAGCTGAAGCGACCCAGGCGCCATCAATGTAGTTCTTCAGGATATCGCGCATCGCAGAGACTCCGACTAAACCTTCTGGCCCTTCAAGGCTTTGGAGATGCCGGTCGCCGTCCGCATCATGCCGTCGAAGGCGCGGTCGGACAGGATGCCGCGCATGAAGATCATCGGCTTTGCCCCGAAACCGATCGCATAACGGGTCTTTGGCTTGGACGCAGTCACGGCCTTGGCGATCGTGTCCGCAATGATCTGCGGCGGTGACTGGCGCTTGACGCTGGCGTCGCCGATCATGGATTGCGCCATGGCATTGGCCTGCGCGGCATAGAGGCCGTGACCCGAAGTCTGGCGCAACTTGTCAGCGGCTATACCGGCCCACTCCGTCTTGATGCCACCCGGTTCGATTACGACGACGTCGATCCCGAAGGGCTGCACTTCCATGCGCAGGCAATCGCTGATCGCCTCCAGCGCGAATTTGGTGCCGTGATACCAGGCGCCGAGCGGGGTGTGGATCTTGCCGCCCATCGAGGTGATGTTGACGATCGTGCCCGAACGCTGCGCCCGCATATGCGGCAGGGCAAGCTGGATTAGCCGGACGGCGCCGAAGACGTTGACCTCGAACTGGGCGCGCGCCTCCTCTATCGGCACGTCCTCGACTGCGCCGTAGGAGCCGTATCCGGCATTGTTGACGAGCACATCGATCCGGCCCTCCTCGGCGATGATCTTGTCGATGCCAGCCTGCATCGAGGCGTCATCGGTGACGTCCATCGCCAAAATCCGGATATCGGACTTGGTCAGGTGTTGCATCCGGTCAACGCGGCGGGCCGCGCCATAGACCGTGCAGCCAAGCTCCTTAAGTTTGAGGGCGGTGGACTCGCCGATGCCCGATGAGGCGCCGGTAACGAGTGCGACTTTTGTGGTCATGGCGTAGTTCCTTTTGTTCGAACCGATTGCTTTTGCTGCCCTGGCACGGCGGCAATGTCTTCTGGACGATAAGTAGCTAAGCCAACACGCCATCACATTGGCTCTTTATGCCATAAAATTTGCACATTACGCCAACGCGTTGACGCAATGTGCCCGCTCCGAGTCCCTCGACAACGTACTTCGCAGCAAGTGATGCCCCCCATGAAGCTGTTACCGAGCGCAAGAAGGACGATGGCCTAGCCGGTCTTGCCGTCATCTGACGCCGCCAATGGGGCCGGAGCACTAAAAGGAGGACGGTGGACAATGCGATAGACGGCGGCAGGCGGGACGTTCTGCATTGTCTTGCCGACGAAGCTCGCCTTGAGGCCGAGCCGATCGGGGATGGGTCGTGGAACAGGGCAGCGCGGGCCGTAGGTGAACTGATAGAAAGAGCCTCCGGTCCGCAGATGCCAGAACGATCCCGCAAGGATTGCCACGGACGATTGCGCCCAAGCTTTCCACTTAACCAGACGAGCGGCATAAGCGGTCCGTGCGGCCGGCATGCCGTCGTGCAGTTTCGGCTTCCAGGTAAATGGCCTGCCGCCCCCAAGTTCGCCGTGGCGACGCGGGGGCGGCGTGGCTTCAAAAGCGGTGAAATTCCCGGGTCTGCCCCAGAAGAGAAATGCCGAGATAGCCTCTGAGCAACATCTTGTTGCCCTTCATTTCGACTTTGCACTTATAGGTGCTGCCGGACGAGGCGTCATAAAGCGAGCCCCCGGTCCATTCGCCGTTATCCCAATGCAGTCCGTGGATGAATACGATGTTCTCGAGGGAGTGGCTTCGTAGCGTAGGATCGGGGTTCTTGGTGTCTTTCTTGAACGTCGTATTGTCGGCTTCCATGATCTGATTGCCGAAGAGAAGATGAGCCCAAAACTCCGCTCCCGATTTGAACATCTCAAGCTTTACGCTGCCGTCATCTGCTGCCCATTTGCCAAGTATGGCGTCTTGCGATGTCTGTTGAGCGAACGCGGGGCCAGCTATGGCCAAGGTTGTCATGGCCAACGCCCCGAAAAGCAGCGATCGGCGGGATGCCGTCAATGTGTGCATGAAGTCGATCCTCGTTGTTTGGCCGCATGGCCCGGCTGTCTGTGATCGAGCGGCTCTTACAGCGTCGCTATGGTGTGCTGTTTGCCGTTGCCCTGAGCGGCGTTGGATTCGGCCTCCCATGCCTCCCAGGCGGAAAGCCGCGCTGAATAGGCCGCGCGTGCCACTGGCAGACCTTCCGTGCCGAGGAAAAAACGCAACGGCGGCGTTTCCACATCCACCAGCTTCAGGATGGCCGCAGCTGTCGCACGCGGATCGCCGAATTCCATCTTCGCTCCGGCTGTGAACGCTTGCTCCCGCAGTGGGGCATAAGCCTCAAGGCCTTCTGAAATCTTGAGGGAGGTGGCGCTGGCAAAATCTGTGGCATAAGCGCCGGGCTCGATCAGCGTCACCTTGATGCCAAAGCCTTCGACTTCCTGGGCAAGCGCCTCGTGCATCGCTTCGACTGCCCATTTCGACATGTTGTAGGCGCCTGCGATCGGATTGGCGACGATGCCTGCCACGCTAGAAACGCTGACGATGTGACCACTCCCCTGCGCCCGCAGATAGGGAAGAGAAGCCTGGATGACGCGGAGCATTCCGAACACATTGGTGTCCAGCTCGGCGCGAAGATCCTTCTCATCGACTTCCTCGATCGCGCCGACCAATGCATATCCTGCGTTGTTCAGGACAACGTCCAGCCGCCCGAAGTGCCGGTGCGCGTCTGCGACTGCTCGCCTGACGCCATCTGCATCGGTGACGTCAAGCTGAAGAGGCAACACCTTATCGCCGAAACGGCTGGCTAGCTCCGAAAGGCTTTCCGTATTGCGGGCTGTGGCGGCAACTTTGTCGCCACGTTCAAGCGCAGCTTCGGCCCAGATGCGGCCAAAGCCCCTCGATGCACCTGTGATGAACCAGATTTTTTCCGACATACTGTTGATCCTTGTTGCTACGAAGGCGAACAAGAATGGCAGGCGAAATATGCGGAAGCATTGGCGCAGGGCGCCACCGCTTTTGCTTGCGACGCCAATCGTGGTTTTGGCCCAGCCAGGCTCATGCCAATAGTGGCTCCGGGTGCCCAGGGCCGGAGATTGACTGATTGGCAGCAATGAGAAGGCTTAGCGGAAATGTCCCGTCGAACGTCCACTATGGCCGCCATCAGCTACCTAAATGCCGCTGAAAACCGCCAATTTCCGCATTACCATGAGTATCCACATAAATATCAGATGGTTATAACGATCTCATAGTTCTCGTCTTCATCGGGCGCTGCCCGCCATCTTGGCCGAAATGGCCCATTTTAAGAACGGCTTACCGCCGAACGCCCCCGGTTTCCTTCCATATCCCTTTCGATCAAGGGCGGAACTTCGTGCGGTGAACCAGCCGTCCGATAAAGTAGTCGTATATTACCCGGACATAATTGACGGTGATATTTCACCCGGGTATTAATAGCGCATGCATTCTGGCGAGCGCGATATGTCCGATTCCCTGACCAAACCCTGCACGGCTTTCACTGGCCGGCAATTGCTGTTTTCCGGTCCGCTGGCGGATGTGGCCATTGCGGTCGCGCGGTCCGCCGGGACGGCGGATGCGGTCCTCGTGTTCGACGATGCGACAGGCTGTGTCGTCGATCTCGATCTACGCGGCAGCGATGCGGAGATTCTCGAGCGGCTCTCCGAGCCTCCAAAACCGCATGCGGGTCGCTATCGTCCCAAAGCCGATGCGACCTCCGGCAATGGGGAACCAGAGGACGGGCAGAGGGGCCGCGGGCGGCCGAAACTGGGCGTTGTCGCCCGCGAAGTAACCTTGCTGCCGCGGCAATGGGAGTGGCTAGCGACCCAGCCGGGCGGCGCGTCGGCGACACTGCGGCGTCTCGTGGACGATGCCCGCAAGGCGCTGCATCCGCGCCAGCAAAGGCGGGCGGCGCAGGAGGCCGCGTATCGATTCATGCAGGCGATCGCCGGTGACCTGCACGGCTACGAGGAGGCGACGCGCGCCCTTTTCGCGGACAACCGCTCCGCGTTGGAGGAGCGGATCGCGGCTTGGCCGGAGGACATCCGGGCCTATGCCATGCGCCTCGCCTTCGGCTCTTCCACTCACCCGGATCAAGACCGAACGACAGGGGAAAAACGCCAATGAGCAGGTCCGAACCCCTTTCGTATATCGAGCCGACACAGGAAGCCGGCCGGCTGTTCATGCAGCGCGGCCTTACCGGTCCCATTGCGATGCTCAATCTGCTTAAGTTCAGGGATGCCGCCGACTATTCCGCCCATCCCGAACTGGCGCCCGCCATGCCGATCAGCGGCGCCGAGGCCTTCAACCGCTATGTCCGGCATACGCTGCCCTATTTGCGCGAAACTGGGGGCGATGTTCTGTTTCTCGGGGCGGGCGGAGGGTTCCTGATCGGTCCCGCCGACGAGCGGTGGGACATGGCGATGCTGGTCCGGCAGGCGAGCGTCGCGTCCTTCCTCTCCTTTGCTGGCAACGAGGGATATCTCGTCGGTCTTGGTCATCGCGCGGCAGCCATCGAGGATTCGCGTCTTCTGCCCCTCTCCGAATTGCGGCTCCCTCTCAGTCCGAATGGAACAAGTTCATGACCCGGACGAAAGCCAACGACATTGAACTGGCTTGGGACAGTTTCGGCAATTCCACAGATGAAACCATCCTTCTGATCTCCGGGCTTGGAGCACAGATGCTCCGGTGGACGGTGCCCTTTTGCGAAGCGCTCGCCGCAATGGGGTATCGCGTCATCCGCTTCGACAACCGGGATGCCGGCTGCTCCACGCATTTCAGTGCTTCGGCCCCGCCGGATTTCGGGGCGCTGGCCGTCGCGCTGATGGCGGGGCGACGGCCCGATGTTCCCTATACGCTTCACGACATGGCGGCCGATGCCACCGGTCTCCTCGACGCGCTCGGCATCGCGCGGGTCCATGCCGTTGGCCGGTCGATGGGCGGCATGATCGCGCAGGTCCTGGCGAGCGAACATGCCGACCGTGTCCTTTCGCTAACCTCGATCATGTCGAGCACGGGCAATCCGGCCCTGCCTCAGGCGGCCCCCGATATGATGGCGATGATGATGCGTCCCGCGCCCGATCCCGCTGTCGATCCGGACGGCTTTCTGGCGGTGCGTCTCGCCTTCGCGCGCAGGATTGCCGGAACGGCCTATCCGTTCGACGAGGACGTCCATCGTGCCCTTCTGCTGGAAGAAGCGGGACGCTGCTATGATCCGGCCGGGATCGCGCGGCAGATCGCGGCCATGGCGGTGGCGGGAGACCGGCGCGCGCGTCTGGCGACGATCACCGCGCCTGCGCTCGTCATTCATGGGACCGTCGATCCGCTGATCCCGCTAGCCTGCGGCCACGATACGGCGCTTTCAATCCCCAACGCGATCCATAGGCCGATCGAAGGCATGGGACACGACCTGCCACCCGAACTCGACCAGACGGTGATCAACGCGATCTGCGACGTGGCGAAGAAGGGATCGCATCATCCAGGAGCATGAAGCCCTCTATGGCGCGCCATAACCACCTATAGCCCGCCATGGCCGCCGAAACCCGCCGCTTGCCGCATGATTTGAGAGATAGGTATATTCGTCATAGGCTTATGGTGATTTCGTAGGGTTCATCTTCGTCGGGCGCTGCCCGCCAGCCCCGCCGATTTCCCTCTATGGCCCGATATTACCACCGACCATCGCATACCACCACGCGGGATAGGAACCACCGATTCCACGCTATAGCCCGATACGGCACCATCAAATCATATTTGAATCCAGCCGATATCGTCCCGTCGAACATCTGGAAAGTCGTCAGGGACAGCGCTCGGTAGCCGTTTTGACAGCCTGTGGCGACTGGTGCTGATCATCGCAGATGAGCCGTTGGCTGGTTGATGCTCGGTTAGGCTCGCGGCAGCACGCCCAACAGCGTCGAGGTGAAGGAAGCCCGCAGAGCATCACGCAATTCCATATGAAGCGCGCCAAGGGCGGGCTCGTCCGCGTAAGCGGCAAGGAGACTGGGTGGTGGCGGGACATAGGCTGACAGCGCGCCTGCCGAGAGAAGGCTCATCAGGCAGAACATTTGCGCGCCATCGCCAAGCTCCGGCACATGGTGTCGCACGAGTTCGGTCATGGTCGCGAGCCTGCCGAGCGAGGACCGCTTGTGCCTTTTGATCACTTCGACCGAGACATTGTGCTCCAGGACGCCGCCCTGCGCGCCGAAGAGGTCGCACAGCGCCGGTCGGTCCGCCAGCGAGGAACTGAGGATCTCGGCCAGCTGAGCTGCCCGTAGTTCCGGCGCCGCCTGCGCGTCGATACCTCCGGCCAGTTCGGCCGCCAGATCGACGAGCCAGCGTCCAAGGAAGTCATCCAGCAGTTCGAGCAGCACCGCCTCGCGCGATTCGAAATAGCGCAGGACGTTCGACTTGGCCAAGCCCACCCGCCGGCTGAGTTCGTTGAGGCTCACCTCGGCCAAAGGCATCTCGTCGAGCATTGCTACCGCTGTGTCCAGGATCAGCCGGCGACGGGCCTCCCGTTGCTCCTCGTTTCGTGCCCGCTGGAAAGTCACACCTTCGCCTTTGATTAAAGACCGACGGTCTCTTGACATCAGACCATCGGTCTTTAAATTCCCTTATTACAGACCGATGGTTCTATAGGAACGCACCATGAGTGGCAATTGGACCGAGCAGAACATCTCCGACCAGCACGGTCGGATCGCGATCGTCACCGGCGGCAACACTGGGCTGGGCTTCGAAACGGCACGGATGCTTGCCGCGCATGGAGCGAAAGTGGTCCTCGCGGTCCGCGATGTCGAGAAGGGCGGGCAGGCAGCCGCGCGCATCGCGGGTGACGTCGCCGTCCAAGCGCTCGATCTGACCTCGCTGGACTCGATCCGGTCGGCGGCGGCCGACCTGCGGGCCGCCTATCCGCGCATCGATCTGCTGATCAACAACGCCGGAGTGATGTACACCCCGAGGCAGACCACCTCGGACGGTTTCGAACTGCAGTTCGGCACCAACCACCTCGGCCACTTCGCGCTGACCGGTCTCCTGATCGACCGTCTCCTGCCCGTTCCCGGCTCCCGCGTCGTGACGGTCAGCAGCACCGGCCATCGTATTCAGGCCGCCATCCATTTCGACGATCTGCAGTGGGAGCGCTCGTACAGCCGCGCCGGCGCCTACGGCCAGTCCAAACTGGCCAACCTGATGTTCACCTACGAACTGCAGCGCCGGCTCGCACCCCACGGCGCCACAATCGCGGTGGCGGCCCATCCCGGCGTGTCCAACACGGAACTCATCCGAAACCTGCCGGCCGCGTTTCGCGGCCCCATCCGCTGGCTTGCACCACTGCTCACCCAGAAGCCCGAAATGGGCGCCTTGCCGACGCTGCGCGCCGCCACCGATCCGGCGGTTCTCGGCGGGCAATATTACGGCCCCGGCGGGTGGGGTGAAGTCCGCGGATATCCGAAGCTGGTCACCTCCAGCGCCGACTCCTACGACCAGGCCGTCCAACGGCGCCTGTGGACCGTCTCCGAAGAGCTCACCGGAGTGACGTTTCCGGTCAGGTGAAGCGGCGTCAAACACCGCCAATTGTCCGATATGGACGCCTCTTTCTCCATTTTAGCCGCCGAAACCCACCGATTGCCGCCGTTCTCCCTCTATGGCACGGCATGTTCGCGACGGCCGATGCGACGCAGATCGGCATTGTGGTGAATGTAACGTCCAGTTTCTTCGCGTCCGACGAGCCCGACGATCGCTTCCGCCACCGTCTCCGCGGGAATGGCGCCGTAGCGTGAGAGCGGGCCGAGTAAGACGGGGGTGAGCGCCGCGAAGAGCCGCTGGCCGATCGCCTCCCACACCCTCCGTTCGCTGCGGCTGCCCAGCAGGAATCCGGGCCGTATCAGGTCCACCCGATCAAAGCCCAGATCAATGACGGCGCGCTCAATCGCGCCCTTGGTCTGCAAATAAAAGCCGGGGCCACCGGCCCCTGCGGCGGTGACGAGGATGAACTGGCGCGCCCCCAATGCGCGGGCGCCCCTGGCGGCGGCGAGCACATAATCATGGTCGACACGGAACATGGCCGACTGCGATCCAGCCGTGCGGATGGTTGTGCCGAGGCAGGAGATAGCGACATCGATACCGTCGGACACGATGGGTTTCAGCATGGCCTCGGGCGCGTCGCACAGCCGCTCGAAATCAATCCCGCTGCCGGGGGCGGACGATCCCCGCCGGACGAGAGCGACGAGATCGATGTCGGAACGTGTCGCGAGCCGGGCACCGACGAGAGCGCCAACCAGACCGGTGCTGCCGGCGAGAAGGATGCGTTGCATCATGGACAGAAAACTCCGCTGGAAGGACGCGACACGCCGATCCGCGCGCCTGGACATAATGGGTTAGTAAAGGCCGATGACGGCCGCACCTTTGGGCAGATGCATCTCCCGCCAGCGGTTCGGCGGCATGCCCTCCCATTCCCGGAAGGCGCGATAGAAGGAGGTCGTGTCATGATAGCCTAGCAGGCAGGCCACCTCGTCGATGTCGGTCGCTGGATCGGTGAGCAGGCGGCGACCGAGATCGCGGCGTGCCTCGGCGAGGAGGCCCCGGAAGGTCGAGCCTTCCTCCGTGATGCGACGCTGCAGGGTGCGATCACTCATGCCGAGCTGCCTTGCGATATCGGACAGGCCGGGCTGGCCGCTCGCCAGGCAGCGTTTGAGCACGATCTTTACCTGTTCGGCGACCGAGCTTTGCGCCTCCAACTCGCCAAGCGCTGCGCTGAGTGCCGGGGTCAGCATCTCCAGCATTTCCGGATTGTGTCCGGGGAACGGCCGGTCGAGATCGGCCGCATCGAGCACCAGAAGGTCATGCGTACCGGTGCGTATCAGACAGCCGAAATAGTCCGCATGTGCCGTACTCGCAGGTCCCGGTCGCGCGAACTCCACCCGGCGCGGCATGATGGCCTTGCCTGTCGCCCGCCGCCCCAGTTCGACGAGCGAGGCGAAGGTGATGTCGACCGAAATGGCGGGCTCCGCCTCGGTAGCGAAGGGCCAGTCCACCGAGATCGTGCAGTTGCCGCCCGCCTCGACGATCTGCAATTGCTCTGGCATGCAGAGCCGCTTGAAGCGGGCGAGCCGGGCCAGCCCGTCGCGATAGTCGCGGGCATAAAAGGCTGCCAGGCTCGACGGCGGATGGACCGCCGTATCGACCTCGCGCACCATGCGGAGGCCGAGGGCCGGATCACCCGACAGTTCCTCCAATCCCCGCATCAGCGCGAAATACTGCGCCGTCGTCACGAAGGCTTGCCCGCCGAGATGCAGCGTCGCGGGCAACCGCGCCTGTCTTAGCAGTGCCACGGGCGGTACGCCGATATGCTCGACGGCGCGCCAGAAAGCCTGCGGCACCTTGCATCTGTCGACCTGAGCCATGCTCATTCCTTCTTAAATCACCTTCGAGATACCGGTCGCCGTCCGCATCATGCCGTCGAAGGCGCGGTCGGACAGGATGCCGCGCATGAAGATCATCGGCTTTGCCCCGAAACCGATCGCATAGCGGGTCTTTGGCTTGGACGCAGTCACCGCCTTGGCGATCGTGTCGGCAATGAGCTGCGGCGGCGACTGAAGCTTTACGCTCGCCTCGCCGACCATGGATTGCGCCATGGCATTGGCCTGCGCGGCATAGGGGCCATGGCCCGAAGTCTGGCGCAGCTTGTCGGCGGCGATGCCGGCCCATTCGGTCTTGATGCCGCCCGGCTCGATCACGACCACGTCGATCCCGAAGGGCTGGACTTCCATGCGCAGGCAATCGCTGATTGCCTCCAGCGCGAATTTGGTGCCGTGATACCAGGCGCCGAGCGGGGTGTGGATCTTGCCGCCCATCGAGGTAATGTTGACGATCGTGCCCGAGCGCTGCGCGCGCATGTGCGGCAGGGCGAGCTGGATTAGCCGGACGGCGCCGAAGACGTTGACCTCGAACTGGGCGCGCGCCTCCTCTATCGGCACGTCTTCGACAGCACCGTAGGAGCCGTATCCGGCATTGTTGACGAGCACGTCGATCCGGCCCTCCTCGGCAACGATCACGTCGATGCCAGCCTGCATGGAAGCATCGTTGGTAACGTCCATCGCCAGAATCTGGATGCCGCTCTTGGTGAGGTGTTGCATGCGGTCGACCCGGCGGGCGGCCCCGTAAACAGTATAGCCGAAGTCCTTCAGCTTGAGCGCGGTGGCCTCTCCGATGCCGGAGGAGGCGCCTGTGACGAGAGCGACTTTGTTGGACATGTGCGCTGTTCCGTTTCTTGAAGCGGGTGATCCGTTCGGCGCGGCAGCAGTGGGATGAGCCGCACTCATGAACGAACCCTAGCGGGAACGATGCGCCACCTCATTGGCGTTTTATGCCACAAAACTTGCTCATCACGCCATATCGGGTGACGAAATGCACCTTCTCCGTATTGGCGCCGGCGTGGTCGTTCCTGATGCTTCGTGCCGACGAAGCAGCCACAGCAGGCTGCGAGCGGGATCCACTGGACCGTCGAGAACATGGTGGAGATCCAGGAGCATCAGCGCCGCTATGACGAGAGGCGGGATTGATTCATCCGTCGGTTATCTTTCGGCATGAAGCCCGCGATCATGCGGCTCTCGAGGGCGCAGTTCAGGGTACGGCTCACGGAAATCGATCCGCCGATCGAAGGGGAGTCCCATAGCTTCGCAAGCCATCAGCGCGCGAAGTCCTTCCGACATAGCCCAACTCACGGCGTGCAGCAGCATCGTTGATGCTGAACTCCCGCCCGATCATGCGTATCATCGAGCGCGAGATCGGTGGATTGCCTTCTCTCCGCGTCATGGCCCAGATAGCGTCCAGCATTCGGCCAACAGCAGATGCGAGCCAGTAAGGCATCGACCGCAGCTTATCGATCGATAAACCTTGCAAGCTCGCGAGCGACGCGATGAACTGCCGGAAGGTCAGCCTTTCCTGATCGTTGATGAAGAAGGCACGACCGCCCTCTCCGCACTCAAGGGCGCATTGTACGGCTTCAACCACATTGTCCACATGGCAGGTTGCAAAGGCGTAGTCGCCGCGATCGATGAAGGCGAACTGCCCGGACTTTATTACACGGGGAAGCTCACGGCTGAAGGAATCACCAGGCCCCCATATTGCCGGTGGGCGAAGCGCGATCGTGCGAAAGCCAGGCTTGTTGGCCGCCAGCACCAACGGCTCGGCCCGTGCCTTGCTCGCCAGATAGGCAGAGAAGTGGTTCGGGAATATGGGGGCGCTTTCATCGGCACCGCGGATAGGCGTGCCGGCATCATCCATGATGATTCCCGCCGCACTGATATAGACGAAGGTCTGCGCCCCGGCTTTCTCGGTGGCCTTCAGAAGCGCGACGGTGCCGTCGACATTGGTGCGAAAAAAGGGCTCGCGTGGCCCCGCAAAGCGAAACAGGGCGGCTGCGTGCACAACGGCATCGATCGCTGGCAATGCCAGAGGCGCGCTGCTTTCCAGATCAGCGTCGACTGGAGATGCACCCAATGCCTTTAGTTTGTCGTGAGACGATGCGGAACGTGTGAGGGCGAATATTTGGTAACCGTCCTTCACGAGTCTCGGGATCAAGCGGCCGCCGAGAAGGCCAGTGCCTCCTGTGACGAGAATTTTCATTGCGATTGACCTTTTGATTCAATGTTCAGGATGGCTTGCATGGCGCTCTCGCGGATGTTTTCGACGACCGCAGAAGCGGGCGGCGCCGTCTTGCGGAGCTGAGCGGTTACGTACAGCAGAGATGCGGCATTCGCGGACGCCCATATGAGATCGGCGGCCACTTCGACCGCGAGAGCGAGCCGTCCCTTGGCGGCGATGGCCGCGATGCGCTCGATCAGAAGCGCAAAGGCCTGCTCGGCAGCAGGTATTTGAGCGCCCTCGAGAACGCGGCTCATCATCGCCGCGTAGAGCCGGGGACGCGCCGCCGCGAAGCGCACGTAATCGTCCCAGCCCTCGCAAAGGGCCATCACCGGGTCGGTGGACTGGACCGCCACCTTTTTGCTTTCGAGGAACTGCGTGAACGCCTCCGCGATGGCGGCGCTCAAAAGCCCGTCAGCGCTCCCATAATGATGGTAAAGTGTAGGCGCGGTCACATTCGCGATAGCGCAGACGCTGCGCGTCGAAAATTGTGCCTCGCCTTCTTCCTCAAGAACCTTCAGAGCCGCAATGAGCAGGGTAGCGCGCGTGTCCATATCAACAATATAGCACCGCTATACAGGCGAGTCTATAGCGGTGCTATATTGTTAACCCGGCAGCCCCATTGGTCCAGAAGCAGAACATTTATTCCCAGGGTTCCTTGTGCTTGCCGGAATGATCGAAATGAAGCGCAAAGAGGAAGGCACCTCGCCAAATGTCCGATATCGCCGCTGTTAGCCGCGCACGCCGAATGCCGCACGGCGCGTTCAGCCTCGATTTGTGACGACAGCCGCTTCGGATAGCGGTTAAAGAGTGATTGAGGGGAAATCCCTCAGTTCTGGTGGGCGGTCCTCATCGTCATTGAGCACGGCCCACCTATTTTGCCGGCAAGGATCGGACGAAGGCGAGAGCGGCATCCATCAGCTTTCGACGCAGCACATCATCGCCGAAGGCCGACGGTCCGGCTTGCACCCAACCTTGCATGCGCCGGCCGCCGGATTTCATCGGAACGATATCCGGCATCTCCAGTGCCCATCCGTCTCTCTCCTTGCCGAGCCTGGCCAGCATTCCGTCATCACGGGCGCAGCAGAGAAGGTTGCCATTCAGTAACCAGGCTCGCCCGCCGAACATGGTCTTTTCCGTTAATCCCGGCTCTGCCTGGAGGTCCTCCCGCAACAGCTCTTCCAGACCTTCGTCGCGCGCCAACTACACATCCCCTTCTGTCGAAACCATGATTGTAACGCCTCGCTTCGCCATCACGTCACAAAACAGACTCTCTTTTCAGAGTCTCGTTTGAAACTGAACCAGTGCTGCGAAGCGCTGTCATGAAGGGCGCCGCGCTATGGCAAAGCGGATTCAACAGGAATTTATACTTTATTTGCAAAATAACGTGTGCAATGGTCCCGCCCAAGACAAAGCAAACTGGCTCTATTCTTATCATGCCTTTGGCCCCGCACCGGCAATACCAATCTTTTCACGAATGCGGATATATCCATAACCACTTGAAACTCAATGGAATTACCTCTTCGAACCGTTAACCCGCCAGCTTAGAAAGCGACCTTTATTTGCACTCAATGGCTCTTTAAAAGCTCTATTCTGCATCATCAGTCTTATCGCCTGGACAAAATTGGCTTCAACGGTGGGAAATGGACCTTAAAAAATTCAATCTGTCCTTTTACAAGGTCACCGATCAATTTGATCAGCCGCTCGTCAGTATCATTATTTCAAACTATAATTACGCCAGTTATCTTGAGCGCTGCGTTGATTCCGTTCTGTCACAGACCTATGATCTGATTGAATGTATCATCGTTGATGATAAATCGACCGATGATAGCGCGAATACGCTGAACAGGATCCAAGCCGCGCATAAAAATATCACCATCATACGGCGCGCGGAAAATGGCGGTCAAAGCGCTGCGGCGCTTGACGGATTAAAACAGGCCTCTGGATCCTATGTTATTTTTCTCGATGCCGATGATGTTTTGCTTCCCCATGCGGTTGCCTGCCATGTGTACGCTCATGTCTCAATGCGTATCCCCGTAGGCTTCACTTGCGCAGACATGTTGCAGGTGGGAGGGAATATTTTGATGGGAACCTCTTCCCTCCCCTTGACCAACTTTATAACAACCCATGCGGATCGCAAATTTCAACAGCGATCTGCAACCAGCGAAATCATCCCCCTGCCTCCAGCGGTGCCCAGTGAACTGCTGGATCGTATTTATCTGGTCGAACCTTGGGATACCGGCTGGGTTTGGTCGGCGACTTCGGCAATGATGTTTCGGAGGGATGCTTTACGTTTCTGGGAAAACACACCAGATTTCGTTCATCTGCGGTACTCGATCGATGCTTTTTTCTGCTATGGCATCAATGCTATATGCGGCAGCGCGATCATTGATATGCCGCTTGCCGCCTATCGCATTCATGGCCACAACGGTTTTGCCGCCCGTATTCCCCTGAACCATGTCCGGTCCTATGAACTGAACAGTCAGGGTGAACGATCGATCGATGCTCTGAAACTGCTTCTCAAACAAGCGCAAGAACAGAAGAGCTATTATCGAGGCCTTTTTTGGTCAGAAAAGCAATATCATTCGCTTCTGAAGACCCTCAAGACGACGCTCACCATTATTCAAGAAGCCAATGAGACAGAGCCTCCTCAGAGCCTGTCTACATCTTGGATCATTTTCACGCAGAAACTCTATCAAGATTTCCGCAAATGGTGGCAGCGTTTCTGCTGAAGTTCGGTCATCCCATCACGGCAGGCTCGACAGCATCGCTTGTGACACTTGAGTGCGAAACAATGCTGCTTCTCGACCGCATAAGCGGACTGTTGTCATGATTGCTTGAACAATCGAGGGCTCTCACCATCAAGCCATCGTCAAAAGCATCAGCCTTCGCTCGATACGCTGCTTTTGCCTTCCTCAGTGAGCAAGGAGTCGAAATAAGCAATCGTATGCGTCAGCCCTTCCTCGAGTTCGACCGTCGGACGCCAGCCAAGGACATTTTTGGCGAGCGTGATATCGGGTTGTCTCTGGCGCGGATCATCGGACGGGAGCGGCTTTTCGATGATGCGCGATTTCGCTCCGGTCATGGCGATGACCTTTTCGGCTAATTCACGAATGGTGAATTCGTTCGGATTGCCGATATTGATGGGGCCGGTGACCTCAGGTGGCGAGTTCATCAAGCGGTCGAGGCCGTCGATCAGATCGCTGACATAGCAGAAAGATCGTGTCTGCGTTCCTTTGCCATAGACGGTGATATCCTGCCCCAGCAGGGCCTGACAGATGAAATTGGAGACGACGCGGCCATCGTCCGGCCGCATTGAAGGACCGTACGTGTTGAAGATACGCGCAACCTTGATGGAGAGCTTGTGCTGGCGATGATAATCAAAGAACAATGTCTCGGCGCAGCGTTTGCCTTCATCATAGCAGGACCGGCTGCCGACCGGGTTGACATGACCCCAATAGGTTTCGGTTTGCGGATGCTCGGTCGGGTCGCCATAGACTTCCGATGTGGATGATTGAAGGATCGGAATTTTGAGCCGTTTGGCGAGGCCCAGCATATTGATCGCGCCAACGACGCTGGTCTTGGTCGTCTGGACCGGGTCGAATTGATAATGGATGGGCGAAGCCGGACAGGCGAGATTATAGATCGCATCCACTTCGACGAAGAGGGGAAACGTCACATCGTGGCGCAACATCTCAAAACGGTCATGCCCCATCAGATCGGCGATGTTGCGCCGCCGGCCGGTGAAGAAATTATCCACACAGAGGACCTCATGGCCCTGGCCCAGAAGGCGTCTGCACAGATGGGAGCCGAGGAAACCTCCGCCGCCGGTGACGAGAATACGTTTACGTGCCGCGAACAAGCAGGATCGCTCCAAGGTTGAAGTGCCCAGGCGAGGCGGGAGGCAATGATCTAAAGGCGCCGTGGGGCAGCGAAAGGCGGGAAATTTGATGCAGCTGGTTAAAGAGAATTACATCACTTTACCCATCATTGGTAAAGGATTCAGGTCTGTTTTCCAATTAAATAGACGCAAAAAAGCTGTTTGATTCCGGCATTATTCCAGCCAAAGTGCGGCCGAGCACAATCTGCGATCCTGAGTTGTTTCCTTTTGAAAAGGACCTCATGAGAAGGCTTGGAGTAAAGGCGTCGGTTTTTCCGCTGCTGTGTCCAATGTCGGAAGGAAAATTTCCATCAAGGCCCGCCACTCTTCGTCTTTAGTGAAAACGGCCCACCATTTGCTGGTTTTCTGAGAGTGAATCCTTAACGATCGAGACGCTTGGCATGAAGGCCAAGACTGAACGATTTTCCAGCCAGGGTTCAATCCTCACTGGCATTGCTTGCGGCTTGGCTCTATAGACCGGCAAAGAATGGCCCCGGCCTTCAGGGCATGCGTGCGACGGCATGCGAGGATCGGACGCTGGACCGCCGTTGTGACGAAGAGGGTGAAGAGAATGAGCGAAGACCGTGAGGCCCTGGTCAAGCAAGCGCTGGCCGACCAGACGAGAAATCTGGAAAGATTGAGCGATACGATCGTTCGCGCCGCCGAAGGACGGCGGGATTTGCCGGCCTCCCTGGAAGAGGTCATCAAGCAGATCGCCACACTCACGACGGAATGCGGAGAGGCCGTCGAAGAGCACCTCGATGATGGTCTGAGCGAGGACACCTTCGAGCTTTTGCAAGGCGCGCTCGAAGCCATTCGCGGCGGCCTCGACAGCCTCTTGGTCTTCAAGGCGCTCGAAGGCTCTTCCTATGAGACCCGGACGGTCGCCAACGATTAAAGCATAGCCAAAAGCTGGACGCTTTTGGGACAGGATCAATCCGGAAGGCCCGGACATTCATCGTCCGGGCCTTTGACTGCGCCAGTGGATCTATTTCGTCGGGATCGCGAAGAACTTGCCGGCTTCCTTGCGGATCTTGCCCAATTGCTTCTCGATCGCCTGAACCTGATTTTCGATCTCTTCCAGGCTCTTGCAATTCATGGTTACGAGCGGCAATCCGCTCATCGGCGATTCGCCGACCGGATTGAGAACGATCCTCACCGTCGAACGCATCTCCCCTTCCGGCGGGACAAATTCAAGTTCCAGTTTCATCGCGGTTCCATCCTGTCGTACCAAAGGCCGTGAAGAATGGCCTTTGGTTCCTTTCTTGAATTTTCGCTTTTTCAAAGCGAGAGCGAAAATTCAAGAGCGGTCCAACGGTCATCGATCATGACCGTTGGTATCATGCCCTGGCAAAGCCAGAAAACCACCGGGCAAGGGCCGCGCCACACCCGTGGTGAGGGGGAAACTGATCGGCAGATCGGCTCTGCGGCGAACCGCGAGATAAGCGAAGGCCTGAGCTTCCATGGCCTCGACCGACCACCCGAAGGCCTCGGCACTCTCGACCGCGCAGCCAAGTTTTTGGCGCAAAACCTCCATCATCACGAGATTGCGCGCGCCACCGCCACAGACAATCGCGCGGGCAGGAGGTTTGGGAAGAAAAGGCAGAATGCTCGCAATGCCAGCGGCGGTAAAGGCGGTCAGCGTCGCCGCGGCATCTTCCGTTGAAAGATTTTCGATCGCCTGACTTGAAAAAGCGTTGCGATCGAGGGATTTCGGGGGCCGCGCGCGGAAGAAGGGATGGGCGAGCAGATCCGCCAAGATCCTTTCATCGACCACGCCCCGCGCGGCAAAGGCGCCTTGCGGGTCCATGGCGAGACCACATCTCGCGCGCATCAGATCATCGATCTGGGCATTGCCGGGACCGACATCACAGGCCATCAAAGGCTCGCCCGGCGCGACATAAGTTACATTGGCGACGCCGCCAATATTGACGATCAGTACAGGCCCCGCAAAACCCGAGGCTCGCGCCAAAGCCTGGTGAAAGATCGGCACCAGGGGTGCCCCCTCGCCGCCGGCCGCGACATCGGCGGCCCGAAAATCATAGGCAACAGGCAGGCCCAATGTGTCCGCGAGCGCCACACCGTCGCCGATTTGCATGGTCAGACCCTGTTCCGGCCGGTGCAGGACGGTCTGGCCGTGAAAGCCAATGAGATCGATCGGTTTATCCGCGAGATCATCCCGCTCGAGAAAGGCCGCGACGACCGCCGCATGCCGCTGGGTCACCATCGCCTCGGCCTCAGCCAGACAGCCCGGCCGTTCCTCGCGTTTGGACGAAGGTCCGATGAGCGCCGCCGCATCCGCCATGGCAGCGCGCAGGAGGGCGCGCTCAGCGTCCGAATAAGGGGCAAAATCGCTCGGACCACATTTCACCACATCCTGGCCATCGGTTTCGACATAAGCGATGTCGATCCCATCCATGGATGTGCCGCTCATCAGCCCGATCGCCTTGACCAGTGTGCCCCAGGCTTTTTCTCCCGGCTTTTCTCGGAGCCTTTCCCGTTGACCCTCTCGTAGCTCGGCGCTAAGGCTGCCCGCGTCCATTTTTCGCCTCAAACTTGCAGCCGATTGGCCATCCTGCCCGGATATAGGCCCCTACCATTTAACTTTGCTTTACGAGCCAGGAAAAGCCGTGTCCAAGGATATCCCCCCCGCATCCGATTTTCTCGCCATTCTGACGGAACGCGGCTTCCTGCACCAATGCTCGGACCCCGCTGGACTCGATGAAAAGGCGAAAAGCGGTGGGCTCATTGCCTATATCGGCTTTGATTGCACGGCGCCTTCGCTGCATGTCGGCTCACTGGTGCAAATCATGATGCTGCGCTGGCTGCAAAAGACCGGCGGCAAGCCGATCGTGCTGATGGGCGGCGGCACCACGCGGGTCGGTGATCCCTCCGGCAAGGACGAAAGTCGCAAAATCCTGACTTTGGAGGAAATCGAGGCCAATAAGCAGGGCATCAAGCAGGTCTTTTCCAAATTCGTGCATTTCGGCGAAGGGAAGACCGATGCGCTCATGGCCGATAATGCCGAATGGCTGACGGCCCTGCATTACATCGACTTCCTGCGCGATGTCGGCCGGCATTTTTCGGTCAACCGCATGCTGTCGATGGATTCCGTCAAACTGCGGCTCGAACGCGATCAGGAACTATCCTTCCTCGAATTCAACTATATGTGCTGCCAGGCCTATGATTTCGTCGAGCTGCACAAACGCTACGGCTGCCAATTGCAGATGGGCGGCTCGGATCAATGGGGCAATATCGTCACCGGCATCGATCTTGGCCGTCGCATGGGCACCGCCCAGCTCTATGCCCTGACCTCGCCTCTCCTCACCACCGCCTCGGGCGCCAAAATGGGCAAGACGGCCAAGGGCGCCGTCTGGCTCGATGAAGCCATGCTGCCGGTCTTCGATTATTGGCAGTTCTGGCGCAATTGCGAGGATCGCGACGTCGGCCGTTTTCTGAAGCTTTTCACCGAATTGCCGCTCGACGAGATTGCCCGTCTCGAGGCCCTTCAAGACGCCGAAATCAACGAAGCGAAGAAAATCCTGGCGACCGAGGCCACGGCCATGGTGCATGGACGCGAGGCAGCCGAGCGCGCCGCCGACACAGCGCGCCAGACCTTCGAGGAAGGCGTGGTCGCCGCGAGCCTGCCGAGCGTCATCTTGCAGACCAACGAGATTCCGGCCGAAGGGCTCGGCATATTGGCGGCTTTCGCGAAGGCGGGACTCGTAAATTCGACTAGTGAAGCGCGCCGCCAGATCAAAGGCGGTGGCCTGCGGCTGAACGATCAGCCGATTACCGATGAAAAGGCCGTCATCACCATTGAAGCCATAGAGGCCGGCGCGAAACTGTCACTCGGGCGCAAAAAGCATGTGTTGCTGCGCCTCGCCGATGGGTGAAAGCTCTCTCTCGATCGTCAAATTCATCCGAATGAGATTTCGGATGAGCCTGGCGAGGATTGCCCAACGTAGGCCTTTGCATGCCAGTTCTTATTTCCATTTTGGTGTTCCGTTTGGCCGTCATCTCCGTCACAATGAAGCTATGAAGCCTATCGCGCTCACTCAAGCTGAAAATGTATATATCCTCCAGGGTCGGCCACCCGTTGGATTGGAGCTTCCCACGCGCGCTAAGCTCTATCCTGATCTGCGTTACATGGGGTCAAAAACCCGCCTGCTGCCGTGGATTTTTGAGACCCTGAATCTCGTCGATTTCGAGAGTGCGCTAGATCCCTTCTCGGGTACCGGCTGTGTCTCTTACCTGATGAAAGCAATGGGTCGCCGCGTCGCCGCGTCGGATTTTCTGAACTTCACCAGTACCGTGGCGCGCGCCACCGTCGAGAACAATCATGTTCACCTCGATGACCGGGCGATCAAGCGCCTCCTTGATCGCTCTCCAGCCGCACATCGCTTCATTGAGCGCACCTTTGGCGGCGTTTTCTACACACCAGAGGATTTACGCTTTCTTGATCGAGTGTCCGGCAATATCCGTCAGCTCCAGAACCCCCACCAGCAAGCACTCGCCTTTGCCGCACTATTTCGGTCGTGCCTGAAGCGCCAACCACGCGGCGTTTTCACGATCTCGGGCGATCTTTCTCACTATGATGATGGCCGCCGCGACCTCCGCCTGTCAATCGAAGAGCATTTCCTGGAGCAGATAGAAGTTTATAACGCTGCCGTATTCGACAATGGCAGAAAAAATCAGGCTCTGCGTTCAGACGTATTTGAACTGCCGCGCCGCAAGGTCGATCTCGTTTATCTCGATCCCCCCTATGTTCCTCGTTCGGACGATAACTGCTACATCAAGCGCTATCATTTCCTTGAAGGGCTGTCCTGTTACTGGCAGGGCTTGCCTGTGGACACATCGACCAAAGTCCGGAAAATCGCCAAGAAATACACGCCCTTTAGTTATCGCCGAACGGCGGTTGATGCCTTCGACAAAATATTCAACCAGTTCAAGGCCAACAAAATTGCGCTGTCCTACAGCTCGAATGGCTATCCCGATCTCGACCAACTTGAAAGCCTGATGCGGAAATACAAGAGCACCGTACGCATCTTTGAGAAACCGCACCGCTATCACTTCGGTACGCATGGCGGCGTTGAACGGGCATCTGTAACTGAATATCTGATTGTTGGATCCTAATGCAGCAGAAAGATCAGACTCTCGATGAGGTCGTTGAAAGCCTGAGCCCGCTGACCGTCGATTGGATGGACGAGACGGCGGCCAACGCAATCGCACGTCTTACGGATCTTCCAAAGAAGGAAAGCTACAGCCACGATGACATGGCCGCTCTGCTCGATGGGAATTTCGATGAAGGGCTCCTATGCGCCCGGCTCTTCCTCGCACTGTCGAAAGACACCATGGAGGCCGAGCTAAAGCGTGAGCTGGGCACAGGTGGAACCGGCGTTAAACGCTATAAGGCGGAGCCGGACGCTTTTCTTGAAGCGCTGGAGCGGTTGCGGTTGCCGGAGGCCATGGCGACCGCGATCAACTACAAGCCGGTCTGGAGTGACATTCTCGTCGAGCGCTTGCGCTCTGGACGCGGGTCTGCGATCTCTGGTCAAAAGCGCGGCCGGGGTCTGGAAGATTTCGCTGAGGCGATGGTCAAGGAAGTCTTCGGCGATCATTACGAGACCCGTTGCACCTTCACGGGCGCCGACAACAAATCTGCGAAATGCGACGTGGCTGTGCCTGACCGGTATCGCCCCCGGATCGTCATCGAGGTGAAGGGCTATGGCGCGACCGGCTCGAAGATGACAGACATCATCGGTGACCTCGATGCCATCATCGCCGCGATGCGGCGGGATACCTGGCTACTCTTTGTCACGGACGGTATGACGTGGAAATCGCGCCTGTCGGACCTGAAGAAGATCGTTGAGCGCCAGAACCAAGGGAAAATCGCCCGCATTTACACGACCAAAATGCGGGAAGAGTTTTTGGCTGACCTCAAGAGCCTCAAGCAGATCATCGGCTAAGGCCGGCTACGTTTCCTAGATGTATGGTCCCATGAATTGATGGAGCGGTTGATGATGAATCTTTCTGGTTCTTTTATCCAGACTTTGCAGATGTATTCATAGTGTCAAACTCCGTTTGGTCCTGCCACCAAGGCCCATTAGACCCCCGTCGGTTCATCCCGTGAGATCTCTATCCCTTCGAGCAGCGTGACCAGCGCGGCCTCGGGTGCATCGGGGCCAACCTTTTCGGGAAGAAGCAACCCGTCGATCGTCAGCAGTGTCAACCCATGCACCTGTGCCCAGCAGGCGGCGGCCTGACTGCGCACCGGCCTTTTGCGAAAAACGCCTTCTCTTTGCCCGCGCTCGAGGAGGTCAATCAATAGGCCGAAGGCTGCGAGCGCCCTTTCGCCGAGATGCACATCTCCGGCGTGGCCAGCATCCGCGCTGAACATCAGCCGATAAAGCGCTGAGTGAGACACCCCAAACCGGAGATAGGCCTGCGCCACGGCGAAGAATTCGGCCTGTATGGAAGGACATGGAAGCGGCTTCGCCGCCGCCATGGCTTCGCGCAACTGGTCGAAGCCAAGCATAGCCAGTTCCGCCAGGAGGGCAGCCTTGTCGGCAAAATGCTTATAGGGAGCCGCATGGCTGACACCGGCGCGGCGTGCGACTTCCCGAAGCGTGAACTGCCAATTCTTTTCGTCATGCAACATGGCCATGGCTGTTTCGATGACCACGCGCCTCAAGTCGCCATGATGATAGGGACGATCGGTTTTGTCCTGCATGCTGCCTCGGAACCATCCACCAAACATATATGTTGACAGTGATAACTTTAAAGGGTTAAGCCAATTCTAAAGTTGCTGCCGTCAACATTCGAGGTGAGCCATGAACACCATCGCCGCCACCAAGACCAAAAGCCAGCCCAGCGAGATCCTTGCCCTCCAGCGCGCTGCCTTTCTGCGTGACGGTCCCCCGTCGCTCGACCAGCGCCGGGCTGATCTGAAAACGCTCAAAACCGCCATTCTCGCGCGGCGGAGCGAGATCGAGCGCGCGATTGAAAGCGACTTTGGCCATCGCCCCCGCCAAGAAACCGCGATCATGGAGATCATGACGCTTATTCAGGGCATTGATTATCTGTCTCGAAACCTGCGCCGCTTCATGCGGCCATTGCGGCGGCATGTGGCGCCGCAAATGCGGTTCGCGAGCGCACGCATCGAATACCAGCCGCTGGGCGTCATCGGCATTATGGCGCCCTGGAACTATCCTCTCTCGCTGGCCCTGATGCCGCTCGCAACGGCGATCGCCGCCGGCAACCGGGCGATGCTCAAACCGTCCGAATTCACACCAGCGATGAGCAGCCTTCTCGCGGCGATGCTGACGGACATCTTTCCCGAGGAACAGGTCGCCGTCGTGACAGGCGATGCCATTGTGGGAGCGGCCTTCTCGGCGCTTCCGTTCGATCATCTTGTGTTCACGGGTAGCACAAAGGTCGGACACGCCGTGATGCGGGCCGCCAGCGACAACCTCGTGCCCGTCACTCTGGAACTCGGCGGCAAATCTCCCGTCGTCGTCGGGAAAGACTATCCGCTCGACCAAGCAGCATCCGGCATCGCTTATGGCAAGCTCGCCAATGCCGGGCAAACCTGTATTGCCCCCGATTATGCGATGATGCCAGCCGACGCGATCGAGCCGTTCGTCACGGCCTATGACAAGGCCGTCACCGCGCTTTATCCGGAGGGGCCTGCCGGCAAGGACTATACATCCATCATCAACGAGCATCATTCCGCCCGGCTCAAGGGATTGCTTGAGGATGCTCGTGCAAAAGGGGCTCGTGTCATTGAAGTCGGAAAGCAACCGGACGAGGCCCACAACCGGCCTCATACGCTTGCGCCGACAGTCGTGCTCGGTGTCAACGACAGCATGCGGATCATGCAGGAAGAAATCTTCGGCCCCATCCTGCCAATCCTTTCCTATCATGACATCGACGACGTGATTGCCTCTATCAATGCACGACCGCGTCCGCTGGCGCTCTATTATTTCGGCGGCAATGATGAGGATCGCCGCAAAATGTTGATGCGCACCACATCCGGCAATGTCACGATCAACAATACGATGATGCATTATGCGCAGGATGATCTGCCCTTCGGTGGCATCGGCCCGAGCGGTATGGGCGCCTATCACGGAATCGAAGGCTTCCGGTCCCTAAGCCATGCCAAGGGCATTTTTGAACAGGGACGATGGAATGCCGCCAGCCTATTGCGGCCCCCTTTCGGAAAGCTTGCCGATACGATCCTCAAAGTGATGCTGGGGTGAAAGGGTCAGCGTCCCCCTGATCGGGACGCCTCACCTTTTCCTCAAAAGCGGAGCATCAGAACGCGCTTCCGAGAACACACTTTATGGCGCGGCCTTGGCCCTCGTCTCCGATCCCGCCGGCAAGCCTTTCGCGATCCGATCGATCATGAAGGGATAGAACGGGTTGGACGACATACGCAGGAGATTATCGAGGCTCACGATCAAGGCGCCCCTTTCGCCACGCGGCGGGATGGCGCCAAGATGCACGCCAAAATCCTCGCTATTATCCGGTTGCAGGCCGTAAAGCGCATCGGTCACCGGAAAGGGCAAGGCGACATGCGACAGCGAGAACACGCCCTGCGGAAACGAAAGGCCGAGCGGGATGGATTGCGTCTCGGTCGCGCCCGCTTCCGTTACCACGGCAGCCGCTTCACTACTGTCTGGATCGACATTGCTGATGACCACTGTGCGAAAGGGTCTTGGGGCGGGCGGCAGCAAACGCGTCAAAGCGGTTTCCGAAGCGGTGCTCAAAAGCTGGCCGAATTTGGCGTTGCGATTAATGTCGAACAGGACGAGTTCGCTGCCATTGGCAGGGAGCCGCGCGTAAAAGGACGAAATGATCGCTCGCGTCGAGACGGTGGAATCGACAATCGACTGAAAGGTCAGAACGGGGGCGAGGTCCGTGAGCCGTCCCTCGCTTGCCATGCGATCGATCTGCCGCTGAATGGCTTGCGTGAACTGGAAGGACTGGCGCGCTCCATTCACCGGGAAGGAATTATATTTGAACGGATTGAATTCCGGCACGATGCCGAGCCAGGCCGCCTTGGCAAAAGCCGGCAGCAGGGCCGGCCAGCCGGCCATGCCGGCGAAACGGGCAAAACGTGTGATGCCGATCATCGGCGTCAGCAGAACCAACCGGTCGGGCCGCCGGAGTTTCGGGTCCTCGATCGCATCGAGGGCATATTTCAAGGCCAGCGCGCCGCCATTCGAGAAACCGACAAGATGCAGCGGCTTTGAAGGCCCGACGCGGAGGTCGGCCTCGCGCACGGCCAGCCGCGTCGCGGCAAGCCAATCCGTCCAGGTGACATCGGTCAAAGCGGCGGGGACAGTGCCATGGGCGGGCAGACGGATCGCCACGGCGACGAATCCATGGTCTCGATAAAATCGCGCAATGTGGCGCAGGCTATAGGGTGAATCGGTCAGGCCGTGCAGGAGCACCACGGCGCCGAGGGGCGTGCCTTCGGGTTCAAGCACATAGGAGCGGTTCCAATCCGTCTGGAAATGCTCGGGAAAGACGGGGCTGTTTTCGAAATAACGGTTGAAGGGCACGCGGTCCCTCTCCGGCAGCGCCTCGGTGACATGATGCCGGATTTCGCCAAAAATCTTTTTCTCCGCGTCGAGATAAGCCGAGAAACTGGCATGATCCAAAGCGTCCGATGTCATCTCATGCGGGACGAATTCATGCCATGGCTCAAGAGGGTCCCCGCGCTGCGTGTCATAAATGCGCACACCGAGAAAGGTGACGAGGCTCACGCCAACGAGGATCAGGCTCCAGAGAGCCAGTTTCTTGAAAGGGGCGTACACACATCCTCCGTTTCGGATGGAAAAGAGGAAGCTCTACACCATCAAATCGAAACCAGGCATCCCTCTGGAAAAAATTAATGCATTTTCAAAGAAAAAGGCATCGGACAGGAAGATCCTCCTCTCCGATGCCGAATGTCTTGATGAGGCGATACCAAGTCTTTCTGATCACGACCTATCGCGATCAGAAAGGTTCGGCGGAAAGCCGCCGCCCCGCCGTCGCGGGGGCAGCTCTTGATGAGTCATGCTCATCAAGAGCTGGTATCAGTTTGACGCCTCAAACTCACGCGTCGCAATCACGCGTGATGGCTTTTCATGTTAGTGACCCTTTTTACCGAAATCGAACATTTCGAACAGATCGCCGATCGCCGGGCTATTGACCGGAACATAGGGGTTTTCGTCTTCAGCCACCGGATTGGGCAGATTATCGCGGCTGCGATGGGTGATCGGCTGAAGGCTCCAATTGCGTTCGATGAATTTCAGCAGCGAGGCATGGTCATAATAGGTATGCACCACATGACCGCCGGTGGAATAGGGCGAAACCACGATCAAGGGAATGCGGGGACCATCGCCGAAGAAATCGAGCGGCTGGACATAGCCTGAATCATAGTAACCGCCGCCTTCATCGACCGTGACGAAGATGGCCGTATCCGCCCACAGCTTCGGATTGTTTTGAACCGCAAGAATGATCTTCTTGGTGAAGGCCTCGAACAGATCGAACTTGGACGAAGTGGGGTGACCATCGAGCAGCCCACCGGGTTTGACATAGGAAACGGCCGGCAGTTCGCCGCTCGCAATATCGCTATAAAGATCCGTCGTGTCCTTCAGATTCTTTGCGCGAGCAGACGGGTTGGTCATGACCGCGGTTTGATAAAGGAACGGATTGCAGATGTTGCAATAAACACTCAAGGGGCTATTGGCGACGAATGAATTCCAACCCTCGCCATAATATTTCCACGAGATATCTTTCTCGTTAAGCCTGTTGGCGATGGTATGCACCGGCGACGGCGGAATGGTGAAGGGATTGCTCGTATGGAGAGAGCCGTCACCATTATAACCGGGATCATAATTATTCAGCAGATAATAGGCGCCCGGCGCGCAATTCGCCCTTGGCTTATGGGGCAACGACCGGAGATAGCTGATGATGGCGCCGACACCTGGCTGAGTCGGGTCGGAACAATTGCTGTAGGAGCCGCCGCTGTAGCCATCCTGCGTGTACCAATTATTGGTGCTTGGCGCGGGATCTGGATTTTCGATCTGATTGGCAGGCGGCGTCGCGACATGGCCTTGGCCATCCGTATAATAGATGGCATCGGCGGTGCCGAGCATGATGCTATTGGCACCGGTACCACCCGAGACCGGCTGGTGATAATTGTCGCTGAGCGCATAGGTCTGCGCGAGCGCGGTGAAATAGGGCATATCGCCATTATTCGTATTGTAGAATCCCAAGGCGCTAGCGCCTTCATGGGTCGTCTCGTCATTGAAACCAGTCGGCTGCGATTTGCCATTGCTGCCGGCGCCAATCGTGACTTCCACCCAGGCGAAGAGATCGCCGAGACAGCCGCTCGGATTCTTTTTCGTCGCATGGGCAATGCTGCAATCGAGCTGCTGCCAATTCTGATAGAAACGATGCACCGCGCCCGCGGCGTAAGCGTCATAGGGCAGGCTCGGGGTCAGTTGGAACGGCCCGCTCGGCAAATTAGTCGCATTGGCAATGCGTGTATCGACGACGCCTTTCGGCAAGCCGCTCGCGCCCGTGGTCAGAAGCTGGAGATCTTCCGGAAGCAGCGCAGCGGATTCGGCTTGGGTTGCGAGCGCCAGGGAGGCGAAGGGCGGCGGGTTGGCATCGCTGGGCGCCGTATGCGTTCCCCCCGTATTGGGCGCCGGCAGGACCTGATAAGGGGTCTTGGACGTCGGAACCAGGGAATATTTCGCGGGCGCCTGCAGGCTACCCTGATATTGCTTGGCGAGAGCGAAATTGGGGCCTGGCGTTCCATCGGCCTTGATAATGCCCTGCGAAAGCAGGTTATAGACCGTCTCGCCTTTTGGCGGCTGGTAGGCGCCGAAAACATGGTCAAAAGACCGGTTTTCGCCGACGATGATGATAACGTGCTTGATCGGTGTCACCGTGCCGGAAGGCGTAGGCCCCTCGGCGCTCAAGCTCGGAGATGAAAAGCCGGCCGACATCAACGCAATCGCCAAGGCGGTCGTGCTGGCGGTGATGCGTTTGCTTGCTGCAAGTATGCGTGTCATGAAAGACATGTCCCCCGTCACTCAGTTTGGACGGGCGGACCATAGTCAGGCACTATTACAGAAATGCGTAGGTTAGCTTAGCAAATACCTTTGGATTTGAAATAATCTGATCGGAATTCGGACAATTTTGCATTCAATACTAAAAATGATCACGGCTATATAGCTTATGGCTGACCGATGGCCGGCATCTGATCGCCGACACCGAACATCTGCCGCAGGAAGCCGGGCGCTATGGCGGAGAGCGGATTGACACTCAAGGTCGGGGCGCTGGCCGCGCCGCTGATACGGTAATTGATGCCGAACAGGCCTTCATTCGCGCCGCCGCCGAGCAGAATGCCGAACACCGGAATCTGCGAGAACAGATTATTCACCGCGAAGGCCGGCACGAATGTGCCATGCATGTCCACGCGATCATGGACATAATCCAGCCAGCCATCGACGGTCAGGCCGATCGCATCGCCATACATCGTCCCTTCCTGGAGATCGAGACGCGTGCCGGAGCGCTGGAAACGCACCTGGAGCTTGTGGAAGGAGACCGCATTCGCGTCGATATTGCGTTGATTGGCGCCCTTTTCCTGATCAACCGCCTCGCTCACGAGGCGGCGCATGGCGGGCTCGTCGCGCAGCAGGAAATTGTCGATCATCAAGGCACCGGCCAGCGTCTCGCCATTGAAACGTAAGGTCACGCCCAACCGGCCGCGCTCCATATGTTTGTAGAGATCGATGAAGGACAGGAGCGCACCGGCATTCTGGGTCGAGAGCGAAAGCTGCGGCGCGCCTGAACCAGGGTTGGCATTGCCGGGCGTGAGATTGCCGGCGATCGTATCGCGCCCAAACCGCCCGGCGCAGGAAAATTGCTTCAGGTCATCGCCCTGTTTGACGAGATGCAGATCAGCACCGCTCAACACCTGCTTGTTGTAGCCGGTCAAGACATCCGCCTTCAGATCGATATCGACCGTCTTGATTGATGCGCTCATGTCCTTGGCGGCATCGTGGGACAAAGAAGGGGCGGCCAGAGGACCGGATTCCGGGGGCGAGGAGACGATATTTTTCAAAAACGGCCGGGCGTCGAGCGTCGTTGCGCGCATGATCACCTTGAGTGTGTCGCCGGTCCGCAGCAATTCGGCCTTCATGTCATCACCCGGCGAGACCCGCAGGAGCCCGAACTTGCCGCCGATGAGGCCCATGTCGGCATTGAGGTCGATGCTCCCCTTCGCCTGCAAGGGACCGGCATCGACAACGATCTGATCGAGGGTGAGACCTTCGTCGTTGATGATGGCGAGAAGATTGATCTTCGCAGGCTTGCCGAGCGGTTTCGAGACACCGGGGAGGAGGCCATCGATGCCGGCTTTCGTGAGATCGAGTTCGACTTGGCCCTTCAGTTTTTCTCCATTGGCGAGCGTCGTGGCCAGATGCGCCCCGATAGTGCCCGTGAGGCCTTGCATGCTCATGCCCATCTTGGCACGCGCGGCTTCGTCAAGGGCGAGACTGGCATTGATTTCGGCTGGCTTGCCGGGGGCCCTCGTCATGTCGAGAGTCGCCTGAGCCCCAAAGAGATGGCCCTGGCCGGTGGCCTTGAGCCCCTCCGGCTCAACGATAACGGCGAGCGTGGCATTCTCGAGCTTTTCCTTGCCGAGCAGGCGGTCGACGGAGAAATTATTGACCATCGCATTGACGTGGAGGACGGTATCGCCCGGCCCGGTCTCCGGTCCGATCTTCATGTCGAGCTGCATCTTGCCGTCGATCTGGCCTCTGATCGTCGTCGGATCGAGCGGCAAAGTGGCATAGGCCTTGAGAGCCTCGCGCGACAGGAGGTCACCGACCACCTCGGCCGGACCCGAGATTTTGGCGGCGACCACCGCCGGGACAGGCTTGATGGCGAAATCCTCGACCTTGAAACTGCCATCACTGACGAGAAGACGCTGGCCGTTGGCCGTCTCGATGAAGCCACCGCCGAGCGTGATCAGCGCCGTGCGCCCGGTAATATGGCCGGTTCCCTCGATATTGCGCAGGGCGGGAACGCCCGGCAAAAATTCCATGGCGGCCTTGGTGATCGTGAAATCGAGCAAAGCCGCGCTGTCGGGAATGGGCTGTTCCGCCCGCAAGGCCTTCAGCGTGTCCGCGTCATAATCGAGTTGCATCGTCCCCGACTGCACGGTGCCTTCGGTCATATGGGCGAGAGACCAGGCACGGATCGGCGCCGTGATGAAGGACGGCCAGAGCCGCAAGGCCGTATGCACCGGCGTCGGGTTGATGGAAGCGCCGAGACGCAGATGGGGTCCATCGATCCAATCGAGGGTGCCGGCCATGGCGAGGCCACCATTGTTGGCGCTGTTGATGGCGAAACGATCGAGAATGAATTTCTTTTCTGACGGCATCAGCCGGCCGGTGAATTGCGCGTCGTCGAGGACGATCGGCTGTTCCTTCGGACGTTCAGGCCCGTAGATGACCGGTGCGAGATTTTTGAGAAAAAGCGTCCAGGGCTCGCTTTCGATGCGCGGCAAGGCCATGGCGCCACCGAACGAGAAATGCGAGGGGCCGGCATCAAGGCGCGCCTCGTCAATGAGCACGCGCCGTGTCGTCTGGTCCCAGTGAAAACGGCTATCGAGCCGGTCGACCAGCATGGGCTCGGCATCGGGATCATCGAGCCGCACGAAACCGGGGCTCAGATCGACATGGCCTGAGGCTTCGAGCAATTTATCATCGGCGCCGAGGGCAAGCGTAAAGCCCGCCGCAATTGGCGTATCGAAATCGGCGCCGATCAACCGCACGCCAGTGGCAAGGAGGATCTCGTCGAGAGACAGATGATCGAGTTGGAATTCGAGCCGGCGGGGCGCATTCGGCGTGCCGCTCGCCACGCCTCCCGCGCTCCAGCGCCCATTCGGCCCCTCGACCGAGAGTTCGAACGTGGTCTTTTCCCCCTTCTTGTTGAAGGCAAGGGTCACATTCTCGAAAGTCAGCGTCTGATTGCTCGTCCGGTCGTCAACGATCAGCCTTCCATTGGTGATGCCAACCTTGTCGATCGCCGCGATCGGGCTTTCCGGATTGGTCAATGTATCGACCAGAAGCCTGATGGCCGATCCCATTTGTTTGACGAGGACGGGACGCGCCGCCGCGCCGGCGGTTCCCGATTGCGGCGGAACATTCTTTACATCGGCGGTGGACGGGGGCGCCGTCGGAGTTATCACGACGGGGGCGTCCGGATGCGTCTCCGAGGCGAGAGCAAGCGTCCCTTCGGGTGTCACCGAAAGGTGCAGGACAACGTCGAAGATTTCGAGTCTTTTGGGAACGACCTTGCCGAGCAGCAATGGCCAGGAATCGATCGACACCTCGGCGCGCGGCGCGCTCAGAAGAAGATTGCCGGAGGTTTCCCGGCTCTCATCGTGCCCGTCCTCCTTATCGCCCGTGGCCTCGCGCAGGGAGAAACCGTCCAGGCTCAAGGTCGGCCGCAAACCATGCCGGGTCAAGGTCGTGGGACCGAGGAAGAATCGGTAGCCATGACCAAAACGATCGTCGAGGGCGCTGGCGATCCGCGGTCCCAGGCTTTCGATCAGAACGGGTCTTTGTCCGATCCGCAGATAGAATAGACCACCAACGAGTATAGTGATGAAGGCGAGACCCGTGAGAACGCCGCAGAGGGTCACGGCCCGGCGCGCCAAACCTCTGCGGCCGAATAAGCTTTTGCGCCCGAAGCGTCGTTTGCGTGCGCCATGGGCCGGGGGAACGGCATGGGTCAAGGGAACGGCCGGAGAAACGGCATCATGGCAAGGTTCCCGCGCGGCCTCCTGGTCGGACCCTGGAGAGGCCCCATGAAAAGGAAGCCCCTGGGACCTTTGGGCGATCTGACTCGCGTGCCGTTTTGGCATGTCCTCGAAATGATCGACCAAAAGGTGGTGACCCCTGCAACGAACAGAAACATTTTGAGAAAAGCTAGAGCATCATGGCCGAAAGGGGAAACGCCTTTCGCGATCAAATCGATGGGTTTTCAGAAATTGGAGCCTGACACCCGATTTCAGTTTGACAAACCATGCTCTAGGACAATTCTTCAACAAGAATAAGCTTCGAAGCGACGAATTTATGAACCTTTTCCTGATGCGCCGCCAGAAACGACAGATGGCGCGCCAAGCCGCCTCCAAAATGCGAAGCCCTGCTCAAACGAAGCGGCAACCTCCATCGAAGCCCTGGCGCAGTGATCTTTGAACATTGCTTCTTGAGCGGACGCCTGAGCAATATCATAAACCATTATAAATACTGCGCATTGAGCTAGGGCGGAACAGCTTCCTTCAGGCTTGATGCAGTAGACGTTCAATGAGACGAAAGGATGTTATCATGAGCAAAAAACTGGAAGCCGGTGACACGGCGCCAGAATTTCACCTGCCAGATGATCGTGGCGGGACCTTGTCCCTCGCCGATTTCGCGGGAAAAAAGCTCGTTCTCTATTTCTATCCCAAGGACGATACATCCGGCTGCACCAAGGAGGCGATCGATCTCAATGGCCTCAAGGGTGATTTCGACAAGGCAGGGACGAACATCCTCGGCGTCTCGCCTGATTCCGTCGCCAGCCACGTCAAGTTCAAGACCAAGCACAAGCTCGATCTCGCGCTCGGTTCCGACGAAACGAAAGCCATGCTCGAAACCTATGGCGTCTGGGTCGAGAAAAGCATGTATGGCCGCAAATATATGGGCGTCGAACGCACGACCTTCCTCATCGGCCCCGATGGCAAGATCGCCAAGATCTGGCGCAAGGTGAAAGTACCCGGCCATGCCGAGGCTGTCTTGGAGGCTGCGCGCGCCCTCGCGTGAAGTCCCCGGTTTCGGCACGAAACGGCCTAAAGAATTATGAGACAAAACGACGCCATGGGGCAGAGCGCAAGAGCGCTTCTGCGATGTGCTGAGACCCCATTTCCAGCTCAAAATTTCAGCTTAAGCGTCCGTTCAGGGAGATAAGTTGATCTTTCCGTTACCGGACCAGACCCGCCGCGTGGATTGTCTTGCCGCCTCGTCTCGCGCTAGAGGTTGCCGGCCCCAACGTGGCCCTTCCTCCGGCCTCCGTCCGATTCTGGGGGCGGCTAGAGCACGACGCGGACCATCCGTTCACACATCATGCTCTAGAGTGTTGGATGAATGAACAATTTCATGCACTCGGGTATTTCTACCCGAGTCATATTGCTCTAGCGACATGAGCCGATAGGAATATACCGATGATCAAAACTGTTTCTTTCTCCCTGGCTGCCTTTTTGAGCCTGGCCGGCGCCACCGCCGTGCTGGCCGCCGGCGATCCCGAAGCCGGTGAGAAGATCTTCACCACCAAATGCAAGGTCTGCCATCAGATCGGACCGGGCGCCAAGAATTTCGTCGGTCCGGAACTGAACGGGCTGATCGGCCGCAAGGCGGGTACGTCCGAGGGTTATACTTATTCGGATGCGATGAAGAATTCCGGTCTGACCTGGGATGAAGCGACCTTCAAGGACTATATCAAGAACCCCAAGGCCAAGCTCCCTGGCATCAAGATGATCTTCGCTGGCCTGCCGAAGGAAAGCGATCAGGACAATCTCACCGCTTATCTCGCGACCTTCGACGCCACCGGCGCCAAAAAGTAAGATCGAGCTTGTTTCTCACTCTCCCCGGCGCGCGAGCATGCCGCGCGCCGGATCATAGGCGAGGATCGCCCCGCCCATAAAGATAAGCGTCGCCCCCAGAACGACGGCCAGCGCCAGAGGCTCGAACTGCTCGTAAAAGGCGAAGCGGATCAATTCCACCGCATGGGTGAACGGATTGAGCGCACTGATAAACGCCAGTTTGGGGCTGCCTTCCTGAACACGCGCGAGCGGATACAGCGCGGTCGAGGCAAAAAACATCGGGAAAATGACGAAATTCATCACGCCGGCAAAATTTTCAAGCTGCTTGACGAGTGATGACAAAAGCATGCCGAGCGCGCCGAGCATCAGTCCCGAAAGAATCAAGGCCGGCAGGACGGCGACATAGCCCCAGACGTCGGGCGGTCCGATATCCCAGAAAAAGGCAATGGCCAGAAACGCATAGACCTGGAGCAGCGAGACCATGGTTCCGGCGAGGAGCTTCGCGCTGAGCAGGAACCAGCGCGGAAAGGGGCTCACCAGCAAGATCCGCATATTTCCCATCTCGCGATCATAGACCATTGAAAGCGAGGATTGCATGCCGTTGAAGAGCTGAATGACGGCCATCAGCCCCGGCGCAATATAGATCTCATAAGGGACAGGCCCCGCATAAGGGGGCATGGACGGGAGGCCAGCCCCGGCGCGAAACCCCGCCGCGAAAATGAACAGCCAGACAAGCGGGCGCACCAATGCGGATATGAAACGCTCGCGCTGATGCAGATAACGCAAGGTCTCGCGCCAGATAATCCCTTTGAGGCAGATCCAATATTGTCTGAGGCTGAAGCCATGCGCGGCCGTGGATCCGTTGCTCATCGGCCGCCGCTCCCGGTCAACCGGGTAAAGACTTCCGCTATATTTTGGATGCCGGAACGCATCGAGATCTCGCAGGCCTTGCCCTGATCAAGCACATGGCCTTGATGCAGGATCACGACATCATCGCCTGGGTCCACTTCATCAAGCAGATGCGTCGCCCATAAAACCGCAACACCGTCCTTGGCGACCAGGGCACGGACATGGCTGAGAATTTCGGCGCGCGCCTTGACGTCTAGCCCGACGGTGGGCTCGTCGAGCAGCAACAGACGTGGGTGATGCAGAAGCGCGCGGGCAATTTCGACGCGCCGCATTTGACCGCCCGACAGATCGCGCACTTTATCATCGGCCCGGTCGCCCATCGCAACTTGCCTCAGAACCTGAGCGGCGCGTTGTTTCGCCTCGTGCGGGGACAATCCATGCAAGGCGGCATGATAGGCGAGATTTTGCGCAACGCTCAGATCGAGATCGAGGGTACGGGCCTGAAACACGACGCCGAGTCGGCGCAAGGCTTCCCCAGGATCATGCGCAATATTGAAACCGAAAAGAGAAATCGCCCCGGATTGGGTGGCATAAAGCCTCGTGATCAGGGAAAAAAGCGTGCTCTTGCCCGCGCCATTGAGCCCCAGCAGCACAGTAAAATGGCCGGGCGCGACGGTGAAGGAGACCTCGTCAAGCGCGCGTCTTTTGCCATAAGCATGGCTGACCGCCTCGACCGCGAGCGCGGAGTCACGATGCATCGGCATGTGCACCGATGACGATTGCAACGCCGCGACATCGATCATCGAGACCATGGCCGTGCATTGGATCAAGACTCCCGAGAAGACTCCCGCGCGGCGGCTATGGCCTTAAGCGCGTCGAGCATGCCTTCTTCATTCGAGGTTGCGGCTACCTGCGTCGCGCAACCGGCATCTTTCAGCGGCACAGCCACATCCTCCGACATGCAGATATGCACGAATGTCGCCGGATCGAGTTCGGCCTTCCGCATCAGGCCAAGAAAAATCTCGGCGCTGCGCCGTGAATAATGCATGGCCGCGCCAACATCATTGCGCCTCAAGGACTCAAGGGCGATATCGCTCAATTGGTCAACCGCCTCCGCGGCGTAGATTTCCTGGGCTTCAACGGTCAGACCCGCCTTGCTCAATTTCTTTTCGAGATCGGGCTTGCGATCCTGGCCTGCGAGATAGATGAGGCGCGCTGGCGGCGAAAGGGCGGCGGTAATTTCCTGCGCTAGGAGTTTCGCATGGGGAGCTAATCGTACCGGACCGTCAAATCCCTTGCGGTGCGCCGCATCGCCCGTTCGATCTCCGACGAGCCATAGCGGCATCAGACGAAGCGCTTCCGGCAAGGGCCATTCAGGCCGCAGAACCAAAAGATCGAAAGCTTGGGCGCTGGTCGCGATCACGCCATCAACGACGCCCTCGGGCCAGGAGGCTCCCGTGGCGCGCATGGTGAGGACCGGCGACAAGAGCGCGGAATAGCCGGCTCCCTCGAGCTTGGCGGCGCTGCGCAGGGCTTCCTCGAAAGGCCTCGTGATCAGAACCAGCACGCTCTCTACTCCTTAGCGTTTTTTTGGGCATTTTCTTGGGCGCTCTCTTGGAAGAATCCTTCCGGCAACCGCGCCAGAATAGCGCGCGCTGCGGTTTCGCCTAATTCCCGCGCCGCCTCCAGGGAACCGCTTTCAAGGGGACCGCTTTCACAGGCCTCGAACCATTCCGATCCATCCGGCCGCAAGACGATGCCGCGCAAAGTGACTTGATCGTGTTCGACCGTGGCATGAGCACCGATCGGCGTTTTGCAGGACCCATCGAGCACGGTGAGGAAGCCGCGCTCGGCGGCGAGCGCCACATGAGTCGCCGGATCGAGAATCGGCGCGAGAAGCGCCAGGGTGGCCGCATCATCCCGCCGTGTCGTAATGCCGATCGCGCCCTGCCCGGCGGCGGGCAGAAAATCCTCGATCGCCAGCACTTGTGTCGCCTTGTCGGCAAGGCCGAGGCGACGGAGGCCAGCCAGTGCCAGTAAAGTCGCATCGACCTCCCCGGCGGCCAGTTTGGCGAGCCGCGTCTCGACATTGCCGCGCAATAATCTGACTTCGAGATCGGGGCGCAGCCGTTTCAAAAGTGCACCGCGCCGCAGCGAGGCCGTACCGACGACAGAGCCCGGCGGCAAATCGCGCGGATGGCCGGCCTTTGGGGAGATCCAGACATCGCGCACGTCCTCGCGCGGCAAATAGCCGGCGATGATGAGGTCTTCCGGCAGGATGGTCGGCAGGTCCTTGGCGGAATGGACGGCGAGATCGACCATGCCTTCGATCAAGGCCTGATCGAGTTCCTTGGTGAACAGGCCCTTGCCTCCCGCCAAGGAAAGGGGCCGGTCCTGAATCATGTCGCCGCTCGTGCGGATGATCGTGATGGCAACTGCTTCTTTCGCAAAGCCATGCGCGCGGGCAAGACGATCTGCCAGCTCATGCGCCTGGGCAAGCGCCAGCGGGCTGCCGCGCGTGCCGAGCCGCAGACGGGGAAGGGGTTGATCTATCGGCGGGTTAGCGATCGTGCTATTCCTCGACATAACTCATGCCAACATTCATTCTTGATGAGGATTGGCCTTGGTGATGATTGGGCGTTGCGCGGCGGCTTCCGCCTTTCCCAAACTTCACGGTCAAGGCCGGAAAATTCAAGATTTTAGGTCGCGAGATTCAGGTCGCGAGATTTTAGGTCGATAGCATGCTTGTCCTCGGTATTGAAACCACTTGTGATGAGACAGCCGCCGCCATCGTGCGGCTGACCCCCGAGGGGGCGGGAGAAATCCTGTCCAACGAAGTCATGAGCCAGATCGCCGAACATGCCGCCTATGGCGGCGTGGTGCCGGAAATCGCCGCCAGAGCCCATCTCGACGTGCTTGACCGCCTTGTTGAACGCGCGCTCGAGCGCGCGCATGTCTCGCTCAACGATCTCGACGGCATCGCCGCCGCCGCCGGTCCCGGCCTGATCGGCGGTGTCATGGTCGGTCTGACCTTCGGCAAGGCCTTGGCGCTGGCCGCCCGCAAGCCTTTCATCGCGGTCAATCACCTCGAAGCCCATGCATTGACCGCGCGGCTGACCGATCATATCGCCTTTCCCTATCTCCTGCTTCTGGTTTCCGGCGGCCATACGCAATTGATCGCGGTCCGAGGCGTCGGTGATTATTTGCGGCTCGGCTCGACGGTCGATGACGCGATCGGCGAGGCCTTCGACAAAGTGGCCAAAATGCTGGGCCTCCCCTATCCCGGCGGACCGCAGGTCGAAAAAATGGCTGAGGACGGCAATCCCACCCGATTCGATCTGCCGCGTCCCATGCTCGGGCGGGCCAAACCTGATTTCTCACTGTCCGGTCTGAAAACGGCGATCCGCATAGAGGCCGAACGCATCGCGCCCCTGACCAAGGCCGATGTTGCCGATCTTTGCGCTTCGTTCCAGGCGGCCATCGTCGATACGATCATCGATCGCAGCCGTGCGGGCCTGCGCCTCTTCCGTGAACAGGTTGGTGCTTCCAATGCGATGGTCGTGGCGGGTGGTGTTGCGGCCAATGGTGCGATTCGCCGCTCGCTGATGCGCTTTTGCGGAGAAACCGGCCTGCGCCTGGTCCTGCCGCCGCCAGCGCTGTGTACCGATAATGGCGCGATGATCGCCTGGGCCGGGGTCGAACGCCTGAATCTCGGCCTCGTCGACGACATGACCTTTGCCGCGAGACCACGCTGGCCGCTCGATGCAAATGCCGAAGCCGTGCATCACGGCAAGGCGTGAGCGCATCATCAGCCACCAGTGCCTGTAGATAAGCTACCGCGCCAATTCCTTCAGGCCGCGGCGAATCAAATCGGCGAGCGGCGCCGTTTCTCCCAAAGCTTCGAGCGATGTCGCGACAGCCGCCGCCGCTTGAGGCCGGCCATAGCCGAGATTAACGAGAGCGGTGATCGCGTCTTGCGCGGCGACAGGCGCCGTACCCTCTGCTTCGGCAATAGTGAGCTTTGCTGTCAGGGAATCGACCGGCCCGAGCGCCGGCATTTTATCCTTCAATTCCGTGATGAGGCGGGCGGCGAGTTTCGGGCCGACTCCAGGTGCACGGCCAAGAGAGGCTTTGTCCTGAAGGGCAATCGCCTGCGCAAGCTCGGTGGCACTGAGCAGGCCCTGCAAAGCGAGCGCAACCTTCGCACCGACGCCTTGCACCGATTGCAACAGGCGGAACCAGTCGCGCTCGACTTCCGAGGGAAAGCCAAAAAGTCTGATCGCATCCTCGCGCACCTGCATCTCGATGAGGAGCGCGGTCGACGCGCCGGGCTTCGGCAGGAGCCGCAAAGTCCGGCTCGAACAAAAGACGATGTAGCCGACGCCCTGCACGTCGAGGATCACATGATCCTCCCCTTGGCTATCCACGAGGCCGGTCAGCTTGCCGATCATCGCCCCTGACCAATCATAGCTTGGCTTTTGAGAGCAGCGGGATTGCGCCGCAATTGCGCATGGGTAATGGCGACCGCGAGCGCATCGACCGCATCAGCGCTGCCGGCATCGCTTTTGGGCAGCAGGATCTTGACCATCATGGCGACCTGTTGCTTTTCCGCATGGCCATTGCCCGTCACTGTTTTCTTGATGAGATTGGCGGCATATTCGGCGACCGCGAGATCGGCCAGTGCCGGCACCACCAGAGCGATTCCGCGTGCCTGCCCGAGCTTCAAGGTCGATTGCGGATCGCGATTGACGAACGTCTCCTCGATCGCGGCTTCATGCGGTGTATAGGCGTCGATGACACCGGCGAGCCCCACGTGCAAATCCTTCAAGCGATGGGCGAGTTCACCCTTGCCATCCGAATGCACGACGCCGCTTGCCACATAGGTGAGATTCGAACCCAGAAGTTCGACAATGCCCCAGCCCATATTGCGCAAGCCAGGGTCAATGCCGAGGATGCGCAGGCGCGGCGGCATCATGCGGATTTCCTCCCGCCAGATTGTCTTCCGCACGATCTGGAGGAGAAAGACGCGGCGGACTTTCTGGCGGGCATGAGTCTCTCACAAGCTGAAAGAATCTTTCTATTCCATCAGCATGCGTTTGAGCAATTCGAGCTCCTCGGACAAATGATTGTCGGTCGAGGCCAGGTTTTCAATCTTGCGCACTGCATGCAGCACTGTCGTGTGATCGCGTCCACCGAACCGGCGGCCGATTTCCGGCAGCGAGCGCAGGGTCATGATTTTTGAAAGATACATGGCGATCTGACGCGGCCGCACGACATTGGCCGTGCGGCGCGAGGAGAGAATATCGGCGCGGCTCACATTGAAATGGCTCGCGACGAGTTTCTGGATCTCCTCGATCTTAACCCGTTTCGGCTCCTTGGTGCGCACCAGATCCCTGATCGCGGTCTCGGCGATTTCAATGGTCAGCGGCACGCTGGTGAGCGAGGCATGGGCGAGCAGGCGATTGACCGCGCCATCGAGATCGCGGCCATTGGTCTGGATGACACTCGCGACATAGGCAATGACCGGTTGCGGCACATCGAAATAAGGATGGACGAGCTTGGCCGCGCCGATCCGGGTCTCGAGGATCTTGATCCGCAAAGCCTCGTCGAGCGCGCCCATTTCGACGCAAAGACCGCCAGCAAGACGCGAACGGACCCGTTCGTCGAGGCTTTCGAGATCGGCCGGCGGGCGATCGGCGGCAATGACGATCTGCCGGCCAGCATCGATCAAGGCATTGAGTGTATGGCAGAATTCCTGCTGGATCGATTTGCCTTGCAGGAACTGGACATCATCGATGACGAGAATGTCGATCGTCCGCAATTTTTCCTTGAAGGCGATCGCCGTCTGCGCCTTGAGCGCGGCCACGAAGCCATACATGAACTTTTCGGCCGTCAGATAAATGACGCGCCGCTTCATGATCATGGCATCATGGGCGATGGCTTGCAGAAGATGCGTCTTGCCGAGCCCCACCGAGGCGTGAAGATAGAGCGGATTCGATAAGAGCGGATCATTGGGATCAGCCGCGGCAATCCCCTTGGCCGCGGCAAAGGCCAATTGATTCGAGCGTCCGACGAGGAAATTGGCAAAGCTCAGGCGCCGGTCAAGCGGCGAACCATTGAGCGCTTCGGCATCACTTATCTCGCGAACTGTTTTCTTGTCCGGGCCCGTGAAGAATTTCACTTCCGCGCCAACGGGCGACCGCGCCGGCCGCGCGGCTGGTTCAGCATTCTCAGGAGAATTGTCGCGTTCGGCATCGGCGGGAAAGGAGCGCCCGACTCGGCTCGTGGGGCGCACGCCGATGGAAATGCGTTTGGCATTGCCAAATTCATCGGCAAGAATCGCCAGAATCTTGTCGGTATAATGCGACTGTATCCAGCTCTTCAGAAATTTCGTCGGCACGGAAAGAAAGGCCGTGCCATCGGCAACCTGATCGAGCTCGAGACGGCCGAACCAGGACGCAAAGACATCTTCACCGAGTTCGGCGCGCAGCCTGCGGCAGATTCGCTCCCAGGCTTCGTCTTTGTTCACCCCAAGGTTCACCCTACGTCCCGTCTCGTTGTCGTCTTCGATCTGTTGTGGCAGAGCCATAAGTCCACGCGCATCCGGCATTTTCATTCTTCTGTCGTAAAATTAGGAACAGAGGCGTCCAAACAGCTTTGCTTTCAGCCGCAGGCAGATTTCAACGTGGCGCATCGCCATCGCTTCTTCCCGAATCTCTTCGGCTCTTGCCTCGTCGCGCCTCTCGGTATTGCACGTTTCTTAGTCCTTTATTCCCATCGGCGATTGGGTCACGTGTCCCTCTAAGACCGGTTTGTAACCGATCCGTGAAGCGAGAACCGTTGACCAGGGGACATGGCGTCACACGTTGTATATTAGCCATATATCCTCCCTCCGCCTTTTTCGCGTTGAACACACCCAATAACCCGTACCTTCTGCAAGATCACGTTAAGATCCTGCAAAACAGAAACAGCCTTATTTTGCCATAAACAACGCAACACAACGTATACGCGAATAATAAGAAGGGAAATCTTTCAATAAAGAAACAGAATTGGCATATATCTTATGCCCAATTCATTTCTGAATAACAATAAACAACCCATGGCGAGAAAGATATTCTCCATTCTGACGCAGACTGGAGGCAAAAGGATTGCGAGCAAAGAATTGCATCTTTCGCCTTTTATGAAGGAAAAATCTTAGGAAATGCTTTCGCCCCTTGCCCGGGCGTCTCTGTCCGGGCCTCTCAAGCAAAGCATCTCGCCGGGTTCAGTCACATTATCATAGCAAAGGGGGGCCGCAAGCCGCGCCGAACATGAAAATGCAATGGCTGATAAGGATTCATAAACTCGAAATCGGCCGCTTTTTGCTTGACTCATCTAAGCGTTTGATTCCCCACCTCTCTAATGGACCCAAAAACGGCGGGGTTGGGCTGGGGACCAATGGTGAAGGTTACGGTTGGTCCAAATCGAATCGCGCCAGACCCCGAGTCAACCCAGCCCATTGATGAGGCACCCCCGTGCTTTCCATTCAACCCATTGATCAGACTTAATTTTATCTGAGCGGCGTAGCCGTGCGACGAAAAAAAATTCGGGCTCTTTTGCAGCGCTTCGGGCCCTTTTTCGACCGCCAATGCGGCGCTGTGAAAGGCTTCCATCCCCTCTTTGGCGACTCGAGAAATGGCGTCGATGAAGGGGATCCGATGCGTCATGCATCACCTTTTCAGCCTTGGGAATCGGGCAGTGCCGAGGCGTCGGGCCGGAAGGCCAAGAGCAAGAGGAACAAGAGCAAGAAAGACAATAAAAAAGCCCGGCGGAGCCGGGCTGGATCATGTTTTACCTGAGAACAACTTTCAGGCGAGGGCTTTCACCCTTTTGCTCAACCGCGAAACCTTGCGAGAAGCAGTATTCTTATGAACGATGCCTTTTTGCGCGGCCCGCATCACGAGGGGAGCGGCGCTCTGCAAAGCGGAAGTGGCAGCGGCGGCATCACCGGAAGCAATCGCCTCCTCGACCTTGCGGATATAAGTCCGCATCTGGCTGCGACGCGATTTATTGATCGCCGTGCGGCGTTCGATCTTACGGACAGCCTTTTTGGCCGAGGGAGTATTCGCCATCTGTTAA